>DAJS01000001.1:59159-67568 GCA_002496425.1 Acidilobaceae archaeon UBA162
ATGATACTTGCCACCCCCTGCGGGGACTCTGAAAAGCCTGTCGTGCTTACCGTGCTGGAGCCTGTAGCCCCAGGATCCAAGGTGTGTTAAGGCACTGACGCCTGCCAATACTAAAAACCTCTGGCGACTCAGAACCCCTGTCAGGGCTCGGCTGTGACGAGGGTTTTAAGAGGCGATAATAACGGTGAGCTAGAACCCACGCCCGGAGCCGGGCCTTGTCTCCACGAGGTATTCCCTCAGCTTAGGGATGACGCCGAGGAGCTCTATTCAGAGGTTGCTAACAAAGAGTATAATTACGTTGATGCACTTCTTTACAGGTCAGACAAGGTTCAAGCCTACGCGAGGTGCTTCGTCTCCCTCGAGTGTCTCAGGCTGATGTATGTGATCGTGGAGCTATGCGGCCCTGATACAACTCTTGAGCCCTTCCAGTGGCCTGAGGTTGACAAGGCTCTGATCCGTGAGGGATGCCTAGCACTAATGGCCAGACCGTGGCCTGAGCTCAAGGCTAAGAACTTGCTCAGGCGTTCGGGAGTTCCCGAGCCCTCTGAGATAGCTGGCTATAGGCCTGCTACTGATGAGGAGGTAGAGATGCTTGAGCAGCAGTAAGCCAAGGCTGCGCGTCAAGGGCTGGCTCGATGAGGACTCCTTTCAGGAGCTCGTAGAGTTCATGGATTACCTAGGCCGAGACGGCCCCTACAAGCTGTTCGAGTTCAACTATGATAGGGCGCGCAAGGCGGGCTATGAGCCCCTTGATGTACTCAACGTGTTAAGCGGGCTTAAGGACCTCGCTGTCCCGGAGGACCTGGATCGCATGGAGGATTTCATACTGGAGAATTACTCAGCCACGCTAAGATACGAGAACGATAGGCTTCTACTCAGCTCTAAGACCTTCCTCAAGGACTACCTGAAAGATATTCAGGCACCCATTAAGTATAACCATGAACTTAGGGCTTTCGAGCTCCCGCCTTACCTCTATCTTGACATTATAAAGCACCTTAGGTCCAGGGGCCTACCCGTAATAGATAATGTTAAGCTGCTTGACAACGCCAAGTTGCCAAGGATCATTAACTTCAGTGGCCAGCTCAGGCCCTATCAACAGGAGGCCGTTGAAGCCTGGATCAACAACCACGGGCGTGGGGTCATAGTTCTGCCTACCGGGGCGGGCAAGACCGTAGTCGCCATAAGCGCTATGGCTAGGGTTAACTTGACCACGCTGGTGGTGGTGTACACTAAGGAGCATATCAAGCAGTGGTCAGACTCTATAGCTAGGTTTACTGATGCAGCAGGCCTTATTGGCCACTATTATGGTGATGAGAAGACGCTGGGCCCCATAACTATAACTACCTATCAGACCGCCTTCAGGTACATAAGGGATCTGAGCAGACGCTTCGCACTTGTAATCTTTGACGAGGCCCACCACTTGCCTGCCGACAAGTTCAAGGCCATAGCAATAAAGATGATGGCTCCCTATCGCATGGGTCTCTCGGCTACAGCTGTTAGGGAGGACGGCAAGCATGAGGAGATATTCCCGCTCATAGGCGGCATTGTATACCAGAAGACGGCGGCCGAGCTTATGCAGCAGGGCTATTTGGCACCATTTATGATCAAGAGGATCACGGTGAAGCTAACCCCTGAGGAGCAGAAGAGGTATGATGAGTTGAGGAAGCAGTACTTCAGCCTAGTTGGAGGCAGACAGTTCCAGGAGGTGCTGGAGGCGGCCAAGAAGGGTGATCAAAGAGCAATAGAGGCCCTGAAGGTAAGGGCTCAGATGCAGGATATAATTCAGCAGAGCGAGAACAAGATCAACAAGGTGATTGAAATTGCTAAGGAAGAGCTCAGCCGTGGATCTAAGATAATAGTGTTTACTCAGTACAAGAAACAGGCAGAGGAGATAGCGGAGAGGCTTGGGGCCCACCTAATACATGGTGACATAGATAAGGAGAGACGCCTCAGGGAGCTCGAGGCCTTCAAGCATGAACAGAGCGGCGTGCTAGTGGTCACCACCGTGGGTGATGAAGGTCTTGATATACCTGACGCCAATGTTGGTATGTTGGTGTCCGGTACCGGGTCAAGAAGGCAGTTCATACAAAGACTGGGGAGGCTCCTCAGGCCTATGCCTAACAAGGTAGCCGTGCTATATGAGGTTGTGGCCAGTGGGACGAGCGAGGTCGCGCAGTCAAGAAAGAGGAGAGAGGCCCTGGAGGGCCCTTAGGCCCTGCTCAGGGCCTCGCTGACCAGCTTCGGGACCTCGTAAGGCGTCTTGGCCACCCTTATGCCGGCGTCCTCGAGTGCTGCCACCTTGTCCTTGTAGGCGCCTGTGCCTAGCATTATTATTGCGCCTGCGTGTCCCATCCTCTTGCCCTCTGGAGCCGTCCTTCCGGCAATAAATGCGACTATGGGTTTCTTTATCTTACCTTCCTTGACCATCTTGGCTACCCTCTCCTCGGCGTCCCCACCTATCTCACCTATCATTACTATTGCCTTAGTCTGTGGGTCATTTTCAAACAACTGTACTGCATCAGGGAATGGGAGCCCAATTATTGGATCACCACCGACGCCGATCACTGTTGACTGCCCTAGGCCGGCCTTGGTCAGGAAATAGCTGATCTCATAGGTTAAAGTGCCACTCCTAGACATGACGCCCACGGGACCTGGCGTAAAAACGTTAGCAGGCATAATGCCAACCTTTGACTTGCCTGGCGTTATGACCCCAGGGCAGTTGGGGCCTATTATTATCGAGTCATGCTTCTTAGCATAGGCCACGAAGCGCATCGCATCATAGATAGGTACATGCTCGGTTATCACTACTATCACCTTCATGCCAGCGTCAACAGCCTCATAGACAGCATCAGCAGCAAACTTGGCAGGCACAAATATTATCGAAGTGTTGGCCTCAGGATGTGCCCTCACAGCCTCCTCCATCGTATCATACACTGGCACGCCATATACTGTGGAACCACCCTTGCCTGGGGTAACGCCAGCTACTACCTTGGTTCCATAATCCAGCATGAGTCTAGTGTGGAATGAACCCTCCCTACCAGTTATGCCCTGGACAATCACCTTGGTGTTCTCGTCGATTAGTACCCCCATTTCCCTCACCCCTCACAGTTTCTTCAAGGCCTCAAGCGCCTCCAGCGGATCAGCATATGGAGTTATATTTGCCTCCTTAAGTATCTCCCTGCCAAGCTCCTCGTTAGTTCCAGTCAACCTTACTACAAGGGGCTTGGCCTTGTCTCCGAGCTCCTTAAGGGCCATAACAATCCCCTTGGCCACCTCATCTGCCCTAGTAATGCCACCAAATATGTTAACGAACACCTTCTTTACCTTAGGGTCGCTCATCACGAACTCCAGGGCGTCCTTTATATGTTCAGCCTCTGCACCGCCACCTACATCGAGAAAGTCGGCAGGACTCATGCCATATTCGTAGACAAGATCCATAGTAGTCATAGTGAGGCCCGCTCCGTTGCCTATGACGCCTACGTCACCGTTGAGCTCCACGTAAGCCAGGTCCTTCTCCCTTGCCTGTATTTCCCTCTCGGTTAGCTCGCCAAGCCTCTCCTTCTCTGTGGCCGCGAAATCTTGGTGCCTAAAGAGGCTGTTATCGTCTATCGTTATCCTGATGTCAAGTGGGACTACACGATCGCTTAGGAGGGCCAAGGGGTTGCTCTCAGCCAGCTCGGCATCGTAGTTCACGAAGGCAGAGTATAAGGCCTTCACAAAGGCTATGAAGCTGTCCAGCTGTTTATTTGAGAGGCCCAGCTGCTTGCCTACAGACCTGACCTCATAATCCTTTAACCCCTTGTCTAGGTCTATGTAGTGCCTTATTATCGCCTCAGGGTGCTCCCTCGCTATCTCCTCAAGGTCCATGCCACCGTACCTGCTGGCCAGCATCAGCGGCTGTCTCTCGGCCCTATCTATTACAAAGCCTATGTAAAGCTCAACATCGTGCTTAACGGCCTCCTCTATCAGGAGTATTGAGGGTACTATGCCCTTTATTGGAGTCTTGAACAGTTGGTTAGCTATTGAGACAGCCTCATCAATGCTGTTTGCCAGCTTTATGCCACCAGCCTTGCCTCTTCCAGCTACCAGCACCTGAGCCTTGACGACTACAGGTGTGGAGAGCCCTGCGTCCTTTATGGCCTTGGCGATATCATCACCAGGCCTCACCAGAACGCCCTTTGGAGTCTCAAACCCATAACGCCTTATGATCTCCTTAGCTTCATACTCGAAGAGCTTCAATGGGCTCAGTCCCTAAGAGTCCTTTTGAGCTTGCGATTTAAAATTGTTTAATAGTGCTCTGCACAGGATCTAGGCTTTGACGTACAGGTATGAGAGGCCAAGGCTTGGAAGAAGGAGGTTTGGCGAGCCTATAGTGACGTTCTCGACGCCGTGGCCCCCTAGGACTCATGGTCACCTCTACATAGTCTCTGAATTCACGGCGTTCTTCCCTGGTAGGGTTGAGCTGAGGCGTGTCGGCCACAGAGGGGTAGCCACGCTAGACCTCTGGGAGGGCAGATATCATTATGCGATGGTTGACAGCCTCTATAATGTATACGAGGATTATGAGGTGCCCATATCTGAAAACCTCAAGTTCATGAACTTAGAGGTTCCCTTCCGCATAGCTGATGTTGGCCTTGAGGAGCTCAGGAGGGCTCTTGAGGAGGGCGGAGAGCATCCAGAGCTCATAGTTCACGATGAGAGATGGCCTTCGTTCATCTCAGGCTACGGAGGCATTACAGTGGTCAGAGTGTTCACGGTAAGGGATGAGGTGGAAGAGGTTACTCTGAACTACATGGCTAATGGTTCCTGGCACTTGGCCCCAGCTGAGAGAGCCCACAGAGATGACCTACGGGACTACTATGAGGCAATCGTTGAGGCCCCAGTCTTAGCTTACTACTTTACGCTGAGAATTGGAGGGCGTGAGGTACCCTTTGGCGTTGACGGCATTGGAAGCCCTGAACCATGGCGTGTTGATCCAGGCGTACTGTCGAGGGCACCCCCGTGGTTCGTTGGCACCTCTTACTACCTGATATTCCCTGATAGCTTTGCTGGCGCTAGGAACGTCGTGGGTTCAAGGCCCAGGGAGCGCCTAGGAGGCAACCTGTGGTCAGCCTCTGAGAGGCTAAACCATGTAAACGGTCTGGGACTGGAGGCCATCTACCTGACTCCAGTCTACGTCGCTGGGAGCTATCATAACTATGACGTGATAGATCACGAGTCTGTGGAGAAGGAGCTTGGAGGTCCTGAGGCCATGAGGGAGTTCTTAGAAAAAGCTCACTCGCTGGGGCTCAGGGTGGTTGTAGACATAGTGGCACACCACACGTCGCCATGTGCTAAAGAGTTCCTAGAAGCGCTAAGTGCCTGGAAGTCAAGCAGATATTGGAGCTGGTACAGGTTCCTAGTTAATGACCTGAGCGAGCTGCCTAGCAACATAATGGCTGAGTTTAAGTCGTACATAGATGGCGGCTGTGGGTCCGTGCCGCCGCAACTTAAGGACCTTAAGCCATTCTATGAGGCCTTCTACGCCCTCTGGTCAATGCCTAAGCTAAATCATGATAACCCGGAGGTCGTGGAGCATCTATGTCATGTAATCAAGTACTGGCTATCTGAGGGAGCCGACGGCATTAGAGTTGATGTAGCCCATGGACTCCCGTTCAACGTGATGAGGAGGCTCTACGAGTGCGCTAAGGAGATCAAGGATGATGCAGTAGTCATAATGGAGCTCATGGCGCCTGTGTGGTCTTATAGACTAGGGATTGAAGCGGACTCCGCCATGAACTATGAAGCCAGAGGGCACATACTTAGGTTTGTCAATGGCGACGAAACTGCCAAAGAGCTTGTTGATGCTCTTAACAGACAGTACCTTGCCCTTCCTCTTCAGGTCTCCAACTCGCTCTACAATCTGCTGGGAAGTCATGATACTGAGAGGCTCCTGACCGCGGTCAAGGACAAGCGCGCGGCCCTCAAGGCCCTAAGTGTCGAGTTCCTTATGTATGGCTCTCCTAGCGTCTACTATGGTGATGAGGTTGGCCTTCGTGGCGACAGAGACCCCGACAACAGGCTGCCCATGGTATGGGATGAGAGCAGGTGGGACAAGGAGCTGCTCAGCTACATTAAGGCGTTGGCCCTGCTGAGGAGATCATATCAGGCCCTCAGAGTCGGTCTCTTCAGGGCTGTGGCGCTCACGGACGACCTGTTGCTGCTGCTCCGTTTGTGGAGAGGGTCGGCCATAGCGGCCCTCGTCTCAAGGAAGCCAACAAGTACTGACAACCTGCATACTAGTAGTTGCAAGGAGCTCCTAAGCTATGGGCGTTCAGGCAACTCGCTCGATGGCTTCTTAATACTTTACTGTGAAGCTCAAGGGTTTAAGCAAATTAATAGCCTCTTAACTGAGGCGGTAGGAGGCGAAGCTGATGGCAAGGGACATAATAATCTCCGTGACCCCTGAGATAGCCCTTGACGAGCTCTACAGCTACGCCGGCGGGCTAGGCGTGCTCGAGGGTGACAAGTTCTATGCGGCCGCAAGGCGCGGATGGAAGTACTACGTGCTAACGCTACTCTACAGGCACGGCTACGTGAGCTACACCTTTGACCACGAGGGCAACCCTGTGCCCTCGCCTCAGGAGCAGCCCTTCCTGCTCGAGAGCGTCCTGAGGCCTGAGGAGGTTCTAACGGTTAAGCTTAAGGGCGAGGAGGTCTATGTAAGGCCATGGGCCTACGCAAGGGGCCGGTCAAAGGTAGTCTTCTTTGAGGCCGAGTGCCCCACTTGGGCCAGGTCCTTCAATGAGCAGGCCTATGTGGAGAGCAGTTACATGGACAACATATACAAGTATAGCTTCCTAGCCAAGGCAGCAGCTACATACATAAGGGAACGCATTGGGCTTGACCAGATAGCCCACATAGACCTACAGGAAGCCTACAGCGTTCTCCTCATGATGGCGCTGCCCGAGTTCAAGGAATATCGTTTCATAACCCACACGCCTGGGCCTTGGGGACATCCGGTCTACCCCGTTGGCATCTTGGCCGAGGAATTCGGGTTCTCATATCCTGAGCCCTTTGTTGTTCTGACAAGGATTGGCCTCTCAAGGGCGGTGAAATCATTTGCTGTCTCAGCTAAACATGAGGAGATAACTAGGAAGACGTTCAACGAGTATGCCGATAACTTATCGCACATAACCAACGGTGTTGACCTCGAGAGGTGGCAGCACCCGTCAATTAAGACCTTGGTAAGGTCAAAGGGTCTGGAGACGCTGACAGTTGATGATGTTTGGAACGCTCACCAGGAGGTCAAGCGGAACCTTCTGTCCCTGCTGAGAGGTTACAAGGAGATACCTGATGGCTACCTGGACAGGCCAATAGTGGTGTGGGCCAGGAGAAGCACGAGATACAAGAGGCCCTACTTCATTACTAGGTTCATAGAGGAATATGGGGCTTCGAAGGATGTCCTCTTCGTACTTGGAGGTAAGGCGCATCCGAGGGACGCTGAGGGCATTGGCTACATGAAGGCCTTCCACAGGCTAGCCAAGAAGTACCCTAATGTGGTCCACATACATGACTATGACGTGCCTAAGGCTAAGCTCCTCCAGACAGGAGCTGACATACAGGTCTTCACACCATTCTCCGGCTGGGAGGCAAGTGGCACTAGCTTCATGAAGGCGCTGGCCAACGGTGTGCCTGTGGTCTCGTCCAAGGATGGTGCTGTGGTTGAGATAGTCAAGCATGGAGTGAACGGGTGGCTGTTTGGGGAGGACCTAAGGGAGCTGATAAACATATACACCGACCCTAAGGCGCAGGAAATTGATGAAAAGGACTACGCTGAGTTTGCTAAGTACCTCAATGAGGCCATAGACATCTATGGCACCGATAAGTTCAAGGAGATGAGCCTTAACGCGCTCAAGACTTCGGTACCCTTTGTTGACATAAACAGGACACTTGACGAGTTCTACCCAGAGTTTAAGGCGCCAACCAAGGAGACTAAGGCCGCTGAGGGCCAGCCTCAAGGCTCTGCCTAACCTTAGTAACCAGCTCCTCGATGGAGTTGAAGAAGCTGGGGCCGTAGTGGGCCAGGCTGTTATACTCCATAACTATGATTGAACCATTCCTTACGGCTCTTAGCGTTCCAAGGCCCTCACGTTCCATGCGCTTCTTAACGCTCTCGATGGTGGCCTTCTCGCCGAGCTTCTGCTCATAAACTACCACGTCAGGGTCGTATTCAAGAACCCTCCTCGGATCAGGGTTAACAATGTATGGCACTCTATCGTTTTCAAAGGCGTGGGAGGCTCCAAGGTACTTAAAGGCATCGCCTATGTAGCTGTGGGCCCCAATGCTCACTGGCCCCCCTAGGTCTATCTCGTAGTAGAGCCTGATCCCCTTAAGCGCCCCCCTGAGCCTTACCGCCCTTTCAGCCAG
>DAJS01000001.1:67592-87445 GCA_002496425.1 Acidilobaceae archaeon UBA162
ACAACTATGTTGTCAAGTATCCCGTAGATGCTGACGGGTAGGGGCACTGGATAGACCACGTAGCCCTTGGACTCCAACTCCGCTATGCGGCCCCTCTGGGCCCCAGTGGTCACAAGTATCAGATCAGGTCTCAGCTGCTCGAGCAGCTTGTAGTTCACATTGAGGTAGGCCCCCACGCGAGGCTTCTTGGAGACCTCTGGCGGCTTATCGCAGAAGAAGCTGATACCAACCACGCTGTCTCCAGCGCCCAGTAGGTAGAGGGTCTCCGTTATTGCTGGAGCCAGGCTTACGATCCTCTGCGGCCTGTCTGGAACTTCTACCTCCTTTCCCAGGATTTCTGAGTACAGCTTGACCAAAGCTTCTCTAACTACCCTGCGACGGCAGGGTATTAAGCCCTTAAACCTAATGGAGTCTCTGCCGCGTCAGCGCTTATTCAGTTGGTGTAACTTACTATAAAAACTTTGTAGCGACGCTAAAGCCTGGTGGCACAAGTGGGTGAGCTTTACAACAAGGATGAAGTTGAGAAGATAAGGAAGCACATCGATAAGTGGGAGAGCGATGTCGTTCCTCAATGGCTTAAGAGGGTTCCAGAGAGAAGCAACAACTTTACAACGCTCAGTGGCATACCAATCAAGCGTGTCTATACTCCTGCTGATCTAAATAACTTCGATTATGAGGAGAAGTTGGGACTACCTGGCGAGTATCCATTCACCAGGGGCATCCATGCAACTATGTATAGGGCTAGGCTCTGGACCATGCGCATGTTCAGTGGCTACGGCGGGCCTGAGGAGACCAATAGGAGGCTCAAGTTCCTTATAGAGCATGGCGAGACGGGCCTGAGCCTTGCTTTTGACTATCCCACGCTGGTTGGAGTGGATCCTGACGACCCCATGGCAGAGGGCGAGGTGGGCATAGTTGGCGTCAGCGTGCCCACCGTAGTTGACATGGAAGTGGTGTTTAACGGTATTGATATGGGTTCCGTGACTACTAACATGACCATAAACCCGCCGGCCCCCGTGTTGTTAAGCTTCTACGTCGCCGTGGCTGAGAAGCAGGGCGTGCCATACAACAAGATAGGCGGCACCACGCAGAACGACCCGCTGAAGGAGTTCATAGCCCAGAAGAGCTATGTCTTTCCGCCCGAGCCTGCAGTCAAGGTAGCTATGGACCTCATAGAGTGGAGCGTTAAGAACTTGCCGCTATGGAACCCGATAAGCATTAGTGGGTACCACATAAGGGAGGCGGGCGCCACAGCGGTTCAGGAGCTGGCTTTTACGCTGGCTGACGGCATAGAGTATGTTAGGCAGCTCAAGGCTAGAGGACTTGACGTCGATGAGTTCGCGCCAAGGCTGAGCTTCTTCTTTGACGCACACATAAACTTCTTTGAGGAGACGGCCAAGTTCAGGGCTGCCAGGAGGATGTGGGCAAAGATCATGAGGGACTGGTTTGGCGCTAAGAAGCCCAGGAGCTGGTGGTTAAGGTTCCACACGCAGACAGCTGGCGTCTCGTTGACGGCGCAGCAGCCATGGAACAACATAGTCAGAACTGCCATAGAGGCCCTAGCGGCAGTGCTTGGTGGCACCCAGAGCCTCCACACCAACAGCTTTGACGAGCCCTTCAGGGTTCCCAGCGAGTTCGCGGCCAAGATAGCGTTGAGGACCCAGCAAATCATAGCCTATGAGACCGGTGTCGCCGACACCATAGACCCCCTGGCAGGCAGCTACTATGTGGAGTGGCTCACGGACCAGATAGAGGAGGAGGCATGGAAGTATATTGATAGGATAGAACGCATGGGCGGTATGCTTGAGGCTGTGAAGAAGGGCTTCCCGCAGCGCGAGGTAGCAGATGCGGCGTACAGGTTCCAGAAGGACGTTGAGGATGGTCGCAGATTCATAGTTGGGGTAAACATATTTGTCGAGAACGAGGTGGAAGACATAAGGAAGGTGCCACTGCTGGAGTTCGACCAGAAGGGGATAGAGGAGAGACAGCGCAAGAGAATAGCACAGGTCAGGTCATCAAGGGATCAACAGAGGTGGTCCAGGGCCCTGGACGAGCTCAGGAAGGCCGCTGAAAGGGGTGATAATATAATGCCCTACGTGCTCCAAGCGGTCAAGGCTTACGCCACTCTAGGTGAGATAATGAATACGCTTAAGGAGGTGTACGGAACCTATGTCGAGCCCCCAATATATTGAGGAGAGACCATTCAAGGTAATAGTGGCCAAAATAGGCCTTGATGGCCATGACAGGGGGGCTAAGGTGATAGCTAGGGCGCTCAAGGACGCAGGCTTCGAGGTTGTCTACACTGGGATCAGACAGACCCCTGAGCAGGTGGCCAGGGCTGCCGTGGAGGAGGATGCGGACGTAATTGGTATTAGCATACTCAGCGGGGCTCATATACATCACATACAGAGGCTTATGGAAAAGTTGAAGGAGATGGGCGCCGATGACATACCTGTTGTAGTAGGCGGCACGATACCTGTGATTGATGTAGACAAGCTTAAGGAGCTTGGGGTTAAGGATGTGTTCCTGCCAGGCGAGAGTCTGAGAAGAATTACTGATGTTATCAGGACCCTGGCGGAGGAGAGGAGAAGAAAGGTGCGGCTGCTATGAGTCTCAACAACTCTGAGCTGGCAGTACTCCTGGACAAGGCCAGGCGTGGCGATCTTAGGGCCACAGGCAAGCTGCTCACAATAATGGAGGACCCCTACAGGCTTCCGCCAGAGTTCTTCGACATGGTGGCATCCCAGGCTGGCAGAGCCCACGTCATAGGCGTCACTGGTATACCTGGGGCTGGCAAGAGCACGCTGATCTCTAGGCTAATACCTGAGCTCAGGCGCCGCGGAGCGCGTGTGGCAGTGATAGCTATAGACCCTACCTCACCAATATCTGGTGGCGCGCTACTAGGTGATAGGCTGAGGATGCAGGACCATGCCATGGATCCAGGCGTCTTCATAAGGAGCGTCTCCACGAGAGGGCTCAAGGGGGGCCTCAGTCTTGCCGCCCTCTCAATGATTGAGCTCTTCGATGCCTTGGGCTATGAGAAGATATTGGTCGAGACAGTAGGCGTTGGACAGGCAGAGGTTGATATCATGAGCGCAGCGCACACTATATTAGTAGTGACTATGCCTGGGGTCGGTGATGATGTGCAGGCCCTCAAGGCCGGTGTGATGGAGATAGGCGATATATATGTCCTTAACAAGAGCGACCTGCCGGACGCCCAGAAGGCCTATGAGTATCTCTCCTTTGCCCTTGACAAGGGTGAGCTGGGATCCTATGACAGCGGTTGGACGCCGAAGCTGTTTAAGGTGAGTGCTGTTATGGGCCAGGGCATGGCAGAGTTAGCTGACGCTATAGATGAGCATGCCTCCTATATTAGGTCGATTGGTCTTGCAAGGCTTAAGGTCGCCTCAAGGAGGTTGACGCTAATAAGGCTCATGTCAGAGAGGATGCTAACTGTAGCCGTTGAGGAGGAGTTTAAGAGAGTCAAGGCCGAGCTAGAGGCAAAGGCTCTCAAGGCTAAGGGCATACTGGCTGAGGCCAGCGAGGTGGCTAGGAGAGCTTGCAAAAACCTTGACAATCTTCCTCCCACGTAACTGCGCCCCGGTCTGTTAACTACTAGTTACCCAATCTTAGCACCTGTTCCCTGCGTTATCAGGCCCACGCGGTAGAGACTGTTAATCAAGTCGATAAAAATCTCATCCGCAGTCTCTACATGTTTCAGTAGCTGGTTTATGTCTGTGGCCCTTATAATCAGCAACTCGAGCCCACCAGCCCTTCTGTAGAGCTGGAGGAACTGATCCCCGAGTAGATCACGCGGTATAATCATTATGAGCGACTTTAGAGAGCTCACATAACTTAACAGGTTAGCCTGAAGCTGTCTAAAGTCGTATGGGTTGAAGAGCTCCTTTGACAGCTCGCCCCTAACCCTGGCCACTACAGAAAGCCTCTCGTTTACTAGGCCCTCGTAAGACTCCTTCAGCGCCATCGCGGCTGCCCTAATAACGGAGTTTCTCACAAGCCTCCTTAGTTGGCGCAGGCCCGTGTCACCGATCTCATGACTGCTTTTAAGTCTACAGCACAAGCTAACGGAGGCGATGTTATATGAGCGCGGGCGCTGAGCACCAGGAGGCCCAACGGACTCAGGGCAGTTCCAGCTCAACAATAGTGGAGGAGATAGGGTACCCGGGTGAGGTCATCCAGATAACAGGCAGAACTGGGGTTGCTGGCGAGGTCACGCAAGTAAGGGTAAGGATATTGGAGGGTAGGGACAAGGGACGTATAATAACTAGAAACGTTATGGGCTCCGTCAGGGTAGGTGACATAATAATACTGAGGGAGACGGAGAGGGAGGCCAGGAAGCTCACAAGGAAGAGGTAAGGTTACTTGTGCCCCTCTACCTGGGCCTCCTACTTTCAATAGCCGTCTCTGCGACGATAGCCGCACTGGTCTCAGCAGCTCTGACTTACCTACTCGTGAGGAGACTTGCAGGCGCCAAAACGGATACCCCAGAGGTTGAGCTTCTGAAGAGGCCTTCCAGGGCCAGAAAGCGTTATGTAGCCTTTGAAGTCATGACCGCTGCTGAGCCCTCACGGAATGACGTGGAGGATTCCCTGCTGCAGGCATTTGTAACCCTCTATGGCAATGCCGGCCTTGCCGAGTCGGGCCTAAAGCTGATAGACTATAACCCAGCGCTCAGGAGAGGAGTTCTGAGGGTCAGAGCCCAAAGCCTAGCTAGGGCTCTAGCGGCCATGGGTATCGTAAGAAAGGTTGGATCCTCAGACGCGCTCATAGCGCCCATTGCTGTCAGTGGAACCCTAAAGGGCGCCAGGAGTAAGGCCTTTGGCAGGCGCTAAGGGCTTTAAGGCTACTAGGGCTACAAGGCCACTAGGGCCCTTAGAAGATCGAGGGGCTCCAGCTCCTGCCTCACGTACTTAGCCCACACATCATCTGAAGTAAGCCTTAGGAAAGCATTAGAGATTCTTGAGGTACCGAAGAGTCTAAGCGCCAGACGCGACATCTCGGCCTCCCTGGCAGTCTTCTTGACCAGCGCCGCGTAGGTCTTCGACAGGGCCCCACGGTCCTCAGTCCCAACCTCTCTTATAGCCTCAGCCAGCGCCTCGGCCGAGTTTATGGCTGGCCTGTTGCCCTCACCACTCCAGGCCATCACTAGGCCTGCGGCCTCGCCGACTAATATTGAGGTGCCCCTTGAGAGCCTAGGCCTTGTGAACAGGTTTATTGGGGCCCCTTTGACCTCCAGGACCTCATGCGGCCCCAAGAGGTGCCTGAGATATTTGATGACCTGATCCCTGACAAAGTTAGCATTAGAGACCCCTACGAACCCTGCCCCAGCGTTGACCACTTTACCCTCTGAGTCATAGGGAAATACCCAGAAGAGGCCCCCAAGGGCAGGCCAGAAGTCCAGGAGGGCCAGGTCACCCTCCCAGCTCCTCACGCGAGCCACGACCCTTAGGGCCAGCGCAAGCCCCTCTCTAAAGGTTCGCGGCCCTGAGTACGGGCCCCTAGCGTCAACAGTCAGCGCGCCTGGGACCTGTGCTGCAGGGCCCCACACGACCTCTGAGCCCTCAGCCTTGGCCATCTCCCTTAAGGCCGCTATCATGCGTGGCTTATCTATTATAGCCCACTTGCTTGGCTTCATTGTTACTGAAGTGACTAACTTGCCAGAGACCGCCACGTCTACAGTCCTAACTATAGTCTTTATAGCGCCCGTAGACCTGGCGACCCTAAGGGGGGTCTCCTCAAGGGTTAGCTGTTCACCGCATGGCTTTAAGTAATCCCTGCTGAGATCATAAGCCCTGACCCTGAAGCCCTGGAGCGCTAGCCTGGCTGCCAGCAGGGACCCAGCCACTCCGAGGCCCTGCACCACTACGTCTATGTCAGCCAAGTTCCCAGAGCTAAGGAAATTAAGCCCTTTTATTGCTTTGTAAAGGGGGCCTTGAAGATCTCGCTCAGTGTAGAGAGAACCAAGAGCCGTAGCGGGCTACACGCCAGGAGCGCCTCGGTAGTCCTAATATCAGGCGGTAGGGCAAAGGTGTTTGCCAAGCCAGAAAGGCCCGGCAAGGGAACCTACGCCAAGGGTGAGGCGGGCTCCGTTTCACTCGACCTGGCCCCAGGTGATATGGCAGTTCACGTAGTGCTCACGTTAACGCCCAGGAAGTCTGTCAAGGGATATATAGCAGTCTATGATCACCAGGGCTCGGAGGTTCTGAGAGTTAAGTACTCAAGGTTTAAGCTAAGGCTCTCCCGAGGCGACCCCTCATATTCATGGGTCGTCGAGAAGGCCCTTGAGGCCCTAGGGCTCTCCAAGTACGTGAGGCGCAGAAACTATGGAGCGCGTGGAGGGGCTAAGGGAGCTGCTAAGGGAAGTAGTGGAGCGGAAGGGAGGTAAGGTAATACACTTTCATGTTGAGGATAGCGGTGAGCCTGAGCGCGGCCCCTCGGTATTTTCATTAGAACTCGACGCCAGGCTAGCCAAGGCATTAAGCGATGAGGGGGTTAGTGAACTCTACGGTTTTCAGTGGCAGGCCTATAGGCTGATATCCGAAGGTAAGAACGTAATAATAACGGCTGGAACTGGTACCGGCAAGACAGAGGCCTTCATGATCCCTCTCCTTGACAGGCTGCGCAGGTTGGGGGGCTCAGGAGTCCAGGCTCTGTTGATATACCCAACTAAGGCTCTAGCCAGGGATCAGGCCAGGAGGCTCTCAAGGCTGATAGAGGGCAGCGGCATCCGCTACGCAATACTTGACGGTGATACGCCACCTTCTGAGAGGAGGGACATCTACGCCGACCCGCCTCAGCTGCTTATCACTAACCCTGACATGATTCACCTCGGCCTGGCGCTCTCCAAGGACTTCAGAGAGCTGGTCTCAACAACTAGGATTGCCGTCTTCGACGAGCTCCACGTATACCAAGGAGTCTTCGGGACTCACCTTAAGTGGGTAATCGAGAGGCTGAAGAGGGCTGCAGGGAACCTCCAGCTCGTGGGGGCGGGCGCTACCATTGGTAACCCTGAGGAGCTAGGCGAATCCCTCTTCTCAGCTGAAGTCTCAGTAGTCATTGGCCCCCCTAGGCGTAGGAGCACGGCCCTTCATGCCTTTGTTGACTATGGCAACTCGAGCAGGTGGACCTTCGCGGCTTATCTGACTTCCTCGCTGGTAAAGATGGGCCTTAAGGTACTCACATTTGTTGACTCCCAACAGATGGCTGAGCTCGTCAGCGTCATGATCCGCAAGAACCATGGTGTTGAGGCCCCGGTTCACAGGGCTGGCCTCCCTGCCGAGTACAGAAGAAGAATCGAGAGTATGCTCAGCTCTGGCCAGGTCAGAGCGGTGGTTGCCACCTCGACGCTTGAGCTTGGAATAGACATAGGCGACCTTGACGCAGTGCTTATGGCCTCCCTGCCAAAGAGTTACTCAAGCTATGTTCAGCGCGCTGGCAGAGCCGGGCGCAGGGGGAGAACCGGGCTTGTAGTAACGCTACTCGGCGACGACCCCATAGAGGCCTACTATGCCAGGAGGCCTGAGGAGCACTTCAACAGGAGGCCTGAGCAGGGCTACATAGAGCCTGACAACCTTGATGTGGCCAAGGTGCACCTGGCAGCCCTGCTCCTGCAGTCAGGGGCTGCTCGCCTCAACGATCTGCCCAAGGGTTTAAGGGACGCAGCTGACGAGCTTGTAAAGCTCAACGTAGCCAGAAAAACGAGCTATCTCCTCTTGCCCTTGTGGTCCGCGGCCAGGAGGCTCGTGGAGTCAAGCAGCCTCAGGTCCTCAGGTCCCATAGTGAGGATCTACCACGGTGGCAAGCGCATAGGCGAGAGGGAGATGCCCATGGCTCTCTACGACCTCCACCCTGGTGCGCTCTACTATCACGCTGGACGCCCCTACATTGTATCATCTCTTGACCTGTCAAGAATGAGGGCTGAGGTTGTTGCTCTCCCCGAGAACGTCTCCTTCTACACCAAGCCTCTCTATGACATTAGCATTAGCGAGGTGGAGCCCCTGGAGAGGAGGTTCTCTGGCCCCGTGCCCCTGGTCTATGGCAGGGTTCACGTTATAGTGAGCGTTAGCGGCTATGTAATCAAGGATGCAGCCTCAGGGGCCACCATATCTGAGAACTATTATGAGACGCCAATAACGTGGGACTACTGGACCATGGGGGTCCTCATGAGATATCCATCGCTTGACTTCGGCTCACTTGAGGATAGGCTCAGCGCCTACCACGCGCTTGAGCACGTGCTGATATCGGCCGCGAGGCCTGTCATTGGGGCCAGCGACACTGACCTGAGCGGTGTCAGCTACCCCACAGGCCACATTGTGATTTACGACTCCCATGTAGGCGGTAATGGCCTCAGCAGGCTGCTCTTCAAGAGGCTTGAGGATGTAGAAACTATAGCAGAAAATGTTGTGAGTTCATGCACCTGCTACGATGGGTGCCCCAAGTGTGTCTTCTCGCCCTATTGTGGCAACAACAACCGCTTCCTGTCAAGGAGAGGGGCTCTAAGGGTGCTTAGCGCGAAGAGAAGTGCCTCGGCCCAGGCCATTGAGCTAGAAAGCGTTAAGTCAGTCAGCATAAAGGCCGCCTAAGACCTGGTGTGTGGGCTCGATTGGACAGCTACTACTATCCTCTCCCTGCTGGCCTCCTCGAGGGTCTTGTTTCTGGCCTCTGGCACGAAGGCTGCCGTCACCGCGGCGCCAGCTATGGAGACTAGGGCCAGCAGCATGAAGACGCCATGAAGCCCCCAGGTAGCGAGCAGTAGTGGCATCAGGAATGTGGCTATAGCAGCCCCTGTCTTCCCAGCTGCGGCTGAGATCCCGTGACCTGTGCTCCTGAACCTGACTGGGTAGACCTCTGCCGGCACTATGAAGGTCGTCGTGTTGGGCCCGAGGTTTATGAAGGTGAACGAGAGCCCGAACAGCGCGAGCGCAAAGGCGCCCGGTACTAACAGGACATAGGACTTGCCCACCTGGACTATGCTAAATAATAAGGCCAGGTAAATTGCGGCCATGGCCACGAAGCCGCCTATCTGTAACGTCTTCCTGCCAAGCCTGTCAACCAGAGCAGCCGCTATGAAGTAGCCTGGCACGCCAACCAGATAGGGTAGTCCGGACCTCATTACATCGACCCAGACGGCCTTAGAGGAGCCAACTATGAGGGGTGTGATGGCTGAGGAGTATATACCTGTCCCGTAGAAGGCCATGTCCATTAGGAGCCAGGACAGCGCTGTGCCAACCAGTATGAGGCTGAAGGCCTTAAAGAACTCCCTGTAGCTGTAGCTGCTGGCCCTATAGCGCCTTAAGTCGTGAGTTGGGGCCCTACCATAGGCTACATAGAAGCTTCTCTCCAGCTCCCTCTCATCACCCTTGACAAGCGCGGAGTACCTTGGGGTCTCTGGTACCTTCCTCCTGAAGTAAATCACGAGTGCCGGAGGTATGGCGCCTATGCCAAGCATGACCCTCCAGGCCAGGCCTGGGGGCAGGTAATAGGCGGCCAGCACGCCTACTATTACAGCAGTTATTACGCCAAAGCCCTGTGAGCTGAACACAAGCGCCACTGCCCTCCCTCTCTTGGCCGTTGGGGCATACTCGCTGGCTATGGTCGCTGAGGTTGGGTAGTCGCCGCCTATGCCTAGGCCCACTAAGGCCCTAGTCGCTAGCAGCGCAGGGAAACTGCTAACCAGCGCGCTGGCGGCTGCGCCTATAGAGAGCAGCATTGCCTCAACTCCGTAGACGGCCTTTCTGCCTAACATGTCGCTGAGCCTGCCGAAGAGCAGTTGTCCCACAACTGCAGTGACTATGGCTATGGAGTTCAGCAAACCTACCTGGACTTCGTTTAGGTGCCACATCTCAGCGAGGAATAGGTTAACTACGATGCCTATTATGAACAGGTCGTAGGCATCCGTGAAGAACCCCATGCCTGACACGAATATTACCTTGAGGTGGCCCCGTGTCAGCTTCTGCGTAGGACTCCAAGCGTCATCTGGTGCTTTTCCGTCAGATTTCCACCGCGACATTACCTAACTCACTATGATGGTTAAGATCGGAATTAAAAAGCCTATCTATATTGATGTGTCTACCCTATAGGCTTCCATATACTCTAAATAATTATATATTTGATATATAGATCCTTCGTAAGTGCCTGTTGGCACCCTATTATTCTCGCCTCAGCTAAAGCAAGGTCAGGGCGAGAGATGTGGAGGCCCCCAACGACCTGCTTAAGGCGGCTGCGCAGGTCCTGCCTAATGCATATGCTCCCTACTCGGGTTACAAGGTGGCTGCTGCCGTAAGGACGTCCAGCGGACGCATCTATACTGGCACTAATGTTGAGAACGCCAGCTATGGCCTCTCTATGTGCGCCGAGAGGGTTGCCATCTTTAGTGCTGTGGCCTCAGGTGAGCGCAAGGTTACAGAGGTCCTAGTGCTGGTCGAGCGCGGGCCACCAGCCACACCTTGCGGCGCCTGCCTTCAGGTGATATCTGAGTTTGGTGATGATAGCACTAGGATATATTCGGTGTCCTTAGAGACTAGGGAGTCCAATACGTGGACTCTAAGGGAGCTTCTGCCTCACAGGTTCACTAAAGAGACCCTTAAGGCTACTAGGAGAGATCAGAAGTAAGGCCTCAGGGCATAGTTGATCGACTCGAAGGTCAGAGGGTGTGGCCCTGCCGTCCAGGCCAGGTTCTTGGCGGTCAGGTTGTTCTCTATGGCGACGGCAAACACGGCTGCCAGCTCGGCAGCGTCGTGCGCGTATGCCTCAAAGCCCAGTATCCTGAGGCTCTCGCGCTCAACAAGTATCTTCATCCAGCCCTCACGGTGATTGACTATCTGTGACTGGGCATCACCAGCGAGCTTGTATAATATAGTATCGTACTGTATTCCCATCGACTTCAGCTCATCCTCGGTGTAGCCGACAAGTGCTATCTCGGGGTATGTGAATATCGTGTATGGCACTGAGTGGTAGTTGAACCTATAGACCTCCTTATTGGCCAATATATTCTTTGCCGCTATCACGCTTCCCTTAACAGCAGCGTGAAACAGCATGGCCTTGCCGGTCACGTCGCCCGTTGCGTAGACATTAGGCAGTGTTGTTATCATGCCAGGGGTAACGGCTATGCCTCCCTTGCCTGCCTGGAGTCCCTGGGCCTCAAGCACCTCAAGACCGTAACCAGTCAGCCTCGGTCTTCTGCCCACAGCCATCATAACCTCCTCGGCCTCTACCTCTATTTCCTTGCCGTCAGAGCTCCTTGCCTTGAGAACCTTGAGCTCGCCCCTCTTCTCTACGGCAGCTGCGGGGGACTTCAGGTAGACGTTCACACCTGCCTCCTTCATCCTCTGCAGGGCCGCGTCTGAAAGCTCTGGAGGCATGTTGGGCAGCAGCCTATCCATCATCTCAACTATTGACACCTGGACTCCTAGCCTTGAGAGCATGTCAGCGACCTCGACCCCTATGTAGCCACCACCTATTATAGCAAGGGACTTTGGCAGGTGGTTCATAGTCTTCTTATAGGCGAAGAGCATGTCGCTGGTTATGGTAAGCTCCTTGCCCGGTATGTTAAGCATTACGTGTTCAGCCCCAGCCCCTATGACAAGTCTCCTGGTCTCTACCTCGAAGGTTCCCTCCTCTGTGGTCAGCCTAAGCCTGTTGGGGGAAAGTATCGTGGCCCACCCCTTTACAAAGGTTAGATTGGGCTCGTGCTCCTTGATCTCCCTCATATGCTGCTCATACCTTATGTCCTGAACCCACTCCTTAGCCTTGACTGCCTCCTGCCAGACATCGTCAGGATCCACCTTCCTGGTGGTTGATGTGTACTCAAGTATCTTGGTCCTGACCGTCTTGGATGGTATGCAGCCTGCATAGAGACAGTCGCCACCTAGGTTGCCCTTTTCATCAACCATCAGGACGCTCAGGCCCGCCTTGGCCAGCTCAAAGGCCCCTGGATATGAGGCTCCACCTCCGCCTATGAAGGCTACGTCGACTCTCTCAGGTATCTTCATGGATGGGTTACCTCTGAAGGTATTGGCTTGTCCAGTTAGTTTTTAACTGTGCATGATTAGCTGATGCTGTCCAAACAGTGGTGTTATCGCTCAGAGGATGGTCGCTCATCAGCCCTCAGCGTCGCTCCACCTCATCATCACGCCGTCCTGGAAGGAGGTGGGCCCGGGGGGATTCGAACCCCCGACCGCCCGGTTATGAGCCGGGCGCTCTACCTTGCTGAGCTACGGGCCCCAAGCCTCTGAGCTGCTCAGTAGTCTAAAAAAGCCTTACCGCTCATGGGTTTCCAGTACACATTAGCTGAAGCCCCACCAAAAAGTTATAAACGACCTACTCGCGAATAAGCTACCTGGACCCGGTGATCCTGCATGTCCGCGCAGGCGATAGTTATGATAAACACGGATGTAGGCAAGGAAGACCAGATATTTAACGAGCTCCTCAAGATAGATGAGGTTAAGAAGGTCTACATGGTGTATGGAATTCATGATATCATAATCTTTGTCGAAGCAGATACCATGGACAAGCTCAGAAGCCTCATAACTGACAAGATAAGGAGGCTTGAGGGGGTCAAGAGTACACTCACAAGTGTTATAGTTATGGGTAAGGAGAAGTCCTAGACCTGAGACCTAGGAGATCCCAAATAATAATAGTTAACAAAATTTTATTGTAGCTATGTTAAAAGGGCGATGCTTTACTTCTTGTTGCCAGGCTCTGGCTTCACGGGTGCGTTAAGTTTGTGCGTGAGGTCAAGGCCTACGAGGTTCTTGCCCATGGTCTCGAAGCCCCTAATGCTCCAGATCATGGCGCCGCTGACGCCGGCCAGCAGTATTACGCTGACTGAGGCCAGGGCCCCGGCCTGCTGCATGGTGACCAGGGATAGTGCTGCTGTTATGAAACCTGTGACTACCCAGACTATCATCCTCACCAAGGATACGTAAGATGCTCTCTTGGCAGTTGGGAATAGCTCTGGCTCGAGGAGTGCCCTGGCGGCCCATGTAAGCTCGGTAGGCACCATGATTGCTATGAAGGCTATCAATATGATGTAATTAGCAGTAAGCCCAGTGGCGAGGCCCGCAGCTGCCAGGACTGCCCAGAGGGCTGCCATGAGTCCAAAGGACAGCAACGCGAAGCTCTTCCTGTTGAGCTTGTTGGTGATGGTCAGCCCTGCTATTATCCCAACAGCTGTCATTATGAACCCTCCAAGCAATGGAACCAGTGAGCCTAGGTTGGTCCCCGCTATGGTGCCCTGGAAGCTCCATGGGGCTTCATAGGTGAAGTAGACGAAGGCCACGTCCTGGGAGATCCCAAGCAGGAGGAGCGTAAGTATCCTGAATCCAACGCCTGCCGTGGGCGTGACCGTCTCCCTAGCATCGTCTATCTGCCTCCAGGCCTCAACAACGTTGTTGCCCTCCTTGACGGCCTGCCATGGGAGGCTCTCGTTGACCACGAGCCAAGTTATTATCAGGGCTGCCAACGGGGCCGCATACATCAACATGAGGCCTACCCTCTCCTCAGCTACCGAGGCTGCTGATGAATTCATGCCTAGGAGTACTGCAGGCACGAAGGCCAATGCCACGCCGAGGTTACCGAAGTTGGGAGCCAGGACCAACAGTTTGCTCCTGTACTCGGCGCTGGCGCTCTCAGCCAACATCGTCAGCACTGGGCTCTCTATCCCTATAGCGCCCATCCCTATCAGCGCCATTGAGGCCACTAGCGCTGGCATGTAGGCTGGGGACCCTGGAGTCAACAGGTTGAAGAGCATGGGTGCATAGAGGATTAGCCCGACCACAACCATTCCTGCCGCTATCATAAAGGTTGGCTTCCTGCCCACGTTATCGGCCAGGTAGCCAGCTATGAACGCGCCTATGCCACCGAATATGAAGGGTAGGCTATAGCCAAGCCACCAATAATTCTTAGGCACGAGGTTAGTCGCCACAGTGAGTGGTCCATAGCTCTCGGCTAGCCCAAAAACTATCATGCCAAGCGAGAGCGCGGCAAATGTTGCCCAAGGAACCTTTCTCCCTGACATGTCCCTCGCTTCAGGGCTTAAGTTGAAGCTTAATAAGCTGAGTTGGTTCTAAACCATTAAAATTTTAATCAGTTGAGTTAAGCCAACTGAAGGCAAGCTTTTTGACCTCGCTTTACCGCTGACCCATGCAGCACCTTGCTGGTAACGTTAGCCATTGATGACACCGACAGTCAGTACGGTGGCTGCACCACACACCTCACGGCGCTCCTGCTCAAGGAGCTCTCCAGCAAGGTGAGGCTAGCTGACTACCCGTTGTTGGTCAGACTCAACCCTAACATACCGTGGCGCACTAGAGGCAATGCAGCCACTGCCCTGAGGCTCTACTATGATGGTGACCCTTTGGAGCTCCTAGAGACCGCCTGGCAGATGGCCGTTGAATACACGGAGCCCAGGCCTCCCCTGCCGGGCAAATCGCCTGGGGTTGTTGTAGCTGTAGGTGATGTGTGGAATGATTGGAGGCTCAGGTCCCTCTATCACAGAGCGTTATATGATGTTGTCCAGAGGGACATAGCTATCTCAATGCTTGACAAGGCCAAGGCCCTCTACAGGGGCGGTAGGGGGCTTGTTGGGGCGGCCGCGGCCTTGGCGGCCCTAGCCCCGGGCGACCCCTATACCTTTGAGCTCACCTTCTACAGGAGGCCTGAAACCTGGGGGACAAGGCGCTGTGTAAACTACGCCGCCGCAGTTAAGGTCGAGGGGGCCCTCTCGAGCTCGATTAATAATGTTGACCTAGCGCGCTCGGTAGTCAGCGCTGCCCCAGGTGGTCCAGACCCTGTTCTAGCTGGCTTCAGGGGGCTTAGCCCGACGGAGCTGTGGGCTTATGAAGAGGTCCTATGTGAGAGGCCACAGATAGCCCTCATATACAGGTCTAACCAGCACACAGGGGTTCACGTAACTCGGACTGAGCCAAGGCCTTACCGCTCCGTCCTAGTGAAGGGTTTGATCTCAAGTCCGCCAAAGCACCTTGCTGGTGGCCATGTGGTGGCTGGACTGAAGGCTTGCAATGGTACTGAGCTGGATGTTGTGTTTTACCGTGAGACTGGCCCGCTGGTAGATGCTGCTGAGCTGCTGGCCCCAGGGGATGAGGTAGAGGTAATTGGTGGTGTGAGGCCCTATAGGCCCTCCGATAGGCCTGTCATAGCTGTTGAGGAGTTGAGAGTCCTCTCGCTGGCGGCCTCCGAGGTGGAGGTCGCCCCTCGCTGTCCAAGATGTGGACACCGCATGGAGAGCATTGGGAGAGAAAAGGGGTACAGGTGTCCAAGGTGTGGCTATAGGGATCTAAGGGCTTTCCCGACGAGGCTTGTGCTGCCCAGACGTCTGTTAACCGGGGAGTATACAGCCGGCCTTGGAAGGCTCAGGCACCTAGCCCATCTGCCCGGACTCACGCTGCCAACTCTAAGGTATGTGGGGGGTTCCATAGATATCAATGATGTTATGAGGAGTTACTGAGCTAGGAACCCCTTAGCTTCCTATGGAGCCCACTGGGCCGCTATGCCCTCCACCCCTCTACTTCCCCTGGAGTTGAACCTGCATTGTTGGCTGCCTGCCAAAAGGATATATAACTAAATAGTTTGATGATGATGTTTGTATAATTACCAATACTCAAATCACATTAGATGCCCGCAACCTCCCAATATCATATGATCTTGACACAACGAGCTGGTTCAGCAGAAAAGACCTACCACGTCCATAGGAAACTGAGGGGTGTCCCTGCTACCCCCTTAAATATACCCCTCAACTTCCTATGGAGCCCACCGGTGGCCTGAGGTGGTGTAAAAGCTTAGCATAAAAGCCGCGAAGACCGGAAGATCAAAGGGCGGCAGGCTTGTACATGGAGCTCAGATTTCATGGTAGGGGAGGTCAGGGGGCGGTAACTGCCGCTACTATACTTGCTAGGGCAGCGTTGTTGGAGGGGAAGTGGGCCCAGGCGATACCGGAGTTCGGCGCTGAGCGCCGCGGGGCTCCCGTGTCTGTCTACGCAAGGATCTCAGATAAACCAATAGAGGTGCACAGCAACGTGATCGAACCCGACATAGTTGTTGTATTGGACTATGAGTTGCTTAAAGTTGTCGATGTTACTAAGGGGCTCAAGGAGGGAGGAACCGTCATCCTTAACTCCCCGGTTAACAAGAGTCCAATACCCTCTAAGTACAAGGTTTACTGCGTGAACGCAACCAGGATAGCTAAGGAGCTAAACCTGGTGGTGTCCGGATGGCCCACGGTGAACACAGCCATGGTAGGCGCTCTGGCTAAGGCCACAGGGGTCATAGGTTTAGAGTCAGCGGTCAAGGCTATAGAGGAGTACTTCTCAAACCCCACCTTAGGCAAGCTCAACGCTGAGGCAGCGGCCAGGTCCTACAAGGAGCTTGAACCATGCTCTGACTGAGTATGTGGGTTTAACAGGTAATACGAAACAAATATGTGTAAGGTATATTTAAGCTTAGATACGGTATCCCATTAGGGGTACAGTTAGGGGTGTCAGGGACGGCTGCGGTTGTGGAGAAGCCCAAAACATATTGGGTAGCGCCCATATCATATCCAGCCCCTGCTTCCTCAGGCAAGACAGGGCTATGGAGAACTGAGAGGCCTGTTATTCACTTAGAAAAATGCGTAAAGTGCCTCTACTGCTGGCTTTATTGCCCAGAGGACACCATCCTGAGGAGAGAGGACGACTATGTATATGTAGACTATGACTACTGCAAGGGCTGCGGCATCTGTGCAGCCGTGTGTCCTACAAATGCCATTGACATGGTACCCGAGGGGGGTGAGAGCTGATGGTACTTAAGGCGCTTACAGCAAACCACGCCGTGGCGGAGGCGGCCAAGCTAGCCAGGGTTAAGGTGGTCTCTGCCTATCCAATAACGCCCCAGACAACAATTGTCGAGAAGTTGGCGGAAATGATAGAGAAGGGCGAGATGGAGGCTAAGATGGTCAGGGTAGAGAGCGAGCACAGCGCGCTCGCTGCTACACTAGGGGCCGCGGCGGCTGGGGCTAGGGCTTTCACAGCTACTTCAAGCCACGGGCTCCTCTACATGCATGAGGTCCTCTGGTGGACAAGTGGGGCCAGGGTGCCCGTTGTCATGGCTGTTGTAACCAGGGCCATAGGGCCGCCATGGAACATCCATGTTGAGCACAGCGACGTGATGGATCAGAGGGACACAGGGTGGATAATAGGCGTGGCCCAGGAGAACCAAGAGGCGTTTGACCTGACACTACAGGCCTTCAGGATATCTGAGGACCCCAGGGTCTACCTTCCGATGATTGTGAGCCTCGACGCCTTCATACTGTCGCACACGGTGGCCCCTGTTGACGTGCCCTCACAACAGGAAGTGGACGCATGGCTGCCGTCCAGGAGACAGCCCTATGTGATTTCACCAGAGACCAATGTAGTCATGGGTAACATAGCTGACGACGCTGACTACTACATGATGAGATACTCGATAAACGCGGCCATGGAGGCGGCCAAGAAGGTTGTAGAGGAGGTCGACGAGGAGTATGGCAAGGCCTTCGGAAGAAGATATGGGGGCCTGGTGGAGTGCTACAACTGCGACGACGCCGATTACATTATGGTTCTCATGGGCAGCTGGGCCGGTGACGCCAAGAAGGCCTCAGACCTCCTGAGGGAGAAGGGTTACAGAGTCGGAGTGATGAGGGTAAGGTTCGTGAGGCCGTGGCCTCGTGAGGTGGTTCAGGAGAAGCTCTCCAATAGGAAGGGTGTCATAGTTTTCGACAGGAGCATATCTTTCGGCAGCGCTGGCCAGCTGTTTACTGATGTTGCAGCCTCCCTTTATGGCTCAACATCGATAAGAGGTGTCGTGGCAGGTCTTGGAGGGGTTGACGTTAGACCTGAGGACTTCATGAACGAGGTGACGGACTTCGTGTCACATGTTGAGGAGTTCGGACGCGTCTATGAGCCCCTGAGATGGCACCTACCACCCAAGTATGCTAAGAGCCTTGCCGAGGAGGTGAGCGCCTAATGCCGCTTAGGCTTGCTGACCTGCCCAGGCGCCGCTACGGCTCCCCAGGCAATGCCGCCTGCCCTGGCTGTCCCGAGACCATGGGGCTCAGGTATGTTAAGATGGCCCTAGGTGACAACGTTGTGCTAGTCATACCGGCTGGCTGCAGCAGCGTGATCCAAGGCATAAGACCTAAGAGTGGCATAAACTTCCCAATACTCAATATAGTGTTTGCCTCAGCGGCCTCAGCGGCCTCAGGCATGTCATCTGCCTTTGAGATGCTTGGACAGGACGTCAAGGTTGTAGTGTGGGCCGGCGATGGAGGTACCGCTGACATAGGTTTCCAGGCTTTGAGCGGCGCCGCGGAGAGAAACGATGACATAATATACATATGTGTTGACAATGAGGCCTACATGAATACGGGCATACAGAGGAGCGGGCTCACGCCATATGGTGCCTGGACCACAACGACATGGACTGGCAAGACAGAGCCCAAGAAGCCGCTACCGTTCATAGTGCTGGCCCACAATGTGCCCTACGTGGCTACTGCTACTGTCGGCTACCCACAGGACTTCATCGAGAAGCTGAGGAAGGCCGCTACCATAAGGGGCTTCAAGTACATACACCTCCACGCGCCATGCCCAGTAGGCTGGAGGTTTGACCCATCACTGACTGCCAAGATTGCCCAACTGGCAGTACAAACAGGCGCCTTCATACTTTTCGAGTATGAGAACGGAAGGTTCAGGCTGAGCCCCTACAGCGGCATGTACAGGGATCCCAAGAGAAGAGTGCCCTTGGAGGAGTACCTGAAGCTACAAGGCAGGTTCCAGACGGTGCTTAAGGACCCCCAGAAGCTTGAGATGCTCAGGGCTGAGATAGACGAGATGTGGCGCTGGGCCCTACTCCTCGAGAAGGGCATGGCATCGCCTGAGCTCAAGAAGTAACCATACCATCATATTATCTTTTTACTCATAACACCTCCTAAGGTCTGGCATGCAGCGTCCAATAACCATAGATGGCAGCATGGGTGAGGGCGGCGGTCAGATATTGAGGACAGCAGTAGCCATGGCTGCCGCGTTGGGGATCCCTATTAAGGTGATCAATATAAGGGCTAGGAGGTCTAACCCAGGGCTTGCACACCAACACCTGGCAGCAATAAGGGCTGTAGCTGAGGTCTCGGGCGGCAGGCTAGAGATGGCCAGGCTTGGCTCTACAACAATAGAGTTCTACCCGGGGAGGCCCAGGGCAGGCGTCTACTCGTTTGACATAGGTACCGCCGGCAGCGTCACACTCCTTCTACAGGCCCTGATGCCAGTTATGGCTATCGCCCCTGGAAGGGTTGTGGCACGCGTTCGCGGTGGCACTGACGTGCCCAAAGCGCCCCCCATAGACTATCTTAGGTTTGTCCTAGCACCACTCTTGTCCAACTTCGGGCTCCAAGTTCAGGTCAAGCTGATCAAGAGAGGGCACTACCCTAGGGGTGGCGGGGAGGTGGAGGTCTCAGTTGAGAGGCTGGGCGACTCGCTGAGACCCGTGGAGCTGGTCAGGTCAGGGAAGGTAATCAGAGTAAGGGGGCTAAGCCACTGCGTTAGGCTCCCAGCCCACGTGGCACAGAGGCAGGCAAGGTCGGCAGCAGCTGTTATAGAGAGGGAGCTTGGGATTAAGGCCGATATAGAGGTAGAACACTATGAGGGCAGACCTGACCCTCACCTAGGCCCAGGCAGCGGGATCACTGTTTGGGCCGAGACCAAGGAGTCAATACTGGGCGGCGACTCGCTAGGTGAGCGCGGCAAGTCAGCCGAGATCGTTGGCGAGGAGGCCGCTAGGTCGCTTTTAGAGGATCTCTCGACTGGCATGGC
>DAJS01000001.1:87504-103709 GCA_002496425.1 Acidilobaceae archaeon UBA162
GGCCATGCCAAGACCTTAATTGACCTGCTCAACCTGATGGTCCCAGGCTCGGTTATAAGCCTGGAGGGCCAGGAAGGCAGGCCGTTTAGGGTCACCATAAAGGGCATCCGCTAGGGTACACCTCAAATAATCATGCAGGCCCAGCCATTGTAAATCCTTTCCCACCCAGCTAAAGGCCCGAGTACGCGCAAGAGTTTTTCGCTCCCCAGAACCAGGCTATAAGTGACAAGGTGCCCAAAGAGGTGTCTCAAAGGAAGCCGCCTGAGGAGCTACTGAAACTCGCCTCAGAGTTTCTGGCGGAGCTTGAGAGCCCCTTCGTTGGAAGGCATGAAGAGACGCTCGTGATAACACTTGCCCTCATTACAGGTGAACACGCGATACTGATAGGGGAGCCTGGAACCGCTAAGAGCGCGCTCGTCAGGAGGTCGGCAGAGCTGTTGGACGCTAGGTTCTTCAAGTATCTGCTGACAAAGTTCACTGAGCCCAGCGAGCTCTTCGGACCCCTAGACATAAATGCGCTCAAGCAGGGAGTCTACAGGAGGATAACAGCTCAGAAGCTCCCCGAGTCCGATATAGCGTTCCTCGATGAGATATTCAACGCTAACAGCGCAGTGCTTAACAGCATACTCAGCATAATGCAGGAGAGAGTGCTCTATGATGGTTACACAGAGATAAGGGTGCCCCTCTGGACCCTGGTCGGTGCCTCAAACAGAGTTCCTGAGGAGCCCGAGCTTGAGGCCCTCTATGATAGGTTCCTCTTCAGGCAGAACGTGAGGCCTGTGGATGAGGAGCTGTGGGAGCCGCTGCTCGACGCAGCGTGGAGAATAGAAATGGGCGTCACTGCTAGAACAAACAAGATTATGACCATGGACGACCTGAAACAGCTCAACGAGCTATTATTCAAAGTTGATCTAACACCTGTCAAGGGTAAATTGATAAGGCTCTTTATGATAATGGACGAGAAAGAGCTCCATATAAGTGACAGGAGAAAGGGCAAGATACTCAAGGCAGTGGCCGCTAAGGCCCTTCTCGAGGGCAGGATGCAGGCCACAGAGTCCGACCTGATAGTCCTTAAGTACACTGTGCCGAGCAACATTGACGACTTTGACAAGGTGAACGCAATACTTGTAGAGGAGCTCAAGACGAAGGAGAGGGTGTTGAGGGAGCTGGAGGAAATAGCTACTAATGTCAGAAACGCGGAGAAGACCGTCGGGCAACTGGAGCCCTTTGACATGCGCCTCCTAGACATATACAAGAACCTCAAGGTGGCCAAGGGCAAGATACAGGGCCTGGTTCAGGACGTGGAGGATGAGGAGGTAAGGAGGAAGGCCGAGGAGGTCAACGAACTGATAGAAAACCTGACACAGGAGATCATGGTGAAGCTCAACATGTGAAGTGAGATCATGAGCAACGAGCCTGTGCAGGCTGAGAGTAAGGAGAACAGGCGCTTCGTCAGCGTGTTCCAGGAAATAGGCGTTATAGATGAAGTCAGGTTTTACAGGGGCGAGAAGATACTTGCCGTAGCCAAGAGTATAGCTGACAGGGATCTTGACCCGCGCTTCAGCGCAGCTCTGGCGGTCGACGTTTTCTATACGTACTACTTCCCACTGCCGTTCATAGATGAGAACGCGGTAGACATAGATGATGAGACTAAGTTCAGGAGGAGTGTAGTGGCAGCAATGATAAAAAGCGAGCACGTGTGGAAGGCTAAGGCGCACACAACGGCCGATTCTGTAACTAGTGTGGTAGCTGCTGCCTCATTCATAGAGAGGCTGAACAGCCTGCTGCCCCCGCCCCAAGGCGGCGAGGGTAAGGGCAACAAGAGGCAGGAGGAGAAGGAGGGCCAGCAGGGCCCCCAGTCGGCCGAGCCTAACATGGAGGAGATGGTCAAGAAGGCAGCAGAGGCCGCCATGAGAGATGCGGAGATGGCAAAGAAGGTCAAGATGACGGCTGAGAGGCTAGGGGCCGGTAGGGGGAGCGTGTTCTCACTGGAGAGCTCAGCAGAGATGATACTCAGGCTAGCCAGAGAGACGGATGTAATGAGGATACTTGAGAAAATAGAGGGGCTTAAGATACCGTCCGCTAGGGGTAAGAGTGGGACCAGGTACTCAAGGGGCTGGATCACAGGGCTAGAGTATGGCAACGAAATAGAGCGTGTGCACCCCAATCAGCTGGCGCTGCCCGACGAGCTCTTCTATGCTGAGCTGGCCAACGACAGGCTCCTGCTCTACCAAAAGGAGCTTCCAGCCTCGAGAGGCCCCATATACGTCCTCCTCGACAAGAGTGGCAGCATGGTTGGCTCCAAGATAGACTGGGCCAGGGCGGTGTCGGTGGCACTGTTCAAGAAGTCCATAGATGAGGGGAGAACCTTCATAGTGAGGTTCTTCGACTCAATACCCTATAACCAAATGATGGCAAGGGGGAACGCCAAGCCCAGCGATGTGCTAAGGCTTCTGTCCTACCTTGCCAGGATAAAGGCAGGCGGCGGCACCGACATAACTAGGGCCATATCCGCCAGCGTCAGCGACATACAGAAGATGAGGCTTGGGGGCAAGGAGAAGATAAGTGATGTGGTGCTGATAACTGACGGCGAGGACAGGCTGAGCCCTGAGGTTCTCCAGAGGCTCCTCAAAGAGGCCAACGCCAGGCTACACTCGATAATGATACAGGGTCACAATACCTTCCTCCAACAGGTCTCATATCGCTACCTTGTAGTGAAGAAACTGGAGAAGGGCGAGGCGCTGGAGGTCGTGGACTTCGCCTAGGGCGGCTCAACCCCAAAGGCCCTGACCACGTTGTCAATGTTTATCTCATAGAGAGCCTCTTCCCCAAGCCCTGCCTTAGCTACAGCCTCTCTGACGTTGATGCCTAGGTTCCACGGGGCCAGTATCCTAGGGCCCTCCCAGCCCGGGAAGTCGCTCTCAGCCATGAAGTTAGGCCCGGCCAGCCTGAGGGCGTCTATCAGGGCCTCAGTCCTTCCAGGCACTGTAGCCGAGTAGCCCAAACTCGTCGCAGGTGCCACCATATTGGGTTTAGCATGATGGAACACTATCCTAGGCCCGGCCCTGATGCCCCTGGAGCTGAGCGCCATATGCGTCAGCTCTACGGTGTCAGGCCCTACGTCCTCAAGGTGCATGTGAAGTACACAGCCTAGGTCCTGTGCTACCTCAGCAGCCCTCTCTAATACGAGCTGCGAGGCTACCAGGCGCTCGGGTAAGGACTTATAGTGTTGTCTTCCAACCTCACCTATGCCGTCAAGCCCTCCCTTCCTGCAAAGGTCCGCCTCAGCCTCCAACACCTTCATGGCGACCTTAAGGGCTCCTAGGGCCCCTAGGCCCCTGGATGCCAGGAACTCCACATCATCAGGGTGGAAGCCGGCAAGACATGACACTGTGAGGCCTGACGAGCGGACCTCCTTACATAGCGACACATGGTGTCTCAGTGCGTTAAGGTAGACCTCAAGGGGGTCCTGGGAGATGTTCATGTTGTAGTCCGCTGGGGATACAGATACTAGCGCTATGAACCACCCGCCTGAGGAGAGGAACTTGGATGCCAGCTCCCTAGCGCTGAGTCCCCTCACATCATTTATATGCGAGTGCGCGTCAGCTACAGGCAGGCTCAAGGCCTTCCAGGCTTTTTGCCCTCTCAGGGCTTTTAGCGACTACCGGGGTTTCCGTGAGCTGCGATACCAAGGATGCAGCGGCTGAGGGCGCACTGAGCCTGGTCAGGGATTTAATAAAGTCGTCAGGAGGACTGATAGGCATTGGGACTGGGTCTACAGTGGCCAGGCTCCTGCCCAAGGTAGTCGAGCTCCTAAAGGGCAAGAGAGTGCTGAGCTCAAGCCTGTCCACGGCGTCCCTGCTGGCATCCATGGGCATCGACGTTATATCCTATCCAGCCTCTTACCCACCAGTAATAGAGGTCTACATAGACGGTGCTGACGAGGTGTCGCCTGACGGTAACATGATTAAGGGAGGGGGCGGTGCGCTGCTAGGTGAAAAGATACTAGCATACTCAAGTGAGCTCAACGTGTTCGTAGTAGGCGAGGAGAAGTTGTCTGACCTCCTGGGCACAAGGCGCCCAGTGCCCATAGAGGTTGTGCCCGAGTCATATCCATATGTGCTCAGTTCCCTGAAGGCCCTACGTCTTAATGCCTCCGCAAGGCAGTCCAACGGTAAGATGGGGCCAACGGTGAGTGACTGGCGTGGGATTATAGTGGATGTGTACACGGGTCCCATAAAGGATCCAAGGTCGCTGGAGGCTACGCTAAGGTCGATACCTGGAGTTGTAGAGACAGGCCTCTTTATAGGATATGCGGATTACATAGTTGTGGGCAGGAGGGCTTGCAGTTATGATATACTCTCATTCAGGAGGTCGGCCAAGGCCCCCTATATATGACATAGATAAGGCTCTGACGTCCATCAGGCTGACGCTTCTCCTGGTTCGTCTTGGCGAGTGGCGGGGTCCCAGGAAGGGTGAGAGACTGCCTAAGGATTGGCTTAGGCCCCCCGAGGGCCGCTTCCTTACGTTGGGCAAGCTTGGTAGCTTGAGGCTCTGGGCATACCTTGACCATCGTGCTGGTCATACCTATATTCTTGTCACTCTTGAACAAGGCTCTGGCAGAGGATCTATGGCATCAGCACCTGTTTACTGCAGCTGCCCTGGGTTCCAGACAAGGCTGGCATCGGAGGACAGACCTGTCGGCTGTGCACACATATATGCCCTGGCTGAGTCCCTGAGACGCGGCGAGCACATAAGTGAGCTAGAGCTTGACGTCAGAACCCTCAAACAGGTTCTCAGTGAAGCCCTTTCAGAGGGGAGAAGCCCAACGCTCCTGAGGCTGGCGGCTAGGGTTAATGAACCAGGAGCCTGAGGACTACCACTGTTGCAGCCAGAACTGCCGAGGCAATAATCATGGTCGTAGGTGATATCTCAATCTTACCCTTATAGCTCTGGTAGAAGGCCACGAGGCCCGCGGCTGTCATCGGGCCGCTCTCCTTACGCTTCCTCGACTTTGAGGACCCAGCCTTACCTCCCTTGCCTCCTCTCCCCGACAATCCCAACCCTCACAGACTTAAGTAAGAGAGAGGTTTAAGCGGTTAACGGGCTGAACGCCTTTTTTATGTTGACGCAGGTCTTTTATATTCATTTGCAATAATTACATAACATAAGGCGTGGAGACTCTGCTGAGGCCTTGGGGAGACTCGCCAACTACTGGGCGAAGTTAATCCAGCTTACGCCTCATTAACCTGCCCTGTTCACAATAGCAGAACCATTTATCAATCCAACGGAAGCCATGCTCCAAGGGTGGGCAAGTGCAAGGTTGGCGACAAATAGTATATGGATGTTGTAATTCTAATACAAACTTGAAGAGAGAAGCAGGAAATGCGAGCTCCATGCCTTAAGGCAGGTGGCTGAGGCTAGTCCCTACCCACCACATGAGCATGAATAGGTATAAAATGGTTGGAATGAACGTGTAGGGATAAACGGAAAGGCGTTGGACCTGAGGTGCGTTCAGGAGGCTATGAGGTCGGAGTACTTTGAGATAGATAGATCTAGGGGGCTCTTTGAGACCTTTACATGGCTAGTAGAGGAGGTGGGGGAGCTTGGCGAGGCGCTGCTCAAGAGAGACAAGGAAGGCATCTCAGAGGAGCTAGCAGATGTAATAGCATGGACACTGAGCGTGGCGAACCTTTTGGACATAGATGTTGAGGAGGCCGTCAAGGCTAAGTATAACGAGGCATTGCAGAAGTCAGGGTGCCATTAGGCAATGTCTTTCACGGCCTTCACTAGCTGATAGAGCAGCGATGGGTCCTTCTCGGTTACGGTACCATTTACTATCCCATCAGCACCTGCTCTGACAATCTCGCTCGCTATACTTGGCGTGTTTATACCTCCACCCACTATTACCAGCCCCTCAAAGCCAACCATGTCTAGATGCCTCTTAACAGCCCTAACAGTCTCGGGCGGCACAGGGGCCGGGGCACCGCTGCCCGCCTCAAGGTAAATAATTGTAGCACCCATCATAGCGCTCGCAAGCACGTAGGCTACCGCTAGATCGGTCCGCTCATAGGGTATGGGCCTTGCCCTACCTATGTAGCCTGCGGCACCTCCATATCCTATTATTATATAGGCGGTAGGTATTGGCTCTAGACCCATCCTTAGGACTATGGGCGCTGCCTGGGCTTGGACGCCGCTGACGTAATAGGGGTCATCACTGTTCACCAGCGACATGAATAGCACAGCATCCGCGTGGGGCGTCAGCTCGTTTAAGTTACCAGGGAACAATATGACAGGAAGGCCTGACCTCTTAGCGGCCTTAACCACCTCAGAGAGCTGAGGTTCGTAGACGCCAAGGGAGCCCCCCACAAGTATCGCTGTTGACCCAGCGTCGGCCGCGACCTTAGCTACGCGCTCCGCCTCCTCAGGGGAGGTCTTATCAGGATCTATTAGTGTTAGATGTATTCTCCCCCTCTTTCGCGCCTCGAGCAATAGCGTCAGCACTTTACCTGGCTTCAAGGTAGCCCCTCTGGTCAGTCTTGAGGTGCAGGCAGCACTGAATTATAAAGCCTAACGCCTTCACTCCTCTTCGCTCTCGCCCTCGGCGCCCTCACCGGCAGGCGCCGCAACGCCCTCCGGCAGGGCCTCACACTCTGAGAGCCTGTCCTCGTAGACCAGGTCCACTATCTTGTTATACACGTCCACCCTGTCGAGCACCGCAGGAACCTTAAGGTAGCAGTGGAGTCCGCAGGTGCCACACTTAGCTTCAGCCAGCTTCTCGTCGGCAGAGTCCAGCTTTCTGAAATCTATGGTTAGGGTCATCGCTCCACAGCGTGGACATTGGAAGTATCTGGAGGGCTTGAGCACCTTCTTAACGTGCTTGATCCTCTTCCTCCTTCTCCTCGCCACCTTAGCCGCCAAAGGCATCTTCATCTGTAAAAGTTAAAAGCGTTAGAAGTTTAATGAACGCCAAAGACGCTCATCAACGGTCATACCAAGGCCTGCCAAGAGTCATCAGACTCCTTAGGTAAATGGGCCATAGAGTTATTAGCCTTCGCTTGACTCTAAGTAACCACGAGTGAGACCATGGTAAGGGTAAAGGACAAGTCAACCGGCAAGGAGTATGACCTCCAGCCCATAAAGGTCTGGGAGCTCAAGCCCAAGAACAGGCCCAACGCCAAGGCCGTGAAGATAGGCCTCTTCAAGAACCCTGAGACCGGCAAGTACTTCAGGGCCAAGATATCTTGACTGCGCTGAGGCGCTGAAGGCTGAAGTAAGATCTTAGCATAGGCTTTTTTGATTCTTTGCCTCTCTCCTGAGACATTTGTGTCATGCCTACTGTAGATCTTACCAGCAAACAATATCCAGTGGTATAGCTCAACATCAACAAAACACTTTTATATACCCACTTCATTTTGAATACCTAACCGAATTCAGAGGCTAGTAAGTGGAGGTGAACCTCTTGGATCCCGAGCCCGTCCGTAGGCTGAGCTTAGGCAGGAAGGTTGCCATTGCGATCCTCTTGTTGATACCTCTGGCGGCTTACATGGCCTACCCTACCTATAACGTCGTGAAGCCAACGCTTGGAGGCCTTCCATTCTTCTACTGGTACCAGACGCTATGGTTATTCATATCTGGGGTACTCTTTGCCATCGCCGCCTACCTCTGGGACAAGAGGTGAGTAGAAAATGGCATCCAACATAGTCTTTGGCATTGAGGGCTGGGTAATATTCTGGACACTCTTCGGGGTCTTCGTCTTCCTTGGGTTCTACGGCGCCCGGTGGAGGAGGGGAAACCTCGGCGAGCTGGGCGAGTGGGCCCTGGCCGGCAGGAGGATTGGTGCGTTCCTTGCCTGGTTCCTGATCGGTGCCGATCTATACACAGCGTACACGTTTGTGGCCGTGCCGTCACTTCTCTACAGCGAAGGCGCCATAGCCTTCTTCGCAGTGCCCTACGTCTCGCTAACATTTGCCGTGGCCATGCTGTTCATGCCCATGCTGTGGGAGAAGTCGAGGGAGAAGGGCTACATAACCGCGGCCGACTTTGTAGAGGACGTCTTCAACAGCAAACTGCTGGCGGCGCTGGTGGCAATAACTGGCATAGTGGCAGAGTTCCCATACATAGCGCTCCAGATAGACGGTATGAGGGCGGTGCTCGAGGTTATGCTTTACGGCCACTCCTCAGCCGCGGCCACATCCGAGTGGGCCCTGGTAATAGCATTCGTAATACTGGCAGCCTTCGTCTATACTAGCGGACTGAGAGGGGCCACCCTGACTGCCGTCTTCAAGGACGCACTCATATGGCTGTCAATAATAGCGCTGATAATCTTTGTCCCACTGAGGTTCGGCGGCTTCTCGGCGGCCTTCTCCGCCGCGTCCCATGCTGCTGCCCTGGCGGCTAAGAACCATACCCCTCTGCTAGCCACTGGCATAGAGACTCTCAAGCCGGCCCTGATGTCAGGCTTTGTTAGCCTCTTCATTGGCAGCGCGCTGGCCCTGTACCTCTACCCGCACGCTATTAACGGCTCTCTGAGCGCTGAGAGTAAGGAGAAGCTCAGGATTAGCACGGCGCTCCTGCCGCTCTATGGGATAGGCCTAGCCCTGCTGGCTCTCATGGGCATACTAATATGCTGACCCAGCGGCTCTCAACCTGATTAAGACTCTGCACACAGGCCTGATCTCGGTGCCAGCCCTGGCGCTCACGACGTTCCCCCAGTGGTTCGCTGCCCTCGTGCTCCTTGGAATATTCGTAGGCGGCCTGGTGCCCGCGGCCATAATGGCCATAGCCCAGGCCAACCTGCTTGTCAGGAACCTAATCAGGCCCTTCTACAGGAACCTATCACCGAGCACGGAGACCACCATAGCAAAGTGGGCATCGGCGGTCTTCAAGTTCATAGCTCTGGGCTTCGTCTTCGCGACCCCGATGACCTACGCGATCGAGCTTCAGCTGCTAGGAGGGATAATAATACTAACCACGCTGCCCGCGGTCTTCCTGGGCCTACTGACCACAAGGCTGGACAAGTACTCCCTCATAGTGGGCTGGTTCGTGTCACTCATAGCATCCATATACCTAGTCCTCTATGCGAACCACTTTAAGACGCTAACCACGTCCACGTACTCGATATATGGTCACCCAATCTACATTGGCATGATAGGCCTAGCGATAAATCTGGCCGTAGTCGCTATTGGTACAGGGATCAGGCTGGCGCTCCATAAATAATGGCCTCCCTTTGGCGTGCATGTCCTTTTTATCACTTCAATGCTTGCCTTATTTAGTACCAGCGTTAAGTCAAGCAGGCTATGGTTATGCTAACAAAGGCCTCAGCCCTGACTGGCGGAAGGTGGTGCGGCGGCCGGGATTTGAACCCGGGATCTCCGGCGTGGCAGGCCGGCGTCCTAGTCCAGGCTAGACTACCGCCGCACCGTTTACCGAACTCTTGGCCCCCTTTATTAAGTTAGTGGCGCCTGCCCTCCGGGGTAGGGCGCTTGCCGAGGGCCTTCGAGTGGACCTACGCATGTGCTAAAGTGCGCTTTGGACCAGGGGCTGTAGAGGCCCTTAGGGGCTATCTGCACGGCTACAAGAGGGTCTACCTAGTAATGGGAAGGAGGGCCGCGGCTGAGAGCGGGGCGCTGGCTGACGTTAGGCCACTGCTGGATAGCCTGGGCATAGAGTATGGCGTCTATGACCAGGTGGTCCCTAACCCTCCGAGCTCCCTTGCTGACGACCTTGCCGCGAGGGTTTCTCGTTTTAGTGCGGAGGCCATAATAGCGATAGGAGGGGGCAGCACAATAGACACTGCCAAGGTTGCTGCAGCTATAGCTGCCAATGGGGGCTCTTCACTTGACTACCTCTACGGCAGGCGCAGGGCTACTCGCTGCTTGCCACTCTTTGTGATCAACTTAACACACGGCACTGGCTCGGAGGTCAACAGGTACGCTAACATGACGGACGTCTCCACAGGCGACAAGCTGGGCAACGAGGTCTGTTACCCCACGGCCTCCTTTGACGATCCTAGGTATACACTATCCATGCCGCTGGAGGAGGTCCTCTGCACCTCCTTCGACGCGCTCTACCACGCTTATGAGGCCGCCACTACAGCAGGCAGCTCGCCGCTAGCCCAGGCCTTGGCTGAGGAGGCCGTTAGGCGCATTGCTGAGTACCTGCCGCTGGCGGCCTCTAACCCTAAGGATGAGAACGCCAGGTACTGGTTGATGTACGCCTCAATGTTAGCCGGCGTGGCAATAGACCTGAGCCCGACTAACATAATTCACCTGTTTGAGAACATGTTGAGTGGCCTGGTCCCTTCGCTGCCCCATGGCTGTGGGCTAGCACTGATAGGCCCTCCTCTGGTTCCACTGGTTCACTCGGCCTCCCCAGAGCCCTCAACCAGGCTACTGCGCATCCTGGACCCCAACGTGAGGAGCCCTGAGGACGCTGGCGCGGCACTGGCCAGATTCGTCAAGCACGTCGGGTTCTCGAGGAGGCTGAGCGACTATGGTGTTGGCAAGGATATTGTCAGGGAGGCCGTCAGGAGGGCCTTCAAGAACCCAGTCGTGGCTGAGAGGCTCAGGAACAGGCTGAGCGGCGTTCAGCTGGACGAGCAAAGGGTGCTCCAGCTGCTGCTCAGCGCTGTTTAACCCTTGACGTAGTCCCTGCCTATCAACTCCCTGGCCACTATGTACCTCATGATGTTCTGAGTACCTTCAGCGCCTACCAGGTATGAGAGCACGCCCAGCAGGTTTCTGAAGACGTTAGCCTCCTCAGTGAATGCAAAGGCGCCGTAGGTCTTCATTGCTACCTCAGCGGCCTTGAAGGCGATCTCTACGGCCTCTATCTTGGCTGCGGAGGCCCAGAAGTCGAGGTCGTGGGGCCTTAGCCCTGTCTCCTTCTTAATGTATATCTTGTCGGCAATCTGTGCAGCCTTGTAGACCAGGAGTCTGGCGGCCTGCAGTCTAGAGGCCACCTCGGCTATGGGGAAGCTCACGCCCTGGAATGACGCTATGGGCCTGCCACCGAAGAGCCTCCTCTGCCTGGCATAATCTATGGCGGCCTCGAGGGCCCACTGGGCGGCCCCAATATTAGCGGCACTGACTAGCACCCTGGCCAGGGAGAAGCCCTCCATGGCTATGTAGAACCCCCTATTTTCCTGGCCCACCAAATACTTCTGCTCTATAGGAGTACCGTTGAGCCTCAGGGTGCCAGTAGATATGGCGTGCCTGCCTATGGTGTGAAGTATTGAGTACTCAAAGTTAGGGGGCCTCTCCCCCTTACGATTGCCTATGAAGGCAAAGCCTGTGAGTCCCCTGTGACCTGCCTCAGGCGGAGCGGTTCTGGCTATCAGGTACCAACCTCCTAGCTCCAGCTGTTCCATGGACTCCCTGACGCCGCTTATGTAGGTCTTCTCGCCTGTAATCTTATAGATCAGGCCTTCCTTGACTGCCACGGTACTCTCGCCGGCCACATCACTCCCGCCGCTGGGCTCTGTTGAGGCTATCCCAAAGAAGCCCCTTCCCTTGCCTACCAGCGGCAGGACCTCCTGCTTCACCTCCTCATTGCCGTAAAGGTAAAGTATGTAGGGCCAAGCATTGTTCAGCAGCGTGAACACAGCGGTGGCTACTGCGGGATCGTTATATGCCACCTCCTCCACAGCAAGTGCTGCCAGGAGGAACGTGCCGCCCTGCCCACCGTACTCCTCAGGCACCGGTATGGCAAAGAGCCCCTGCTCGCCCATCCTGTTGATAAGTTCTGTTGGTATTGAGCGCTGCGCATCCATGGATATCCATCTGGGCGCCAGCTCATTAGAGAGGAACTCGTGGACAGACTCCTTGAACAGCTTCTCATCCTGGCTCAGCTCAAAGTCCAAAACCCTCACCGAGGCCTGACTACCAAGTAGACGTTAATAAGGCTGACGAAGGGTGCTGTTAGGCCTGCATTGTGGCATTATGTGGTTAACAAGTGTAGAGCACCTATCTAGCTTGGCCTTAGCCTTAACAGACCCATGTAAGGCCGCCTCAACGAGTCCTTTGACGGACTGACATGTTATCTCGTTAAGGTCAACCCTGAGTTGCCTCAGTTGCTGCTCTCCGAGTGGGATCTCAGAGGTCCTCACGAATGGTAAGAAGTCGTCATGCGCTATTAGCCTAAGCAGCGCACCCTCCTCGTTAATCACTATCTCCCTGTTTTCTCCAAGCCTAATTGAAGCCTCGAAGTCGCCGGGCGGTGGGGCCAGGCACACTGCCAGCTCAAGGCCTTTCCTGCCCTCGCACTCACACGTGCTGGAGCTCAAGGCCTTTCTCCACGTAATTACCAGTCCTTGCTAAAAACTTGGCTTTAGAAGGTTGAACGCTTTTTACTTCGAGTAATTGCCGGTGTCCGAGGCACAAATATGTCCACGAGGACACCGCTTGAGCAGCTCGAGTCAACCCTTAGGGGCATGTCAAGGAAAGGGGGTTCACAGGCCAAGGCTGCCTCCCTGATCTCTATACTTCTCGAGGCCTACTCCTCGGCCGAGCAAGTGACAAGGTACGCTGACTGTCTGGCCTCAGCTAAGGGTACCTGCGTAAGCGTAGGTGACTCGTCTTTATGCGACGCGCAGTGCGGCTCAGTCTACGTGCTCAAGGGTGCGGGCGAGGTCAAGGCATGGAAGGTAGGAGGTGGAGCTATATCGATAGTAGAGGGCCCAGCAGCGTTCTCAATAAGTTCCAAGGACTTTGCAGTAGAGGTCTCAGGCGAGGGCTATAAGGTTAGGCTGAGGAATGGCGTCTTCAAGGGCTCGCTCTCAGAGGAGGATCTAGCTAAGGAGGCACAACTCATATCTGAGACTGTAAGGAAGCTACTGCCTCAGCTCAAGTCTCTGGCGCAGTCTCTATCGCTCTGCGCTAGGAGCTCCGGCATTAAATGCTAATGTCTAAGCCTTATATTGTATGTATGAACCTCCTGGTTTCGGGGCAGTGATGAGTGACGAGAAGGTCGGCTTCATAGGTCTTGGAGTTATGGGCTACAGGATAGCCGCTAACCTGTACAGGGCGGGCAAGCTAAGCATCGTATATAATAGGACCAGGTCGAAAGCTGAGGAGTTCGCGAAGACCTACGGCGTTGAGGTTGCCAACTCTGTTGAGGAGCTGGCTTCGAGATCTGATGTAATAATAACTATGCTCTCCGACGATACAGCTGTATCAGAGGTCTTAGGTCATGTGGTGCCCCTCTCGGAGGGCAAGCTCTTGGTGGACATGTCTACAATATCGCCCTTAACAAGCGCTGAGCTAGCGGCACGTGTGGCCAAGGCAGGTGGATTCATGTTTGACGCTCCTGTTATGGGTACCTCCATAGACGTTGAGCAGAGGAGGATAACGGTTCTCGTAGGCGGGCCTAAGGAGCAGTTCCCACGCGTCGAGAGGCTGCTCCAGCCCACGGCAGCCCGCGTGGTCTACATAGGGGGCAACGGCATGGGGCTATATGCCAAGCTAGTCGGCAACATGATGTTTGCCATATTTATGGGTGGGCTTTCCGAGGCCATAAACTTCGCCAGGGCGGCTGGGCTGACACAAGAGCAGATAATGGACCTGTTCCTTAACATAAGTGGCACCAGGTCGCCCAGCAGCCAACTTAAGGTACCTAAGATACTGAGCAGCGACTTCAGCACGCAGTTTGCGCTAAAACACATGAGGAAGGACGTGGAGATTATGGTGAGGGAGGCGCAGAGGCTCAGGGTTCCAGTGCCCATTACGGCGCTCCTGGCAAGCCTGTACAGAATGGCTGAGAACCTAGGTCTCAGCGACCTTGATGTCTCCGCTCTGGCGGAGTTCTACTCAAAGGTCAGCGCACACTAGGTCTTCTTGCCCCGCCCTAGCCTCTCGTGAGCCTTTGCCAGCTCACCTGTGGCCTGCGAAGCCAGCAGGTTCAGCTCACCGGCAAGCACCGTGGCTGATACTATCTCGGCGAACTTAAGCGCGTTGAGTCCTGGCTCGCTGCCACCACCGGCGACGCCCAATAGCTCCAGCGCCTCCCTCTGTGTGGGCAACCAGGTGCCGCCACCTACTGTTCCTACCTCAAGGCTTGGCAGCGTGACGGAGATGTACAGGTCCTCGCCCCTGAGCTCGGTCCACGTATAGGCCATGCTGCTCTCCACGACCTGCGCTACGTCCTGGCCTGTGGCAATGAATACGGCCGCTATTATGTTGGCTGCATGTCCGTTGAAGCTCGGGCTGCCAGCCACAGCGTTGCCAAGGAGGTTCTTTGAGATGTTGGCATAGTGTACTTCCTCGGGTGTCGTCCTCATTACTTTAGACAACACGTCGCGCTTCACTACAGCCTCGGCTATAACATACTTGCCTCTGCCTAGAAGCCTGTTGATACTGCTTGGCTTCTTATCAGTACATAGATTGCCGCTAACAGTGATGCACCTGTGAGGCCCTGGGTAGTTGTTATCTATGAACGAGCATAAGCGATCTGCAGCAATAGTAACCATATTCATGCCCATGGCGTCACCTGTCTTGAAGACTAGCCTGGGCCAGAGCATGTTGCCGACTATGAAGTTCTGCACTTCTACCAACTCTCCATGACTTGTGACCTCCTTAACGACTTTCCTTAGCGTCTCTATGTTCTCCTTTATCCACGAGGCCAGCCTTTGGGCCTCAACAACGCTGGGTGTCCATATTAGAGGGGCCCTGGCCATACCATCATAGAGTACCTTGGTCCTGGCACCATCGCTCAGCGTGATCGCCTTGATCCCCCTGTTAACCCCTGCCACAAGAGCCCCCTCAGTGGTTGCCATAGGCACGAAGAACTCACCCTTGGCGTAGTCACCTTTAACCAACAGGGGGCCTACGACTCCTAAGGGCACCTGTACGGCACCAATAGGGTTCTCTATGTTACGGCCTACGACGCCAACGAAGTCTATTACAGTTGAGGCTATAGAGGATAGCTTGACGTTGTACTTCGACTCGAGATAAAGCCTCCTAACCAGGGCAGCCAGGTTCGGGTTACCAAGAAAATCGTCCAGCTTACTTATAGAGAGTTTTCCCGAGTTAAGTGCCCTAAGGGCCTCACTCACCTTGTTCTCTATCTCTGGGACCTCAGACATCTGGGACACCTATGGCTGGCCTGAACTTGAGGGCATAGTAGATTAGGCCAGCCTCCCCGTCAACCCTAGTGCGCCTGAGTACGGCCTCAACCTCCATACCCTCCTTGGGCTGGGTCTGATCAGTTATGTCGGTAAGCTCGGCGACTACCTTAGTTGCTCCGAGGTCTACTAGGCCAACGTAGACAGGCGACTGCGCCCTGGCACCCTCAGGCACAGCGTAGACCTTGGTGAAGCTAACTAGCTTGCCATGCTTGGGGAGCTCCACCAGCTCTAGATCCCTGCTGCCGCAGTACGGACAGGCAGGTCTTGGTGGGTAGTGCACCCTGCCGCAGGCCTTGCACCTGGCTGCCTGAAGCCTGTAAATGGAGTACTTTCTCCTCCAGTGCCTCGATATGGATAGATCCATGCTCAAAGCTCACACCCCCTCTACAAGAGACACAAAGGCATTAGACCCAAGACCGTTCATTGACACCACCAGACCCTTCCTGGCACCCCTTACCTGGACGCCAGGGAACTTGCCGGCAACCTGCAGGGCAGCCTCAGCTACCTGGTAAACTCCGGTGGCCCCTATTGGGTGTCCTCTAGCCTTCAGCCCGCCGCTGGGGTTAACTATAGGTCCCTTGCCGCCCGTGGGACTGAACCAGCCCTCAGCGACCATCTGCGCGGCCTTGCCCCTAGGAGCGATGCCCAAAGTCTCAAGTATTAGCAGGCCCGTTATTGTAAACGAATCATGCACCTCGAGGAGGTCTATATCGTCAGTGTTCACGGCTCCCTGCAGCCTCTTGTAGGCATCAGCCACGCTGGATATGGTAAGCGGATCGTCCGCAAGGTCAAGTGAACCGATGTCAGTAGCCGACTCAACGGCGCTCAGCTTGGCCAAAGGCGATTTGGAGGCGTCCTTGTTGGAGAGCACAAGGGCAGCAGCCCCGTCACCCAGTGGGTAGGTGTCTAGGAGAGTTATCGGGTCAGCTATTGTCTGGGCCTTTGAGACTTTCTCAGGCTTAATGGTGAAGTTCAGCATCGCGTAGGGGTTCTCCTTTGCGTTGTTGTGCATTAGGGCTGGCCAGAATGAAAGAAGCTCGCGATCGACGTTATAGGAGGCCATGTAAAGCTTAGTGACCAT
>DAJS01000001.1:103781-105409 GCA_002496425.1 Acidilobaceae archaeon UBA162
TTCTCGACGCCAACCACTAACACGCGGTCAGCCCTGTTAGACTCTAGTAGTGACAGAGCATAGTCAACTGCTGCTAGGCCTGAGGCCTCACCGGCCTCGACCCTTGCCGCTCTAACACCGCGAAGCCCAAGCGCTGAGGCGAGATAGCCGCCCAGATCTAGCTGCTCATCCTGCAGCTCGGCCAGCGCATTGGCAACCACTATATAATCTATTCCATCGGTACCGCCAGCAGAGTCGATCGCCTTGAATGCGGCCTCAGCGGCCAGGTCCCACAGACCCTTATCATACAGTCTCTCTACTTTAGTCATCCCTACGCCATCTATGAGCGCAGGCATCAAACATCACCTCACTTTATCACATAAATTATGCCCCTGTTCTTGCTGTACGCACTATAATCTATGGTGACCTTTCTGGCCAGGTACTGATCTACGGTGGGCGCCAGGGGCTTCTTGGCCTCCACGGCATCAGTGACCACTATAGAGTAGGCGTCGCTGCCGGCGCCGCTGCCGAAGGGTGCCAGGAGAATCCTATCGCCAGGCTTTGCCTTATCCAACACCTTAGCAAAACCCATCAGTGCGCTGGCATTGTAGGTGTTCCCAATCATGGGGGTGACGAGTCCGTCCTTAAGTTGCTCCATAGTGAAGCCAAGGTCCTGGCCGACCTTGAGGGGGAACTTTCCGTTAGGCTGATGGAATATAGCGTACTTGAAGTCGGTGGGCCTAAGGCCACTCTTATCAAACAGCGTCTTAACAGCGTTCTTTATGTGGTAGAAGTAGGCAGGCTCGCCCGTGAAGCCCTCCCCATGAAGTGGGTACGGCTCCTGGGCTCTTCTCCAGAAGTCTGGAGTGTCGGTTACAAATGTAACCGAGTCCTCAATTATCGCGGCAGCGCCGCTTGTGGGACCTATTACAAAGGCTGCGGCCCCGCTGGCCGCCGTGAACTCAAGTACATCACCAGGGTTTGCCTGTGCAGTATCGCTGCCTATGACAAGGCCATACTTTATCAGTCCAGAGGACGCCATGCCTGAGAGAGCTCTCATGCCTTCACTGGCGGCCCTGCAGGCGAACTCAAGGTCACTAGCCATGGTTAAGGGAGTTATGCCTAGGGCCTCGGCAATTATTGTGGCGCTGGGCTTGACCGCGTAAGGCTTTGACTCGGTACCAAAGAACACCGCCTGGATCTCTGATGGCTTTATCTGAGCCCTGGCTATGGCATTCCTGGCAGCCTCATAGCCCATGGTGGTGGCATCTTCGTCCGGGCCAGCCACCGCCTTCTCCTCAACTGCAAGACCCTTGTACTGCTCAGGGTGCCACCCCCAAGTCCTTGCTATCTCGCTTAATGGGAGGCGGTAAATCGGTATGTAAGCCCCCCATCCGTGTATGCCTGCCTGTGGACCAGGCAATAGAGGCACCGCACCATGGGGATTTAGTCGAATATAAAAGCGTTTAGGCAGTTGACAGTGGGGCCATAGACAACTGTCGAATCAAGACATTCCAAAAAGGTTAAAAGGAACCTGTAGGCCATCAAACGTGGTGGGCCCGTAGCTCAGCCAGGTAGAGCGGCGGGCTCTTAACCCGTAGACCGCGGCCCGCCAGGCCGCAGGGCGGAAGTCCCGGGTTCGAATCCCG
>DAJS01000001.1:105472-106033 GCA_002496425.1 Acidilobaceae archaeon UBA162
GCGAGGTGGAGCTCAGGCCTCTAAGGGTGTGGACTCTGGAGTATGTGGAGCGCTTCCTCTTCATCAAGCGTAGAAGAACTATCAAGGTAGGGCTGTTTCAGAGCCCCTCAACAGGCAAGTACTTCAGGGTCAGACTTCCAGACGACTACACCTATGGCACAAAAGGCGCCGAGCACTAGCACTCACTTGGTAATGTTGTTAAGGACATTTATTACTACCTGCGCCAGGTGCTGCGGCTTGGTGTACCACTTATCGTAGGTGTACTTGTTGTTGCTGTAGGTCAGCTCTACACTATCACTGGCATCCCTTATAATCATTATCTCTGAGCCGCCACGGATAACGACTAGCTGGTTCTTGCCCTTGAGCTCTACCTTGGCGTTGTACTTGGGAAGCTCTTTGGAGAGCACATCCCTTACCTCTGAGATGTACTCGCTCATATAGGTCATCATTTGCTTAAACTTTAAGCAGGTTTATATCCCTTTCGTTATAGATAGAAGGTGTTCCAACGGATTAATTGCCCCCTTCCACGCAGCTTGCGGGTAAGAGCTTGGTCTCAGCCAG
>DAJS01000001.1:106041-139653 GCA_002496425.1 Acidilobaceae archaeon UBA162
ACCATGGGTCATGGAATAGCTGAGGTGGCGGCCATAGCTGGCTACAAGGTCTTCCTGGCTGACATAAATCAGGACATACTTAACAATGCGGTAGAGAAGATCCGGTGGAGCCTGTCGAAGCTAGCCGAGAAGGGGCAGCTGAGGGAGTCCGTGGACGCTGTTATGTCCAGGATAAATACAGTGGTGAGCGTCAGGCCTGACGGCTCCTTCAGTGACGAGCTGGCAAGGGCTGCGGCTCAGTCAAACATGCTGATAGAGGCTATACCTGAGAGGCTCGAGCTCAAACAAGCTCTCTTCAAGTTCGTTGACCAGATGCGCGGAGGAAAGGAGATAATTATGGCAACGAACACCAGCAGTCTGCCGATAACTGAGATAGCGTCAGCTACCACAGCGCCTCACCTGGTAGTTGGCATGCACTTCTTCAATCCTCCGCCCCTGATGCCATTAGTCGAAATAGTCCGTGGCGAGAGGACTTCAGATGACGTAGTAAAGGCTGTCTATGACATAGCTAAAGCCATGGGTAAGCAGCCGGTTGTTGTCAACAAGGACGTGCCCGGGTTCATAGTCAACAGGATACTGGCCCGCTTTATGAACACCGCCTGCTGGCTCGTAGCTAAGAATAAGGCCTCCGTGCTTGAGGTTGACTCGACCGTCAGGTACATACTAGGCTTCCCAATGGGGGCCTTTGAGCTGGCAGACTACAGCGGCATAGACGTTTTTTACCTCATCGCGGTTGCTATGATGCAGAGAGGTTTCAAGCAGACACCATGTCCAATATATGAGGAGATGTACAAATCCAACAAGCTTGGCATGAAGACAGGTCATGGCTTCTACGAGTACCCCAAGCCTGGCGTCTACGCCAGGCCGCAGATACCCAAGGACCTTGCTGGCAAGGTAGACCCGACGCTACTTCTAGCGCCTGCCGTGAATGAAGCGACGTGGCTTCTTAGCAATGGGATAGCCACAAAGGAGGACATAGACAAGGCCGTCATAATGGGTCTTGGCTGGCCCAAGGGGGTGTTCCAGCTGGCAGACCAATATGGCATAGATGCTATAGTCAAGGCCCTTGAGCAGCTGAAGCAGGAAATAGGCCCTGAGTACGAGCCTGAGCCCATGTTACGCCAGATGGTTTCTCAGGGGCAGCTGGGGGTCAAGTCAGGCAAGGGGTTCTACGAGTACGCAAAATACGAGGAGAAGACGCTAAACACCATAATTATACGTCTCGAGAAGCCCATAGCGTGGATAGTGCTTAACAGACCCAACAGGCTCAATGCCATAAGTCCTGAGATGATAAAGGAGCTCTCGCAGGCCCTTGACGAGCTCGAGGAAGACGAGAACGTTAGGGTCGTGATAATGACCGGAGCTGGACGCGCTTTCAGCGCGGGCGCTGACGTGACAGCCTTTGGTGGTATAACCCCTATTCAGGCAGCCATATTCTCAAGGAGGTTCCAGGAGCTGACACTGAAGATGCAGTACTACACTAAGCCAATAATAGTTGCCATAAACGGCTACGCGCTCGGAGGGGGCCTTGAACTTGCCATGAGCGGCGACATCAGGATAGCCTCTGAGACTGCACAGCTCGGGCAGCCAGAGATAAACCTGGGCTTCATACCAGGCGCTGGCGGTACCCAGAGGCTCTCCAGGCTTGCCGGCCGCGGCGCCTCCAAGCTGCTGATATTCACTGGCGACATGATCTCAGCGAAGGAGGCCAAGGATCTGGGCATAGTTGACTTGGTGCTGCCGCCAGAGAGGCTAGAGCAGGAGGCAAGAAACCTGGCGCTCAAGCTGGCCGAGAAGCCGCCGCTGGCATTGATGGCGGCCAAGCTGGCTGTCGAGATGGGTCTAGAGTCCAACATATGGGCGGGACTGGCCCTCGAGTCAAGCCTCTTCGGGCTGCTGTTCAGCACACAGGACGTCGTGGAGGGTGTTACAGCGTTCCTGGAGAAGAGGAAGCCGTCATTCAAGGGCAGGTGAAAGAAATAATAGAGGCCCCTTTTGACCATTATGTTGGCCGGGCAGAGCAGCCGGGTCGTCTAGCGGCCCAGGATGCGGGGCCTTGGACGAGTGGAGGAGCCCCCGTGACCGGGGTTCGAATCCCCGCCCGGCTACCAGCTCATGCTTCCTCCACCTTCAGGCCCTTTGGGCTTAACTGCATAGCTAGCTGTTTCTTCAGTGAGGAGGGGAGACCCCTGTCGATTATGGCACCTATTGCGCCTCCAGGCCGCGACTTTTGCACTGCCTGGTCCAGGACGCCCGGCGCCAGGGCCCTAATTGCGTGCTTAGATATTATGTGGCCAAAGCAGAGGCCCTGCTCAAGCGCTAGGGTGGTAAAGTTAGAGGGATAATGGGTCGAGCCAAGGCCTATCACAGGCCTGCAGGTAGGGGTCTTATTCTGGATGACAGATTCAACAGCTATTGTCATGGCTTTAAGGGCCCTTTCGTCGCTCCACTCGGCCTCGGTGCTTCCGACCTCTATGAATACCAAGGGCTTTGCGTTGCCTGTGGGTCCATGATGTGTAGCCTCATAACTCAGGCTGTAACTGTCTAGTAGGCCGATATCTAGGGCCGCCTCATAATACGCCCTCAGAAGGGCTAATGCGATGTCGGAGGCCGCGTAGGCTAGCTCACCAGGCCTACCCCCAAAGGAGGCCTCAGGAGTGGCATTGCCCGTGAAGTGCACTGTAAGGGACGGCCTGGCGCTTGAAGACTCGTGCCTCGAAAGCACGATTATTGCTTCAGCGTCTGGATCAGGAGCTCTGTCAAGGAACTCAAGTGCCGTCTGATCCACGCTAAACCCTGCCATCTTAACCCCTAGGTCATTTGCATAACACTCGACTGCCAGATCGCAGCTGGACCTCCTGAACTGCTCGGACCTCAGCAGGCTTGCGACCCTGACTCCTACTGGGTCCAACGTTGAGTAGACTAGGGCTATCTTAGCCACCTAGAGGTCCCTCAAGCCTCGGGTGCAGGGAGCTTTAACTTGCTGGCAGGCCAGCGTAGAGGGGGGCACCATGATAACTACTGCATCCTTCGAGCTAAGCTATGAGGATCCCACGCTGAGCGTGCGCGGGCTTGAGAGGCTCAAGCAAGCCCTCAGCAACGGGTGCAGGGTATCATCAGGTCCCTCCTGGGTCGTGGCATCATGTAGTGCCTACGTTGTTAAGGTTAGGGTTATCCTGCCGGCAGACATATCGCGCATTGAGGCTCCAAGGTCAGCAATAGTGGTCGTGTTCGAGGGAGATAGTGACGAGCTGGTCAGGTTCTCTGGTCTTCTCTTATCAATAGCTAAAGAGACCGGAGGGGGAATATTAATGGTCTGATCTTAGTTAAGCACAGCACCTATCATGCTCAGAAATTTAATCTGACACCTCGTGTTCTGAATGGTGGCCTACACATGACCAGGATAGTTATTATAGGCGCTGGGGCCGCTGGCATGTCAGCGGCCTCCAGGGCTAAGAGGCTTAAGCCCTCTAACGAGGTGATAGTTCTAGAGCGCAGCAGGTGGGTGAGCTTTGCCCTCTGCGGCATACCATATTATGTCGATGGCAAGGTTAAGGAGCTTGACGATCTCCTCTTCTACCCCCCAGAGGAGTTCACAAAGCGCGGAATAGACCTAAGGCTCGGCAAGGAGGTAGTGGAGCTCGATCCTGACACAAAGACTATTAGGTACCGTGACATCAAGAGTGGGGCCGAAGAGAAGCTGACCTGGGACAAGCTGGTCATAGCAACTGGTGCTAGGTCTAAGGCCCCTCAGATATGGCCTGAGATCAGGGACGCCTCAAACGTCTTCTATATAACTCACTTGGACACAGCTAAGATGATCAGAGATTACGCCTTAGCCATAGGGCCAGGCAAGAGGGCTGTAGTTGTTGGTGCCGGTTACGTGGGCCTCGAGATTGCTAGCGCGCTCGCTGCGCTTGGACTAAAGGTAACAGTGGTTGAAGCTCTAGAGCAGGTGGCTCCAAGGGTTGTTGACCCTGAGCTGGCCAAGGTGCTAGAGGACAACATGAAGTCCAAAGGCGTTGAAGTTATAACTGGAGCACCTGTTGAGAGGTTTGAGATCGTAAACGGTAAGGCTAACGCCATAGTCACCTCTAAGGGCAGGATAGAGGGTGACATGTTTGTAATCGGTGTTGGTATAGAGCCTGCTAATGATCTGGCTAAGCAGCTTAAGCTGCAGCTTGGCAAGAGTGGGGCCATCCTTGTAGAAGAGCATACGCTGACAAGCAACCCAGATGTTTACGCTGCAGGTGATGTAGCAGAGCACAGGGATCTCGTTACAGGCCAGATGGTCTGGAGGCCGTTCGCACAGGTGGCCAACAAGATGGGTCACGTTACTGGCACCAACCTGGGCGGTCAGGAGTCGGTGTTCCTGGGCAGCGTGGGTACATCGGCCTTCAAGGTCTTTGATATTGTAGTGGCTAGGACAGGCCTGAGCAAGTCGGAGGCCGAGAAGAGTGGCTTCAGGCCCCTCGAGGTCTCCATCGAGGCGGGCGTCAGGGCCCACTACATACCTGGCAACTCAAAGATGACACTTAAGGTGGTTGCTGATGAGAGAAGCGGCAGGCTGTTGGGGGCCCAGGCAGTAGGCTTTGACGATTCGGTGTTCTGGAGGATAAACACCGTAGCGGCGCTACTGACCACCAAGGGCACAGTCTGGGACCTCTTTACCGCTGATTACGGCTACCAGCCTCTCCTGGCCCCTGTCTGGGATCCGCTTGTGATCGCAGCGAGGCTGCTCATGAGGACCTTTGGCGAGAAGCCGCGCTAAGGATCCCCTACGCTGATTAGGACCTCGCTTCCATCAGATAAGTTGAGGAGGTCTCTCAACCTCACCTCGGATATGACCTCTATGACATCATCCTTATACGTTGTGAGCTCTGGCCTAACTATATAGACAGGCACCGTGGCGTTCAACGTTGCAGGATAGGCCAGTACTTTTCCGAGCGTCACGCCCTGTATCTTAGGGGGCTCAATAACGAGGGGCCTCAGTCCTTTAAGCTCATCAAGGTAGCCTCTGACATCATCCCTACTTACTATCCTCAGATTAAGGGTGCCTGGGTACGGGGTGAAACCCAGGGCGGTCCTAAGGCTCCTGGCGTAAAGGTTAACGTAGAACTCACCCTCACCGAGGCCACTGAACACTATGGCTTTGAACTCCCTTTTACTCATCGTGGTCCTGTTCAGCTGTCTGGTATGAGTTTTTAAAATGCTGGACAGGCTCTAGGCTCGGTGCCGCACATGGAGACTAATAGCAGGGAGATTCCACGCCTTGCGACTCTGACGATACTGTTTGTAGTGATTTTAGCGTTGGCAGCGCTGCCTGGTCTGGTCAGGGCCCAGAGCCCCAGCTGGTTCTCAGTAACCGTGAGGCCTTCACAGTACGTTATACTGAATGACGCAGCATTCTACTACATAAACATGAGCCTCGCGCAAGGTCTGAGATCCTCCTACTGGTATGTTAACGTGAGTACGCCTCAGTTCATTAATGTGGTAAGGCCTGGAACCACGGAACTGCCTTCGCCACTAATCTCGCTCTCAGCCCCTAACTCCACCTCAGTTAACCTGCCTGGCGTCCTGTCTTCAGCGCAGTGGCAGGCGCTCCTTGTCCACAGCTCTAACTATACCGCAACCCTGCTGCTCAGGCCCCAAAACTTAACCCTCACAGAGCCCTTCAGCATGGCGGTGTACCTGACCTCGAGTGCCTACGAGCCGTATCTAACATATTACATGGTAATCACTAACAACGGTTCAGCACCGGCTTACGTAACCATAGCTTATGGCATAGGTTCCGCTGACCTGAATGGAGGCAAGTGGTTTGTTAATGCGGAGATCCCGGACAGCAATGGGACTTACTCCATAGTGGCACTCTCCAACGCCACGAAAGTTCAAGGCGCCAGAGCGGTGACGGCCATTGAGTACTTAGGCAACGAGCCCCTGCTGGCCATAGGCGTACAGCCTCTAAATGCCACCTACTACGTGGAGGAGCTTCGCGGCAGGCTCTTTGGTCTTAGCTATAACTCTACGTTTATCATTGCTACGTTTGAGACGCCGCTGCTGCAGCCAGGTCAGAGCTACGTAGTGGAGTTCAGGGCTTACGCCGCCTGGCCAAGCCCGCTTAACATGGCCTCCGTGGACGCGCTGTCAGCGCTGCTCTACGATGATCCAAGCGTTCTCTCGAACCTAACCGGCGAGTTGATGTACTCTTCTGTGAAGTCGCAGCTTCTGGCTAACGTGAACAACCTGAGCGCTACCATAAAGTCTCTTGAGGAGCAGGTGAACAACCTGAGCGCCAAACTTTACTATTACTCAGTACAGGTGTCTACGTTGAGCAAGAGCAACAGCTACTACGCCAAAATAGCTCACAGAGGAGGCCTTGTTGCAGGTGGCCTGTTCGTGGTCGGAGTGGTGATAGGCCTGCTTGGTGGCGCTTACTTCCTATCGCCCAGTGCCAGGGAGACGTTGGCCAAGAGCAGGCAGGGGGTTCAGTCTAAGAAGGGGAGGAAGTAAAAAGGTCAATGAGACCGCTAAAGTATTACCTTCCCCTACGACTCCAGGGAGAGCTTCCTGAGGGCTAAGGTTATGTTGCTGCACTTGTCTATTTCCCAGAGGAGCTGAAGCGCGTCGGAAGCCCTCTGCTCGCCAAGCCTCTGTCCCGTAAGGCGCTTGAACTTGGCCTCAACGCCCTCACGGCTGAGGGGGTTCTTGAAGTGGCCTGGTGGATAGGTCGAGCTGGCAGAAGCCCTATAACCATCTGTAGTTTCAACAGTCACAGTGTTCTTTATGCCAGTGGGGTATAGCTTATCATGATCGGGATTGATGGAAACCTTCATAACCTTCAATACCTTCCTTACGTCCTCAGCCAGGTACCTCTGGGGCCTGAAGGTATCAAGCCACACGTTGCCATCCAGTAGCGCAGCGGCAACTATGTATGGCAGGCTGTGGTCAGCGGTTTCCCTGGTTCTGGGGTCCCATTTCTCTGGGTCCTTAACTATTATGTTATAGCCAACTGTGAAAGTGTCGACAGTTACCGACTTTATCCTATCAGCGCTTAGACTCCCCAGCTCCTCCCTGACCTTAAGGGCAGCCTCAACGGCACTCATAGCATGATACTCGACAGGCCAGTACTTTATGCTAGTCTCAAGTATCTTGTATGGTTCCCCTCCCTCTCCGCCCATCTTTGGTAAGTCAAACGTGTCACCACCGAGTGCTACGCGGAAGAGTCCAAACTCACCGGTGAAGATAGGCGATGGCCCGGTCATCCCTCTCCAAGCAAGGAGGGCTGCAAAGATACCATTGCGGGCCGCGTTGGCAGCAGCACAGCCCTTCCACATGCTCAGCTCACCAGCCCTAGTCTGCCTGAGCGCGGCGGCGTTTACAGTGGCTAAGTTTATCGCATGGAACATTTTCTCCTCGTCAAGTCCTAGGACCTTACCAGCCCCTATGGCAGAGGCTATGGCTATGTAGACCACGTGGTCCCAGCCCCTGTTCCTGACGCTGTAGGCGTCGGCCAGCCTTGCAGTGACCTCATATGCCGCAACCAGGCCCTCTATTACGCTCCTTCCATCAGCCTCTGCTATCTCAGCAGTAGCCATTACTGGCGCTATGTTGTCGCTGGGATGCAGAGCTTCCTTGGAGAGGTAGGTGTCATTAAAGTCAAAGTACCTGGCAGCGCAGCCGTTGGCAAATGTGACATGATCAGCAGGACCCATCTGCCTGGTACCCCATATTGTAGCAGGTATCCTGGAACTAGATGATGATTGGGCTATCCACCTAGCTATCGAGGGAGGAGTCTCGTCAAAGGCGCCTAGCGCCACCCCCAGCGTGTCAATTATCCTCTTCTTGGCTTCCTCTATTACATTGCTAGGCAGCCTTTCAAACTTAACGTAGTCTATGGCCCACTTTGCTAGCCTACGGGCTAGATCTTCCAATAAGGTCACCCATCAGTTGAGGCCCTGTCTCTTATTAATTCTTGACTATGAGAGGTATCTTGAAAGAGCTGAGGGGGATGCTTACATACTCTAAGTATCCCTTCGCTGCAGACTACAAGCAGTACGTAATGAGGACTTACGGTGTGTCAGTGCAGCTTAAGGAGCTCGTTAAGGACACAAAGCTATCAGAGGCTGCCAGGCAAAGACTGCTGGAGGCTGTAACTAAGGGCGAGGTAGGAGCCCACGAAGAGCTGACCACTGAGGACCAGGTACTGAGCTTTTACATAGCTCTGGCATCTGCTGCAGGCTCTGGCTCACCTAGGCTGTTGGACAGGCTTGCCAGGGCCGAGGCCGCCAGGGCGGCGAGGTTCCTTAGGTCGGAGAGTTCGGAGAACCTCAAGGTTCTAGCCTCCATGCTAGGTGTGCCCGCTGAGGACTCTAACATCAAGCTCAACTGGGCTGAGGGGAGAGGCGGCAAAAGGTACGTGAAGAGGCTAACTTATTCTACCAGCCTGTCAGGCTACCTCAGGGTCACAGCTAACGACCCTGATCCATCATGGTGGCTCACCAATTCCATGGTGCTAAGAGGAAAGGTTTACATGGATGACCAGAGGTTCAGGGAGTTCCTAGCTAAGGCAGCCTATAAGGTCATATTAGATAAGGCCAGGCAGCTTGAGGCCGAAGGAGCCCAGATCTCATACTTAGCAGGCGATGCGCTCAGGGCTCTAGCTTCTGGGCAACGCACGGAGGAGGCAACGGCACAGGGCAGAGGAATGATGGTAGCTGGTGCGGCGCTGTCGGTGGAGCGCTCAGCGCTACCGCCTTGTATGGCTAGGCTCTCCGAGGATCCCCTCTCGGGGGGCGACAGGGGCCTGTACGCCTACCTGGCATTCCTGGCGGAGCTGGGCGCTAGCAGCAACGAACTTGTCAACGTCCTGGTCAGCGCAACACATGTGGAGGAGGACAGGGCAAGAGTAATGGCTATGTCACTCCTATCAGCTGGGCTGGGCAGCATGTACCGCAGCTACACATGCGACGTAATGAAATCCCTAGGACTTTGCCCCCAGGACTGTGGCGCTAAGACGCCTGTCCAGGCCTACAGGAGAAACCTCAGACGGTCAAGACAGGCCAGTTCAACACTTAACGCTGCTGAGGAGGTCAGTGAGCAGCCTTAACCTCCTCCACCCTTCCTTGAGGGCCCTGTTAGCCATATCTACTAGGATCCCAAGGCCGCTCGCATTTATAACGAAGTAGTCATTAAGCTTAAGCGGGGCCGAGATTTGAATGGCGCTGAGCAGTTCAACAACGTAACGGCCTTCTGATACCGACATTAGCCCGCTGTGCTTGAAGCCAGCATCTCTGGCCGCCTGGAGAACCTGGGCACCGCAATCGATGGTGTCAGTAACAAGGTGAAGTATAGGCCCCGTTACTTTTAGCCAGAGGCAATCGAAGGGCCTGGAGATTACGGCTGCTATCTCTACAGCGCTAACCTCGCTGTGAGACTTGTAAACTATGCGGGCCTCATCCCTAAGCCATGGCCACACGCCCTCTACTATAGTGACCCTGCCAGTACAGCTACTGGTGGTCACCAGGTGATCCTTGTTTATCTTAGCTAGGTACTTCTCAGCGCCAGGATCAAGGTAACCTATCAACCTCTCATTGCGCAGTGCCTTTAATACGTTCTCACGGCCATACACGTGCATCCACCACTACTTGATAGAACCTTGGACCTACCATCCTGACCTCTCTCACGAGTTCAGGCCTCCACCTGACGTTGAGTTCCTTAAGTCTCCTATCGATAAGGGCCTTGGCTTTCTCTTCAACGCTTTCCCCCTTAGCCGCATGTAAGTGAAGATAGACATGTATGACACCCTCGCCCCTTAAGGCCATTAATGCGTAAGGAAGGTATTGCAACGCAACGTCGGGCAAGGGCATGAGAACCCTGTCAGCTACTCCTACAAGCTTACTGGCTACTACCTGGCCTGCGTCACCAAGGTAGGGGACTACCTTATCCTCAACTCTGTTAATTAATATATTATAGACCATTTTGTTATACGCGTCAGGGCTAATGTCTATGCTGTGTACCTTCCTTGGTCTGGAGTGCTTGGCAGCTATGATAGAGAACAGGCCAATCCCAGCAAACATGTTAACTACAACCTCGCCATCAGTTATTAGCCTGGCCACCCTTAGATGTTCGTAGCTTAGCCTAGGGCTTATGAAATCCTTACCAACATTAACGAGGAGCGAGCATCCATGCTCGCGGTAGATGGTTTCAGTCCTAGGCTCACCAGCCAGGTACGCTAACTTCCTGACCTTGAACAGAGAACCCACAGGGCTTACTGCTAGCCAGACGGAGCGTACATGTCTAGTGCTCGCCAGCAGCTTCTCAGCGAAGGCATAGGCCTCATTCATATCAACCTCACTTCCATACCTAGGCTTCATGACAGCCACGTCGCCTATGACCTCCACCTTGTAATTCATGGCTATCCCCTCTTGCGCAACAGCGATATGAAGAAGCCGGGCACGCCGTCTTCTGGGCTGAAGCGAAGTCCAAGGCCATTAAAGGTCGAGCCTGGGGGCAGCATCGTGGGCCTCTCAATGTCAAAACCAAGCTCCAGGGCCCTCAACACGTTAAGCTCATTCTCGACGTCGGTAAGAGTGCATGTGGAGTAAACCAGCAGGCCGCCAGGTCTCAGAAGCCTGTAGGCCTCTCTAATGAACTGGAACTGATAGGCGGACAGATTAATGGCATCAATCACGGTACGGCTATCATGTAGCTTTGGTATCACCCCGAGGTTAGTGCAGGGAGGGTCAAGCAGCACCGTGTCTGCCTGCTCGTAGATGCCCAGGAGCTCAGAGGCCTGGCGCGAGTCCCCTCCTATTACGGTCACCCATGGCATTCCAAGCTTGGTTAACGTTTCCTTGAGCTTCTGGACCTTGCTGGCCCTATCTATGGCTATTACCTTGGCCTTTGGACCGACCAGCTGAGCCACGTGACTTACCTTGCCGCCAGGGGCTGCAGTCATGTCTATTATGATCTGACCGGGCCTGGGCTCGGCCAGCTCGGCAACCCACATGCTTGGGTAGCTCTGGCTGTAGAATAAGCCCTCATTGAAGCCAGGAATCGACCTCACCTTAGGGGATCTGTAGGTTGACTTATTAACACTCACGGCCAGCCCACGCCTAGTCTTAAGGATCTGAGTACCATCGTTAGCCGCCGTGCCGAAACCCACGGCAAGGCCATTAGGTGTGACCACTGTTACATCGTTACCCTTCTTAACTCCATGAGCTCTCAGCACGCCTGGCGCATATAGGTCACTGCCAAGATAGACAGACTCTGACGACCTGTAGTCCGCCATAACTTCCTTGCCTTCTTTCTTGATGCTGAAGGGGCCCTCCACAGGCGCCCAGAGGGCATATGGTATGTTCTCATCAAACCTCAGGTCAAGCCCCCTCTCGGCGGCCATCGAAGCCAAGCGGTCAGGCTCTACCTTAAGCGTGTTTACCCTTATGTAGAAGCGCCTTGGAGGCTTAGTTAGTGACTCAAGTAACCCCTTAAGTCCACTCCTCGAGACAGCGTTGAGGATCTCCATAAGTCCATAGTCGTAGCTGAGATTGGGGGCCTCCAAGCGTTTCACCTAACCAGGAGCACTATCACGTTGTTCAAGTTCGAGCCGGTCAAGCCCGTCTTTATCAGCGCGCCGGCGGCCTCAAGCGCTGCGTAGCTGTCGTTGTTGTTAAGGTAAGCGGCCGGCTCAAGGCCTATGGAGTAAAGCCTCTCAGCAGTAGCCGAGGTTACCAGGGCGCCAGCAGCGTCCGTAGGACCATCTATTCCATCGGTGGCTATGGCCAGCAGCGCCGCCCTCTCGGGCTCAAGACCTAACTTATATGCCTCAAGGGCCCACGAAAGCGCCAGTTCCTGGTTACGGCCGCCACGGCCATGACCACGGACCGTTACGGTGGTCTCGCCTCCCAGCAGCACCGCAGCAGGGGGCGCTATGGGCAGGCCTCTTCTGATAATCTCTAGGGCGACAGAGCTCAGAAACCTTCCTATCTCCCTTGACTCGCCCTGGAGGGCAGAAGTGATGATTAAGACATTGTATGACAGCTTCCTAAGCCTTTCGGCCACGGCCTTCAGGACGTCCATGTTAGTTGCTATAACATAGTTAAATGATGCTTTAGCCTCATTCTGGTAGGGCTTAAGCGTCTCAGGCAGCCTGCCATTAATACCATCGTTAAGCAGCCTCATTATGTTAGCAGGCGCACAAGAGCTGAGCGAGAGAAGTCTTAGCACGTTGAGGGCATCAGAGTACGTTGTTGGATCTGGCGCAGTGGGGCCCGAGGCTATGTCCTCAACTCTGTCTCCCGGCACATCGCTCGCATAAAGGCCAAGGACCCTTGCAGGATAGGCCTCAAGGGAGATCCTACCACCCTTAACTTTTGACACATGCCTCCTCACAGTGTTTATCTGGGATATAGAGGCCCCAGAGTTGAGGAGGAGCCTGTTAAGTTCAACAATATCATCTAAGTTAACGTAGTCAGTAAGGGGGCTCTCAACAAGGGCTGAGCCGCCGCCTGAGACTAGGGCCAGCAGAAGCAGTCCTGAGGCCTTCGCCTCATGGGCCCACTCCAGGGCAGCTAACGCTGCCCTCAGGCTGCTCTCGTCCGGTATTGGGTGTGACGATTCAAGAACCTCAATACCGCTTACATGGGGTACAGTAGTGATGCCACGGGGCACCACAACTAAGCCCCCTTCTATTAGGCTATTCAGCGTCTCGGCGGCAGCTGTGGCCATGCTGGCTGCTGCCTTGCCTATTGACAGCAGCACTACCCCCTTGTCCTTCTCTGGGAAGTCCTTAAGGATCCCTGACGAGAGGCTCTTCTTAGTAGCGCGGCCTAGGTCTGAGGCCTTAAGTATAGTCTCAACAAGGCTGCTTGCGTCCTCCAGCACGCTCACGGCGCTCACTCCACTATGAGCAGCCCAGCGACCCGGCTTCTCCCGGGCCTCGCATTTACATTGACTATAATATACTCATTTACCCTAGGGAGAGGCCTCTGAAGCCTAAAGAGGGCCCTGTCGTGTGTCAGCTCCTTAAGTACTGCTGGGGCTACAACACCGCTTACAGCTAAGTGATATAGTGATCCCTCCTTGAGCGTCTCAGACCACGGGTAGATGTTAATAGTGCCTTCAACGCTCTCTAGCACTTCTACACTATCCTTGACTAGCAGGTAAACGTCCTTAGCCTCATCGGCGTCTATTCCCTTAACCGCAAAGCCCACCCTTACATCAGGCCCCACCTCATCTATTGGCTCGTCAAGGACCTCGATGCTCTTGACCTCTATGTCCTTCATCAGCGGTAGCGCCTTGAACTTCTCATGCACTGAAGCCTTAGTCTTGCTAAACCCTAGGATCACCGTCCCAACACCCTTTACGTTAAACCCCCTGTCTACGTACACTAGGCCATCATCATGCTCTGTAGGCTGGCTTATCTCGGTGAGTAGCGCAACAGAGGGCTCCCTCACTGTGAACTCGCTATCCATCGATGATCCATGGAGGAGCGCCTGGACCTTTTCAGGTAAGGGGGTCAGGACTAGCCTCTTGCTTGCCCATCTGGATAGGTGCGCTAACGTAAATAGCTCGCCATCATGCCAGTCCAGTTCATAACCAGTAAGCACTGCAACGTAGTTTGAGAGCGAGGCCGCCGAGGCCGCTTCTATAATGCTATTAGGGTATGTGGATGGCACCAGAAGCGACAGCACGAGGTCAGACTCCAACTTCTTGTAGTAGATGCTTATGGGGCCCTTATCGCTGGCCTTGCCTATGCCTGAGGCTACCTTAGCCGCATCATCAGGCCTCGACGAGACTAGGGCAGCTATTATTCCCTTCACGGCTGCTCCACCGGAGCCTTGTCAGAGCGGCATCTATATTCACTTTATAATGCCTTATAGCATAATAGCACCCTAGGGGCATATACACGACGGTAATCTACGACGCCTATGGAAGGCCGCTTAACAACATGAGAATAGCAGTGACCAGGGAGTGCAACTACAGGTGTTTCTTCTGCCACATAGAGGGCGACCCTGTAGGCAGGCCCCAGCAGGTCGGTACATCGCCTCCAGCCGTGCTACCATCAGATTACTATGTGATTGCCCGCGCTGCCAGAGAGCTTGGGGTAAGCTCATTCAAACTGACCGGCGGGGAACCCCTCGTAAGACACGATATAGTGGAAGTGGTTAAGTCAATTAGAGAAGGAGCCGGTGAGAACTCCGATATATCAATGACCACAAACGGCTACCTCCTAGCCATGATGGTCAAGAGGTTGCGGGAAGCAGGTCTTAGAAGGGTCAACATCTCAATACATTCGCTCGATAGGCACAGGTACGAGATGATAACTGGGGTTGACGGTCTTCCTCACGCACTTGAGGGCCTACGTAAGGCTATCGAGGCTGGCCTGGAAGTTAAGGTAAACATGACTGTAACAAAGGATAACATGGACGACGTTTGGAAGCTGATAGACCTAGCTGGCAGGGAAGGGTTCAAAGTGCAGCTAATAGAGCTTCAGCCGGTAAACAGAGGCAAGGACAGGTTCAGGGAGGAACACGTAGCCCTTAATTACATAGAGGAGCGCCTTAAGTCTATGGCCGTTTCAACTAGACATAGAAGCCTTCACAACAGACCCATATATGTTCTGGCTGACGGTGTTGAGGTAGAGGTGGTCAAGCCTTTTGATAACCCGCTGTTCTGCGCCGGCTGCACTAGGATACGCCTTCTGGCTGATGGCAGGCTCACACCGTGTATAAACTATGTTGGCCCTGGCGTGAACCTGCTCTCACGGATCCGCGGCCTGCCCCTAGAGAGGGCTGTTGAAAGGGCTAAGGAGGCCATACAAGAGGTCAACAGGTTAAGGAGGCCCTTCTATATGTGGACTATCGGGCTCAGGTCTGATGGGGGCAAGGGCTTAGGAGGGCCCATAGCGCGCCTTACCTTACCAAAGAGATCGCCAAGGAGGTCCCTAGCTGCACCTTCGCCAGCGCCACGCCTGGTACAGTAAAGGGGGATAGGAGGAACAACACTACAAGGATAGGATTAGCCATCATAAATATCTTCCTTGCCAGCTTACGGTTGTTCACGCCAGCTGACCTCTGCGCGTAGAAGTCCCAGATGTACTTTATTGCCATACCTGCCAGGGGCACGGAAAGGGCAGCCCCTATGAGGCCCTTGCCTGTTACCAGCCAGTAGGCCCAGGCGGCCGCTACTAACACCGCTATGGATAATGACGATAGGCCTGCCACCTCCTTGTGGGAGCCAACTATGGGCAACATGGGAACATTGGCCTTTCTATAGTCATTCTCGTAGTAATAAACAATGTACCATATATGGACAGGTATCCAGGCTAGAACCTCTACGGCTAGCAGCAGGGCTCCAAGGCCTATACCTCCGGCACCAGCGGCCCAACCGCCGAGGGCTGGCATCACCCCAGCTATTCCTCCAACTATGATATTGATTGGACTCCTCCTCTTCAACAGCATCGTGTAGAGAGGTATGTCGAACACCAAGGCCAGCACGTTAGTCAGAAGGACATACACGTTAAGCAGCGTGGCCGTGACAAAGCCTGCAAGCGTCATGGCTAGTGACGCTGCGAGCCCCTGCCTGTAGCTGAGCCTGCCAGACGGTATGGGTCTTACCTTAGTTCTATCCATGATGCTGTCGAGGTCGTGCTCAAGGGTCATGTTAAGGGCCGTTATGCCTCCTATTGAGAGGAAGGAGTCGAGCGCCAGAAGCACGAGGCGGTAGGCGCTGAGAGGACCCCCCGAGGCGAAGTAGGCGGCAAAAGCTGTGAAGGCCAGAAGGGCCAGCTGAGCCGGCTTGGTCATCGCTAGTATATCCTTTACCTTCTCGCCAAGCGACTGCCAGCTCAAGGCTTGGCGTCCGCACCTTCTGTAGTAGAGCCATCTTTAGAAGTTGGTTATATACAACACAATATTTAGGTTTTGGGCATCATTAAGCTAGGGTCTTTTAGGATCACACAGGGCTTGACAAAGCTTATTAGTGTAATGAGGTTACATAGGTGAAGCGGGAAAAGCGTCTTGTCAGCGCAGGACCAGGCGCCAAATGCTCAAACCCAGCAGGCGCAGCAGTCTAAGGGGCAGGAGCACAGGCATCACCTGTCTGTAGGTCTGGCGCTGATAGTTATAGGTCTGTTAATGCTCGGATATACATTCTATGAAGCTATACTTGCCTATAGGTCAGTTGGTTCTACAGCCAGCTTTGAGAAGACCTTTGGCGGGGCACTCAGCTACCTGAACTCATCATCAACAAGCAACGGGGCCCTTGGCGGTTTAACGCCCTACATGAATATGATAATAGTGTTGCTAATTATGGCCGTGTTCCTCGGGATAGCACTGGCCGCGGGCTCTACCATATTGGCCAAGGGCGTGCAGCTCCTCTCATCCCGCTAAGGGGCGCAGGGCTTGAGGACCTCAAGCCTAATAACTATAGCCGGTGTGGTGATCCTTGTTCTCCTGGCCATACCCTTAGTTCGGTTCCTGGCGCAAGCTGTTGGAGTCTCAGGCATTGCAAGTGGTGTTAATGTATCTCTGACCTATGTGAATTCTAGCGGCCTCGCATGTCCAGAGGGGTACTACATGCTCAACGCAACTATTAACATGACGCAGCTCTACGACGAGAGACTCTACATCACACTCTTCGAGGGCAACGGCACGGCGCTGGTGTATTCAGCTCCGTTCAGACCTCTCAGTGCCAAGTCGTATCAGGCCATACTTTGCCTCCCAAGTACTGCTGTGGAGGGCGCGGTAAAGGAGTCCACGGGCGTGTCAGGCTACATCTATGGTATTTACTTCATAAGCATTAACCTAACCGCCACGGGGGAGGGCAGCGGTGGTTAGCGTTAGAGAAGTGGTGAACGAGGTCCTGTTCGGTGTAATAGATGGCCTGATATATGTGTTGCTTTACGTCTACATAGTACCTCTGCTCTTCGATTATATATTATCATATTTTAGTAGCGCACTATCGTTAGGAACCCTCTCACAGCCGCTGAGCGTGCCCTTGTCAGAGCTCATAATTGTGATAGCTCTGTTCGAGGGTATCGGCATCACGTCGAGAATTCTCAGGGGTCACATACTTGGCCCTACGCTTAGGGCTCTTGGTTCGCTGCTGGGGCTCATATTTGTGCTGGCTGTAGTCCAAGATATCATGCCAAATGGCGTAATAGCTGGAAGTTATGCTTTATCATCAAACTCTTACGTCACCGTAAAGGTAGATATAGACCCCCTTCTTGTGGCGTTCGTGGCAGCCCTGGCGCTGCCAGGAATTGTGACGCCCTTCATAGACTACTTCCTAACTGAGCGGGACTAAAGACCTCAGGAGGGCTTGGTGGACCGGCCGGGACTTGAACCCGGGACCTCCGCCGTGCGAGGGCGGCGCTCTTCCAGCTGAGCTACCGGCCCACGAATCGACCGGTCCAGGATCTCAGAAGCTAAACTAAGTTAAGTGCTTTTCTTCGGGCCTTAGACTGCCGAGAAGGGCGGCAGGCGTCCATCTACCAGGCTAAGATAGGTCGCCACGAAAAGGCCTCCTAAGGCTCTATTAAGTTTTTGTCTCTCAGGCTGGAGATCTCTGTCAAGGGATGCTAGCCACCTAGTGTCTATCTTCGTCCTAGAACTCCCAATCAGGTTCCTCCCAAGCAGCTTACCTGCAAGCTCAAGGTAAGCCTTGGAGAGACCCTCATAGACAGTCTTAGAGGCCTCCAGCTCCTTAGAGAGGTGTAGCAGATCCTCATACCTCTTAAGGTTGAGCATGAAGCCAGTGTCGATGTTGCTAAGTACCTCAAAGAGGTCACCCAAGCCCATAGAACTGCTCGTCACATAGTTAGGGCTCAGACCTCTGTCACTGGCGTACGAGACCAGCTCCGAGTCAGCTACATCGCTCAGGGCCTCGAGCAGCTGGCTCGCGTCGGAGCCAGTGGCACTGTAGAGGACCCTGGTGATCAACACATGAAGGGAGTCAGAAACCCTTAGGTTAGCAGCTGAGGCGTAGCCATCTATAGCAGCTACTGCCACCGAGGCCGTCCACAGACCAGTCAGGGGTTTTAGCCCGCTGGCCTCGAAGGCCCTTATCACGGCCTTTGCCATTATCGAGCCCAGCCCAGCCTCAGAGCCTGACACTTTGCCTAGCGCTATCTGCTGCCCCCTCTGTCTGGCCTCACCAAGTAGCTCCAGCACTTCAAGTGCCTCATAGAGCCGGAGTTCGTATTCGTAGTCATAGGTCAGCCTGTGGAGCGCACCTGGCTTCAGGGGGCTTGAGAGAGTAAGGAGCAGCGCCCTCTTTATGTCCCTTTCCAAGCCTCAGCACCTAGTCTCTTTGCGGTCCTGGTCCCTTTATTTTCGGCATTAGCTCGCTTGAGGGCCTTTATTGATGCACCATAAGGACACAAGTATTAGCGTAGCGCTCATAAGTACTTTTAACTTATGCATGAGAACCAAGAGTAAGGTGCCCTTCCCTGTGGTCTACGGTATGTCAATAGCGGTGTTTTCATCAGTAGTAGGTATCATATCCGTGATTATAGCGGTGTACCTGGCCAGGTGGGTTCTTAGACAGGACCCTGGACCTGAGAAGGTGAGGTTCATATCTGAGGCCATAGCTACAGGCGCCAGGGCCTACCTCTTCAGGCAGTACAGATACCTCAGTGCTGTGCTGATAGCGCTAATAGTAATAATCTTTGGAGGGCTCACGGCAGTATATCACAGCGTCTCTGTTGGTGGTCTGAGCGCTGTCGCATTCGTAGTTGGCGCACTTGGATCAATGATAGCCGGTTACCTCGGCATGTACGTCACAACTAGGTCTTCATCTAGGTCAGCAATGGCGGCCTACAAGAGCGCCTACGACGCGCTTAAGGTGGCATGGCGTGCCGGCTCAGTTATGGGCCTCATGCTGGCGGGGGTCGCGCTGCTGTTGATAAGCGTACTCTATATGGGCTTCGCTATTGCTGTGCCGTCCCAGTGGGCCATAGCACTTATAGCGATGGCATTCGGTGCCAGCTTAGTAACGTTGTTCATGAGGGTCGGTGGCGGTATCTACACCAAGGCTGCCGACCTGGGCGCTGACCTGGTCGGCAAGGTGGAGAAGGGTATACCGGAGGATGACCCCCGTAACCCAGGCGTTATAGCCGATAATGTAGGCGACAATGTTGGTGATGTAGCGGGCATGGCGGCTGATGTGTTCGAATCATATGTAGTAATAATGACTGGCACGCTGTTTCTCGGCTGGGTTATGAACCTACCGCTCACGCTGCTGCTCCTGCCGCTGCTCTATGGTGCCCTAGCGCTACTGGCAACCTTTGTGGGCGTGTTCACACTCAGGCTAAAGGGCAACCAGCACCCGCTCTCTGCGATATCGTTTGACATATATGAGGTTATTGGCATTGCCATAGTGTTATTCTTTGCATCTAGCTACGTACTACTCAAAGGCTATGGAATGACAGCGGTCCTAGCTCCGTTGGCGGCGTCGCTTGGCGCTATTGTTGCTCCAATCGTGCTTGCGCTGACAGGCTATTACACGCACTATACTTATAAGCCGGTCAAGGAGATAGCAAGTCAAGCCACAATCAGCCCCGCGACAGTGATAGTAACGGGCTACTCCTATGGGCTTATGAGTGCCATCCCAGTGGTACTCCTGATAGCAGCGATAATAGGCGCTACTTATGCTATCGGCTACTTCGCCTTTAATGGGCTTACGACGCCCATAGTCGGCGGTGCTGGCAGTGCTGGGCTGCTGGCCGGCATCTACGGCACAGCCCTAGCCTCTGTGGGCCTGCTCTCGGTGGCTGGTATAATAATAACCGCTGACTCCTTTGGGCCGGTAAGTGATAACGCTGCTGGTGTCGCAGAAATGTCTAGCCTGCCGGAGGAGGTAAGGGACAGGCTTGACGTACTCGACGCCGTTGGTAACACAACTAAGGCCACCACGAAGGGCTATGCCATAAGCAGCGCCGCGCTGGCAGCGCTGGTGCTCTTCGTAGGGCTCATATTTGAGGTTCTCTCGGTCGCAAAGCAGTCCTATGCTCTGAACTCAGCAACGCTCCTTAACTCTATAATGGTTCTCAATCCTAACCTGCTCATTGGGGCCTTTGTGGGCGCAGTGGTGGTCTACATGCTGGCCAGCAGGACCCTTGGCGCTGTAGGAAAGACTGCCATGGAGATCGTGGAGGAGATAAGGAGGCAGTTCAGGGAGAGGCCGGGAATATTGGAGTGGAAGGAGAAGCCGGACTACGCGCGTGTCGTGGACATAGCCACCAGGAGGGCCATACAGGAGTTCATGTTACCCGTGATAGTGGTCATCATAGCTCCCATAGTGGTTGGCCTAGTACTCGGCTGGCAGGCCATAGTAGGCCTGATATTGGGGGCTATCGTGATAGGGTTCCCTAGGGCGCTTCTCATGTCTAACGCCGGCGGCGCATGGGACAACGCTAAGAAGTACATAGAGTCCGGTAACCTGGGCGGCAAGGGCAGCGAGGCGCACAAGGCGGCTGTAATAGGTGACACTGTCGGCGACCCATTCAAGGACACCACAGGTCCATCAATGAACCCACTCATAAAGGTGTTGAACACGCTTCCCGTAGTCTTTGCGCCAATGATAGTGGCCGCCAATGGGGCCATAGGCCCCTGGATGCTAGTTCATGGGCTCCTGGCCCTGTGAGCACTGCTCAGGGTTCAGAACTCTTTTTAAACCCCTTTCCCTCATCATTGCAGCGACTTAGGGAGGAGGATGAGGGATGTCCAAGCCCAGTTATGTGTTGTTTGATGTCCCGGACGACCTAGCCGAGGAGGTCTACAAGCTGGTGGCTAAGGCACGCGAGAGCGGTAAGGTGAGGAAAGGCGCTAACGAGACCACTAAGGCTGTCGAGAGGGGTCAGGCCAAGCTGGTGGTTATAGCTACTGATGTTGATCCGCCGGAGATAGTGGCGCACCTGCCTCTGCTCTGCGACGACAAGAAGATACCGTTTGTCTACGTGCCCAACAAGAAGAGGCTTGGCGAGGCGGCAAAGATAGATGTGGCCGCCTCCTCCGTGGCTATAATAGATCCGGGCCAGGCGTCTGAGGACATGAAGAGGATTATAGATAGGGTTAAGGAGCTCAGGGCTAAGGCCGGTAAGTGAGAGGACTGAGCTATCATGAGCTCCAAGCCAGAGAGCTTCACGCAGGTAGTTAGAATAGCAAACACCGACATATCCGGCGCGGATACTGTGGTCTATGGCTTGGCCAGGATCAAAGGGATAGGCTATACCACAGCGCTAGCGGTTGCCAGGAAGCTGGGCATAGACCCTAATGCGAGGATGGGTTACCTGCCACCTGAGGTTCTGAGCAAGCTTGAGAGTGCCGTATTAGATCTAACCAAGCTTGGTCTTCCTGTCTGGCTCTACAACAGGAGGAAGGACTACGAGACCGGCGAAGACAGACATCTAGTTGGAGCTGAGCTGGTCTTTGCGGCCAGAAGGGATGTGGAGAAGGAAATCAAGATAGGCTCGTGGCGCGGCATCAGGCATAAGTTAGGCTACAAGGTAAGGGGGCAGAGGACTCGCACTACCGGCAGGACAGGCATGACGATAGGCGTCAGGAAGGCCGTGGCGCAGCCGGCTGCCGGAGGAGGTAAGGAGAAGGAGGGCGGTGGCAATGGGTGACCCAAAGAAGAGCAGGCGCAAGTGGCTGAGCCCAGGGCACCCCTGGGTTAAGGAGAGACTTCAGGCGGAGTTGGACCTAATGGGCAGGTACGGGCTGAGAAACAAGAAGGAGATATGGGTAATGGAGTCCTTAGTAAGGGACTTCAGGATGAGGGCTAGGTCGCTCCTGGCCCTGCCAGAGCCTGAGAGAAGCGAGGCAGCCAAGAGCCTTCTGAACAGGCTTTACAAGATGGGCCTTGTAAATAAGGACGCTGTCCTCGACGATGTGCTTGGCCTCACCGTTGAGAACATATTTGAGAGGAGGCTTCAGACGCTGGTGTACCGCAAGGGCCTAGCGAGAACCATACACCAGGCCAGGCAGTTAATAGTTCACGGACACATAGCAATAGGGGGCAGGAGGGTTACAAGCCCAGGCTACCTGGTCTCAAGGGACGAAGAAGACAAAATAGGGTATGCACCTGGTAGCCCGCTCGCGGCGCAAGCAGTGGTTCAACAGGAGGGCGGTGGCAATGTCACTAAGGGAGCTTAGGTGGGGCATTGCGCATATATATAGCAGCTTCAACAACACCATAATTCACATAAGCGACATAAGCGGCGCGGAGACCGCGGCAAGGGTATCTGGCGGGATGGTAGTAAAGGCGGACAGGGAGAAGCCATCACCCTACGCTGCTATGCTTGCCGCTGCCAGGGCCAGCCAGACAGCAATGGACAGGGGAGTGACGGCTATTCACATAAAGGTGAGGGCTCCAGGAGGCCATGGCCCTAAGACGCCGGGTCCAGGCGCCCAGGCAGCAATAAGGGCCCTGGCCAGAGCCGGCTTCGTAATAGGGAGAATAGAGGACGTAACCCCGATACCCCATGACACTACTAGGAGGCCTGGAGGCAGGAGGGGCAGGAGAGTCTGAGCTCTCGCATCGGACCTTACATCGCCTTTATATACCTAGATCCTTCTTGTCACCTTTAAGGGGTTAGAGTTGACCGATGAGTCCCTAGAGCTGCTGGAGCTCAACGATACCACGATAACGCTTCGCCTCACAGGCTATCCGATCCCTTACGCCAATGCTATCAGGAGGTTAGCCCTATCAGATGTCCCTACAATGGCTATTGACTTTGTCTACTTCCATGATAATGAGAGCAGCGTCTACGACGAGATAATAGCGCATAGACTAGGACTCATAGTCTTGCACTCGGATGAAGCCCTGAAGAAGTACGGCAGCCCGGAGGAGTGTCGCGATGCTAATGAGGGCGATGAGCATTGTTACGTTAAGGTCTACCTGTATTATGAGGTGCCTAATGACGCTGCTGAAGGGGTGTATGTCAAGGCCTCAGACCTTAAGTTTTCAGACCCTGACGTCAAGCCTGCCTACCCAGACACACCTATTATCTACCTTGCCCCAGGACAGCGCATACAGGCCGTGGCATATGCAAGGCTCGGGAGAGGCTATGAACATGGCAAGTGGAGTCCAGCCAGCATCTCAGCGTTGAGGTATTCGACGCTTGTTGAATACAATGGTGCTAATGTCAGTCCTGCATGCCTCGAATGCGTGTCAGCTTATCCAGAGGTGGTTCAGGCCCTTAACTCAGGGTCCAGTGGGAAGATGGAGCTTAGCTATAAGAGGAACAGTAGCGCGCTGAGGTACTGCGAGCAGACCGCATGTAAGGGAGCAGTTAAGGTAATCTACGACCCTTCAAGCCTTTACCTAACAATAGAGTCTACAGGTGCTCTGCACCCAGCCAGAATAGTGCACCAGGCCACCAAATGCTTGGACTCCAAGGTTGAGAAGCTGTTAAAAGCTGTAGAAGGGGCCCAGGTGGAGGAGGCCAGTGGATCATGAGGCCCACGGGTCCATCAAATGAGCTGCTGAGAGAGACCCTGAATCTGTTAAGGTCTAAGGCTAGGGAGAGGCCACTGTGGGGCAGAGTAGCCGAGCTCATGTCAAGGCCTGCCAGGAGACGCCCAGTCGCCAACATCAGTAAGATAAATAGGTATTCCGAGGACGGTGACATAGTGATAGTACCAGGCAAGGTGCTTGGCACTGGTTATATGAAAAAGAAGGTCACAGTAGTAGCGTTCTCGTTCTCCAAGCAGGCTGCTGAGAAGATAAGCAGGGCAGGCGGAAGGGTTTTAACCTTAAGGGAGGCTGTCGACCAGCTAGAGGACTTCAGCAAGGTGAAGATAATAGCCTGAGCGTGAGAGCATGAGCCAACAGGACCAGCTGGTAGTTGATGGCACAGGTGCTATACTGGGCCGCCTGGCCACCTTTGTAGCTAAGCAGCTGCTTGCCGGGAAGAGGGTTGTGATAGTTAATGCTGAGAAGGTGGCTGTCAGCGGCGACCCCGTGGCCGTGAAACAGAGCTACAAGCGCCTGATACTGAGCGTCAGGAGTCACCTCTCAGAGAAGTGGAGGCCTAAGAGGGCTAGGTCACCGCAAAGGCTTATCAGGAAGGCCATAAAGGGCATGCTTCCTAACAATTACAGGGGCCTTGAGGCCCTGAGGAGGCTCAGGATCTATGTGGGTGTGCCAGAGGAGTTCAGGAAGACTCAGCTCATAACTGTGCCCACCAGCATGACTATCGAGAAGTTGGTTAAGACTAAGTATGTGACCCTAGGCGAGATAGCCAGAGAGCTCGGCTGGAGGGGGTGAGATGAATGGCTAAGTCCTCCGAGCAGAAGCCCAAGGAGCTGCCCCAGGTCTTGGTCTCCATTGGTAAGAGGAAGACGGCGATAGCCAAGGCTTACATAAGGACTGGTATCGGTAGGGTTAAGGTGAACGGCGTGCCATTAGAGATATGGCCTGTTGAGGTTGCCAGGCTGAAGATGATGGAACCCTTAGTGATCGCGGGCGATGCCGTGAGGAACATAATTGATATAGACGTCAAGGTTTCAGGTGGAGGCTTCATGGGTCAGGCCGAGGCTGTGAGGATGGCTATAGCTAGAGGGCTTGTCAACTTCTTCGACAATTGCATGCCTGACCAGAGCCCCGAGGGTTGTCAGAAGAGCAAGGAGGTCGCCAAGAAGCTCGAAAGACTCTTCGAGGAGTATGACAGGACCATGCTTGTCGGCGACGTGAGGAGGACGGAGCCCGAGAAGTACATGAGGTATAGCGCGAGGAGAAAGTGGCAGACCTCGTATAGGTGATATGCTATGCTACCACCTGTGCGTTGCTTTACCTGTGGGGCTCCGTTAGGCCACCTCTGGGAGGAGTTCAGGAGGCGCGTTGAGGCCGGCGAGGACCCCGAGAAGGTCCTTGACGACCTTGGCGTCTACAGGTACTGCTGCCGTAGGACCCTTTACACTAGCGTTATTTATATAGAGCAGGTGGCCAGGTACTCCGTGCTCCGCGCCTCGAGGGCCAGGATGATACCAGGGTGAAAGCATGAGTGACGAAGAGAGACCTGAGACCCCTAAGCAGGAGATAACCGAGGTTGAGGAGAGAGGCCTGCTCGTCCCATCCGAGGTCTACAGGAAGGCTGGCGTCATATATGGCACTCAGATATGCACCAAGTACATGAGACAGTTCATATACAGGGTGCTGCCGGACGGCTTCTACCTCTTTGACTTGAAGAAGATAGACGAGCGCATAAGGATTGCCGCCAGGTTCCTCTCGACCTATGAACCCTCAAGGATTGCAGTGGTGGCAACCAGGATCTACGCCCAGAAGCCCGTGGCTACCATGTGCTCCAAGATAGGCTGCAGGGCCGTCGTTGGGAGAATACCGCCAGGCATATTCACTAACCCCAGACTAGAGTTCTACATAGAGCCAGACGTGGTCGTTGTAACTGATACCAGGACCGACAGGCAGGCCATAGTGGAGGCATCAAAGATAGGCGTACCGGTGGTCGCGCTCGCAGACACCGACAACAAGGTCGAGGATGTGGACCTCATAATACCTGTCAACAACAAGGGCCGCAGGAGCCTGGCTCTCGTATACTGGCTCCTCACGGTAAATATCATGAGGAACAGAGGCCTGTTGAAGCCCGACCAGGAGCCCCCGTTCAGCTATGAGGAATTCATGGCAGGGAAGGTAGCGGCCGAGGAGGCTCAGCAGGACTCTTTATGAGGCCTTCCTGGACGAACAGATGACCTTGAGCTCTCTCAGCCGGTCCCTCACCTCCTCGGTCATAGTTATCAGGGCCAACAGCTTGCCCTGACTGCCCTCACTTCTAGCCATCTCGCTAGCGGTTCTCTCGACCAGCTCGAGCCTAACCAAGACCTCGTCTATCATAGTGCTGGGGTCCTTACGCTCCTCTTCGCGTCTCACGGTCCTCTCCATGACTTAATAGGGGGGTAATGCTTTTAAGTTACCCTGCGTAGGTATTAAAGGACCTTAAATAGGGGGTGGGGGCAATGCTAAGCGCGCGGACAGAGAAGGCTAGAACTTCAACTCCTAGAGTTGTAGGGCGCCACATATATGGCAACCTTAAGGGATGCCACAATGAGCGCGCGCTGAGGGAGCCTAACTTCATTGAGGACATGCTTCGCCGCGCCGGCGAGGTAGGCAATATGACAATCCTGGACGTTAAGTCCTGGAAGATAGGTGATGGTGTCAGCGCTGTTGCCATAATACTGGAGAGTCACATATCCATACACACGTGGCCTGAGTACAAGTTTGCCACAGTTGATGTCTACAGCTGTGGTAGCCATACGGATCCCGATAAGGCCTTTGAGTATATTATTACTGTTCTTCAGCCCGATGAGGTAGTTAAGGGGTCGGTTGACAGGGGTCTGGAATAGGCCCCAACTCGGTGTTGTTTTTCAACTAGTTAACCGCCCTTTATGAGCTTCATGGCTAAGGATGCTGCCTCTTCGGGGCTTTCAACATAGACATCTACAAAGACCTGCTTTCCCAGCGCGCTTAAACCTCTTACTATATTTGGACCCATGTAAGGCGCCAGCACTACATCTACGTCCTTTAGCGCGTTGAAGATCGCCAGGTGCCACATGGCATGTTCAGGACCTTCATGCTCATGAAATCCCTCCCCATGGTGCGCGTAATGTTCATGTTCATGTTCGTGTGCGGGCGGCTTGGCCTCCACCCTCCTGCACTCCACGTTCTCTGGTACGCCACTCTCAGTTAGTGTGACCACTACAAAAAGCCCTGAGCGCACAGGCGCTGCCCTCTTACAGTCGCTGGATGGGTACGCCACCTTCACTGTCTTACCTGAATCGGAAAACCGACTAATAGATTAAAAAGCCTTAGTATATGTTACTTGTTCATGCGAGCTTCTCTACTAGCTCCTTTATCTGCTGTAGTTCGCCCTTGAGCCTCTCATTCTCAGACTTAAGTCTATCGTTCTCACTCTTCAGCAAGTCCAACTCCCTCTGAAGCTCAGTTAGCTTAGGCTCGTACTCAGAGCGACACTTCTCGTCATCAATGAACGTAGAGATCTTAACATCTTCAAAGACCAGCTTCTGGGCCTGCTCGTCATAATGCAGCATAACAGTTATCCTTACGAGGTCCAGCTTGCCTAGCCTCCTCTTCTCAACTATCTCATGATATAGCTCCTTGTTAAGCTCGGCAACATCCCTTATTATTACATTCTTTGGTACCATCTTGCCAAGGGTTACTAGGGCTATACGCCTAAGCTTATCGGCATATCTGGCCGCTATTATAACTCCCGTGCTCAGCTGGTACCTGTTGGGGCCCAGTACGGTGCCTCTAGCTATCGTGGCCTCGTACTCCTCGGCACGCTCGAGGTCCCTGGAGGCGCTCTCCTCATGCTCCTCTGCCAGCGCGCCTCACCAGAGAAATAAATAGTGGGCATTACCATTTAAGTTTACTGTCTCAATCCGTTGTTGCAGAGCGTGTACAGCTTGACCTTGCGTGAGCCCTTCATTGAGAAGGAGACACAGACGGCGCCGCTATCCTCCAGGTTCCTCAACGTGCCGTAGACGCCCCTCAGCGTGAACGCCCCGCCCAGGCTGTTCCAGATCTCATAAGCTGTCCTAGGGCTACCGTTGGATAGCAGCCTGACTATAGCGTCCTTAAGCGTCGAGGCCCGCACTCTCAGCCTAGGCTGTTTGCGTACGCCACCAGTGACTATAACCAGGTCACCTTGATCAGCGACAGCAAAGGCCGCAGCCGCCAGGGGCCTCACATAAAGTCCACGCGTCGCTAACATGACGAGAGCCCTCATCACCTCTGCTGGCTCCACCTCAACAATCCTTAGGTTAAGGTTCACAAGTGAGCGCAGCCACTGTGTAGAACCCTTAATAGTGACCGGGATGACTTCAGGTGTCCTGAGTCCCAGCGTGTAGGACGCCTCCCTGAATCCATTAATTGTCGAGAGCGCTAGGAACCCTGCATGCGTTGGCACCAGAACCCTCCTGGGCCTTAGTCCTTTCTCGACAACCTCATAGGCTATGGTCTTCAGCGCCTCATACGTTAAAGGGCTTTCGTACGGTACGTCAGGAGGGCCATGGTAGTCGAGCTGGGCCCCGTACTTGGCCAGGAATATGGCATCTATGGTATCAATCTCTGCAGGGTCTGCTATTACGGTAACTCTTTCCCCTGAGAGTCTGGCATAGAACGCCATAGATGAGGCGAAGTCCTCGGAGTAGCTGACGCTGTAGGAGGAGCCAGGGCTGAAGCTGCTCGCTACAGCTGAGGCCGCACGATCGCCATAGCTGCCACTAGGGTTCCTGGTCTCGAGCTTCAGGTATATCCCGTTAAACCTTATGATTGGTGTGTAGCCCTCACCGTAGCTGACAACCCTGTCAAAGGATATGGACATTAAGTCGCTATACCTCCACATGCTGGCCTCATTAGGTCTCACGGACCACCTCTTCCTATCACATATGGTTATCAGAGGACCCCCACACCTAGGACACTTCATAAGCAGTGACTGACCCTCGTAGCCGCACCTAAGGCACCTAACGACACAGCCTGGCTTCAGCGAGGCCAAGGCGTCAGCTCCCCGTCAGCATCAGCGGGTATGGGGTCTTGAAGGGCCTGACTATAAGTACTAAGAACACTAGGGCAAGTCCAACAAAGAAGAAGGCCACATGCATGTTAAACGGCCAGAGCACGGCTGCAACTGCCAGCGACGCAAAGGGTACCAGGTTATACCTACGTGCGTTGGCCCAGCGGAGGACGACTGGCAACATTAGCGGCGAGTGTATGAAGATGTAGGTTCCGACGGTCCCTATGGCTATTACGTGGATCACTGCCAGCGCCTGTAAGTGAAGGAAGGGGGTGAGCGCCAGCAGGACAGCCCCAGCTATCGAGAAGGCCAACGCGAATAAATGTCCATAGAGTAGGTATAGCATGCCACCACGGGCCACGGGCTGCTTGATAGCGGCAGCCTTAGCAAGGTACGACCTGAGCCTATCGAGCCTGACAGCATGAATGTAAAGCAGCATCGAGAGCGCGAGAAGTATGTAAGATAGGGTTTCCATGTCTATAAAAGCGGCGGCGACGCCAGCAGTGAGCAAGACAAAGGTCAGCGCTATCAGCAGCAAGGAACCCTCGTCGCCAAAGGTCGATGGAAGCGCATGAAATGTCACGGCGTAGATGGCCCCGAGCGCTAGGACTGCCATAGCGTAGACGCCCAGCTGCGTCAGGCCATGCACGGCCAGGTAGCTCACCCCTCCTAGCACCTCAGCGTAGCCAAGCAGCGCTACCGAGGCCCTAGCCTCAAGCTTAAGGCTCGACGACAGCGCGGCCGCCACGGACGAGAGCCCAGCATAAGCTAGCGCGGCCATTAGGAGGTAACCGCGGCTGTACCCAAGAAACACATACGCGAGCGAGAGCGCGACGGTTAACGGTATTGATATCGCGAGCGCTACCGACACGTCAGCGTAGAGCCTGTCCTTAGGTCTAAGGCTTGAGGCAGAGTAGGCGGCCCCCACGGAGACTATGAAGGCCGGCATTAACGATCCAGCTATTATTCTGGCATGATACTCGGCGAGGCCTATGGTGACAACGTAGAGCGCGGCCAGCAGGGCCGCTAGCGAGTAGTAGATGCCTATACGGGCCAGCTCGTTAACTATGCTCCTTGGGTCCCTCAAAGGATCATCGCCTCACCTGCCAGGGCACGCCGCACCTCAATTCCAGCCCTACGGGCAACCTCCATCACCAGGTCGCCGCTACAGTGGAGTGGGATCAGCCTGGAGACCCCAAGCGACTTGATGGCCTCTACCTGGGTCCTAATGGTGCTCTCAGGGCTCCAAGCCAGATGCAGGCCTCCAATAAGAGTGCTTATGGTAAGGCCCAGGTCAGCCGTCGCCTTGGCAACCATCTTAGATGGCCCTGGATGCGAGCACCCCAGCAGCAGAGCCGGCGAGCCGTGCACGTTTATCAACATCGAGTGCTCATAAGGAGGACCGTATTGTTGCGTTGTCACAAAAGCCCCCGGCGCTACCTCCCTGCCAGTGAGGGTCCTAACGGGTTTTAGGCCTGCCTCCTCGATGGTCCTTTCAAGGCGCCAGTTTACCCCAGCTGGCACATAGACTGGCAGCCCCTTGACCTCAGCGGCCACGGCAGCTATGCCACCTACATGGTCGTAATGTTCATGCGACAGCACTACGAAGTCCAGCTGACTCAACTTGATGCCAGCCAGGGAGGCGTTATGTGCTACCGTCTCAGCGCTCTGGCCTGTATCAAAGAGCGCCCTCCACTTGTCGGTGGCTATGTAGAGTGAAAGGCCATACTCCCCTCTGTAGCCCGGCAGAGCCCTCTCGTCGACTAGGACTCTTACCTCGGCCCTTGAGACCTCTTCCAAGGGCGTAACCCTGTATACCGCATAATAGTGGGAAGGATTTTAGCTAACGCTTAACAAAGTAGTCAGTAAAGCTTGAGGCTGCCGGTTATCTTGTCCACCAGCTCGTCAGGGGCTGGGCCTATCGCTATGGCTGTGATAGTGCCTGGGGGCAGCTGCGTGAGGCCAGCGTCCTCTATTATTGAGGCAGGGAGCCCCATGCTAACTGCCTGTCTGTAGAGCTCCTCTAGCTGCTCCCTAGAGTCAGCCCTCAACACGACCTTCTTCTGCCCTTCATCAAGCCACCGGTTGACCCACTCTGCCCATTGGTTGCCCCTGCGCAGCGCTTTGATCACGGACTCGCAGGCGGCATGGGCGGCCTGCGCAGCAGCCTTGCCTCTGCCCATGTTTAGGTCCCTCCTTATCACGATGGCCTGCTTCAAGCTGTATCACACCTCACATTACTAGATCAAGCGCTAGAGCGGCAAAGAACACCGAGTAGGCGCTGGCAGTCACTGGGTCCGTGTTGAAGAGGACTTTGACCTGACGGATCCCCGATGAAGCCAGCCTGAGCTCTATATCCTTATAGTCATGCTCCTCAGCGGTGGTGGCCAGCAACAGTGTCAGCTCAGAACCTTGCATAGGTTCTAGAGCGTCAAGAGGTGCGGCAAGACAGCGTCTGGCCCGGCAGAGGTACATAGCGCCTGCGCGGAGGGAGGGCGTGTAGTAGACGCTTAACGACTTAGCGGCCACCAGCTCCTCGGCCTGGGGTCTGTAGTTATCCTCAAGCCACTTAGGGACGGTCCTAATGTCAGCTACCTCACCGCTGAGCCTCTTGTACCTGGCCTCGTTCCCCTTGGGAGCCCAGAGCAGCGAGGCCACACTCATAGTGGTCAGGGGGGAATCAGACTTCACCACAACCCTTTGCACATTTGACATGCCTAGCCTGGACTCAAGGGTCTCGTGAAGCGGAGGGGCAACTACTACAGTGTTATAGCCCATCAAGGCCGACTCCGTGGCGGCCCTCACGGCGCGTGAGTCCTTGGGGTCTAGCGCGAAGACTATTACACGATCAAAGTCCCTGTAGGGCATCACCAGCACGGAGGCCTCGGTAGGGGATGCTCTTAGCACCTTAAGTCCAGCTGAGAGCGCGGACACGTAGAGCACATCAGCTGCTATCTCAGCGCCTCCCGAGGAAATCACCAGCACATCTCCAGCGAGCTCAATCTTAGGTAGGGATGCGGCGTCATTAATTGACTTGAGCAGGGCCCTTACCGCAAGCTCACTGAAGGGCATTTTCAAGCGCCCTACAGCAGCTGCACCTGCTTGGGTTCGGGTCTCCAGCAAGCTTAGGCACAACGTCAGCTATAACCTTAGTTGCCTTCTCCGTGTTCTCAGCCATGACCTTGGCCACCTCGGCAGCAGTCACTGGGTGCTCAGCCCACACGTCATAGTCGGTCACGGTGGCCAGCGTTGCATAGCAAACCTGTGCCTCGCATGCCAGGTTAACCTCAGGCACTAACGTCATGCCTATTATGTCGGCCTTGAAGACATCGCGCCACACCCTACTCTCAGCCCTTGTTGAGAACCTTGGGCCCTCAATACATACGTAGGTGCCTCCCTGGTGAACCCTGTAGCCCAGACTGACGGCACTCTCGTACAGGAGATCGCTGAGGTGGGCGCAGAACGGGTCAGCCATGCTTACGTGCGCGGTTACCGGGCCATCAAAGAACGTGTACTTGCGGCTCTTGGTCATATCTATGAACTGGTCTGGGATCACCAGGTCGCCAGGCTTATAGTCCTCCCTCAGGCTGCCAACTGCTGAGACGCTGATAATCCACTTGACGTTAAGGGACTTGAGGGCCCAGATGTTGGCCCTGTAGTTCACCATGTGGGGAGGGTACCTGTGCCCCCTTCCATGCCTCGGCAGGAAGGCCACCTTGACCCCCTTTATCTCGCCAACAACTATGTAGTCACTAGGCTGTCCATATGGCGTGTTTACTATCACCTGGACGGGATTCTCTATGATATTGGCCTCGTAGAGCCCAGAACCCCCTATTATGCCTACATGGGCTGTGACCCCTGAGGGCCTGGTTATCTCGAACAAGTTCAACGCCTACCAACAGCCAGAGGTGAGGGTAAAAGCCTTTCAGCGGATAGCGGGCCAGGGCGCAAAGGCCTTGCAAGTAGCGCTAGTAGTTACGAGCGACCATGTCTATAGGGGCGACAAGGCTGATGAGGTGACCCCCTTAGTAGAGAAGGCCGTGAGCTCTCGTGGTCATGTGCTCGTGTTTAGGACGGTAGTCCCTAATGACTGGATAATGATAAGGAGGGCTGTCCTTTCGGCGCTGTCCAGGGCGGACCTGGTCCTGATCAGTGGGGGAACCGGACCTTCGCCAAAGGACCTAAGCATAGAGGTCGTCAGGTCAATGGCTGACAAGGAGCTGCCCGGCTTCGGTGAGCTCTTCAGGCAGAGGAGCGAGCCTGAAGTTGGGGTAGGCGCCGCGCTGAGCAGGGCCAGCCTGTTCATAGTTGGGGGCTCACTTGTCCTGGTCACGCCGGGCAGCCCATCTGCCGTCAGGCTGGCCTTGGACCTAGTGATGGATATAGCTCAGCACGCGCTCGAACAGGCAAGGGGAGAGCCGCATCACTAGGGCTCACATCCAGCAAACTGGGAAGCCATTACTTAGCCATAATAAAACAAAATAATCAGAAAATAAACGATTGTTTTAGGGGGGCCTCCGTTAACTAATGTGTCTGGTACTAAGACCATATCAGCCCCTAGCTGCTACCGCCTTGAGTTGGAGCTCCTGCTTGGGCACCGGTGAGGACGCCGGGAACTGAGTCCTGTCGGCGTAGTTGTAGGTGTAGTAGGAGGGCCTCAGCCTCTGCACTATAACCTTAAAGGCCTCGTCGGGCCTTGTGTGCTCGCCGCATGTATAGACGTCAACGGTAGCGTACTGGTACTCGGTCCACGTGTGAACCGCTATGTGGCTCTCGCTTACCAGCGCTATTACTGAGACGCCACCCTTGTGGCCTGGTATCTTCCAGCTCATCACCTGTATCAGTGTGGCATTAGCTGCCTTGACTGCATCCAGGACCGCCTGACGCACCAGCTCTTCGTCCTCGGCCACCTCAGGAGTAATGCCGTAGAGGCTCCCAAAAACATGTTTACCAACAATGTAGTCCGATTTATCCCAAGACTGGCCATTACTTGGCACTTTTCAGTTCATGCCCTCCCTATTCGGGTCTCTGCGTTAGTACTGGCACTTATAAGCTTAACC
>DAJS01000019.1:0-236 GCA_002496425.1 Acidilobaceae archaeon UBA162
TACACCCTCTGAAGTATGGGATATGTAAAGGCATAAAGAATAGTCATAGCTGCAAATAGCACAGTAGCATAAATAACAGCGGACTTAACCAAAAACCTTCCATATCCCATAGAGCCGGACCTCCTGGCCCTTACTTCCTCCTGCGGGCCAGGGAGGCCCCGACAGCTATTATAACTATTATCGCCACAACTACTGCCACTATTGGCCCAACAGGCAATGAGACAGGCTTCACGGGA
>DAJS01000019.1:387-1175 GCA_002496425.1 Acidilobaceae archaeon UBA162
GTGGTGGGTGTCGTCACGGTTATTGAGTACTTGGCAGGGCTGATCAGTATGTTGCTAGGCGTGTACGCATAGAGCACCAGGTAGTAGCTGCCTGGAGGCAGTGTGGACGGTATGGTTATCGAGAAGGCACCGTTAGCTCCGCTGGTCACGTTATCCCAGGCGACCACAGCGCCCTCAGTGGTCACAAACTGCGCTATTACGAACACGCCTGGGGTCGGCGTGGTGTTAGTAGTGCCGTCAGGCGTGCCGTAGACAGTGCCCGTCAGCGTGCTTCCCTGCGTCACCAGGCCAAGCGGCGGCAGCGAGAGGCTGATGCTGTAGATAACTGGCTTACTGAGCAGCACGCTCGGCACCAGCTGGCTAACGGCGCTGAAGTTGAAGTATGGGTTCCTGACCAGCTCGGCGTAGTCGCCGGGGTGGTAGGCAGTCAGCATGAATGGTCCCTCGCCTATGACGGCGTTGCCGTAGGTCTTTATGTAACTTATGGCGTCCTGGTAGGCCTCGCTAACCGTAGTGCTGTTGAGCAGCTGGACGCCGCTGAGCTGTTCCACCTCAAGCAGGCCGGCGGGCACAAGGCTTTCCTCGGCGTCGGCCTGTAGGTTGCTCAGCACATAGCCGACATCGGTCGGGCTCACCAGGTTGAGCCAGTCGATGCCCTTAGCGCTGGCATCAGCGCTTGACCAGGCAGCCTTGCCCTGGGCCACCACCTGGGCCATAGCCGTGTAGAGCGGCCATGGCATCATGCCTCCGCCGGGCTCAGCGTAGCCGAGTATCACGAAGTCACCTAT
>DAJS01000019.1:1197-2842 GCA_002496425.1 Acidilobaceae archaeon UBA162
TCCAGGGCCGTTGAGTTTACTATCTGGAAGCCCAGTATCTGGCTCACGAAGGGCCCGTAGACGGCGGCTGCTGTGCTGTCGTAGATCGGGCTGTTGGTGGACAGGGAGGCATTAGCCGCGATCAGGTACTGCTCTATTATGTCAGCCAGGGTTATGGGCTGGCCATCGACGAACTTGTCGTACTTCATCAGCGGCGCGAAGTTAACTATCACGGCCACCTTGGCGTAGGTGCCAGGTGATACATGCACCACCGACATGTTGCTCGGGTTGTAGACCAGGGCCGAGGTGGGCACCGGTATAGTGGAGTTGACGCTGAGGTTGACCAGCTTGTAGGTTATTCCGACGGGCACTGGGAACCCGTTGCCAGGTATGGAGTAGGCTATTGGCAGGAAGACGCCAGAGGCCGTGGCGACGCTGTAGGAGTCGGTCCAGCCGGCCACAGGGTTCATGGAACCCATGGCTAGGTGTCTGACGCCTATGATAAGGTTCCCGCTGGGCGCCTTAGCGTTCAAGTAGCTGAATGGCGTCACCAGGCCCTCTATGAAGTTCGGTATCAGGTCCTGGGCCATAGCGCTGTTCACATATATCGGTATCAGGCTCATGGCCAGGCCGACCCTTATGGCAGTTACTATGCCATAGTAGGTCATTATGTCAACGTATTTGTAGTACTGCTGCCCACTCGTGAACTTGCTCTCAGCGAGTATCATAGTGAGGTTGTCTATGATGTTAAGCTCGTTGAACAGCTTGGGCTGCTGTATGCTGGTGGTGTTGATAAGGCCCCAGGCCACCCCGTAGGCGTCGGAGGCAGGCAGGGCAGCGAAGGCAGCCCCATAGAACGAGGACGGCAGGCTCCAGTCATAGTAGCCGTAGGTGGCTCCCCAGGCCTCTATCATTACCATCCACTCGCTCTCGTTGGGCGGCGTCGAGTAGATCATTGTTATCTCCTTGTACAGGTTGCCGTAGACAGGCTGAACCGTGAAGCCGAGGTCCTCGAGCTGGCCTATGAGATACGAGGCATACTCGTACCTGACCGTAGTGTCCGTCCTGACGAACACGAACACCGTCACAGGCTTACCGTTGTAGTACCACTTGCCTCCGATGTACTGGTACCCGTGGGCTGTTAGGGTCTTGTATATGGTCTCGTTGGCGTAGGCAAGGTTGTAGGATATGTTGGAGAACTTTGCCGTCACGTTGGCTGTTGTCATCATCTCGTACTCACCGCCGTAGGCGGTTATTGTAGGTATCCCATAGCCGTCCAGGACGTCCTGGACGAAATAGCTCCTGTCAACTACGTAGTTCATGGCAAACCTGACGCTCTGGTAGTAGAACGGGTTGATGTAGCTCGTACCGCTTATGTTGATCGCGTAGACGGGGTTGATCAGGACGTCGTAGTAGGTCGAGGGCATCTCATAGGCCACAGCTGTTGAGGGCATTGTGCCCATCTTGCCCGGAGGTATAGCGTAGTTGTAAAGTGCTATCAGACCGTGGTCGAAGTCGGCTATTCCGTCAGCGTCGCTGCCGGCGTAGCTCTTAAGCTCCACCTGCGTGACAGGCTGTAGGGCCTGCTGGGCTCTGGCCATCATGAGAGGGGCAACGGCTAGGAGTGCCACCACTACAGCCAAGGCCACTGCCAGGAGGGCCCTTC
>DAJS01000019.1:2907-5630 GCA_002496425.1 Acidilobaceae archaeon UBA162
GGCGGAACAAAAAAAGGCTGTCGCTTAGCGGGAGGACCGACTTGCGGGCCCTGCTGATAGCAAGCGGTGGCGGGCACACGGGACACGCCGTGGCCCTTGCTGAGAGGTTAGCAGAGCTAGGGGTTGAAGTTGACTTTGTAGTGCCTGAGGGCGACGCGTGGACCGAGGGGCAGGCCTCAAGGGTGGGAAAGGTAGTGGCCAGGACCCCCAAGTTCCTTGACCCCTCCGAGCCCCTCTACCTTGGCCTCCTCAGGGCCCCCGCCGCGCTGGCCAAGGCCCTTAGGAGGGTCCCTGGGGGCTACGACATTGCCGTGGCCACTGGCAGCAGTCACAGCATTGCGGCAGCCATAGCCTCAAGGCTCAAGGGGGCCAGAGTTGTTGTTGTTGAGGCCACCGAGAGGTTCCTTGAGCCCAGCAGGGCGCTGAGGGTGCTGAGCCCAATAGCTTCCCTGGTGGCGCTCCAGTGGGAGGAACAGAGGGCGTTCAGCAAAAAGGGCTTAGTGGTAGGTCCACTGCTCGGCAAGCCCAGGGCAGTGGCCGGCGACGACGGCTACGTGCTGATATCAGCCGGAACCTTTGGCTACAAAAGGCTCTTTGACTCCGCCGCCTCCTCAGGGCTGAGCAATGTGATCCTCCAGACAGGCAGGACGAGCCCAGAGCCCTATAGGAACATAAGGGGGTGGAAGGTTGTGGACCTGGTGCCCGACCTGGAGCCCCTGGTGGCCAGGGCCAGCGTGGTTGTGACTCACTTCGGCAGGACAGCAGTAGAGGCGGCCTGCAAGTACCGCAAGCCCACGGTGCTGGCCCCCAACCCTGAGTGGGTCTGGATGAGAAGGCCTGTCAGGATGAGAGAGGCAGAGATGATGGCCAGGAGGATAGGGGCCTCGTTCCTGCCGCCCGAGAGGGTTACCCCTGATGATCTGCTAGAGGCGATAGAGGAGGCTAGGCGTGTCGAGAGGCCACAGTGCGAGGACGGAGCCCTTAATTTAGCGAAGATGATAGCCAGGCTGGGTGCCTGAGTTGCTGTTAGTGGTGACAGGAGGGGCCGGCTTCATAGGCAGCCATATCGTGGACATGGCGCTTGCCGAGGGCCATGACGTCGTGGTAATCGATGACCTCTCCACCGGTGACCTGGCCAGGCTGGACAGGAGGGTCAAGCTGATAGTCGGTGACGTGTCCAGGGCAGGGGACATAATGAGGGTCCTTGAGGTCGCCAGGGGCAAGGAGGTCGCCTTGGCTCACCTGGCGGCGGTGGTGGGGGTTCAGGAGGCTAGGGAGAGGCCCCAGAGGGCTGTGGAGGTCAATGTGCTTGGGACGCAGAACGTCATAGAGCTTGCCAGGAGGCTCGACGCCAAGGTAGTTCTGGCCAGCAGCGCCGCAGTCTACGGCGATCAGGAGCCGCCCCTGAGGGAGGACATGCCAGCCAAGCCCGTGAGCCTCTACGGCCTCACAAAGCTCCAGGCTGAGCAGCTCCTAGCCATGGCCTCCCAGGACTATGGGCTGAAGTACGTGGCCCTGAGGCTCTTTAACGTCTACGGGGAGCGTATGAAGCCTGGCCCCTACGCTAGCGTTGTCTATAACTTCATCAATGCTGCCATAAGGGGCCTCAGGCCCAGGATCTTCGGTGACGGGAGGGCCACAAGGGACTACGTCTACGTAGGTGACGTTGCTGAGGCCTTCATGGCTGCGGCCAAGTCCAAGGCCTCTGGGGCCTTCAACGTGGGTACTGGCAGGGAGACGAGCGTGTTGGAGCTCCTTGAACTCATCTCTAGGGTCTCGGGCAGGCGCCTGGAGCCCTCCTTTGAGCCCCCAAGGCCGGGCGACGCAAGGAGGAGCGCTGCCGACGTGTCTAGGATAAGGGAGGCGCTGGGCTGGAGGCCAAGGGTTAGCCTTGAGGAGGGGCTGAGGAGGACTTATGAGTACATGAGGGCCCTCTCAGGCCCTTGAGCCCTTCCAGTCATACCTGGCTAAGAACAGCTTGACCAGCGCCGCCACGCCGGCCATCAGGTAGACCCCTATTATCGCCGGCAGCGGCCTGAGGCGCGTGCCTGCCCTCCTCAGGGACATGATATAGTAGGCCAACGCTGGGCCCATCCAGGCGACTGACCACAGCAGGGTCCACTTGAGGAGGGCAGGGTTCATGAGCGCTAAGCCCATGATGCCGAGCCATGGGGTCAGCAGATAGCCCCATGCCGGCATTGAGAAGAACAGGAGCAGCGGCCAGGTTCTCCTTGGGTTCCTCAGCGCAGTGAACATGGCCAGCATGGAGCCCCTGACCCACCTCTCCTTCTGCCTGAGCACGGACCTAAAGTTCACTAGCGCCTCCTCGGCCAGTGGGGCCCCTGGCAACAGCGCTATCCTCCTGCCTGAGGCCAGCAGCTTGGCGGAGAGGTCGAGATCCTCAGTGGGCGCCAGGGAGGTCCAGGCCCCCACGTCCTCCAGGTCTGAGCGCCAGATGAAGTAGCCGCTGCCGGTTAGCCACACAGAGCCTGTCAGGTTCATCAGTGCCGGAGCCAGGAGCCTGTTGTAGAACTCCATCTCAGCCCTCTGGCCCCTCACGTAGGCATACCTCAGCCCCTTGACTGCCCTCTCGGGCACCCTGACCTCCCTGGGGAGCTGGGCGGCCGCGTAGCCCTGCTCCAGGACCGACACGGCCCTAGGTACGGCGTCCCTGGGCAACTCCCCGTCAGCGTCAAGGACCCCTATTATGTCCCCGCTAGCAT
>DAJS01000019.1:5681-16146 GCA_002496425.1 Acidilobaceae archaeon UBA162
CACCTACATAGCCGTCCTCCGCCTTCAGGCCAAGGGAGTTCAGGGCCGGGGCTAAGGTAGGGTCTGAGGCCTCGCCAGCAATTATTACCTCAAGGAGCTCCTTAGGGTAGTCCTGGCTCACCACTGACCTCACGGCCCTTAGCACGGCCTCGCCCTCCCTGTAGGTGGGCACTATTACTGATACCCTCCAGGGCCCTCCTACTTTCCTCCTCTGCGGCATCTCCTGCCTTGATGACCAGCCCATTATTACCACGAGCTCAAGCATTAGGAAGGCCCCAGCGGCGATGGCGCTGCCGGCGGCATATACCATGAAGGCGTTCATAGGCGACAGGTGAACCGTGAGCTTCAGGCTGTGGAGGTATTGCTGAAAAGTGGCCACCAGCTGTGAAGAGCTGACATTATATGTAGATATTGGCATGACGTGGCACCGAGCTCAAAAAATGAGGCCCTGCCGACTAATTTAAGGGTATCGGCTAGGAGCCCTGGGCCCTACCCTTTAGCTCGGCAATCCTCTCGTCAGCCCTCTTTATCTCCTGCTCCAACGCCGACCTCAGGTCCTCAAGGTAGAGCCTGTAGGCTTCCAGCGTCCTCAGCTCTGACTCCTTGTCGTAGTACCCATAGTACCACGGCGCCCAGGGCCTCCAGCCCATGATCCAGCCAGGCCTCTCCCACGGCGGCAGCCAGGCGAAGGGGCCGTGGCCAGGCCATGGCCCGTCGCGCCACCTCCACCAGCCCATATCTCTCACCAAGTATCGGATCTCCGAGAGAGTTAATAAGCATATCGGTTATCCGAGCACCATTACCGTGCAGCAGTAGGTTAAGCCTAAAAGTATGCAGGCGCTACAGCCAGCTGAGGGGCTAGACGCATTGTCAATAACGTCAAGGGTCAGGGTGACCTTCGACAGGGTCAGGGCTGAGGACAGGGAGGCCGTGGAGAGGCTCCTGAGGCTGGCACCGGAGCTGAGCCTCTACTACAGGCCCCAGCTGTTTGACAGATGGCTCAGGGAGGGGGACTTCATTAAGGCCGTTGACGCTGACGGCAACTTAGTCGGCGTGATCCACGCAAGGCACCTGGAGGGCTACCTGTGGCTCGAGGGCATAGCCGTGAGCCCTGACATAAGGAGAAAGGGGATAGCAAGGCAGCTGGCCTCCTATGTGATAAGCTCCTCAGGAGAAGAGGTGGTAAGAGTAATGGCTCACGAGAGGAACGCTCCCTCTAACCAGCTCGCGCTGTCCCTCTACTTCAAGCCTGTGGACTACGTTTACTTCTGCGATGGCAAGGACGTGCAGGCCAAGGAGATAGCTGAGGCCCTCAGGCTCAGGGAGGTTGAGAGTCCTAAGGGGGTTCCAGGTTACGTAGATGACTGGGCCTGGAGGCCCATAGAGCTCTACAGGGGTAGGTTCCTGGGCTCCAGGGACATAATCATAATGGAGACAGAGCCTGTGTTCGTAGCTGTCGGAGACCTAGACGGCTACAGGAGGTTCGGAAGGGTTAGGGCTGCCTGCTCCGAGGGCTTCATTGTCTACGAGCTGAGGCTAAGGCGCTAGAGCCTCAGGAAGACCGCAAGCCCAACAGCGCCGACGAGACATTGGAGGAGGACGAGGCCCACCACTACCCCATTCTCTGTAGCCCTCCCCCTCAGGGCTTTCTGGAGCCTTATCATAGCGTGTGTGAGGCTGTAGGCCTTGTCATAGGGCGGGTCTAGGGAGCCATCCGGTCTTGGTCTACCGAAGTTCTCCTTGTAGACCCCATGGGCTAGGCCCCTGAGGAACAACAGCAGCTCCAGGTAGTAAGGAATGAAGAGGAAGAGGCTGAAGGCGGCCACGCCACCAAGCACCACCACGCCGGCATAGTAGGCCCCCAAGGCGTAGGTCATGGTGTTGCCGGGGAACACCCTGGCCGGGTACCTGTTGTACAGCAGGAAGGCCGCCAGGGCAGCTATCATTATGACCGAGGCGTAGAGGGCCAGATATGAGCCTGTGACGGCGGCGTATGCTGCGGTGAAGGCCAGAAGGGCTATGCCCATAGAGGCCTCGAGACCGTTGTAGCCGGCTATCATGTTGTAGGCGTTTGAGGCCCCCATGACCCCTATCGGCACTACAACAAGGGGGAAGAGAGGACCGAGGTAGAGGTACCTGTTCAGTATGGGTATGTGAACCACGTAAGCGTTATACTTGGCAGCCACGAGGGGCAGCGACGCTGGTATTGTTGAGAGGACCCTGACCAGAGGAGGCACGCCCTTCTTCCAGCCCAGCAAATCGTCCAGTAGCCCTATCATGGCCGTCAGCATTGTAAGTGACAGAAGTGCCAGCAACGGGACAGGCTGATATGGCTGGCCGTCAAGGAAGGCCGTCAGCACCTCCATGAAGAGTAGGCCTAGGGAGACGCCAACTATGACCCACAGGCCCCCAGCCTCGGCAACCTTGACCTCATAGCTCTTGTTCATGTCTCTGCCAACAAGCCCCCTGGCCTTCGCTACGGCGATCCATGGGGGCTCCATAACCAGCACTGCTGCAAAGGCGACTGCCGCCGACGCCAGCGCTATCAGCATCACCTGTATCACAGCCTCATCCCCTCGGCCACGGCAGCTTGCCAGGGCCTACTAAGGCTCACCGCTTAAATATCCCCCAGGCTCAGCGGCGTTGGGGATCCGCTTGAAGTGGAGTGACGTGGTAGCAGTAGTTACAGCCATGCCTCCGCACAGGGACCTGGCCCTCATCAAGGCCTCCCTGCCCCACCCTAGCAAGTGTGGCTTTGTAAGGAGGCGCATCTTCAGTGAGCCCAGGGGTCAAAAGGCTGACTGGGAGCTAGTGCTGCCTGACGGGAGATCAGTACACGTAAGGGAGTACAAGGACTACTACCTGGTTCACTGGGACAGGTTCTCGCCCTCTGTCAGCAAGCTGAAGCACCTAGTTTACGACGCGCCTCACTGGCTGGTGCCCATAGTATCAACCATAGCCATTGTTGCCGCACTGCTCCTCGGGCTGACTGCAAAGGCAGGGGCCGCGGGCGGCCTGTTAGCCATGGCCCCGTTGCTGAGCGTGCTCAGGAGCTCGTGATCATAGCATCTCCTTGAATAGCGTGCCTATGTCATCCTTGCTGATGATCTTAGGCGAGAGCATCAGTAGCCTCTGCTGGGCCCAGGCGCCCTCGACCAGCCTGTCCAGGTCAGCGCTAGTGAACCCTATCTTCCTTAGGCCCGTAGGCAGGTGGAGGTCCTCCAGGAGCTTCATGTAGAAGTCGAATATCCTCTCGCCAACCTCCCTTGGGCTCCCGCTGTCGTCAAGTCCCATCATCCTTGCCACGAGCCTGAACTTGCACTCATTGTACGGGGCCAGGAAGCGGAAGGCATAGGGGGCAGGTATCGCCGTGCTTATCCCATGAGGTACTATGGGGTAGCCGAAGTCATAGTCGGGCGGGTGCCAGCTGCTCACCAGGCCAGCTATGGGGTACGCCATGGCGTGAGGCACGTGAACCCCCGCGTGGCCGAAGCCCAGGCCTGCCAGGCTGGCGCCAAGGGACATGTAGTACCTGGCCTCTATATCATATGGGTCCGCGTAGGCCCTCCTAAGGTACTTGACTACCCACGAGACTACTGGGGCAAAGAGGTCCCCTACAGGCGTCGAGCCTGAGTAGACGGGCCTGTCCGCCGGGCTGGCCACAGCGGGCCTCGAGGTGTACGGGTGGGCAGTTATAGACTCTATGGCGTGGTTCAGCACGTCAAGGCCTGTTGAGGCCGTTACAGTCTGCGGCATGGTAACCGTTGTCAGGGGGTCAACTATGGCCACCGAGGGCCTCAGGTACTGGTTGCTCACGCCCGTCTTTACATGCAGCTTCTTAATGTCGAGCACAGCCACGTTGGTGTTCTCGGCGCCGGTGCCGGCGGTAGTAGGCACCGCTATGAGGGGCTTCAGGGGGCCGGGAGGCGACATGCCCTTGCCTATGGGCTTGTTCACGTAATCCATCAGGTCGGCCGGATAGGTGTAGAGCAGGTTGAGGAGCTTGGCGGTGTCTATGGTTGAGCCTCCTCCGAGGGCCACGAAACCGTCAAGCTTCAGATCCTTGACCTTCTTGTAGCCCTGCACTATTGCCTCATCGTCAGGCTCTATGTGGACGTCCGTGAAGACCTCCACCTTTATCCCCTGGGACTCCAGTGAGGACCTCACGCTCTCTGCCAGCTTGCTCTCCGCCAGCCTTCTGCCGACGACCAGCAGGACGCTCGTTATGCCCAGCCTCTTAGCCTCGTAGCCTACCTCCCTCGCCGCCCCAAGGCCGAACTTGATGTAGGGTAGGTTTATGACAAACACAGAGTCGTTAATGTCAGAGTGGGCTATGTAGGACGCAGGCATAAGCGTAGATGCGCCCACAGTCTATCCCTACACTTCACTGTCCAACCTGCTATATATACCTCCTACTAGCCGATGCACAATATAGCCTCCAAGAAAACCTATGGCCTGGGACCCGCTTGAGCTTCGGGGTTCTCGTTAAGGTAGACCTCGGTGCCGGCTCCTGGAGCGCCGAGGAGGTAAGCAAGGAAGCCGTTAGGTCCTACCTTGGCGGCAGAGGCATAGGGCTGTGGCTCCTACACTCCATGGGCGCTCCCACATGGAGGCCCAGCGCCCTTGACCCTGAGGCTCCTCTCATAGTGGCCTCTGGTCCCCTGGCTGGCACCGGCGTGCCCATGTCCTCAAGGGCCGCGGCTGTGTTCATGTCACCCCTCAACGGCAGGTGGAACTACTCAACAGTCGGCGGCTCGCTGGCCCCAGTGATGAGGTATGCCGATGTTGACATACTCCTGATCGTTGGCAGGGCCCCCAGGCCCTCCTACCTGGTCATAGAGGGTAGGAGAGTTGAGGTCAGGGACGCGGGGGACCTGTGGGGCCTGGGCACCTACGAGGCTGAGAGGAGGCTCAGGGAGGTCCACGGCCAGGACTCGGCCGTCATGGTGATAGGCCCGGCGGGCGAGAGCCTGGTGCCCTTCGCCTCGATAAATCATGAGACGTGGAGGCAGTTCGGCAGGGCCGGTGGAGGAGCAGTCATGGGGTCCAAGAACCTCAAGGCGATAGTCTTCGTCCCAGGCTCCAGGTACGTGGAAGCCTCGGACCCGGAGAGGCTCTGGGACCTGGTCTCGCAGATGACAGAGAAGCTGAGAATTGTAGCAACAGGCTACAGGGAGAGGGGAACCCTTGGGACCATAGACGCAGCCAACGGCACCGGCTTCTTCCCGTCGCTTTACTGGAGCTCGGTCTCCCTGCCGGGCTGGGAAAGGATCTCGTGGCACTCAAGCATCAGGGCAAGCTACCTGGTGCCGCACAGGGCTACCTGCCTCCACTGCCCTGTGGCGTGCCACAAGCTGGTCACCTCAAGGCTCTGGGGAGGCCTCTACGAGCTCGAGTACGAATCTACGTTCGCCCTGGCAGGGCTCACTGGCGTAGCCGACCCAGACGCGCTTGTGAGGCTGGCCTCCCTGGCCGACGACCTGGGCCTCGACACTATAACCCTGGGCAACGTACTCGGCCTCGCGGCGTACCTGGCAGAGAAGGGCGTGCTGCCAGATGCCCCCAGGTTCGGCGACTGGAAGGGCATGGAGTCCCTCATCGCTGACATAGCCTACAGGAGGGGCAGGCTCGGGCAGCTGCTCTCAAGGGGGACTGCTGCGGCAGCCAGGGAGCTCGGAGTTGAGGGCCTAGCGATACACGTCAAGGGCCTTGAGCCCGCTGGCTATGACCCTAGGTCCCTTAAGGGCATGATACTCACCTACGCCGTGGCCGAGAGGGGGGCTGACCACCTCTGGTCCAGCGGCTATGCCGTTGACATACCTGGCCAGGCCGGAGGCAGGCAGGCCACGGGGCCTGAGAAGGTGAGGGCTGTGATGGACCTGGAGGAGAGGAACGCCATCTACGACTCGGCCCTGCTCTGCAAGTTCGGCAGAGGCGCCTACGGCTGGGATGAGCTCGTCGATGTCATCAACGCCGCTACAGGCCTCGGGCACACCAAGGAGTCGCTTCGTCAGGTAGCCCAGAGGATAATAGTGCTCCACAGGTGGCTCAACGGAACTACGATAGACGATGACAGGCTCCCGCCCAGGTGGCTCAAGGAGCCCGTGGAGTTTGAAGGTTCAAGGATGGTGGTGACTGAGGAGGAGTGGGCCTCCATGATCTCCCTCTACTATAGGCTAAGGGGCTACGACGAGAAGGGGGTGCCGAAGAGGGAGACCCTGGAGGCCCTTGGCATCCTATAGCGAGCCCGACAGGGCCTCCGAGATGTCAACCAGTCTCAGCCCCTTCACCCTTGCCCTGCTCAGGTTAGCTAAGCATATGGGGCACATGGCCACTGCAGTGCCTGACACGGAGGCCAGCTCCTCAGCCCTGGCCCTGGCTATGGAGGTAGCCATGCCTGGTGACAGGGCCTCCACGGGGCCCCCGCAGCACCCTGTCGAGGCGCCGCTCCTAGGTGGCTCCCTGATCCTGAGGCCTGCGGCCCTGAGCAGCTCCCTCACCCTGCCAGAGAGCCCCAGGCGCCTGGCGTAGATGCAGGAGTCGTGAACCGTGACCTCAAGGCCTTTGGCGTCTGCCAGGGCCGAGGGCTTTAGGAGCTCAAGGTATGGGATCACCTCTACCTTAAGGCCCACGAGATCCCTGAGGGCTGTGAGGGTCTCGGCGCTGTGAGGGTCTATGGTTATAACCTCCATGGCCCCCATGGACTCGAGGGCCTCCCTGAGCCTGTTGCCGTGAACCTTAAGCGCCTCCAGGGCCCCAAGGTCATAGAGCAGTGCCCCGCTGTACATGTCGGAGACCTCAGGCACATAGTCGAACTCGACGCCAGAACGGATGAGCAGGGAGGCTGCGGACCTCACCACGTTGTTGTACCTCCTCACGGCCTCTGGGTCTGGCCTGGCTATGGCCGAGAGGGCCGGGCCGATGGACTTGGCCAGGAGGCCCCCATAGCGCAGCACCCACCCCTTACCAGCAGCCTCGAGCCTCAGGGTCATTGCAATGAAGGCCTCTATGTACGGCACCAGCTGGTAAAGGGCCCCAGTGAACAGAAGCCTCCCTGTGCCCCTCCTCTCAAGGCCCAGGCCCCTGGACCACTGGCTCGCGAAGCCCCTTGGGGCTGGGACTGGGTAGCCCGTCCTCAGTTCGAGCTCGGATATGAACTCCACGACCCCTCTTATGTCAAGGCCCCTCACCTTGTCCTCACCGCCAGCCCTTTATCTAGGGCCCCCCTCGATGTCAGGAGGGCCCTGGCGCCCCTCATCAGCTCGCTGAGCCTTATGTGAGCTGGGCAGACGGTGTAGCAGGCGTCGCAGAGAAGGCAGCTGTAGACGCTCTCTATGACCTCCTCGCTCAGGGCCCCTGACTCGAGCCAAGATATCAGCAGGTTGACCCTACCCCTGGGCCCGTAGCCCCTGTGAGGCCCAACCCTTATCGTAGGGCATACTGACTCGCAGAAGCCGCAGTAGACACACCTCTCTGCCTCCTCCAGCAGGCTCTGCGGGTCAGGGCCTCTCAAGGGCATCCTGACAGAGGGGTAGGTCGCCGACATAAATAACCTGGTTCTGGCTGAACCTGAACGCTCTCACCTGGACCTCTACCCCAGCCGTTACGGCGTCCCTAAGGGCCCTGGAGAAGGCTGGGTCCGTGGACCAGTTGGGGGCCAGGCAGGCGGCATCAGGTCTCATGACCAGGAACATCAGCACAGCCCCATGACCTTCCCTCCTCAGCCTGGCCAGCTCCTCAACATGTCTCCTCCCCCTCTCAGTGGGCGCGTCAGGGAAGAGGGCCTTACCATTGACGACCAGTGTGCACCCCTTGACCTCAACATAGGTGCCGTCAAACTGGAGGTCGAGCCTGCTGCCACCAACCCTCACCTCCCTCCTGGCGCCCTCAGGCAGGAACAGGGCGGCCACGTCGCTGTGTATCCTGGAGTCAGTAACCACCCAGTCGAGCCCTCCCCAGGCCGCCGTAATAGAGCAGCTGGTCCTCAGGCCCCTGGTGGGCCTTACAATAACCCTAGCCCCTGGGTATATCAGCTCCGGCAGCCTTCCAGGATCGTGGAGGTGACACACCCTGCCGTCATCTAGTAACACGGCAAACCTATTGAGCCTCCTCGAGACCCTTGCCTCCTCGAGCGGGCCCTGGAACTCATAGACTACGTCGCCGGGCCTAGGGGGCCTCAAAGCGCCCGCCGCCTAGGCTCCCTTGGACGCCCATAAATGATATAAGGCCTTGTTTAAATAGTTGTGGGCCCTCAGTAGGCTAGGTGACTCCAGTGGCCCCGGAGTCTGGGGTCAAGCACGCTTACCTCCTCGACTACGGGCTAATGGAGGCCGAGTGGGGCTGGTTCCTCCCTGATGCCGCCTCGGTCTCACAGAGGGACAAGCCGAGGAAGTGGGTCCAGTTCCCCATGCTGGGAGCCCTGATAGAGCATGACGATGGCTACGTGATGATAGATAGCGGGCCCAACCCTGACGCAGCCAAGGTCTGGCCCAAGGAGTCCTTCGAGGCCTTCCCTGTAATAAAGTTCTCCGAGGAGAACAGGGCCGACACACAGCTGGCCAGGCTGGGCCTCAAGCCCGAGGACATTAGGGCCATAATATTCACGCACCTACACCTTGACCACGCCGGCCAGGCGTACATGTTCAGGGACTCGGCCTTCCTGGTGGCCCACCGCAGGGAACTGCAGCACGCCCTGGTCCAGATCTGGGAGGGCAAGACAGGGGCCTACGTACCTGTTGACCTAGAGCCTCTCAGGGGCGCCAGGTGGGTGTTAATAGATGAGGAGAGGCTAGAGCTGCTGCCTGGCATTGAGCTGATACGCACGGGTGGCCACACGCCAGGCCACATGGTAGTCAAGGTAACTGCCCCCTCAGGCGACGTGTGGTACTTCATGGGCGACTTCTTCCATATGCCTGAGGAGTTCCAGGCCGAGAGCAAGGGCTGGCTTCTCTACAACGGTGATGAGTTTGAGTCGTTCGCAAGGAAGATGAGGCTGTGGGCAACCTCAAGGAGGGTCCATATGGTCATAACTCATGACCCGACCAACTGGCAGAGGTACCCCAGGATACCCCAGCCTCTGTTCTGACCCTTTTGGCTACCGCCTCTGCATTATGAGCTCCTCCAACAACCCCCTCACCTTGGTTATGTCTATCACCCCCATGTCACCCCTGCTTACCGTGCCCTCAGGGTCGTAGACGGTCAGGACCCCAAGCCAGTCATGCATTGAGTCGTCAGGCCCCTTGTCGTTCCTGTCCATGTAATTAGACGGCCAGCCCACAGTGCCTATGGGCCTCCAGTTAAGGTCGTCAAGGTAGACCGTCAGGTCAGGGGCATCCCCTCTGGCCACGGGGTATATCTCGAGGGGCTCGTAGGCCTCGTTCCTCCACGGCTCCCCGCCTGGCCCCCTTATCCTCGCCACGTCCTGCTTGACCTGTTTGACCAGGGACTCCAGCTCCTCTCTCCCTATGATTCCATGGGGCTCCCTCCCCTTGATATTAAAGAAGAACCTTGAGTAGTAGCCTCCCCAGGCCCAGACCAGCGTGTGGCCCCAGTCTATCATGTCAGCGGTGAGGTCCTGGCCAGGGGTCCTAGGCCTCTCCCTGAGCCTGAGGTAGCCCTGCTCCTCAAGCCACTGGTTTATTGCGAAGGCCCCAACCATGGGCTTAGTGCCGTGGTCGCTCACTATCACCACTATCGAGTCCTTAAGGTAGCCCTTCATGGCCCTCTCGAGCCACGAGTCTATCTCTGAGTAAACCATGGGTATGGCAGCGCTCCACCTCTCATGGTATGTATATCTAGGGTGTCTCCTGTCGAAGTACTTCCAGAAGGCGTGATGTGCCCTGTCAACGCCTATCTCGACGTAGATGAAGGCGTCCCAGGCCTTTGACCTGGCCAGATAGTCAACTGTCCTCAGGTGGTTCCTCACCATCTCCAATACGTCCTTCATGGCCGCGTCCCTGTCCTCTGTCCTGTAGACCACGTCAAACACGGGGGCCCCAACAGAGGACTCAAGCTCGTTCTTAAGCCATGGAGGGAAGGTGTAGGGCCTATGGGGGCCTGGGGTGTTGAAGTCGGTCACCATGAACCCATTCACCGGCTTAGGCGGATAGGTGGGCGGCACCCCGAAGAGGCCGAAGCGAACCCCCTTCCTCCCCAGGTCGTCCCATATGGCTGACTCCTTGACGTCCTGTGAGGTGACCACGTAGGACTCGAAGGAACCAGGCCTCCTGTGCCTGAAGCCGTAGAGCCCCAGCTCCCCTGGGCTCCTGCCTGTGAACATGACCATCCACGCCGGAACGGTAATGGGCGGATGACACGTTCTCATGAGGTACCTAGCCGAGTCGTCAAGCAGCTGACCTCTGATGAACTTGAGCCCTCCCCCGTCGTTGCCCTCGTAGAGCACGTATGGGGGTAAGGAGTCCAGGCCCAGCACGAACACCCTGCGCAACTTCCAGGCCTAGGCAGG
>DAJS01000019.1:16194-16347 GCA_002496425.1 Acidilobaceae archaeon UBA162
TTAGGGCTTAGGATTTGGTCAGAGCTTGGCGAAGGCCACGTAGGCTATGAGTGCCAGGGCCACTATGGCGACCACGAGGGCGCCGAGGGCGTAGCTGGACGCGGCGGCCGCGTTAGACGTGGCTGCGTGGGCCTCGCTGACGGCGCTGGCAGC
>DAJS01000019.1:16461-17255 GCA_002496425.1 Acidilobaceae archaeon UBA162
AGCGTTGAGCTCATGGAGCTTACTGTGCCGGCCACGCTGCTGAGCGTGCTGCTCATGGAGCTTACTGTGCTGCTTATACTACTCAGCGTTGATGCAGCCGTGACAAGAGCGCTGACGGTGCTGGTGAGCGTGGTGTTGAGCTTGGTTAGCGTCTGGTACATGCTCTGCAGCAGGCTGTAGGCGTTGTTAACAGTGCTGCTCATGTGCGTGACTTCACTGGCCACAGTGCCAACCTCGATGCCGACGTCAGTCACGTCGGTCTGCAGCGTGCTTATGCCGCTGTTTATGGTGTTGAGCGTTGAGTTCACGGCGCTGAAGTTGCCGTAGATGTAGCCGCTGAGGGCCTGCTGCGCGCTAGTTATCTGTGAGCTGAGGGCTGTGAAGTTGCCAGCTAGGTAGGAGCTCATCATCTTGCTGGTAGCAGCCATCTCGCTGGCCAGGCTCGACTCGGCACTGGCTATCTGTGAGCTGAGGGCTGTGAAGTTGCCAGCTAGGTAGGAGCTGAGAGCCTCCTGGGCCGTAGTTATGTGGGAGTTAACGGCGCTGAAGTTGCCGGCCATATACATGTTCAGGTTCTGCAGGTACTGCTGTATGCTCGCCTCAGCCGTTCTTATGGCGTCCAGTATTGAGGTGGTATTGATGGTTACTATGCCTGCCTCGCCGGCGGCAGTGCCTGTGAACGTGTAGAGGCTCGGGTCGAATATGTAGCTAGCATTCACGCTAGCCACGGCCACGAGCTGGCCGCTGCTCACGTTGCTCGGCAGCGTTATGTAGAACACGTAGTAGCCCGGCAC
>DAJS01000019.1:17289-17417 GCA_002496425.1 Acidilobaceae archaeon UBA162
GGGACCAGCTGGCCGGTGCTGTTGAGCACGTAGGCGTTCACGCTCGGCATGGATATCTTGAAGAACGTTTCGGCCACCTGCGGCGACAGGCCCAGCACTGAGACCTGCTGTGACACCAGGGCAACGAA
>DAJS01000019.1:17457-17604 GCA_002496425.1 Acidilobaceae archaeon UBA162
GTCACGGGCTCTGTGGGTATGCTCTCTATGAAGTAGACTATGTTGGACCCGCTTATGGTTATGTTTGTTGGTGAGGTCGTACTCTGGTACAGCCACGGGCCTGTGAGAACTGCTGTCAGCACGTTGTAGCCTGGGCAGAGGTCTGCT
>DAJS01000008.1:0-319 GCA_002496425.1 Acidilobaceae archaeon UBA162
GGACGGGAAACCGCGGCCTAGCGCACGCTCGTGCCCCTTTCGGTGGGGGCCGGGCACGACGGAAAAGTTACCCCGGGGATAACAGAGTCGTCGCGGGCGAGAGCCCTTATCGACCCCGCGGTTTGCTACATCGATGTCGGCTTTTCCCATCCTGGGGGTGCAGCAGCCCCCAAGGGTGGGGCTGCCCGCCCATTAAAGGGGAACGTGAGCTGGGTTCAGACCGTCGTGAGACAGGTTGGGCTCTACCCGCGGGGGGTGCTGGCCGCCTGAGGGGAAGGTGCCCTCAGTACGAGAGGAACGGGGCGCCGCGGCCTCTAGT
>DAJS01000008.1:361-7046 GCA_002496425.1 Acidilobaceae archaeon UBA162
TGAAAGCATCTAAGCGGGAACCCCACCCCGAAAATAGGCGGCCACTCGTCTTCCCGGTTCTGCCGGGAGACGACGAGGGCTCCCGTAGAAGACGGGATTGATGGGGCGGGGGTGTAAGCCGCGAGGGGAAACCCGAGCGGTTCAGCCCGCCGCTCCCAACAGCCCGAGGCCCAGGGGCTAGGGGTTGAGCAGTTGCCTTTGACGGGACCGGGTCCGAGGGTTCAGCCGGCAACATGGGGTGGGCGGCGCTCATTGCCTTCTCCTGTTAAGGCTCACAGGCCAGCTCAGGTGCTCGAGCCTTGACCGAGGACGACCAGAAGGGCGTTGAGTTTGGGCTAAGGGGTCTGAGCCCTCTGGGCCTCTACGTATTGCTCCACCTGAAGAAGGCCAACGTTGACTATGCCAAGTCCATAGCATCCATGGCTGGGGTGCCACTGGAGAGCGTCATAGATGAACTTGACAGGCTTGAGGCCTCAGGGCTAATAAGGAGGAGAGTCGGGGGAACATCAATAAAGAGGAGCGAGGCAAGGTTCAAGCTTGCCGATGAGGTCACGAAGCATCACGTCTACTATGAGCTGAGTGACGCGGGGGAGGCCATAGCCAGGGCCATAAGGAAGGATCCGTCGCTGCTGGAGAAGTACTTTGACGGCCTAGTCGGCCGCCCTGGGGCCCTCAAGGTAATACTGGCAGTTATAGAGGGTGAGAACGAGCACGCCGGAACTATAGCGAGGCTGCTGGGCGAGAGCTTATGCAGGACAGTCGAGCTACTGGACAGGATGGTAGAGCTGGGCCTCCTGATCAGGGTCAAGGAGAAGATCATAAAGGCGTCGCACAGAAGGCTCAAGCCTAAGCCTGAGACCAGGACGCACCATGTCTACTACAGGGCTAGCAGGCTGGCAGAGATGATAGTCAGGTTCTCAGAGGTTAGGAGGCGCGCTACTCAATAGGTCCCACGCTAGGCCTTCCCTGCCTAATGCCCTGGCCAGCCAGCGGCCTCAAGGCGTCGAGCCCTCCCTTGAGTAGCTTGGCCAGGTTCTCAGCATGGGCCCTGGCCCTGTTTATTGCTATCTCCCTGAGCTCCCTGGGGTCATCGGACTCATCCTCGTGCACTGTAACGTCAACTATCACCTTGCCCGTCAGCACCGAGAGGGTTATGAGGCCAACGCTCATGGCCAGGTAGCTGTACTTGTCAACCTGGCTGGGGCCAACCCAACCAAGGGTTATTACGCCCTCGCAGCCCATGTCTATGAGCCTCTTGGCGGCCCCAGGCAGGTCCTTTATTCCTGGCACCGTGTACCTGGTAACCCTGTAGTCTGGCAGGAGCTCCTTGAGCACACCTTCAGCCACGGAACCCATGTCAACCCTCGCAAACGTCGTATCAATCACTCCAACACATCTCGTCCCCATCACAGGCCCTTATCACCTCCTCGCCGCTGACCAGTGGCAAGCCCTTAACCCTTGAGTACTCCCTGGCCCTTTCAAGGTTCAGCGAGGGCCCCCTGTCAAGCATCTCGGCAAAGACTACTGCCGGCTCAAGGCCCGCCAGGTGGGCTAAGGCTATGCTGAGCTCTGTGTGCCCCCTCCTCAGCCTCAACCCCCTCGAGGCCAGCACGGGCACGTGGCCTGGGGCCTGGAACTCGGATCTGAACTTCCTTATGGCCCCTTCTCTGTCCCCACTGACATACATTTTGACGACCTTGTAGAGCTCTGCAACCGTCCTGGCCCTGTCCAAGTCACTTATGCCTGTCCTCACCGAGATATGATTGACCCAGATAGTGAACGCCGGCCTATCACCATAGCTCAGCCTCTTCTCGGTGAGCGGCCTAAGCTCAGGCACGGTGGCTATGAGATCGTCACCCCATAAGAGGCCTAAGCTCTTAGCTATGCTCCACCTCGTGGCGAAGCAGATAAGCCCTCCGGCCTCTGACCTAAGCCTATAGATGGCATCAGGTGTTATAGCAGAGGCATGGAACACCATATCAACCTCTGACTCTCTCGAGGCAGAGTCAAATATCAGGACCGGCCTGCCTTCCCTTAGCGCCCTGATGGCCTCCTCAATTGTCACGCTCTGCCACCGCAGCCAGCGCCAGCGAGGCAGCGGAGATTAATATCATGAGGAGGGGGAGAGCCTGTCCCTCAGTTAGCACAGCGTCGATGGACGCTGCACTTGGCCGCCCAGGGACAAGCACGGCTGGAGGCGGCAGAGAGGTGTTTGTGGTGGTATTGCGTGCTGGGGGCAGCTGGCCTGCGACCAGGTTAATGGTCCACCCGTCACCTCCAAGGACAAAGTTTACCCATGAGGACGAGGTAAAATAGGTCAGCGCCTGGAACTCAGGGCTCGAGCCGTAGATCTCGACTCTGGAACCATTTACCTGGACCAGCGCCTCGGACATGCCGGGCAGCGCTCCAGCTGGGCGGTATTGAGGACCCTGCCAGACGCCCAGGAGAGTGACGTTGGAAGTGTTCACATAGAGTTCAACATCAGCGGCATAGCCGCCCAGGGGCGAGGAGATAAAGGTGACGTTAACTATAGAGGCATTCACAGGCCCCTGCTCAAAGAGGGCCACGAGGAGGCCCTTAGGGTACTGCTCTACCGACTCCCTAAGAGGGCCAGGGCTGAGATTAAGGCCTATGAGGATCACGTTAGAGCTGGCCACATATGCGGCCCCTTCAGAGACCATGATGGTTCCGTTGGTTAGCGTGTAGTTGAACCCGCCGGCCGACAGGGCGAGCCCGGCAACCAGCAGGGTCACGAGCGACAGCGCAAAGGCTCTCAGGCTCAACCTACCACTCCCAGGGCCTCCAGGACCCTGCGCACCAGGTACCCGGCCAGGGGGGTTATGGACGACTCTATCGTCGCTGCTATCGCTAGTAGGATAAGCGAGAGCACCAGCAGTTTGAGCCCCACATAGTAGACCTGGCCGAGCCCTTTGCGTATCAGCGCCACTGAAGCGCCAACCAAGGCAAACGCTGGAACCTCTATGACACCATGGGGGGCCAGGAGGTAGAACTCAACTAGGGCACTCCCGTGAACGGGCAGCATGTAGACAACTACAAGGCCTACGAGGAGCCCATTTATGACGGCATATATTGCTGGAGTCACTAGGAGTGCCAGGAGGGAGTAGTCAACAACGTCGACGGCAGCATTGTGCGAAAATATGAGTGCTAGGGCGTAATAGCTGTCAACGTTTACCGTACCAAACTCCTGCCTTATCTCATTAATGGCGTTAAGGAGCATGCGACCAAGAGCGGTCCTGGCTATCTCTGGGTAGGCAGCAGCCGTGGCCACAGCTATGGCTCCCATAGCTGCAACCAGCAGGTACCAGGCCAGCCTGAGCTCGCGGCTACTCACTATGTAATCAATGACCTCATCAAGCAGGCTCAAGCTGGTCACCCACCTCAACTATCACGACACAGTCCCTGGGGATCCTATCGGCTATCTGCCTGAGCACCTCAGGTGTGGTCCTAATGGCCTTCCCCTGATGGCACGCGCTGAGGCACTCCTCAGCCTCGGAGCAGGCCTGGACCTCGATGCGCAGGTTGAGCCTCTCCACGAGTCCCCTAAGAGCTGCCCCGCGGGCGGCTTTATTCTGTGGGGGTGTGTCAATCTAAGCTTTAGGCCCGCACGCGCGGTGCCGGGCTGGAGCGCTGTAAGGTGCAGGACCTTGAAGGGCGCATCAAACAGGATCAGATCTGAAGCGCTTATGGAGGCGTTGACGAGGCTCACGTCGCTCTGGGAGGAGCATGGCAACGCAACGAGGGAGCAGGCCATTGAGGTCCTCAAGGAGGAGTATGCTAAGCGCGGGCTAAGCCCAATAAAGGGCTCAGCAGAGCCCAGCGACCTCTATGACAAGGAGCTCACAAGCCTCTACATTATGGGTAAGTATGGCATGGGCCTTGAGCAGCAGTACCCTGAGCTCTTCGATTCCGTATTCAGCGTCGAGATCAAGATAGACCAGGCCTCAGAGCTCCTGATCTCCAAGGGCCAGTCGGCAAGGGACGCGGTCACCGCCTTGCTGGGTCAAATGGACGGCAACACTGTGGCAAGGCTGCTGAGGATGGCTTTGACTAAGATATACTTCGGCTTCTCAGACGAGGAGCTCATTAGATCCCTGGCCACTGCCATAACGCAGGCGTTCCCTGACAGGTCTGATGACGTTAACAGGTTCCTCAAGTTCTACTCTGCGTTTACAATAGCTGAGGCCATAGAGGAGGGCTCGGTTAGGGACAGGGTCTCGAAGGAGGCCCTTAAGCACGCCCTGGCGCTTAGGCTCGGCAAGGGAAAGGAGATTTTCCCAAGCGATAGGTACATAGCAAAGATAGCTTCAGACGTCTTTGGGGTCCCCACCAGGGTACTGAGGCAAATCCTCAGCTTGGGACCAGGCTAAACCTTCTCACCGAAGGCCTGTCTCAACAGCTCCCTGACTATGGTAAGGCGCTGGATCTCATTGGTACCTTCGTATATAGTCGTTATTATTGCGTCCCTTAGGTAGCGCTCCACGCCCGTCTCAAAGTCCACGCCGTAGCCACCATGTATCTGTACTGCCTGTCTGGCTATCCACTCGGCAGACTCCGTGGCAAAGGTCTTGGCCAGGCTGGCGGCTGTTATGAAGTCCGGCCTGCCCTGATCGGCAAGGCTAGCCGCCCAGTATGTCAACAGCCTTGAGGCCTCGAGCCTCATGTACATGTCAGACAACTTCTCAATTATAATCTCGAACGTTATCATCCTCTGGCCAAAGAGCTCTCTCTGGAGCGCATAGTTAAGGGCCTTCTCGAAGGCTGCCTGTGCTATGCCGGTCGCCTGGGCCGCTATGCCTATCCTGGTGTAGTCATAGGTAGTCACAACTACCTTGAAGCCCTCGTTCTCCTTGCCAACCATGTTCTCAGCTGGGACCTTGACGTTGTCAAGGACAACCTCGTACGGCTGCTCGCCCCTCATCCCTATGACCCTGAACTGCTGGCCTATATTTACGCCAGGCCAGTCCCTCTCGACCACAAAGGTAGTTATGCCCCACCACCTCTTGCCCTCCTGCGGCGGGCTTGTCCTCGCCGAGACCAGGAGGTAGTCAGCCTCGCCGGCTGCGCTTATGAACACCTTCCTCCCAGTTATCACATAGTGATCATTCTCCTTGATGGCTCTTGTCTGTATCCCAGCCACGTCGCTGCCTCCGCTGGGCTCCGTGTTGGCATGCGCGCCCCTCCTCTCGCCCCTGGCTATTGGGATTATGTACCTCTTCTTCAGGTCCTCAGAGCCGAAGAGCAGGACTGGGATAGCGAAGAGATGGTTGACGCCAACGGCGACCGCCAGGCTTGGCACGGCCCTGGCTATCTCCTCCATAGCTATGGCAGTGGTTAGCTGTCCGCCTCCCTGTCCGCCGTACTGCTCAGGTATGCCGATGCCAAAGAGCCCCTGCTCTCTCATGGCCTGGAATACCTCCTGGGGTATCCTGTTGCTCTCCTCTATCTCCTTCCATCTGGGCATGACCTCCTTCTCCACGAATTCCCTCACGGCCTTCCTGAACAGCTCGTGTTCCTCGGTTATGTTTATCTTGAAGTCCTCCACGCTCTTGAATGGGAACACCACGTTCTCAGCCGAGCCTTCTAGAGACCTCTTAGGGTAAAATCTACGTCAAGAAGGGGATATAGTGGGGTTCCCTACCTGCCCATTATATACCTTTTTGTTAGATCCACCCTATTAATACATTAATACTATGTTAAGACGCTATGGATACATCATGTTTTTACATGGCCTGCAGGACCTCTGGCCTTGAGGCAGTTAAGAAGCGCAGGCCCCTGTTAAGCGATGTGAAATCCCGCCTCAGCGTCTTTAATTACCTTCCACAGCCCTTTATTTTAAGCTTCTGTGATCTCCAGCCAGCAGAACCATGGTAGAGCTCACTACTCTGGTCCCTCCCCGCCTAAAGGCGGGAGTTTCGCTGAGGTCTCGGGCGCTATCCCCCTTATGGGGGCTACTCGATACATCTTGAATTATATCCAGGCTCTGAAGAGAAAAAGATCTAAATTAAAATCAGGATAAAAGAATTATGTTTATTATATCGAAATCGCATATTAGTAAATTTACAAATACTTATCTCTTGGCATTCGGCGCCTTCCTGTCCCGCACCGGCATGACAGTAGACAATGCCTGTCCTTTCTTTGTAATTAAGACCCCATCGCATTTTTAAGTCTAAGGAAGGAGAGCCGCCCAGGGCCGTGCACATGAAGGTGCTAGCGGTAAGGGCTGAGAGGGGCCAGGTAGTCAAGGACGAGATAATAGAGGGCTCGCTGACAGATGTAGTCAGGAGGAAGGCGGCTGAGGCCCTGAACGAGTGGAACCCGGAGCTCAGCGACTTCATAGTACTCAGGGACTACAGGGAGCTGGAGCTCCCGCTCCCGCTCAAGCCTGAGCTCGTGGACCTCTTCAGGGAGATAGGCTCACTCAGCAGGACAGAGGACAAGGCCATAGGCCGCTTCCCTGTCTACACTATAAGCTTCGAGAACGCCATGAAGGGGGAGGACCAGTATGTGGAGTACAAGATATACCTCATAGCACCCTACATAAATGACGACGTTAGGACTGAGCTTGAGGCCGAGGCCCAGGACATAACCACTGAGAAGGAGCCGCCCTCCGGCATCAAGGAGGAGAAGGAGGGAACCTGAAGAGGTATTAGTGCCATGGTAGTTG
>DAJS01000008.1:7070-17370 GCA_002496425.1 Acidilobaceae archaeon UBA162
CCTTTTGCCGTCATCCCATTCTACGTCTCTGCGGTGAGGAGGCTACCGGAGGATAGGAGACCTCACTTCCTCAAGATGTTGATAGGATCGGCTGTCTTCATGTTGCTGGCCTTCGTTATAGTGGGCGACTACCTGCTTGCAATGCTGGGGGTCACAATTAATGACTTCAGGATAGCCGCAGGCATAATCCTCCTCGTATATGCCATCTCCAGCCTGTTCGACATAGAAATAGGGGCGCCGTCGAGCCCTGAGGACGTGGAGAAGCAGGCCATAGTGCCTTTGGCCACACCTCTGCTGGCAGGGCCAGGGAGCATATCCACCGTGCTCTACTTCAGGTACATCTACGGCTACCCAGTGGCCCTGGCTAGCATAGCGGTGAACGCCTTGTTGGCTTATGCAATACTTCTCTTCGGGGAGAGGCTGATGAGGTTCCTCGGCAAGCATGGGGCCCTGCTGATAGACAAGTTTATGAGCCTTGTGCTCGCGGGCTTTGCAGTAAGCCTCATAAGGATGTCCCTGTGAGCGCCGAGGACTCAGACGGGGACAGCCTCCTCATCCTTGCCATCAGGCCTATCGACATCATCACGGCCCTCGGCAACACAGGCCTAGCTCATCACTGTTCGCCCTTGCAGCGGTCCTCATCGGGCCAAGCAACTCCTGGACGCTAACCCTTATATAATCTGTTTGTCCATACTAAGCTAGGGGCCTTGTACAAGCGCGTACTGGTGGGCTATGACGGGAGCGAGGGTGGCGAGAAGGCCCTAACCAGGGCTGTGGAGCTAGCCAAGGTATTTGGCAGCGAGCTATGTCTCCTCACCGTCATACCCCCTAGCTCCCTAGCCTTTGGTGAGATAGTGGCTCCTGATGCAATAAACCTCTCGCTCATAATTGAGTCCTCAAGGAAGAGGCTAGCTGACATCTCGGCAAAGTTGGTCCAGGAAGGCCTAAAGGTCAGGTATGACGTGCTTACGGGAGACCCAGGCGATGTGGTTGTCAGCTATGCTGAGGCCAACTCCTGCGACCTCATAGTTCTAGGCAAGAGAAGGCTGTCGCGGCTCGAGCGCCTGGTGCTTGGTAGCGTGACGCACAAGGTTGCGGGCAAGGCCACTAGGGCTGACGTGCTTGTTGTCCCTTAGGTATTATTGGCAGCATTGCTGTTGAGGCCAGCGCGAATATAGCAAAGAGCCACATGGCGGCGTCAAGGCCGCTCATGGGCTTCCAGAGGGTTACTGTCCTGTAGCCTACCACGAGGCCTCCTATTAGGACCCCTACGGCGCCCCCAACAGTATTGCCAATGCCCCAGACAAGCGAGTTGGCCAGGGCCCTGACCTCAGGGCTGACTACCTGGTTCACGTAGCCTAATAGCACAGGAAAGCCGCTCAGGGCGAAGAGGGAGTAGATCCCCAGGAGCGTCGTGAGGGCCACCGCCCCCCTGGCAAGCAGGAAGAGTATGTAAAACGCTGTTGAAACCGCGGTAGTCAGGAACACTATGCTCCTCCCTCCATACTTACCTGTCAGCCACCCGAAAAGAGGCTGCCCGCCTATGGCAGTGGCGTAGGCTGTTGTAACAGCCACGCCAGTTACTATCCTCGAGTGCACCAGAGAGTCTATATACGTGAACGCATATGTCATAACCCCTGACATGAACATTGCCCTGACAAAGACCACGGCCGTCAGCGGTACCAAAATGTAGTAGAACGCCGAGAGCCTCCTCATGGCCTGGGCAGCTGACCCGCCGACGGCTGGCATCCTGACGGGCCTGAGGCCAACGTAAATTATCAGGGCTAGGACGTAGACATAGACAGCTATTATTGCCAGCGCCATGCTTCCGCCAAGGTAGTGAATTAGGACCACCATAACCGTCGGGAACAGGGCCCTCCCAACGCTTCCTAAGGAGCCGTTGAAGCCGAGGGCCCTGCCGGGGTTGTCTCTAAACGTGTTCTGCAGTATGGCTCCGCCAAGAGGGTGGTAGAAGGCAAGCCCCGAGCCCAACAGCGCTGCCCCAAGGCCTATGGTTGTGAGCCTCAGAAGTCCTCCTACTATGAAGGATGCTGCGAAGAGGGCCGAGGAAGTCCCTATCAGCGCAAAGCCTATCAGCATCAAGGTGTTGTGAGACCCACTCCTATCCGCATAGCTACTCACAAGCGGGCTTAGGAGGCCCGAGAGCAGGCTCACCATAGCTGCCATCGCTCCAAGGAAGACGGCTGAGACGTTCATGCTGAGGTAGTAGTCTATGAGCACCGACATTGTTATCAAGAAGCTGTCGTTAAGGAAATGCGCCAGTGAAGTGAAGGCCAGGGACCTGACCCTCAGAGCCCTCTCGGCCTTTTCGTCAAACATGATGAACCCTTAAATACACACTTATTGCTAGTAAATAAAAAGTTATGTATATAGCAGCGCCTTCTTCTTACAGCTTAAATATCAGCTAAGCCCACATAGCCAAGGGGCCTCTCTTTGGTCCTCACGGCTGCAGTGGTCGCGGGAGGCGAGGGTACCAGGTTTAGACCCTACACAGATCTCGTGCCAAAACCAATGATACCGCTGGGGCCCGAGGAGAGGCCTGTAATGGACTATATAGTTAACATGTTAATAAAGGGCAACGTCAACCATGTAGTTCTCCTGGTCGGCTATAAGTGGAAGTACATAAGGAACTACTTTGGCTACGGCGATAGGTTTGGCGTCAAAATAGACTACAGTATTGATAATGAGACCTACAGAGGCACTGGCGGCTCCTTGCTTAACGCGTACAAGAACCACTTCCTTGACAGTGACCCTGTGGTGGTATGGTATGGTGATATATTGGCCCCAATTAGGGCTTCTGAGCTGGCATCATACCATGTGGAGAGAGAAGCCGACGCCGTGCTGGTTGTGAGCAATAAGTATCAGGTCTCCGTCGGTGTGGTTGATATTGATGACAAGGGTAACATTATTAAGATGTCGGAAAAGCCATGGATCGACCTGAAGAGCACCATAGGGATCTTCACTATAAGGCCTAAGCTGCTTGAGGAGTTCGAGGCGGAACTCGGCACCTCCTTTGACGTCATGGGCGACCTGATACCGGCCATGATAAGGTCAGGCAAGAAAGTAGTGGCTTACATGTACGAGGGCCCATGGATTGACGTGGGGAGCCTCGAGAGGTACAAGAAGATAGATGAGAAGCTGCTCAAGGAAGTCACGAACCTCTAGCGCTCTTCCTTACGATTATGGTCCCGTCGCCTAAGAGCTCGACCAGGTCCCCATCTCTCACGCCCCTCAGCTGGTTCTCGTCAATGAAGGCCACCAGCGGCACCTCGGCAAGGACAGCACCGGCCACTATTATTGGGTCAACGCGGGACATGACTATTCCCGCCGGGGCCGCACCATTGACCCTCAGAGCGTACATGATGTAGCTGCCGACTGTGCTGCCCCTGGGCCTAAGGGCCACGATCACTTTGTCCTTAACCTCCCTCCCATCCCTTAGCCTGCCAGTGGTCGGGTCAACATCGCCGTAGAAGCTTATTGCATCAAGGAAGACCGCCTCCCCCACGGCCCTTCCGGACACCAGCTGCCTCCCCCTGAGAGTCAGGGCCTCAGACACCGCTAACCAGCCTCTCTGCCAGCCTCTCGGCAGGTTCCAGGCCGACCTTCAGGCCCCTCCTGCTGAGGTAGAAGTAGGCCTTGTAGCTGTTGGTAGCCACAGATAGCGCCTGGCGCCTTAGGGGGGCTACGACAAGACATGTATCCCTGACCACCAGTCCCTTGAAGGTCCTTATGACCTCTAGAGCCTCAGCGCTCAGCCTTTCCTCCTCTTCCCTTGACATGGTGATGATAAGCCTCGGGCCTCCTGGTCTTGGAGAGCCCCTCCTGAGCAGCCTTGCCAGCTCCTCTACCTCCTCAGCTGAGGCATGAGGGCAGCCCAGGTAGACGATGTCAACGTGCGCAGGAGGTGCCAGCTCCTCAAGTCTCCTCTCAACATCACTGGCCTCCACCTCTATGACCTCTCTAACCTTCTTAGGGGGTCTCTCAGGGGTTATGCCAGGCAGGAAGACCATGGCTATGTCGCCTGCAGCGCCCATGGCAGCTCCCAGCTCCTTGGCCTGGGCCTCACTGAGCCTGGCCTCAAGCATAGGGGGTCCCTCGGCCCTGTGCATGGAACTTATCAACTCCCCCATCACACCTATTCTAGCCTCGTCAAGTTTCATGCCCTGCCCGGGCCTGTAGGCCACCCTAGGCACCCTGTTCTCGGGCACATGGAGGCCATAGTAGTAGGTCCTGCCGGCTATCGCCGCCATCAGGGCCAGTGGTCCTCCCTCCCTATTTGTCCTGAGGCCGAGGATGCTGTTGGCGTAGACCACGGCGTTAGACTCGCCCCAGGCCACGCTGTTGCCAGGCCTTAACCTCTTCACGTCAGGCATATAGTAGGGCGTGCAGCTTAACGTTGTCTGAATCCCCATGGATTTAAGCGCATTGAGGATCGCCATCTGCCCTCTCACATACTCAGGGCTAATGTCAAGGACGTCAAGGCCCTGGGGCGAGTCGAGGTCGAAGCCTATAGGGTTAGCAGTTGTAGGCACTGAGACCTTAGCCCCTGAGGCCGCCAGGTCCTCTAGGAACCTTCTGCCGGGTTCACCTATGTTGTAGTACGAGACTCCTGAGACGTGGGCGTGGGCTATGGGCTGGAGCCTCTCGGCGCCCAGGGCCTCCCCGACCTTGACCACCACTTCAAGGGCCCGGGCCCTGGCCCATCCCTCCTCACCCGCCAGTATTCTCTCCTCCTCCTTGCTCAGGTGCATATTCAGTACCACCACGTGTTCAGGAACTTATGCTCAGGCACCATGTAGAGCCTGTCTGTGAAGGCCTTACAAGCTGGCGCCAGGACGCAGCTATTGCCCTCACAGCCTCCAGACTGCCTGCACCTGAGGCCGCAGCCCGAGGCGCAGGAAGGATCCATCAGCGTGCAGCACCTCCTCCCGAATGTCCAGAGGAAGTCATCAAGTATGAACGGGTCAGCGCCAGCTGCCTGGGCTACTAGCCTGTAGGCCTGTCTCACTGCCATCCTTAAGTAGGCGTCCTCAAAGGGCTCAAATTCGATGTTAGCCGCTATCCTCTCCAGTGTCTCCCGGTCAACGTCAACTATCCCTGTCCTCAGGGCTATCCTGGTAAGGTGGTTGTCAACAGGCACCTCCTTGTCCTGCGGGTCCTGGAACCTGACGATGCCGCGGCGCTCTATGAACTTAGCCAGCAGGAACGCCTTCTTCTCCACTGGATCCTGGTAGGCCTTGAATACCTTAAGCAGATCTATGAGGCCCTCCGCAACCCCAAGCCTTAGGAACCCCTTGGATCTCACCACTATCTCAAATGGATCGCCGTTGAACAGGGCCTCGAGCTTCACGCCAAGGTCCCTCAGGAGCTCGGCCCTGACCTCGGGGTCAGGGGGTCTGATCTCCCTGCCACTCTTTCCCTTTACCATCAGCCAGTTCAGAACGTCCTTAACTGTTATGCTCTTAAGGCGCTCAGGATAGAAGAAAGATCTGTCCCTCTCAAACATCTCGGCCCCAAGCCTGTAGAGCAGGTCAGCACCATGGTAGAGCTCACCACCCACGTAGCCTTCGTAGTCCCTTCCCGGCCTACTGAGCCTGTGATCCATGGCTACCATTACTAGGAAGTAGGCCATCAGGTCCCTCCTGTTTGTGCCGGGAGGAGGGTAATAGCGTCTGTCCTCGAAGGTGTCTACTGTCAGCCTAGCCAGGGCTGGGGCTATTAGTTTCCCGACCATTTCAGCCTTAACCCTCTCGACACTTACCATCACAGCTGGTCCCTACCAGGCTTAGCAGCTTAGCCTGTAGTCCAGCCGCGAGCCCTGTTTTAATCTGGCTAGGCCTAGGTCTCCCTAGGGCCTTGGCTGAGAGCTGGGAGCTTGAGGCATCGAGGCTGCTGGATAGGGCAAGGCGGCTGAAGGGCGAGCCCAGGGAGGCGTTCCTATACATGTTAGATTCCATATCGGTTGGCGACCTGAGGGCCGCTCAGGAGCTGAGGAGACGGGGACTCAAGGACCCCAACGGGGCGCTAGAGCAGCTGGTGGAGGAAGGGCTCCTGGAGCGCGAGCGCGACTGCTACAATCTCGCCGCGCCGCTCAGGCTCCTGGTGGCGAGGCGTGGCGCCGAGATGGTTAAGAAGGTCCTCAGCGGTCATGGAGGCCCTTAGCGCCGTTAAGAGAGCCCACAGTGTGCTAGGGCCCGCGTTGGCCTCCTCTCTGCCCTGAAGAACCTAAGGACGAAAGTTCTTAGCAGTTCATAGTTTCGCAGTTTACAGCCAAAGGCCTCGCCACTTATAGGTAAGAGAGGCTATGAAGGAGCGAGGCTTTCGTACCTATATAAACGAAGAACGACGCGGTGTACTCCTTACTTCCTACAACTTACCAGGTACTTGGCGAGTGCCAGGCCCTGTATAAAACTGCAGTACTGCGATAAGAATTAAAATAATACAGTTAGTGGACAAGTACTCAATGTCGATGCTGTTAGTGTTGGTGCTCTAAAGCACAAAGGTTGACCATGCCTTCCTGGCCTAGCCGCAATTAGCCTGTCAGAGCCAGGACTGCTGAGGGGGTTGCGGTCTGAGGGCTTACGTGGGAACCAGCGGATGGATGTATGACTGGAACAAGGGCGGTGACCTAAGATGGTATGCCATCCATAGTGGGCTCAACGCTGTGGAGCTTAATGCCTCCTTCTACAGGTTCCCGTTTCCGTCTCAGATCATGTCATGGACTAAGGTGGGTTCAGGCCTCAGGTGGTCAGTCAAGGTTCACAGGTCTGTGAGCCACGTGCACAGGCTCAACGAGGCCTCTCTGAAACCCTTCAGAAGGTTCCTGGAGCTGATGATGCCCCTGGACCCCCTTGTCGACTTCTACCTGGTCCAACTCCCGCCCTCCTTCAGCATGAACAATAATAATGTGGGCCGTCTGGAGTCCTTCGTCTCAATGGCCAAGCTGGGCCACAGGCTAGCCGTAGAGTTCAGGCACACTTCATGGTTCAATGACGAGGCCTTGAGGCTTGCGGAGAGGCTTGGGTTTACACTGGTCTCAGTGGACTCGCCTGAGGCGACTTTCATAAGGGCCTCCAACGGGATTCTATACCTAAGGCTTCACGGCCGCAGCGCCTGGTACGCCCATGAATACACTGAGGACGAGCTGAGGGGCCTGGCGGGTGAGGTTAGACGCCAGTCACCTGAGGCGGTCTACGTGTTCTTCAATAATGACCACTGGATGCTTGAGAACGCGAGGCTCATGCTGAGGCTACTGGCTACTTAGGCCACCTCCTGCCGGTGACAGAGAGGGTGGCACTGAAGACCTCATCACTATAGACCGAGGGTCCTCCCTCGCCCAGGTAGGCTCCGCAGAACCTGCAGAAGTCACCGCTCAGAGCAGAGCCGCAGATGGGGCAGCTGCGTCTCTTGCCCCTCTTGGCCATAGGGAGGCCGAGCTCGAGCCTCCGACGTAGCAGGTAGGCGTGGGGCAGAGAGGGCAAGGCTATGTCTGTCTCCTTGGCCAGCCTGACGGCCTCCTCGGTGGAGACCTTGGAGGCCATCACCTTGAGTAAGGCCTCAACACCACTGCCCTGGGTTATCGGGGCCTTGGGGCGCCACGCTGCCCTCTCAAGGCCGCGGGACGCTAGGACCCTCCTCATTATCACCTTGCCGTAGCGTCTGTTACCTACTTCAGCCACGTCGCAGCCCGCCTCGAGGGCCTCAGCAGCCAGGCGCTTGACCTCATCGCTGTAGAGCGGCAGTGAGACCCTAACGCCTACCCTCTGTGACATGGGAATGCTGTTGAAGAATGCCCCTCTCGATACATTCTTAAGCCAGTCCCTGAGCTTGGCAGGGCTTCTGTCGAAAAGGAAGCCGTAGCCTATGAAGAGCTCGTCCCCTCCGTCGCCTGTGGCCACACAGTGGCACCCTCTCTTCAGCGCCTCTCTGAGCCCCAGGCACACGGCGGAGGCTGAGATCACCTCTATGGGGTCTATTGTGATCATAGCTTTCAGAGCCTCGTCAACACAGGGCAGGAGCTCCTCAGGGCTCGACATCAGCTTGATGAGCGGCAGGCCCAGGGCAGAGCTTACATAATCTACATACTCTTCATCAACATTACCTGGGAGAAGGACTGAGATCAGCTGGGGCCTCAGGCCAGCCTCAATAGCTGCCAGGGCCACGAAGCTTGTGTCGACGCCGCCGCTGAACAACACGCAGTCACAGCCGTTGGTCACTAGGTGCTTCTTGACTGCCATCAGAAGCCTCTCGCCCAGCTCATCACATCCAGGCAAACAGGCCCTCCACCTGCTCAAGCACACTCGACTTAAAGCCCGATGATCCAGAGGGCGATCATGAGCAGGACCGAGGCCAGGACCCCAAGGCAGGCCGCAATGATTGAGATCCTCAGGCCCTTGGCGACATCATGGCCATCAGGCCACTTGAACCAGGTGCACAGCGCGTACTCGCCCCTCTTCTCCAGCCTTACCCCAAGGGCCCCAGCCATTGCTGACATTGGGCTGCCAGCATTCCTGCTCCTTGTCATGTGACGGCACAGCGACCACGCGCTCAGCGACGCCATGGTATTGCCATTGCCGGCCCTCGCCGACACAGCTATTAGAAGGGCGGTGAGCCTGGCTGGCACGTAGTTCATTATAGTGTCGGCCATAGCGCTGGCCAGCCCCACGTGCCTGTAGGGCGGGTCCAGGAAGCCCAGGGAGCCGTCAAGGGTGTTCGCGACCCTCTGGGCCAGGGCTCCTAGGGGGCCTAGCAGCGCGTACCAGAACAGCGGCGAGGTGAAGCCGTCAACGAGGCTCTCGGCGAGGGACTCTATTGCTGCGGAGGCCACATGAGGCACGTCCTCAGAGCTCAGATCCCTCCTTACTATCCCCTGTATGACGTTCCTGGCGCCCCGTATGTCGCCGGAGCGGAGGAGCCTGCCTCCCTCATCTACGGTGTTCAGCAGGAGCCTGAGGGAGGTGGAGGTCTTAAGCACGTAGCCTGCCACTGCCACCCAGGCATAGGGGCTTACGAGCCAGGCCAGGTAGAGGAGGGCTCCGTAGAGGGCCAGGTGAGATGTCATTACCAGGAGCCAGATTCCAACCCCTCTGGCCCTGGATGAGTACGGCTTGTAGAGCTTCTGAGACATTACATAGGCAGTGTGAACTGGGTGAACCCTAAGGGCCAGTCCACTGTGGTAGGGGTAGACTATGTCAAGTACGATAGCTATGGCCAGGGCGTCAAGCATGTAGGTAGGCCCAGGGTAGATGAAGGGCGGCAGCATCAAGCCAGGGCACCTGCCACCAGGGCCAGCACCCCAGCCACCTCTATGGTGAAGCCGAGGACATCGCCGTTTACGAAGCCAAGGCGCTTGTGCGCGTCAGCGACAGTCAGGGGCCCCACCACGAGCCCTGCCAGGGCTGCCAAGTCAAGGTAGCTGGCATGGGCTAGGAGGGTGGAGACGACGACTATGATTACGACGCAGGCTGCGGTGACGAGAGCGTTGGCTACCAGCTTGGGCCTCCCCCTCGAGCCTTCCCAGAAGATCCTTCCAAGGCCGCTGTAGGGCTCAGGGCGCCCTAGCATGACTGCTATGAAAGCAGCCTCGTAGGAGGCCACGTAGGCCATGGTTACGGTCCAAGGCCTTGAGGAGAGGACCGAGAGCGCCGAGAACCTGACTATCAACAGCACCGCGGCAGTGGCGATACCAAAGGAGCCGCGCCTGGGATCCTTGAGGACCCTCAGGGCCTCCTCCCCCTTAGCCCCTGAGCCTATTAGGTCGCCGTAGTCGGCGGCCCCGTCCAGGTGGAGGCCACCGGTCAGGAGCAGGTGGAGGGCAGTCATTATGGCGCCTGCCACGAGGGGCTGGCGGGACAGGGCAAGGCCGACCAGGCCGACCAGGCCGCCTACTATGACGCCTATAAGGGGGACCGCGTAGAAGCTCGACGCTGCCCTCTCTACGCTACCCTTGCCTACGGGGATGGCTGTCATGAAGGAGACCAGGTCCCTAAGGCCCACGTCTCAGCACCTCCTTCAGGGCTGTGATCAAGGCACTGTTCTCCTCGGGGAGCCTGACAGAGATCCTGGAGAACTCAGGGCCGAGGGAGTAGAAGCTCGAGGCGTCTCTCACGTAGAAGCCCTTTGAGACCAGGAGGCGCTGGAGCTCTGGGTGAGACACGGCCCTGTGGCGGACCAGCACGAATGGGGCTGAGCTGTCGAAGACCTCAAGGCCTAGGCCCCTGAGGCCCTCAGCAATCGCCTTAGCCTCGGAGGCCGCTAGCTCCCTCCCCTTCCTAACCCA
>DAJS01000008.1:17408-36245 GCA_002496425.1 Acidilobaceae archaeon UBA162
GCCTGCAGCCTAGACAGCATCGTTGAGTCTCCGGTTAACACAGCCCCAAGCCTGAGGCCCGGGATGGCTAAGGCCTTAGTGAAAGACCTCAACACTATTAGGTCCTCTCTGGCTACAAGCGGCTCTAGGGGGCTGAGGTCTACGAAGGCCTCGTCAACCAGTAGCGTTGACCCTCTGGGCAACCTGGAGGAGAGCTCGTCCACCTCCCTCACGCTGAGACCCAGGCCTGTCGGATTGTTGGGCCTTGAAACTATCACCAGCGACGGCTGCTCTGCCCTGGCAGTAACCCTGACGACCTCATCTATATCAATTACGAATCTGCGTCCCTCAGGTTTCATTACGGGTCTTGAAAGCCTCAGGCCCAGGCCAGAGGCCATGAGCTGGTGGTCACCGAAGTTAGGCTCCACTACCACGAGCTCCTTGGCCCTGAGCACTAGGGGTATAAGGCTGAGGGCTTCGGCGGACCCGTTGAGAAGGAGCACCTCGTCCTGGCTAGCGCCTAGGAACTGAGAGGCGGACTCGTAGAGCGCGCTGTAGAGCCTGGTGGGATAGGCATAGTGCACACGTTCAGAGGCGCACCGGCGGAGCGCCTCATCAATGATAGGCGGCGGCCCAAGGGGGTTGGCGGGGGCACTGAAGTCCACAACGCCCGGAGGGGGCGAGCCGCCATGAGCCCTAGCATAGGGACCTGGCAAGGTTTAGGTCAGCCTCCGTGTTGACATTAATCACACGCTCCCTAAGCTCGACTGATGTCCAGGGCTCGAGCTCAGGGCCCTTGAAGAGTCCGACACCGATGGGCTCACCGCCGCTCATCGCGGTGACCACGGGCTCGGGTAGCTTTGCGGCCTTCTCCACAAAGGACCTCAGGCCGCGCTCGCTGAGTCCAAGTACATCAGCAGGAAGCACTAGGAGAGGCCTTGGTCTCACAGTTCTCAGCAGAAGTCCTAGGTCCTCGGGGAACCCGGCCCCTGGGGTCTCTACTGCTGAGGCCGAGGGAGGCAGGCCATGACGTCTGACCAGGTCAAGGGTGTAGGGGGAAGTGGCCACTATAACCAGCCTGGCTGTCGAGTTACCAAGCCTTATGGCCCTTGAGAGCAGGCTCTCGCCGCAGACTTTGATAGTCAGCTTGGCAGGTGAGCCAAACCTAGAGCCCCTTCCCCCAGCCATGATAATAGCCACCTCAATCAAGCTCAGGACCCCAGGAGCCTGTCGTAAACCCTTGAAAGGGCTGAAGCCACAAGGGCGGCGGCTATGTCGTCCTCAAACATGGGTAGGGCTGAGAGCCTGAGGCCCAGCCGCTCCTTCAAAGTGTCAGCCCAGTAGGTAGCTGTCAGCGCGCGGAAGCCATTGATGTAGAGGCTGAGGGCTGTGGCCAGGAGCTCGTCAGCTATCACCTTCTTGCTGTCGGCAGCAAACTCATCAGCCCCGAGGCCGGGCAGGAGCCCTGAGGCCCCGATCAGGTCAAGCTCTCTGGCAGCGTAGACGAGGGCCCAGACGTTGGGGTCCCTCAGGAGCCTCTCAAGCTCCTCCCTAAGCGCCGGCACTGTCGCCTCGCCTGGCACGCCTGGGACAGGCGCGCTTGAGTAGAGCGTCACGCCGTCGGCCACTAGATCCTCAAGGCTAAGGCCCACAAGGTCCTTCAGTCTCTCCTCAGGCGGCGGGGCGAATGACTTCACGGCCTCGTAGGTCAGCCTTGAGGCCTCGGAGCCTATGGTAGTCGCTGGCCCAGCCCAGAGGTAGCCCCTCTCGTCGGCCCTGGCGGCGACAACTAGGGCATCGCTGACGGTCCCTGTGGCACGGCCTGAGCACCTGAGGCCTAGGTCGGCAGCCGCGGCGGCCTTGGCCTCGGATACAGTCCTCAGGAGGTCTAACATTGCTGATACCGTCAAATGTTCATAGGTCCAAACCACCAGGTTTATGGTAGAGGCCCTGAAGGGCTTGTAAGAGGGCGACATGCCTGGGCATGAGGGGTGGGCGAGGCCAACTGTGGTCGCCAGGCCAACGAGCTTCCCCTCAAGGATTCTGTGGCGGCCCACGTCAACTGCGGTCAACATGACGGGGACGTCCTCTGGAAGCCCAAGGGATCTCCTGACGGACTCCTTGATCTCCTCAGGCCTCTCTGGGTCATCATTAACCCTATGTATGACAACATGCCTTGACTTAACGAGTCCCCTTGGGTGGGCCGTAGTGACTACGGCCAGCTCCTCCCCGAAATCAACAATTAGGTCGTCCTGGCTAGCCATGTAAGCCTTGGCCAAGCCTCACCAACCTCTCATACTCCTGGTCGATGGTCTCCGCAATCCTGGCTGGATCTACCCCCATCATCTCTGCTAGCACCATAGTTCCCCCAGCCCCTACCCCCTCCTTGACATAGCCCTCCTCATACCTCCTGAGCCCCTCAAATCTGGACGAGGAGAGGTTCACCCTTGACACTATAAGCTCGACACCGTCACCTACTTCGCTGACTATTCTTTCCATGTTTGCTGAGCCATCACCTACTATCCACCTTGTGGTGGCCACCGAGACCTTCCTAGTATCGAGGCGTCCCATGGCCTTGAGCAGGGCTAATACAGCTCCCATCTGGGTGCCGCCGGCCAGCATGACTCTGGCCCCAGCTTCCAAGGCCCCTGAGGCAATACCAGCCATCGCCACGTGGACTGGGTCGCCGACTACATCAATAACCTCAAAGGGGTCCCTCCTTGACCCAAGCCGCGAGAGAGCCCTTGAGACGACTAACTTCTTGAGGTCCTTGGGATTCTGGGGCGAGGCGCTGCTAACTACTGACACACCGTCATAGCCCAGGGCGCTCATTATGGCAGCGGCCAGCGTTGTGCCACCAGGTATGGTCTCCCCAATCACCGTTAGGTCCTGACCGCGGCTGACCGAGCTACCTAGCAGGAAGGCGTCCTCAAATATGGCCCTGGCGGTCCCTGGGCTGAAGGCATTGGCCTCAGCTATGTTATTTCCATACGTCCCCCTCGGCAGCCTGACATGGGGGGCCCTGAGGCCGTAACGTGTGCCAGCATCAACGGCCAGGTAGGGAACCTTGATGAGGCTAAGCGTCGCCCTGGTGAGCAGGGCTGGAGTGGGGAGGCCATCAGGGGTCATAGGTATGATGCTTAGCGTTATTGGCATACCAGTGACCAGGTACTCAAGGTCTAAGGTTGGCGTGTACAGCGTGTCCTCTAGGGTCCTGCCGGCCACCGTGAGACCAGGTATTGTGGATGTCAGTGATGAGCCACCTACGTAGAGTGCTACAGCCCTGACGCCCAATTGGGTACCCTGCCCAGTTAGGGAAGACGAACAAATATGCCTTTGCCTATCAGTTATAGACAAAAAGGATGTTGTGCGATAAATAGGATCTACTCTATTACCATTATGTTCTCCTCTGGGAAGCCCATCTGAACCAGAAGCTCCTTGACCCTCCTCCTGTGATCGCCCTGTAGCTCTATCCTACCGTCCTTGTACGTGCCGCCGGCCGCCAGGGCTGTTTTCAGCTTAGAGGCTATCTCCTTAAGGCTGAACTGCTTCTCATCAATACCCTCTATTACCGTAACGACCTTTCCAAACTTCCTAACATCTAGGTGTACCTTAATGATCTGTTGTTCAGCGTTCAGCTCCTCGCATATCTCAGGTGGAAGACCCCCACAGGTAGAGAGCTTCTCAGGCCCCTCAGTCATGGGCTTTCGGCTCCACCCCTCGTTCTGAGTACTAGTCTGAAAGCCTACACATATAAGCCTTTGGTTCCTGAGCAGTCCAGGTGCTCACGGTGTCCGAGGAGAGGCCTGAGGTCAGCAACATGGGCGAGGAGGCCGAGGCTCCAGGTGTTGCGACCGCTGAGGAGTTCCCAGGGGGCCTCCCATATGGCATAAAGCCCCGCGAGGTAAGGTATAAGTGTCTCAAGTGCGGCTATGAGTTCTCAAAGGATGAGGTGGAGCAGCTGGGCGAGCTTATGTGCCCTCACTGCGGCTACAGGATATTCATTAGGGTCAGGTCAATGGACGTGCCTCCAAGGAGAGTCCAGGCCATCTAACCCTGCCTCCTGGTCGCCATTGAGCTGTGCTTGGCCACCGCCTCTATTATGACCTTAGCAGCCAGCGCGGACGTGACCCCTCCCTGGTCATAGCTTGGGGCCACCTCCACCACATCAATGCCTGCCAACCTCTCATCGACTATCCTGTTAATTATCGTTAGCGCCTCCAGGGGGGTCAGCCCCAGGGGCTCAGGGTTTCCGACCCCAGGAGCGTAGGCGGGATCAAACACATCCATGTCAACGGTTATGTAGACCCTCTCGCAGCCCTCCAGCTCGCTAAGTATTGAGGAGGCCACGTTGATAGGCCCAAGGGCTTCCACGTCCCCTGGGGCCCTGAAGAACCTGATCCTTCTGTACTTAGCTAGGGACAGCTCCTCTCTTGAGAAAGCCCTGACGCCCACGTAGACCAGTTTTCTAACAAGCGACTGTTCCAGTGCCCTTCTCATGAACGTTGCATGGCCAGTACGGAGGCCGAGATACTCGTCCCTTAGGTCGAAATGTGCGTCGAAGTCAACGACGCAGAGGTCACCATGGGATAGTGCCCTTAGTGCGCCCAAGGTTATCGTGTGCTCCCCACCTATTATTATTGGTATCAGCTTGCGCCCAGCCAGCTCCGATATGACGGCCGCGACCCTATTGAGCGTCTCAGCAGTGTCCCCTATTGAGATCGTGACGTCTCCCAGGTCAAGAGGAGCGATGTCCTCAAGGTAGAAGTCCTGAACGAAGGCGCTGTTGCTCTCTAAGGCAGCGGCAGCCACCCTTATTGCATCGGGTCCGAACCTGGCCCCTGGCCTATAGCTGGTGGTCGAGTCATATGGCACTCCGATTATCCTGTATGGGGACCTCTCGTTGCCCTCAATGCCGGCGAAGACCCTTGAGGTCCTGGTCACGTAGAGGTCTAACAGGCTCAAGGTTTGCGCCAGGTCAGGTCTCTCCTAATATGGTTAAAACCCCTATTTCAGGCTCGGCTGTGGGAAGGGAGCTAGATGGCGGAACAGGACGTCTACGACAAGCTTGTTGACCTGGCCAGGAGGAGAGGCTTCTTCTGGCCCAGTTATGAGATCTATGGCGGCCTTACCGGGTTCTATGATATAGGGCCGTATGGCTTTGCCATCAAGAAGAAGATAATAGAGGCCTGGAGGAAGTTCTTCATCTTCAACCACCAGGACTACGTTGTTGAGATTGAGACGCCAGCAATAGCCCCCTCTATAGTATTTGAGGCCAGCGGGCATGTGGAGAACTTCACGGATCCGGTTGTTAGGTGCACCAAGTGCGGTCGCATATACAGGGCTGACCACCTGCTTGAGGAGGCCCTGGGGATAAACGCTGAGGGGCTGAGTCCCGCTGAGCTTACTGCTAAGATAAGGGAGAATGGCGTGAAGTGTCCCATCTGCGGCGGCGAGCTGAGCGACGTCACCACGTTCAACCTGCTCTTCAAGACTCAGATAGGCCCATACGAGGGCAGCATAGGTTACATTAGGCCGGAGCTGGCTCAAGGTATGTTCACGTCGTTCAAGAGGGTTTTGGAGGCCGTCAGAGGCAGGCTGCCACTTGGCATAGCTCAGGTTGGCAGAGTGGGAAGGAACGAGATAAGCCCGAGGCAGGGCATGATAAGGCTTAGGGACTTCACAATAATGGAGATGGAATTCTTCTTCAACCCAGAGTCCCAGGAATGCCCCGGCATTGAGAAGTACATGGATTATAGGCTCAGGGTCAGGAGGTACGAGGAGAGGCTCCGCGGCGAGGAACCTAAGGAGTACACGGTGCGTGAGCTGATAGAGAGAAAGATAGTCATACACGCATGTATGGCCTATTGGATGGTTATTGGACACCAGTTCATCAGATACCTTGGCGTGAGTGATGATGAGACATTCTTCGAGGAGAAGGGACCCCACGAGAAGGCCCACTACGCGGCTCAGGTCTTTGACCAGCTCGTCAGGATGTCCAGATGGGGCTGGGTAGAGGTCGCCGGCTACGCCTACAGGGGCGACTACGACCTTAGCAGGCACGCTAAGTACAGCGGTCAGGATCTCCAGGTCTTTATACCTTACAGGGAGCCTATGACGGTTAGGGTAAAGAGGGTTTTAGTGGACAAGGCCTACGTGGGCCGCACGTTCAAGGGTAAGGCCAATGAGGTCCTCAGGGCTGTGGCATCACTGGACCCAGCGCAGGTAGAGGAACAGCTTGCAAGTAATGGCAATGTTATGGTGGGTGACATTGAGCTCCCGGCCAGCGCTGTGAAGGTTGTTGAGGAGGAACAGAAGGTGTCAGGAGTCAAGGTGATGCCACACGTGGTTGAGCCCTCCTTTGGCACTGATAGGCTGCTCTACATGGTGCTGGAGAAGGCCTACAGGGAGAAGGAGGGGAGGGTGATAATGTCCATACCCAGGTACCTGGCGCCCATTGATGCCGTGGTGCTGCCTCTGATGGAGGACGATGAGAGGCTTAGGAAGGAAGCTGCCAAGCTTAGGGATCTTCTGGTATCTAACGGCTTCACTGTAGTCCTTGATGATACCGGTAGCATAGGCAGGCGTTATGCCAGGGCTGACGAGCTCGGGGTGCCGGCAGCGCTCACTGTTGACTACAGGACCCTTGAGGACCACACGGTCACACTCCGTGACAGGGACACGTGGAGGCAGGTGAGGATAAGGGAGGAGGAGGCCCCCGAGGCACTAAGGAAATTCATTTATAACTTGGTTGACATAGGCAAGCTGGGGCCGGAGGTCAAGGCGCCTGAGGGTGAGGGATCTTGAGCTCTAAGGGTGAGGTTGACCTGAGCAAGATGCTGTCGCTGATACCGCCTGCCTCGGCTATATACTCAAAGCAGTCCAAGGCGATCGAGCGCAGGGTCAAGCTAGTCTACGACGAGAACCTGAAGGAGGGGGAGCTGAGGTTATCCAAGAAGCTTGCAACGAGCTTGGGCATAACTGGTGAGGCAGAGGTGGCAGTCAGCGGTAAGATAAGGCTTAGGCTCAAGGCCGTCATTGACGAGAATATAGATGATGAGGTTACAGTCTGGGCTAATCCCGGTGAGATGGAGAGCGTGGGCATAGCCAATAACAGCATGGTGACACTGAGGGCCCCACGTTGAGCGGGAAGGAATGCGACAGGCTCTGCAACATGGCCTTTCAGGTTCTTCAGTTCAGTGCTGACAGGTTAGCTCAACTAATGAACGACCATAGGGGCCTCATAGACAGGCTGAACGAGGCCGTCAACCACGTCCTGTCGCTAGCTCTCCCCGAGAGATCAGAGGTCATGCAGGAGGTGTACGACAGTATTAAGGCGCTCAGGGACATGAGAGAAGGCATTCAGGGGGCAGCTAAGGACTACGCGCGTGTGGTTGACTGCTGTCTGGTCCGCGATGAGTACCTGGAGGCTCTCCTTAACTACTACCTTTACGCTGGCTCAAAGGTCGAACGCGAGGCCCTCTCGAGAGCCCGGGCACTCACGCCCGTCACGGAGGAGCTGAGCGACGTGGATAGGACAGTGGAGGAGGTCAGGGATACCCTGGTGTTAGTAGCAGCAAGGTCAGCCTCAGCCGGCGGTCAGCCCTCACACGGCTCCTCATCCAGCCACTGAGGTCAGGCCGAAGTCGCTCCTCATACCGCCGCGCCGGTAGGAGTACCCAAGGGAGTGTTAAATATAAATGCCAGAGTAAAATAACCAGAAAAAATATTAAAAAATTAGGATTAGGTTTATCTCCTCCTTCTACCTCCGCCCCTGCCTTTGCCGGCGCCTATGGTTATGTTCCAGAGCTTCCTAGCCGTGACCTTCAGGCCAGCGCTTACTGCATCAAGTATCTTGGGGTTCAACTGCATCCTGGCCCTGGCGGGTGGCGGCGACAGCTTGCTGAGCTCCAGCCCTAGGCTCAGGACAGAGCTCAGTACCTCGCGGCTGCCGGGGTACTTGGTGCCGCCTACGAGGTCAGCAAAGTAGGGGGCCCAGGCTGTCGGATCCCTGCTCCTCCTGGTTATTATCAGGAAGCCACCGACAGCGGCACCGACGTCTGGCTTGAGCCTGTAGGAGGTGTAGGTTGATGTGCTCGCCTCCTCCTCTATGAATCCGCCTCCTCTTAGGGCCTTTGAGAGCGTGTTAAAGAGGTTCTCGGCGTTTCTGCCACCTATCCTGACCAACGTGACCTCACGGCCCTGGGCTCCAGGACCCCTGAACTGTATGACTGGTCCCCTGCTGGTCCTCCTCAGAACCAACCTGTATGTGACAGGCTTGGACTCTGCCATTTGCATTCACCCTTTCAGGTGCTCAGGTGCTAGCGTAACGCTCAGCGTAATTATAGTTTTCCACTCGGAGATAGGGAGAATCCCATGACTCTTCCTACCTTCAGTATGTTTAACATCTTGACAGGCTGAGATACTGTTAAGCAAAGTCAAGATACCTTTAGATGGACCTGTTAGGCTCTAGGGGCTCACTCAGGAACCAGCTTGCGCGCACCGGCCAGCTCATCCCATCTGATCCCGAAGGCCAGGAGGAATTGCTCGAAGGCCGAGCGCACGTACTCCAGGTACTTTGAGGTATCCACGTCGCTCAGCTTCGCCAGCCTCACCGGTTTGACGCCTACCTTGTCCTTAGTTTTGACAAAAGCAATTATGTCACCCTTGCTCACGGGCACTCCCTCCTTGGCTAGGAACAGAGCAGCCTTGACATGCTGAGGCGTGTTTTTCCTGTACTCCTTTGGGTCCTTGCTGAGCATGACCTCTATGGCCAGCTGACTCAGCGTGTATTCCCTTCTCCTGAGCCTGTTGTAGATCTCCTGCACCTTGTACCTTAGGGCCACAAGGGTCTTCTCTATGTCCTCAGGGCCCTGCATGGAGCCCAGAAGCTTCAGGGCCTCCATCACTTCATCCTTTATGAAGTCAGGGGTGTTGCTCTTCTTGGCTACCATACCCTTGACTACGGCTGAGCCTTCTGAGTCAAAGCCAACGTAATTCTTCTTGAGCCCGCTGAATAGGACTAGCCTAAACGTCTTGTCAATGTCGAGATCCATGTTGTGCTTCTCCTGGACGTACCTTATGATCTCTTCCATGGCCTCCTTGGGTGGGTCCCATATGAACAGGCTGTCAGTATCACCGTAAAGTATGTGAAGGTTCAGCTCCGACGCCTTGTGTAGTGTGTCTAGGAGCACAGATCTCCCAATGGCGGTCACGCTCTCAGCAACTGGCAGGCTGTAGAGTGCGAAGCCCTCGTTGCCGAAGACACCATAGCTGGCGTTTATGTATACCTTCATTGCCGCCTGGACAGTCTCGTACCACCTTCTCTCTCCCTCGCTGAGGCTCTTGTCCTTGGCCTTCTTCTTGTAGACCTTGACCCTGAAGTCCCTGAGAAGCCCCACGAGCTGGCTCGATATTCCCTTCCTATCGCTACAGATCCTGTGGCCCACCTCAGGGACCTCGATGTAGTTAGTACAGTAAGGATTGTTGACCGTCTCATAGCTTAGGTTCCAGTTCCTTATGACTGATGGGTACAGGCTGGCAAAGTCTAGGACTATGACATTGAAGAATACGCCCTGTGGCGGCTGAAGCACTATGGCACCCCTGTACTTCTTATCCTTTATTACTGCGGCGCTGCGGGGCGCCTGAGAGCCCATGGATGATATGTCCTCCTGCGATGGTATCAGCAGGTTGCGGTGTCTGTGCTCCCAGTACAGCGTGCTTCTTATCCACGCTGAGACTTGCGACCTGGTAACCTCCTCAAGTCCCATCTTGCTTATCCTCATTATCAGCACGGCCAGGTTCCACGTCAGGTAGTTGTCAAACATGACCAGGTTCATGGTAAGGGCAGCGTCCTGCAGGTTATAGGCCGCCAGCTCGTCGAGGCCGACCAGGTTTATCATCTTGCTGAGCACGCGCTTGCCTTGGCCAAGCAGCGCCTCGGCAACAGCCTCAAGGCTCTTCTCCCTGTACCTGTTACCATAGGCGTAGCTCTGGAGCGCCTTAATGTCAAAGAACTTGTGTAAGTCCATGTGGAGGGACTTCTTGAAGGTCACATAGTCCTGGAGGAACGTTATTGGTATGTCATCATGGCTAACCCCTAGGTTTACAAGTCTGTTGTAAATATATGGTATGTCGAAGTTGTCGCCGTTGAAGGTGAGCACCACTGGGTACCTGGTGATCCTTCTCAGGGCCTCAAGGAGCAGCGCCCTCTCGCTGTCAAAGATCTCCACCTCTCCGTTTACCCGGATCTCGCCCGTGAACTCTATACCTGGCCTGTAGAGGAGGAGAACCTGCTTCCTGCCCTCATTGTCAACCAGGGATACGCTTATGACAGGGTCATCAGCCTTAGCCGGATCAGGGAAGTGGCCCTCGCCGGGCTCAAGCACCTCAACGTCTATGGCTACCATAGGCGGCATAGGCGACGGTTGCTCAAAGATGGGCGCCCACTCCAGCGCCATCTGCTTCAGGTCCTCAGCGAAGTCCTTCTTTATCGCCTGCTCTAGGTCCTCGCTCCTCCTCCACTCCTTTGGCGTCCACGACGTTGAAACGTCATAGGGCATGCCGGGTATGAGTTGGTTATCGTAGATATAGTTCAGGTAGTACTTTATGTCTGCCTCCCATACCCTGAACCCTTTGTCGGTCAACACCTTCCTCAACGTCTTCACGGCCAGGGGGTCATCTACTACAACCTTAGTGAGCTTCTGGTCCCTACCAGTCAGCGGGTTCCTCTTGGTGATCACAGCCAGGTTGCTGAAGGACTTGTAATTATTGAGATTCACGGGCATGCCGCCATCATCATTAATCATCATGTCAGTGAGGAAGTAGGGCTTATGCCCAGTCCTGTCAGGCACCTTTACCATGGACCTTGTCGAGGGGTCGTAGATTAGGGCCACGGCCCTGCCTAGGTCCCCCTCATAGCGAACCTCCATCAGGTAGCCGCTGGCCGAATCGACATAACCGTCCTGCTCAAACGACCACCAGCTCTCCACAGGCCCCTGGGTTGCTGCTGACGCCGCTGAGGACGCGGCCTCAGGAAGATACTCATAAACGGCCGGGGCAGGCACCGATGCCTTCGGCAGCTCCTGTGCGCGCTTATCCTCCTTAGCCTCAGCGGTGTGCTGGGCCTGAGCAGCTGTGGCCTCTACTGACCGCACTGGCATGGTCTCGGGAACTGCCTTGGCTGCCTCTGCCCCGGCCTGCGCTCTGCGCTCTGGGCTCTCCTTTGATTGAAGGTAGTCCAGTATGCTCTTTGGCTTCCTCTGGGCCTGGGAGGAGGTGCCTGGTGGCGTGCTGGACCTCTGGGACTGAGGGCTAGACTCCTGGCTAGACCTGTCCTCAAGATCCTCAAGGTCCTTTATGAAGGCCTCAAGATCCTGCTGCTTGCGCTTCTGGACCAGGCCTCAGCCCCTAGAGCGGCTGCCGCTGCTGCCTATTAGGCGGATTTGCCCAAGGGCTCAGGAGCCTCTAAGAGGTGCTGAGGTGCTGGAGCTGACCTCCTCCCCCGCCCTAAAGGGTAAGGACCCCTTTGGGCGGTTCATAGATTCGTGGTTTACCGCCTTCATCTTCATCACTTTACAGCTGGTGAGCGCTTTACACACCCTGCTCCATTAATCAGCGGCAGACCACGGGCTGGCTCTTCGGCCCTATTACTCCTGCCTCTTAGCGGGAGTCGCCTTCACTCCTACCTCCATGGGACTTGGGAATATGTAATGCTGGTGCAGGGACACATTGGCATTCGGGTGTGCCCGCTACGGCGACTTCCCTGCACCGCTCTACAACAAGCATTTAAGACCTAAAGGCTTACCCGCCTTAAAAGGTGATGCTTATCCTTTCACTTCGTCATTTACATAAAATGCCCGATTAGAGGAGCCCTATTATATGTGCTTAGCTGTTTAAATTAATACTTCATAGTCACGCGCCACTGACTGAGGCGGCTTGACGGAGATAAGCATCATATACTTCGTCTACACTAAGCAGTACGAGCCTCTAGTCTACGGCCTTGGGCTGGTCGTCTTCGTCTGGCTGCTCTACGCTGCATACAGGGGCTATAGAAGGTGGACCTACGGGCTGAGCCGCTGGAGGCTCATGTGCTGGCCGCCCGGCTACGGCCTGCGCAGGGCGGTCTCTAACTTCGTCAACTTTGTGCTCCTGCAGCGTCGCATCCTGAGGCAGAGGTTCCCGGGAACCATGCATGCGCTCATCTTCTACGGGATAGGCTGGCTCTTCATAGCCACGATACTCAGCGCCATAAACGAGCACGTTGTTGTCTTCCTGGTAGGCAACGTCTACCTGGCCTACAAGCTTATCAACAATATAGCAGGCTTCATGGCGCTAGCAGGGGTCATAGTTGCCCTGGTCCGCAGGGCCCTGAGGCTGACGCCTAACCTGCCGCAGGACTCTTACTACTACATAGTTCTCGTAATGCTGCTGCTCATACTAGTGACTGGGTTCATGATAGACGGTATCTTCGCCGTTAGCTACAGGCTCACATGGGAGGCGGCCTGGTTCGACCCCGGAGGCTACCCGTTCTTCCTTTGGGCCAGGGGGCTGCCACGCCAGGAGCTCGTAGTTACAACCCAGATAGTCTTTTTGGTCCACGTTTTGCTGGCCATGGCAGCGCTGATACTGATACCGTTCACTAACCTGTGGCACATCTACCCAGCAGCCCTCAACGTTACCTTCCAGCGCGAGGGCACAGCGCCCCAGGGGGTCAAGCCGGTAACCGACATAGATGAGAGGATAGAGAAGGGCCAGCCCATAGGCATCGTCAGGCTCTCAGACACTACCTGGAAGCAGAGGCTTGACTTCGATGCCTGCACCAGCTGCATGAGGTGCACCAACGCCTGCCCAGCCTTTGCGACCGGCAAGCAACTGAGTCCCAGGGATGTTATCGTGACCATGAGGGATGCCATGCACTCTGGCCTGTGGGACCAGCAGGCCTGGGGCGAGGGCAGGCTACAGGTCAACCCTGAGGCAGTATGGAGCTGCGTTACGTGTGGCGCTTGCGTCTACGAGTGCCCAGTGACGATACATCACGTGGACACCATAATAGACATGAGGAGGGGCATGGTGAGCCTCGGCTCCGATTATGTGCCCAAGGACTCGCTTGACGTCCTCTACAAGCTCCAACAGACAGGCAACCCCTTCGGCGCTAACCCGTATGAGAGGGAACAATGGCTGGCAGAGCTCGCCCAGAGGCTCGGCAATGACGTTGTGGCCAAGGAGAGCGAGGAGTACGACTACCTTTACTGGCCGGGCTGCATAACGTCCTATGACCCTAGGATAAGGCCCGTAGGCGAGGCCGTGGTGGAGCTGCTCAGGATGGCAGGACTTAAGGTTGCTATAATACCTACTCAGCCCTGCTGCGGCGAGCCAGCGAGAGCTATAGGTGACGAGGCGCTCTTCGTGGAGCTGATGAAGCAGGCCCTAGCTGAGCTCAGCAAGTACAGGTTCAAGAAGCTCCTGGTCAGCTGCCCTCACGGCTACAACAACCTCAAGAACGTATACAAGATGTACAGGGGCTACCTGACGTCAAGAGAGGATACCAAGGACCTGGTTAAGGTGCTTGACTCGCTTGATGTTGAGCATCACTCAATTGTCCTGGCGAGGCTTGTCAGGGAGGGCAGGCTTAGGCCTTCGGCCAAGCTAAACTACGCTGTGACCTATCACGATCCATGTTACCTGGGCAGGTGGAACGGTGTCTTCGAGGAGCCGAGAAATGTAATAAAGTCCACGGGGCTGAGGATAAAGGAGATGCCCAGGAACAGGGCCAGAAGCTTCTGCTGCGGTGCCGGTGGTGGCCAGCTCTTCTATGAGATAAAGAGAGGCGAGAGAATAGCAACCGTCAGGGCCAGGGAGGCCTCGCAGACGCTCGGCGAGGGGTCCCAGGACAGGAGGGTCGTGGCCGTGGCCTGCCCATACTGCAACACCATGTTCAGAGGTGAAGCCGGCAGCTTCGGCTTCACGGTGAAGGACGTGGCTGAGCTGCTGCTCGAGTCTGTTAAGGGCTCACAGGAGGCCTAGAAGCCTTCCTGACCCTTATCACTATAAGCCCATTTTTCTTGTTTACCTTGGCCGTATTAGGGTCAACAGGGCAGGGGAGCTGGTACTCACCCTCATACATGGAGACCCTCCTGGCCCACGAGGCCTGCCCGAAGGCCCTGTTCACGAACTCAGACCTTATGTTAGCCCTAACGGAGATACTGGTGGGGGTCAGGTCGATTGAGGCGTGCTCCAGATCAGAGCCAGGGAGATCGACAAGTATCATGAGCTCCTGGCCTAGGTCGTTGAAGCTGACCAGGGGCCTGAGAACCCCCCTCTTAAGGTCACTAAGCGTGTCGTCAAGCAGCCTGCCATGCTCAAACTCGCTTTCAAGCTCGTCGAACATGCTCTGGAACCAGGCCTCCATCTCATCCATACCACTCAGTATATCGCGCATGATCCTGTGAGCCCTTCTACGCACCCTGTCAAAGACATCATCGTAGTAAGACAAGGGCCTACCCCCTGCTTCAGCTATATATCAGCGGGGCTCTGTACTCATACCCTTTACCCATCTTCGCCAGGGTGTCCTTGGTCTCCCTTGCCATGCTCTGGAGCCTCAGCCTCAACGTCTCGGCCTCCTCCATGAGCTGGCTCACGTCAACCTGGACTCCAGTTACCTTAGAGAGGCCCTGGAGGGTCACGGCGGCCGCCTCAGGGTCAGGTATGTCTACGAACGAGTCAGACAGCAGCAGGAGCGTGTTAACACCTCTCTTGACAGACTCCTTAAGTATAGTGGCATATGGACCCACTATAAGCCCATCAGGCAGCCTCTTAGTGCTGCCGCCCAGCGCGGCCGCAAGCTTCTCTGCATAGGGCGTGGTGGCCAGCCAGTAGAGCTGGGGCTGGGATTCAGCCCTCGTGGGGTTACCAAGGCCGCTGAGGCCTACCAGGTACTCTATCCCCCTCTTCCTTGAGAACTCCACTATGGCTATAGAGAGCGGTATTATTCCTGACGTGACGGGCATGACCTCAGTGACCATGACTGCTAGTTGGTCCTTCACGTAGATCCTTAGGGGGTACTTGACGGTCCCGCCAACCACAACCGCAGCTGGCGGCAGGTAGCCGTAGCTCTCTATGCCGACTACGTCGTTCATGCCAAGCGTCCTGACTAGGTGGCCTGAGGCGATGGGACCCACGAGGCCAACGTCAGGTATCCCGAGCACGAGGTATTTAGGTCTGCCGAGCTCGCCATACTCAATGAAGCTGTAACCCATTACCTCCTCCTCGTAAGCTGCCAGAGGCAAGGCTCTCCCGCTGCCGGGAGGGACCTACTGGCTAAATAACTGTGTCATGTTAAGGGCTGAAGTTTTTAGATAAATGGAGTATTAAACAGTAGGTTCATTGCCCTTACCTCTTGTTGAATTAAGTTTTTTAACACACCCCCTCCAAGGCTTGCAGCGAGTGAGAGCATGACCCTGAAGGTCTCGATAGACCCTAGGGATAACTGCATAGCAGACATGGTGTGCGTGAGCCTATGCGGGGACGTCTTTGAGATGAGCGATACCGATGGCAAGTCACAGATAATAGCCAAGTGGAGGCCTGATCCAAACAACATAAACGTGGGCATGGTTCCAGACGACATGAAGGACTGCACTGAGGCCGCGGCTCAGAGCTGCCCAACCAACATAATCCACGTAGAGCCCGCCTGAGACCCACCACCAAGGGTCACGTTGGCTATAAAGGCTAAGAATCAGTTTTCTTGAGTTCTCAAAGGGCCAGGTACGTGTAGATCTCATAGGGTGATGGGTACATCCTTACAGTGTTGGCTTCCTCCCTCTTAACCTCCACATAGCTCTGTATAAGCTCCTTGCTGAAGACAGGCCTCAGGTACTCGTTGTCGGACTCGAGCTCATCAAGGGCCTCATCAAGGCTCTTGGGCAGGGTTGGTAAGGCCTCAGAGCCCTTGAGCTCATATATGTTGCCCTCGTACGGGTCCCCTGGATCTATCTTCTTAACTAATCCGTCGTAGCCAGCTAGGAAGGTGGCCGAGAGTGCCAGGTACGGGTTGCAGGTAGGGTCAGGGCTCCTGAACTCAACCCTGGCCAGCTCCTTTGAGCCGCCAGTGGCTGGGATCCTTATCGCTGTGCTTCTGTTGGAGTAGCCCCACGCGAGGTAGACAGGAGCCTCATAGCCTGGCACCAGCCTCCTGTAGCTGTTCACCGTTGGCGCTACCAGAGCAGCCAGGCTCCTGCCGTGTTCAAGTATGCCACCTATGAAGTACCTCGCAAGCTGGCTGAGGCTCCCATCTTCCTCTACAAACAGGTTTCTGGACCCTGAGGGGTCCCAGAGGCTCATGTGGAAGTGGAGACCGCTGCCGTTGTCGCCGTAGACGGGCTTGGGCAGGAAGACGGCAGTCATGCCTGCCTCGGAGGCGGCGACCCTGGCAACGACTTTGAATGTTATCACCTCATCAGCTACGAACTTTATGTCGCCAGCCTTGACGCTGACCTCGGACTGACCGACAGCTACCTCATGATGAGTGGCGTTGAAGCCGTAACCCATCTCTGAGAAGTACTTGAGGATCTTCTCCCTGACCACCTCGAGAGTGTCAAGCGGCTCGGCCAGGTGGTAGGCCTTCTTGGTTCTGAGCGCCGTGGCCTGCGTGTCCCAGGCGCTCTCAGTAGTCTCAACTACGTACCCAATGCCCCTGAGGGGGTTGGAGACATCAACCTTAACTGACCTGAACAGGAAGAACTCGACCTCAGTGCCTGCCAGCGGCAGGTAGCCCTTGTCCCTGAGGAGCTGCGTAGTGAGCTCAGCTATGTACCTGGGGTCCTTCTCATACCTACTTCCTTCAGGTCTGTAAATCCTTGTCAGCACCCTAGCCCTGTGAGGACTCCACGGTATCTTAGCGAATGTAGTCTCGTCAGGAGCGAGAAGCATGTCGCTTTTGTTGATAGACTCAAAGCCCTCGACACTGCTGGCGTCAAAGGCAGCTATGATGCCTGGCGCCTTCCTCCTGTAGCTTTCGAAGGGAATTATAACTGACCTGAGGAAGCCAACTAGGTCTACGTACTGGGCCTCGAGGAACTCAGGGTTTGCCTCAGCCACCAACAGGCCTCACAGGCGAGAGAGTTCTTAGCACATATGTTTATAAGCTTTTCCCAACCAACGCTGTCCTCGAGCCTTCTGATATCCCATAAATTAATGTTAACATATATGTGTCTAGCGTGAGACTCTCTTAAACCGCTGAGCATATTTAGCCGTATCCATATGCAATATCTCGTGGGAACGTCTCCTTGCGGGCAGAGGAGATGGAGGGAAACCTAAACCACCTCATGCTCCGTAAGGTACAGAGGCTTGGCACCTCATCGCTTATAATTACTCTGCCCCGGGACTGGGCCCGCCGTAATGGCCTCAAGGCGGGTAACGTGGTCTCAATAATTGAGGACGGCGATAGGCTCGTCATAGCGCCCCACTCCAGGGGTAAACCTCTCTCGGCCTCGTTCTCACTCAGGCACATCACCGTCTGCAGGCACTTAGGCCGTGTGGTTTTCTGTGCCTACCTCTCAGGTCTTGACTACCTAATCTTCCGCTCTAACAGGCCAGTGAGGCCTGAAATGCTTGACAGGATCTCCAAGGTCACGTCATTGTTGGGCGGTGAGGACCTGGCAAGGACTTCGCTCAAGTCGATGTATGAGATTGAGGTCCATATGGGTTACATAACCTCCGATACGGTTGAGGCACTAATAAACTATGGAAGGTTGATGGCATCAGCCATCTCAAGGCTGGCTGACGTACTTGGTGGTGTCAGGATTAACGAACAGGAGCTGGAAGCCCTTTACGACGGGCTGCGCTCGAGTGCTTTCACGCTCCTCAGGGCGGGCTCCAAGGGCTTCAGCTACGGAGTGTCTCAGGAGCACCTGAACAGGCTCCTGATAGCTGGCGTCGGCCTCATGACGTTGGCCAACGAGTCCTTCTACGCGCTTGGGAGGGATGTGATTAAGCTCGTGGACGACCTGAGCCAAACTGAGAGGGAGAGGCTGAGGTTCGTGCTCCAGCTGCTCGAGGTCTCACTAGTGGCAGCCGTGTCGAGCATAGACCCTCCAAGCGTCAAGAAGGAGGAGGAGGCCTACGAGAAGCTCAGAATGCTGCTGGACATTGAGGGCGAGCTGCAGGACGTGCTGAGGAGCGCGAGCCCGCAGTTCTCGTACCTGCTGGCGAGGGCCCTGGACCTGGCCAAGATAATTAACAACGTCGAGGAGACGCTTATGTGCCACGTTCTGTTCAGGAAGTACTCTGGCTCTGAAGAAGAGCCCTAGCGGACTCCGCCAGCTGAAGCTCGGCACCAGCAATGTTAACATAATACATGTCTACATCATTAACTAGCTCGGGCCCTAGCTGCGGGTTGGTGGAGCTACTGACCGAGTTGGCCAGGCTGACCACGTTGTAGGCCGCTGCCTGGGCTGCCTCTATGCGGCTGAAGAACGTCTGGTTGAGGCCCAGGACCTTACCTGCCACGGCCAGGACCTGCAGTACGTGGGCGCTCTCGTTGGCCGCTAGCATAGCTTCCTTTGCATAGACCTGCTTGGCTTGTGGATCGCTGGTTGTGTTAGCTAAGACTGTAAGGTTGCTGGCCATGTACATCAGCCTCACGCCCTCCGAGACTGCAACAATAGAACTGTTGTATACTATGGCTGCCTCCTGTGCCCTGACGAGATCCAGGGTTGCGTTCATGACCTTAGTCAGGTTCTGGTAGAGGCCAAGCAGCTTGTTGTAGGTGGCCAGAAGCACCAGAAGCCTTGTGGTAGTTGTGTTTGTGAGCATGACTTCCTTGCGGTAGGCCTCTCTCATGGAGTTGTAGGCTAAGAACCA
>DAJS01000008.1:36271-41207 GCA_002496425.1 Acidilobaceae archaeon UBA162
GCGGATCTCTGAGACCTTGCGACCTCGCTCATGTGCACCAACCAGCGTCCGACCGTCTGAGTTAAAACGCTTCACGGCAACCAAGGCGGTTGAAGGCGATGTGCTTGCCCTGTGAGGGCAGGGGACCAGTGATAGTGATCTCAGGCCAGCCTGGCTCAGGCAAGTCTACTTACGCCAGGAGGCTGGCCAGGGACCTCGGTCTGAGGTACTACACCAGCGGCCAGGCCTTCCGTGATATGGCCAGGGCCATGGGCATCTCACTGATAGAGCTCAACAGGGCTGCTGAGCGCGACCCATCCATGGACCTGAGGATAGACATGGCTATGCTGGAGGAGGCCAGGAAGGGCTGCGTGGTAATAGACAGCCACCTAGCCGGCTGGCTGCTGAGACAAGTGGCAGACGTGACTATATACGTCAAGGCATCGCTACCTGAGAGGGCCAGGCGCATAGCCTTAAGGGACGGAGACACCATTGACGAGGCGTTGGTGGAGACCAGTCAGAGAGAGCTCAGTCACGCTGAGAGGTTTATCAAGTACTACGGTGTTGACATCACAGATCTGTCCTCATACGACCTCGTGGTTGATACCACGAGGCTTGGCGCTGAGGAGACCTATCAGGTAATATTACTCTTTATTAAAAACCTCCTAGGCGTTTCCTAAGCCAGCAAAGGACTGCAGCCGATTTCAGCTCTTAGCTATGCAGATCTCTATGCTGCTGACCCTCCTACTTCTCTGCTGGTTTGTCTGAGGGTCGGTGACGGTTATGTCGTGGCTGCCAATGTCTATGCCCTTGATTTCAACGTTCTTGGCAAACCTGCTCTTCACTATCTCAACAGTGTCTACGGCCTTAGTTATATTCCTTCCTCTGGCCTTTATGACCACCTGGTTCACATTCTGTTCCATGAGTGTTGTGAGCACTGCCAAAACATAGTTCATGACGGGCTTCTTGCCGATCCTTACCTCGGGAGCGCCCTCACAGACCATATCCGTTCACCCTTTCGATACCTCTCTTGGGGCTGTGTGAGCTTTGGTCAGGCTACTATAAAAGCGTTGCTGTTCCATTGAGGGATCCACTTAGGTAACCCCACGGCTAGGACACAGAGAACTATATTGGGTATAAGCTTAAAGGCCTGCCAGAGGGCTAAGAGCTAAAGGAAGGACTATGATTGGGCTGTTACTTGGCACACTGTACTTCTTTGCGGCTTACTGGTGGCTTCTGATCATATCATCATTAGCCGTTGGCGTGGTTACGGCCCTTGTGGCGCTGATGGCACCGAAGGTGGTGGGAGGCGAGCCGAAGAGCATGGGGGCCCTGAAGACCTCGATGGCACTCACCGCCATTTCAATAGTGCTGGCGGGCATAGGAGTCTTCATCGGGACTGCCTACCTGATAGGGTACATCTTTGGGATCCCAATGGCTGGGAGTGCCACGGTTATTGGCGCTGCTTTCATAACTTTGATAATAATATTGGCGCAGTGGCTGCTGTCGCCCTTAGTGATCAAGCTGGTCTACAAGGCTCACCCGCCCCGCACCGACGAGGAGAGAAGGTACCAGGAGGCCCTCAAGGAGGTGGCAGAGAGGAGCGGGATAAAGACCCCTAAGCTGATGATAGCCGAGACCTACATACCAAACGCCTTCTCCTACGGGAGCCCCATCTCGGGCAGCTACGTTGCCGTGACGCGTGGACTCCTCAACATGATGCCCTTCGACGAGATCAGGTCGGTGCTGGGGCATGAGGTCGGGCACCTGAAGCATAGAGATGTGGGCTGGCTCCTGGCCCTCAGCGTTATCCCGTTGGCTATATACTATCTTGGTCAGATGCTGATATTCAATGGCATACTTGGCTGGGGCTATGGAGAAGGCGAGGGGCGCGGCAGAGGTGGCAACGGAGGCCTCGGCGCCGGCGCGCTGCTGGCACTGGTCGGCATTGTGCTTGTCGCCGCGGGCGTGATGTTCAGGTTCCTGGTTGGGAACTTCAACAGGCTGAGGGAGTATTATGCTGACGCCAACAGCGCCATGGTCACATCGCCCAGGGGCATACAGAGGGCACTCGCAAGGCTTCACGTGGCCATCAAGGGTGAGAGGTACCTGAGCAGACAGGCCAACTCGAGCGCGATCTCAGCGCTCAAGCCGCTGTTCATAATAGCGCCGTTCGTCGAGATCAACGGGGGCTTCCTCTACGAGCCTGACGAGGACGCATGGCCGTGGGGCTGGAGGCGCCAGAGACCTGACCTGAGCCGCTACAGGAACATAGATATAGATGAGGTCGTTGAGAGGGTCAAGCAGGAGAAGACAGACCCCGTGGAGGAGGTGTTCTCCACGCACCCGCCTATACCCAAGAGGCTGAGGTTCATAGATAACATAAAGTACTACGTTAACCCAGTTGAGCCTTAAGCTTTTTTCCTTGAACCTCTAGCCTTAGCTGGTGATATGCTTGGGCTCCAGCCCTAAGCCCAGGCTCTTCGTTACGAGGGAGATACCATTTACTAGCTTTGATAAGGTCAAGGAGCTCTTTGACGTCACAGTCTGGCCTGAGTACAGACCCCCTACTAAGGAGGAGCTAATATCAAGGGCCAAGGGCTCGCAGGCCCTGGTTACAACCCTCGAGGACAAGGTAACGTGCGAGGTCATAGAGGCGCTGCTACCTGACCTGAGGATCATAGCCCAGTACGCCGTCGGCTTTGATAACGTAGATCTGGATTGCGCCACTAGACATGGAGTTTACGTTACTAACACACCTGGGGTTCTCACGGAGGCTACGGCCGACTTTACTTGGGCTCTAATACTTGCTGTGGCCAGGAGGGTAGTGGAGGCCGACCAGTTCGTTAGGAGCGGCGCCTGGAGGTCCAGCGGGGCTGCCTGGCACCCAACTATGCTCCTGGGCTTGGAGATCTACGGCAAGACCTTAGGGATCGTGGGCAGCGGCAGGATAGGCCAGGCGGTAGCCAGGAGGGCCAAGGGCTTCAACATGAGGATTCTCTACAATGACGTGAGAAGGTACCCTGAGATGGAGGAGCTGGGGGCCCAGTACGTGAGCCTTGAGGACCTCTTCAGGGAGAGCGACGTGGTGACGCTTCACGTGCCGCTAACGCCTGAGACTACCAACATGGTTAATGAGAGGCTCCTGAGAATGATGAAGAGGACTGCTATACTTGTCAACACGGCGAGAGGAAAGGTGATCGACATTGACGCGCTCTACAGGGCTCTCAAGGAGGGCTGGATAGCCGGGGCTGGACTTGATGTCTACCCACAGGAGCCCCTTGACCCAAACCATCCAATAACCAAGCTCCCCAACGTTGTCCTCGCGCCACACATAGGTAGTGCCACACATGAGACCAGGGCCAGGATGGCAGAGCTTGTCCTCCAGAACCTAGAGGCCTTCCTCAGGGGCCAGGAGCCTCCAACGCTAGTTAACACAGGTGTGGTCAAGGTTAGGCCCCCTGGGTTCTGAGAGCTTAAAAGAGGCAAGAGACATACAGCTACAGCCTATAGAACCTGTTAAGTAGTTTCAAAGGGCTTCTATTCATATCTGTAATATGAGGCCTGAGGTTGAACATAAACCTTGTAGAAGCGCTACTAAACACTATAAACTCTTAAGAGTATGAAGCCCAGAACCACCTACAGGCCCTTCAGGGCCGGTGACCTGTGTTGGCCAAGAAGAAGAAGAGCGAGCAGCAGACTAGTGGCGAGAAGAAGTAAGTTACCGGTCTCTTAGGTCGAAGTAGCTTATTATACACTCATTGTTTTTGCCCTTAGGGCCACTTAGGAGGCAATTTCTAAGAGTTCATAGCCTTATTGGCATGAAGCGCCTTCCGCTGCATAGACTTTAAGTTCAGCCTGAATAACCAATCTCGGGCGCCACGAATTGCCGCTAAAGGTGACCGTGCTCCACGCCACAATAAGGTTAGGAGCCAGGAGAACCAACATGAAGAGGCTTGTCGACCTGGCATCCAAGGCTATTTCGGACGATGACACTGACTTCCTGGTGATGCCGCCTTACTCCGCCACTGGACCCATAGTGGGCTACTACTCTGACCAGAAGGTGAGGACGATAGTCAAGGGGATGGCAGAGAGGATTTCGGAGGTAGACCTTCAGCTCAGTCCTACACTTGCCCTAATATCGAGGATAAGCGAGGAATACGGTATTTACATAATGGCAGGGCCTGTAGTGGAGAGGGCGGGTCCAAGGCTCTACCTAACCACAGCGATCACGGCGCCTGACGGCAGGCTGGTCGGCAAGTACAGGAAGATAGCGCTCACCAGGAAGGAGCTTGAGGCAGGCCTCACGCCGGGCAAGGAGGTCCTGGTAGTGGAGACCAAGTCAGGCATAAAGGTGGGCGTAATGACAGATGAGGACATCATGTATCCAGAGGTAGGCAGAGCCCTCTATTACAGCGGGGCGGACCTGGTGATAAGCACAATGCTCCCATATCACTCTGAGTTCTTCAGACTAAGGTCAGAGCCTGGCACCGGGGTTCTGACGCTAGACTTAGACCAGGTCATGGAGGCTGTTGACATGCGTTCCAGGGAGAACAGGTACCCGATGATACTAGTTGGAGGGGCTGTGGAGGGGGTCAACGGATCAGGGCTCATGGCCTTCACGCCAACGCTTATGGCAGAGCCCGACGAGGGCGTAATAAAGGACAAGGTGAGGCTCTACGACGATCTTGACATGCCAGTAAGGCTTGAAGTTGATAGGGCTCCTCTTCGCGAGGCTCGCCCCTCAACCCTCGCAGTCCTCAGGTCCCTCTGCAAGGGCGGTGAGACCCATCAGAGAAAAGGCGGGCGCGAGGAGGAGTGAACTTCTTTCATACTGTATAGAAGCCCTTCTGCTTTTACTTATCATGACATAAAAGCGTGAAGAGGACGCTGAGGCCTAAGGGGCTGCCAAGCACTAGGGCTTTGAATTACTGCGCTCTCCTTTCCTTATTAATAA
>DAJS01000008.1:41248-53237 GCA_002496425.1 Acidilobaceae archaeon UBA162
CCTGAGGGCTAAGTCCCTTACACATGGCTTTGAATTAAGGTGTAGGGGCAAACGGTGAGCTGAAATCCTGGACTACCTGGCTCCTCGCTGGGCTCAGCGTTGAGCTCTAGGGCTTCCAGGCCGCTTGACGAGGAGGGCAGGACCTACCACCTGGGCCTCAGGCCTGGGGACGTAAGTAAGTACGTCCTTCTGCCAGGCGAGGTAGAGAGAGCAGGCAGAATAGCAGCGTCATGGGATGAGAGTCACCTGGTATCGCAGAGGAGGGAGTATGTCACATACACAGGCACATACAGGGGCGTGAAGGTCAGCGTCACATCTACAGGAATAGGGGGCCCGGCGGCAGCAATAGCTGTGGAGGAGCTACTTGACGTTGGTGCAGACACATTCATAAGGGTCGGCACCACGGGCGCCATACAGGACTTCATAGACCTTGGTGACTTAGTGATCCCTATAGCCTCGGTCAGGATGGATGGCACTACATACCAATATGTTCCTCCCGGCTATCCCGCTGTGGCAAGCTATGAGGTAGTTCAGGCGCTGGTAGAGGCGGCTGAGGAGCTAGGGGCCAGGTATCACATAGGCATCACGGCGTCCACGGACAGCTTCTTCGTGGGGCAGGGGAGGCCAGGTCACGGAGGCTATATGCCAGGCTGGTCAAGGCATTTGATTGAAGAGCTGAGGCAGGAGAGAGTACTCAACTTCGAGATGGAGACAGGCACTATATTCACGCTCTCAAGCGTCTACGGCGCCAGGGCAGGGGCAGTACTAGCCGTGGTGGCCCAGAGGGTAAGGGACGAATTCAGGGCTCACGCGGGAGAGGAGGTGGCAATAAAGGTCGCCAACGAGGCTGTCAAGATCCTGGCCGAGTGGGACCAGGTTAAGGAGAGACAGGGTAAGGCCTATCTTTACCCATCTCTGCTCAGTGGGTGGGCCCCTGGCCGCGGTCAACGTCCTTGAAGAGCCAATAGAAGGCTGCTGTGGCAGCGGTGTAGAGCATGGCAGTTACAAAGAAGGGCAGGTCGAGCAGGTCCACCGAGAAGAGGTAGCCGGTCATTGAGGGTCCGAAGGACCTGGGCACCGCGTCTATAAGGTTGACAAGCGACATCCCCCTAGCCCTCTCATCACTTGGTATAAGGTTAAGCACCAGGGAGCTGAAGAGGGGACCGGCAATGTTCATGGCCAGGTTTCTCAGGACAAATATCGTGGCAGCCTCGTAGAAGCCAGGAGCGAAGGGCAGCGCTATCAGGAGGGCTATGCCTATACCATGTGTGAACACTATAGCCTTGACTCTTCCAAGGATTCTACCAAGCACAGGGGCCATCAGCGTCCCTGCTGCCAGGAGCACGTTGGAGGCCATGTAGAATGGCGACATGTATTGGGCACTCACGTGGAACCTGAGGAAGAACCAGAGGGACATCATAGGCAATATGAGGCCAGCGCCCAGGCCTATGAAGGCTTGGGTTGACAGCTTCGTCACGTTACCTATTGACCTGAGCCTGAGACTGATCTTCCCGCTGCCCCTATAGCGCTCAGGAACCGGCACGAGGATTATAGCTGTGGAGGCCATGACGAAGGCGTTGACAGCCATGGTGTTCCTCAGCCCCAGGAGCCCCGGCACTAGCGCACCGACGGCAGCCATGGCGGTAGAGATGGAGGTGACGAGGCTCATGTCTCTGTCCAGGTCACTGGCCACCTCTGAGAGCAGCGCGCTCAGGGAGCCCCCACCCAGCCCCATGACCATGAGGGCGGCGTAGGGAATCCTCATGTAGAGGGCAACGAATGCCGAGGCCGCCACAAGCCTCCCAGCTATGGCGACTGGCTTCCTCCTGTACGCGTCGGCCACAGAGGAGAACAGGAGGCCAAGGAAGGACCCAACGAGCATCATACCGCTTATTATGGCGCCGACCTCAAATGAGTTAAGTCTTAGAGCGTTAAGGTAGAGCGGCATGGCCAGCTGGTCCGCTCCCCAGACTAGGCCAGTCATGGACATAGAAAGAACTACTATAAGCTCAGCGGGCGTGAGGCGCCAGGGGCTACGATTCAACTACTTGACCCCTTCCCAACACGCTGCAACATCTAATGCTGGCCCCAGGCGCCACAATGGCTCCAAGTCTGACGCTCTCACCTATGTACTCTGAGACCCAGGCCAGCCTCTCAGGCAGCTTGTCAGGGCTTCCCTCAATTATGTGGGCTCCTGGCTCTACTATTGCTCCCTCCCCAATCACTGATGACCTGACCTGGGAGAGCGCGCCCACCTGGGCCCCGTTCATTATGACACTATTTGCAACCACGGCGCCCTCGCCGATAGTAGCTCCCTCCTCAATGGACGTGTAGGGCTTAACTATGGCTCCACTCATTACCTTGGCGCCTCTGCCTATATAGGCGGGTCCGCTGATCACAGCGCCATCCTCAACAACCGCCTCATTGTCAATTATTACCCCCTCGCCTAGGACCGCCAGCGGGCTTACGTTAGCCCTCTCGGAGACCCTCAGGCCCCTGGACGGCAGCAGGACCTTTATGGCCTCCAACACGTCCCATGGGTAGCCAACCTCGACCCACTTGCCCGGCCACACGACGCCGCCCACGAGGCCCTTGGAGACCAGCCTGGCCATGGTTTCCTCGAATGGCCCTGATGAGGTCTCTGCGAGCCCGTTAGCGTCAGTAACCATGATGCCCGCGAATACGTAGCCCCTGCTCCTGAGCCAGGCCTTGTCGGTCTTCCTGGGCCTCATGAAGCTCGTCACAGCGCCCCTGTAGTCTAGCTCCACAAAGCCGTAGGTCTCAAGGCCTGAGCCCACAGAAGCCACCGATATAGCTATTGGGAAGCCACTGGTGGAGTAGAAGTCCAGAGCAGTCTTAGCCATGGTGGGCGGGTCCGATATGAAGCCTGTATATGATATTATGGCCTCCCTCCCACCTCTTGAAATGAGCTCTTGGTAGGCTGTTCTCAGGGCCCCCATTATGTCGGCACCTCTCTGCTCCACGACATATATGCGCTCGCCCCTGTTTGTGACGCTGTTCTGCATTCCAGGCGGCACTATCACCACTATGTCCCCGGCGCCTGCTTCCCTCAGCAGCTCAACGCTATAGTCTATCATCTGGCGGCCCAGCAGCTGCATGAATGGCTTAGGAGTCCTTGATGTGAGCGGGAGGAGCCTCTTGCCATAGCCCCCTGCGAGCACGAAACCCATCAAGGCCCCGTCACCTCACTCTACCGTTACCGTCTTGGCCAGGTTCCTCGGCTTGTCAGGGTTGTGGCCAAGCAGCACGGAGAGCCTATAGGCGAAGAGCTGGTAGATGGGGCTTAGTATGAAGGGCTCAAGCTCCAGCAGGCCGCCCGAGGGCGGCAGGTCGATAACGCTCATGTTGCCCTTCTGAGAGCTCAGTTCAAGCCTAAGGTCAGCGGGCCTGGTTACGAAGACCTTAGCGCCCCTGGCAGCCATCTCTATGGCATTGCCTGCCACCTCGGGGGAGTCGCTCGTGGCAACAACCATGACTGGGAAGTCCCTCTCGACAAGTGCTATGGGACCATGCTTGCTCTCGCCAGCTGGGTAAGCCTCCGCATGCACATAGGCTATCTCCTTGATCTTAAGGGCCCCCTCCTTAGCTATGGCGTGTCCTAGGCCCCTGCCGAGGACGTAGAGGCTCTTGCTGTTGAAGGCCCTTGCCATGGCTGTGGCCACAGGATCCGAGGCCTCTAGGGCCGCTGAGAGCAGAGATGGAGCCGACTTGAGCGCGTTAGCTATTGATAGCGCCTCAGGCCTGTCCAAGGCCCCAGTCTCGACGCCTGTCCTAAGGGCAAGAAGCTCAAGGAGCATGACCTGAGAGAGGAAGGTCTTAGTTGCCGCCACGCCTATCTCCGGCCCAGCCCTAGTATAGAGCTTAAGGTCCGAGGCTCTGTCCAGGGCACTGCCAACTACATTAGTGACCCCAATGACAGTGGCTCCCCTCTCCTTGGCCAACCTCATGGCTTCAAGCGTGTCGTAGGTCTCGCCACTCTGGCTGACAGCCAGCAGGACGTCATCCTTGCCTATGGCATCGGACACGTAGCTAACCTCTGAGGCTATAAGTGGGTAGAGTAACAGCCTAGCCCTCCTGGCGGCTATCAAGGAGAATACCAGGCCTGCATGGTAGCTAGTTCCGGCGGCCACAACTATGACCTTCTCGGCGCTAGCCAGCAGGGAGGCTGCCCTATCTAGAGCTGGATCCTCCACGTTACCATCGTAGGTCTCCCTCACGGCCTCGGGCTGCTCGTAGATCTCCTTGATCATGAAGTGCGGGTACCCTCCCTTGCTGGCAGCCTCGGGGCTCAGCTCGACTACCTTGGTTCTCGCTGCTACCTCCTGGGGTGTGAGCTTCACATAGCCCCCTCCTGGCAGAAGCCTGTAGATAGCCATATCGTTAGGCGTTATGTAGCCAAACTCTCCGTCGTCAAGGAACACTATGGTCTTGCCGATATCAAGTAGCGCCGGTATGTCGCTGGCCAGAGCCCTCACCCCCTTACCGATACCTATCAGCAGGGGACTCCTCATCTTGGCAAAGTAGATTCTGTCGGGCTCGCCTGCATTAACTATGCCAAGGGCATATGTGCCCTCTATCTTTCCCAGGGCTGAGGCCAGCGCCTCTATGAACGGCTTCCCGGCCGAGGCCTCCTCTATTAGGTGCGCCACTAGCTCCGTGTCGGTCTCGCTCTTCAGCCTGTGGCCCCTGGCCACAAGCTCCTGCCTGAGCGACGAGTAGTTCCTTATGACGCCATTATGTACTACAGCCACAGTACCACTGCAGTCGGTGTGAGGGTGAGCGTTGATGTCATTTGGGGGCCCATGGGTGGCCCACCTGGTGTGCCCTATGGCTGTCAGCCCCTGGAGCTCGTCAAGTGACAGCCTCCTCCTGACGGCCTCAAGCTCGCCGGCCCCTTTCCTTATCAGCAACGTGCCTGACGACGTGACTGCAATGCCAACGCTGTCATAACCCCTGTACTCTAGACGCTGGAGCCCCCTAATGACTAGCGGCACAACGTTCAGGTCGACGGCCGTCACGCCAATTATGCCGCACAAGAGGCCCTTCCACCTTTGCGTCACTGAGACAGCTTTTTCTGCGTTTCTCAACACAATGACTGTTTTAAGCTCAGGCTGTACTAGACTCTACGGATGAAGACGCCACGGGGCTGAGGGGCCCGATGATGTAACCTGTCTCAACTGACCATAGATAGGCCTATTTAGGGGCTGACATAGTATTTAAGGTGGGCTGAGGCGCTTGCCAAGGGAGTATGTTATTAGGGAGGGCTCACAGTTCTCCCTGGTCTCACAGGCCTTCAGGGACGGGGATCAGATACCAGTCAAGTACACATGTGACGGCAATGACGTCAGTCCTCCGCTGAGCTGGAGTGGCGCGCCGTCGGGCACCATGAGCTACGCGCTGATAATGTATGATCCAGACGCGCCAGCCGGTACGTTCATACACTGGGTTCTGTACGACATTCCTGCGTCGATAACATCGCTGCCCGAGGGCGTGTCTAAGGTGGAGTCTGTCAGCGGCGTGGGGAGGCAGGGCGTTAACGACTTCGGCAACGTGGGCTATGGTGGTCCATGTCCTCCCAGAGGCCACGGAACCCACAGGTACTACTTAGCGCTCCACGCGCTCAGCGTCGAGTCCCTTAAGGTCAGAACCAGACCCAGGGCCCAGGACCTCCTTGAGGCAATGAGGGGGAAGGTTCTGGGCCACGCGCTCCTAATGGGCACGTATAGGAGGAATCGTTTTTGAAAAGCTTCAAGAAGATTATTAAGCGCTACTGCCTCTACTTTAGTCTTACTAGGGCTTAGGAGCAGCTAACTAAGCGACAAAGGTGATTAGGTTGACTGGAAGCCACGCCGAGCAAGGAGGCGACGAGCTGGAGCAGAGGGCCATAGAGCTGCTGAAGCAGAACAGAGACGGCATGCTGCAGACCGATCTATGGAAGTCCCTTAACATAACGAGCCGCGAGGGCTCAAGGCTTGTCCTGAGGCTGATGAGGAGGGGCCTGGTAAAGAGGGAGGAAGTGACTGTGGGCAACAGAAAGACGTACAAGGTATACCTTGTTGAGACCGCCGGGGCCCAGTTAAGGATACTGGTTGATGTGAGCAGCATAATCGACATACCATGTACTAAGTGCCTTTACCTGAACGACTGCGGCCATGGAGGCTTCTACGACCCTTCCAACTGTGCGCTTCTTGAGGCCTGGCTCAGGAGAGAAGCTGCTAAGTATAAGGCTAGGACGGCAGTACAGCAGAGGGCTGCCTAGCCTTGACCAAGGAGGAGATGAGGGGCAGGACCGTCATCTGGACGGTATACATAGACTCAAGGGCCACCAGGTCGCAGGGCAGGAAGCTTCCCCTGTCTGAGGCTGTAGAGTCGCCCTCGGTTCAAGAGGTAGTTAAGGCTGCTGAGGCCCTCGGCCTGAACCCATCCCTTGATGAGGCGCCCTACCCTAAGAACTGGGCCTCAGTCAGGTCAAGGGTAGTTGTGGACAAGAGGTTAGGCAGGATAGGGACCCTGAGGGCCATTGCGAATAAGGTGCGCGAGATGAGGGGAGTTAGGGCAGCTAATACCGGCGCTTAACTACTCTTCAGTCAGCAGGCAGCTCGGGTCCCTTAGTTGTCAAGCCATGGCTGGCCATTCGATGAGAAGCCCCTGTTGGTCTTCTGGGAGACTACAAAGGCCTGCCCTCTGGCGTGCATTCACTGTAGGGCCAATGCGATAACTGCGCCTCTCCCTGGCGAGCTCAGCACCTCCGAGGGTACCAGGCTCATAGAGCAGGTGGCTGAGTTCGGTAGGCCCTACCCGGTTCTTGTGCTCACCGGCGGCGATCCCCTTAGCAGGCCAGACATATGGGAGCTGGTGGAGGAGGCCAGAGGGCTCGGGGTCCCAGTAGCCATGGCCCCTAGCCCCTCGAGGATCCTCCTGGATAACATAGACAGGATAGCTCATGAGGGGGTCTCTGCGGTATCAATAAGCATAGACCACCCGTCGCCTGAGATACATGACGCTATCAGGAGATACAAGGGATCGTGGGAGGCAGCAGTGACTGCAATAAAGGAGCTCCAGGCCCGCGGCGTTAGCGTCCAGGTCAATACGGCCGTGATGAGGTCAACGGTGAGGGGCCTGCCGGACATGGTGAGGCTCCTGCTCGACCTTGGAGTCAAGGTCTGGGAGGTCTTCTACCTGGTTCCAGTAGGTAGGGCTGGGAAGGAGGAGGACCTGTCGCCCCCGGAGTGGGAGGACGTGAGCGCCTTCCTCTACGAGGCCAGTAAGTACGGCATAAGAGTTAGAACCTCCGAGGGGCCAATGTTCAGGCGCATATCGCTCCTGATGAGCTACGCCGAGATGAAGGGCATTGATCCTACCCGCCTCCTGCACCTCGGTAGGCTCTACGACGAGCTGACAACGGCCCTCAGGGATAGGCTTGGGAGGCCCAGGGGGCCGCCCATGTTTGAGACCTCGGGGACGAGGGACGGCAGGGGTGTGGTCTTCATATCCTACGATGGCTACGTCTATCCCAGCGGCTTCCTGCCGGTGCCCGCAGGCAGCGTCAGGAAGGCCAGGCTTGTCGATATATACAGGAGCTCGCAGCTTATGGTCAGGCTTAGGTTAGGCGACTTCAAGGGGCGCTGTGGGGCCTGTGAGTTCAGGGATCTCTGTGGCGGCAGCAGAGCAAGGGCCTTCGCCTACTTTGGCGACCCCTTCGCTGAGGACCCAGCGTGCCCGTACAGGCCAGGCTCCCTGTCGGGCCAGGTCGATGTCAAGGAGGTGATAGCCTCTTGGAGGAGCTCGCCGAGGCAGAGGTAAGGGCGCTAATGGAGCTCCAGTACTTCTTCCCCGTACCTTCGCCTGACCCCTACGCTGAGGTGGCCTCAAGGATAGGTCTTGACATTGAGTCTCTGCTCTCGTCGCTGAGGGGCCTGGCCCGAAAGGGGGTGCTCAAGCGCGTCGGCTACTACTACAACTACAGGTCACAGTCGAAGGAGGCGGCCCTAGTGGCATTCATGGCTGCTGATGAGGACGCCATGGCTAAGGCGGTAGCCTCTGACGTCCTGGTCTCGCACGCCTACGTAAGAGATGATCCGGAGTACAACGTGTGGCTGGTGATAAAGAGGGACTCCATGGACGAGATCATTAGGTACTCGCGGAAGCTCGCGGAGGTCACGGGCTCCAAGGGGTTCGTTCTGCTCACCTCTGTCAGGACATACAAGCTCAGCGTCAAGTATGACCTCTACCGCGGGGTCTCGAGGTCCGGGCCCTATGCCTACCTACCCCTAAGGCCCCCTAGGCCTGAGGACCTGGGAGTCCCTGCTGAGCTGCCAAGCCTACTGAGGGCCCTGCCGCTGGAGCCCAGGCCCTACATCTCAATAGCATCAAGGCTTGGTATGACGGAGGCTCAGGTCGTGGAGGCAGCCAGGAGGCTGCTGGAGGCAGGCGTCCTGGCCGACCCCGGGGCAGCCCTTGACGGAGAAGCACTGGGCTTCAAGGTGAACGGCATGGTGGTCATGGAGCCCTCCAGCTCGCCTGAGGGGCTCTGCGAGTCGGCCTCAAGGTCTGAGTTCTCAACGCACGTGGTCCTCAGGTCTTCAATGCCTGAGGGCGCCTGGAGGTACCCATGCTATGCAATGATACATGCGAGGTCAAGGGATCTTGCCGATGAAGTCGCTAGGGAGATCGCCAAGGCCGGCGGCGCCAGGTCATACAGGGTAATCTACAGCTTGAGAGACCTCAAGCCCGGCTTCGTGAGGTGAAGCATATTGATACCACTGAGCGTCATGGTGACCGGCAAGGGCACCGTGTCAGTTAAGATAAAGGGGCACTATGGCAAGGGACATCCCTCCACGTTCACCTCGGAGCTCAAGCCAGTGGTCTTTTGGAACATAACCTATGCCTGCAACCTTCACTGCGAGCACTGCTACATAGACGCTGGGCCTACGCCCAGGCCTGAGGAGCTCAGCACGGAGGAGCTCCTCAGGGTGGCTGACGAGATTGTTGAGCTCGGCCTGCCCCTTGTAATACTCAGCGGCGGCGAGCCGCTGGTCAGGAAGGATTTCTGGGCCCTTGCTGAGAGGCTGGCTGGCCGTGAGAAGCCCAAGCTGTCGCTTAGCACCAATGGCACGCTGATAACAAGGGAGGCCGCAAGGAGGCTCAGGGACCTCGGTTTCTCCTACATTGGCGTGTCCCTTGACAGCCTCGTCCCGGCGATGCACGACAAGTTCAGGGGTGTGACAGGGGCATTCTACATGAGCGTGGGAGGCATAGATAATGCTGTCTCCGAGGGTCTAGATGTCGGCATAAGGACAACGGTGACCAGGTGGAACTATAGGGAGGCTCCAGACATGGTCGACTTCGCCTACGAGCACGGGGCCTCAAGGGTTAGCTACTACATTCTTGACTCAATAGGGAGGGCGAGGGCCATAAGGCACGACCTGCCGACTCATGAGCAGCTTAAGGAGTTCGTCGGCACGCTGATAGAGAAGGCCAAGGAGTACGCGGGCAAGGTTGAGATAGAGCTGGTAAGAGCTAACTTCCTTGGAATATACGTTGCCGACAGGCTCTCGAGGACACCTGACGACTTTCAGGAATACATCAAGCTCATAAGCGCCCAGGGCGACTGCGGAAGGAAGTCAATAAGCATCTACCCTGACGGCACGGTGAGGCCGTGCCAGTTCATAGACCAGTACGTTGTTGGAGATCTAAGGAGGCAGAGGCTAAGGGAGGTGCTAAGCTATAACAACCCGGAACTGGTTAAGTTCATAAGGCTTTACGAGAACCTCAGCGGGCCCCGCTGTGGCTCCTGTCCCTTCAGGCTGGTCTGTGGCGGGGGCAGCAGGGGCAGGGCTGAGGCCGCCACGGGCGACTTCTGGGGTGACGATCCTCTCTGCTTCATAGATGCTGCTGAGATAGCCAAGAGGTGGGGCCTGAAAGGCCCTAGCTAGGGCTTTTATTGTTCCTAAGGCTCTGGGGTCGTCTGGGACTATGTTCATACCGCTCTTCGTGGACGTAGATGGCCTGAGGGTAACTGTCTTCGGCGGCGGCTCCGTGGGGACCAGGAGGGCCATGGAGTTCTCGAGGGCCGGGGCCAAGGTTAGGGTCGTGGCGGCCAAGTTCACTCATGAACTTGAGGTAGAGGCAAAGGCGGGCACAGTAGAGCTGGTTAAGGAGGCTCTGAGTCCGGGCCCCGGAGTGGATCAGCATATCAGAGGCTCTAACATAGTAGTAATAGCTACTACCGATCAGGAGCTAAACAAATACATAGCTAGAAGGGCCAGGGAGCTTGGGGTGCTCGTCAACAACGCTACTGAGGCCAGGGAGGGTAACGTGGTGTTCCCGTTCACCGCGGAGCCCCTCTATGGGCTCAGGGTAGCCGTGACCACCCTGGGCCTCTCAGGTGTGGCGGCCAGGAGGGCCAGGGACAAGATAGTTGAGTGCCTCTCCAAGGACTCAGAGCTGGCCACGCTACTCAGGGTGATGAGCAAGTTCAAGGAGAAGCTCAAGATGTCAATATCTGATCCCAAGGTCAGGGTCCCACTCTACTTTAAGGTAGAGGAGGATGAGGTCTTCAGGAGCCTGGTTGCGGCCGGCGATGAGGAGGGGGCGCTGAGGAGAGCCCTCGAGTTGGCGGGCCTCTGAGTGAGGTAAATTGAAGGTAATAATCATCGGCGCCGGACACAACGGGCTGGCCGCGGCCTACTACCTTGCTAGGTCAGGGCTTGAGGTAACAGTAGTGGATCAACTGCCCAGGCCAGGTGGCATGATAGAGGGCCTAGAGATCAATGGAGCCAGGATAAGCAGGACGGCCTACGTCCTAGGCCTCATGCCTGAGGATATGGTGGCCGAGTTTGGCATACCAGTCATAAGACAGGACCCCTACCAGGTGCTCTTCGTTGATGGCAAGGTCTTGCCGTTCTGGAGGGATCCGGCCAGGAGAAGGGAAGCGCTCAGGGCTGTGGGTTATGAGAACCTGGTAGAGCTTGACGAGAGGTTAGAGGCCTTTAGGGCTAAGGTAATGTCGAGGTTCACATATGTCACCAAGCCCCCGTCGAGGGATGAGTTCAGGGAGCTGGCAGGGAGGGAGGGCTTAGGGGAGTTCATTGATAGGAGCGCCGAGGGCCTGCTAAGGGACTACGGTGCCGAGGACCTGAAGTACTTCTATATCTACCCAGGCATGGAGTCATCACCTGCCATGGTCATAGCCTACTACTACGCTCCATGGAGTTTCGTGAAAGGAGGCATGCAGGAGGTGATTAACGTCATGGCTAGGAAGGCCTCAGAGGTAGGGGCGAGGCTCCTGTTAGGAAGGGTTGTTGATGAGATACTAGTCTCGGACTCAAGGGTCCTCGGGGTTAGGCTCAGGAGCAGCGAGGTGCTGAACGCAGATGCCGTCATTTTCACTGGGAGCCCCATAGAGCTGCCAAACCTGCTGCCTGACCTACCAGAGGCAAGGGAGCTTAGGAGGCTTAGGGTTCATAGAGCCAGCTGGGTCAAGCACAACGTGGTGCTCGAGGGGTTCCCGAGGTTGCCGGAGCCGCTAGTGCCCTACGCTGGGTCCATAATTGATAGCGAGTGCGGCGAGCTTGTGATCCCATCAGTGGTTGATGACAGCAGAGGAGCGCATGTGGCTGAGTTCATGGGCAGCTATGACTGTGTCATGGAGCTCCTAGGCGTCAGGGCGGCATATCATGACATGGTCGACGCGGAGTACGCGGAGAGGGCCTACATGCTCCCAGGAGGTAACGTGAACCACCTACCCATGGCCGAGCCCTACCTCTTCGACTCAAGGCCTGCTAAGGGCTGGGCCTACAGGACGCCTGTGAGAGGCCTCTACGTTGGGGGCTCTGGCACCTACCCGGGTGGGCAGGTAACAGGGGTTCCTGGGAGGAACGCCGCCAGCGCGCTCCTTGAGGACCTCAGGCTGGGGGCGCTGCGAGCCTACTGACCCTCTCTGCCCTAAAGGGTAAGGGCCCCTTTG
>DAJS01000008.1:53285-53460 GCA_002496425.1 Acidilobaceae archaeon UBA162
GCTCCATTCATCCAGCAGTAGGCCATAGGCCTTCAGCCCAGTTACCCCTATCCCTCAGCAGGAGTTGCCCTGCTCCTATTTTCTTGGGACTCGGGGAATGCGCGCTGGTGTAGGGATACATGGACATTCGGATATGCCGCTACAGCGGGCTTCCCTGCACCGCTCTACAACAAGC
>DAJS01000008.1:53477-63686 GCA_002496425.1 Acidilobaceae archaeon UBA162
AGGCTTGTCCTTTAACTTTTGTCATGTGTTGAACGGGGGCCTGTAGTTGGCCTTACGGGCCATGTACTCCTCGAGGTCCTTCTTGACTCTCTGGTATGTGAAGTCAGAGATCCTGCCCTCAGCCTTAGCTTCTTCTATCACCTTGGCCGACTTCTCCTCTAGCCTGTCCATTATCGGTATCCTCACGCCCCTCTCTCTGGCCGTCATGAGTGACCTGGGGTAACCGGCGTGGGCGTGACGCACTACCCCTATGCCTGGGTCGACTGTGAAGACCCTTAGCGCCTTCTCCTCGGCCAGCTGGGTGCCATCAACCACCATGCCGAAACCGGCGTGTATCGCATAGCCTATGCCCACGCCGCCCCCGTGGTGGAAGCAGGTCCATGTGGCTCCGACGGCAGTGTTAAGCGCGTAGTTGAGTATCGGCCAGTCCCCTATGGCATCGCTGCCATCTAACATCCCCTCGGTCTCGCGGTAGGGCGAGGCCACGGAGCCGCTGTCCAGGTGGTCCCTGCCGAACCATATGGGGCCGCTGAGGTCGCCCCTCCTAACCATCTGGCTAACCACCTTGCCAAACAGGGCCCTCTCCCCGTAGCCTAGATACACTACCCTGGCAGGCAGGCCCTGGAACTTGACATACTTGTGGGCGTTGACTATCCACCTGGCCAGCCTCTGGTTCCTCCCGAAGAGCTCAAGAAGGACATCATCGAGCTTATAGATGTCGTTCGGGTCACCGACGAGACTAGTCCACCTGAAGGGCCCTCTGCCCTCCTCGAACAGCGGCCTCATGTACTCCATCTGGCCAGGTATCTTGAAGGCGTTGGTGACTCCAGCGTCATAGGCCTGCTTCCTGAGGTTGTTCCCGTACTCGAAGGTGACTGCCCCCCTGGCCTGAAGCTCCAGCATCAGGAGCACGTGGCGTTTCATGGTCTCCTTAGCCAAGGCTATGTACTTGTTAGGGTCCTGGGTCCTGAGCTGCTCAGCCTGCTCCACGCTGAGCCCCTGGGGCACGTAGCTGAGCGGGTCATGGGCTGGCGTTTGATCTGTCAGTATGTCAGGCACTATGTTCTCCTTCACTAGCCTCTCGAGGAGGTCGACAGCGTTTGCGAGGACCCCTATGCTGGTCGGCGTCCTGGACCTCCGGGCCTGCATAGCCATGTCTATGGCCTTGTCCATGTCATCTGTCCACGCGTCCAGGTAGCCTGTGTTAATCATTCTTTCTATCATGTGCCTGTCTACATCAGCTATTAGCGCCGTGCCGCCGAGCATCTTGATTGCCAGGGGCTGGGCACCACCCATGTTGCCAAGGCCAGCACTGACTACAAGTCTCCCCTCCAGGGAACCGCCGTAGTGCCTCTCGGCAGCAGCCCCTATGGTCTCGTACGTGCCCTGGAGTATGCCCTGGGTTCCTATATAGGCCCAGCAGCCCGCAGTCATCTGGTGGAAGCTTATGAGCCCCCTCTTCTCCAGCTCCCAAAAGTAGCTCCAATCGGCCCACTTAGGCACAAGCATGGCATTGCTCATGACGACTCTCGGGGCCCTGAGGTCAGTCTTGAAAGCTGCCACAGGCTGGCCGCTCTGGATCACCATGGTGTCGTCAGACTCCATTGTGAGCAGCGTGTTGACTATGGCCTCGAAGTCCTCCCAGCTCCTTGCAGCCTTGCCTGTCCCGCCGTAGACTATGAGGTTCTTGGGGTCCTTGGCAACGCCTGGGTCAAGGACATGGAAGAGCATCCTCAGCACGCCTTCTACCTGCCAGTCCTTGCTGCGCACATGCAGTTCATCACCCTTGATTACATGCACGGTCCTGGTCTCTGGGTCATAATAGCCCTCAGAGATTAGCTCCTCAATAGGAAGACCCCTGTACTTCTGTGGGACGGTCAAGGTCCAGCTCTCCAACAACTGGAATTAGCTCATGGTATAAAAATATGGCATGAGAAGGCAAACTTATGCTACGCGCGGCCTCCTTTTGTTGTACCCAAGGGCGTGGACATATGTTAATACAATTGTTTGTTTCTAAATTTATAAAAGCTATCTATAAAGAGATCAGTAGAATAGTTTAAAACTGTCAGAACAGTAGTATAGGTCAGAGGTGAAGGAGATATGGCATATGGAGTCCCACAGAAGGCCAAGAGAGGTGACATGGCCTATAGGACGCTAGCTGAGGCCTACATTGACATGGTGTGCGGCAAGGCAGGCTTCACGCCTTGCATAATGATGGCAAGAGTTGTATGATTTTTTGGAGCCATAATCCCTTTAATTATTGCACTGCTTTGCTGTCCTAGGGCAGCGCTTGTCTGAGTACTTAGAGAGGCCGCAGGCCAGGCTCCTCAGGGACAAGGGCGACGTCAGGTTAAGGGATCTGAGGCCACTAGTACCACTGGTAGGGATCCCGTGGGACTGGTCAACGGCGGGGAGGCCTGGGGCCCGCTTTGCGCCTGCTACGATAAGGTCTGAGCTATACCAGCTCTCTACGCTCTCAGAGGTTTTGGGCCAGCTGGAGCAGGGGCTTGACGACCTGGGCGATGTAAGGGTTGTAGGCTCTGATCCGCTCAGGACCGGGGAGAGAGTCAAGGCCGTAGCCTCCTACGCCCTTGACCTTGCGACCTCAAGGGGCGTCCCCGCGGTGTTCCTTGGTGGCGACCACGCAATAACTGGCTGGATCTCTCTAATCGCTGCTAGGCACGGCGTTAAACTATTAGTGCTTGATGCGCACTATGATCTAAGGTCCCTGGAGGAGGGAGTGACCAGCGGCTCCTGGCTCGCAGAGCTAAAGTCCAGGCTCAGGGACCTTGAAGTTCTGGTCGTTGGGGTCTCAGAGTATGTCAACCCCCCTTACGCGCCATCCAGGGCTAAGGAGCTCGGGGTACAGACTGTCAGCAGGGTTGAGCTACTTGACGACCCCGAGGGCTCTCTGGCTAGGGTCAGGCGCTTCGCCGAGAGGTCCAAGCTGTACGTGAGTATAGACATGGATCACTTGGACCAGGCCTTCGCCCCTGGCGTTAACTCCCCCAACGCCCTAGGTATGACGCCTTACGAGAGCCTTAAGGTGCTGAGGGAGGCTGTCAGGGCCTCGTCAAGGCTAGTAGCTGTCGATGTGACCGAGGTAGTGCCGCAGCTTGATCCCCAGGGCCTTACTGCCAGGCTCGCGGCCAAGCTGGTCCTTGAGTCTGTGCATCTAGACCTCTCAAGGAGCCTCAGCCCAGCTGGGACCTGACAAGGGCTCCATCCTTGATCACTGCCATTGTCCTGTCGTGACCCCACTCGTAGCCCAGCTCTGAGACCCTCTCGAGATCCCATATTACTAGGTCAGCCCTGGCGCCCGGCGCCACCAGTCCCCTGTCCCTAAGCCTCAGGCTGTAGGCGGAGTTTACTGTGGCGGCCGCGATAGCCTCGTAGGGAGTAAGGCCGTAGATGTATATTGCCAGGTCAATAGCTGTCTGCATGGATGGCATAAGTGAGTTGGCACTGAAGTCCGTGCCAAGCCCTATAGGGACTCCGAGCCTCCTCAGCTCATCCACAGGGGGCCTTGAGCTTGAGAAGGTGGCCAGGTAGCTAGCTGGAAGCAGGCCCGCCACGGCCCCTGCAGCCTTGACGTCAGCTGCTGAGCTGGCGTTGGAGGCCTCTAGGTGGTCGACGGAGGAGACGCCGAGCTCAGCGGCCACCTTAGTGCAGCCTATCCTGGCCAGCTGGTCAGCGTGCATTCTGAGCCCTAGGCCTGCGGCCTTGGCAGCGGAGAGTATGAGCCTGGTCTCGTCAGGGGTGAAGGCACCCTTGTCGCAGAAAACGTCTACGAATAGAGCCTTGCCCACGGCCTTTGGGACCAGTTCGTTCGCAAATGCCCTCACGTACTCGCGCCTTCTGGCTACTTCATCTCTCACCTCAGCGGGCGGCACGTGGGCCAGGAGCGTCGGGACCAGGGTGGTCCTGGTCATGCTTGAGGCCTTAAGGATGACATCAAGCTGCCTCAGCTCCTCGCCAAGCTCAAGACCGTAACCGGTCTTGACCTCGACGGCTGTGGTCCCCGTGTACAGCATGGCCTCAAGTCTCCTGACCAAAATGGCCGCGAGTTCATTAGAGCTCCTCTTCCTGGTCTCCGTCACAGTCCTATAGATACCTCCTCCTCTTTCCAGTATCAACGAGTAGGGGACGCCTCTGAGTCTCTCCACGAGTTCATCATCCCTTGAACCAGCGAAGAGGGCATGTGTGTGCATGTCGACTAGGCCAGGCGTGAGCAGGCGCCCACTGGCATCAAGCTCTGCCCTGGCCCTGTAGGTGCCCCTTACAACGCCCCTCTGGCCCACATAGACTATAGTGCCATCCCTTATCGCAACCTCTACATCCTTCCTGACTAGGCCAAGAGCCTGAGACTCGGAGACCACAGGAGCCGAGGAGGGAACAAAGGCCTCGCCAACGTTATATATTACTAGGTCCGCCTCAGGCATCACGTGCCACCGGCAGCCCTCAACAGGCCCTCGAGGCCCTGGGCAACCTTAGCTAAGACCTCACTGAGGGCAGACTCCACGGCCTGCCTTGGATCCTCAAGTGCCTCGCCCCTTGAGGCCCTTTCGGCCTGCCTGGCGAGGGAAAGCTCGATAGCTATGAGCCTTGCCAGGAAGCCATCAGCCCTTATTAGCTCGAGGCCCGCTACAGGGGCCATGGACACCACGTCCTCCTGCAGCCCACTGGTCGGCAGCGAGCTGACGCCGAGCACGTGGGCTGCCTCCCTGATAGATGATGTTAGTGAGGCAGCTGCGTACTGGTAAATCATTGCCCCCACGGCGCTGTCCCCTGCCCTCAGGAACTCAGGCAGCCCAGTAGTGGCCGAGCTGAGCAGGTGGGCAGCGCGGCGCTCAATGGAGTTGGCCACATGAGCTATCGCTACCTTGGCAGCATCTGCGGCTACTGAGGCATAGGCGGCGTGGAAGTTGCAGGCATGGATAACCTGTCCGCTGTAGACGAACGGGTTCTCACTGCCACCCGAGGCCTCCGTCTCAACTATGTCCTTGGAGAACTCGAGGAGCTCCAGGGCAGCGCCATAGATTATCGGCACGCACCTTATGCTATAGGGGTCCTGCATTCTTGGCGTCCTCTCACACTTAGCATTAAGAGCCTTGAGGACCTCCGAGATCCCCCTGTGGCCCTTCACGGCCGCCACGGCCTCGGAGAAGTGCTGTGGGTTACAGCCGGTTACCCTAAGGGTCTCGCCCACAGTCCTCAGGGACTCGTTGATAAGCCTGAGGGCCAGGCATATGCCTAGGGAGGCTATGGCCACGCTCCACGCATCGCTGTTTATAATGGCCAGGGCCTCGCCTGGTTCAAGCTCCATGGGTTCTATGCCGGCCTCCCTTAGTGCACTCGAGCAGGTGGTCCTACTGCCCCTGAGTAGCGCCTCGCCCTCACCATAGTAGAGGCACCTGGCTATCCTCGCCAGGGGCTCCAGGTCCCCGCTGGCCCCCACGCTCCCGTGGAGCGGCACTGCTGGGACTATGTCGAAGCTTAGGGCCTCGGCGAGCCTCTGGGCAACCTCAGGCCTCACGGGAGCCACGCCTCTGCTCAGCTGCGAGAGTCTGACAAATATCGTAGCCCTCACCAGCTCCCTTGGGGCCTCCGGGCCTACAGCCAAGTCATGCTCTATCAGTATCTTATGCTCCCTCTCAGCTCCAGGTGCCTGTTCAACATCAATGAGGCCCCCGAGGCCTGTCGAGTATCCATATACCTTCCCTGACAACGCCGCGTTGAGGTATGCCCTACGCGCCTCCTGAAGGGACTTAAGGGAGGCCTCGCACAGCGAGGCGCCCTCGCCCGCGGCAGCAGAGCATATGGAGTCCAGGCTGATCCTAGAGCCACAGAGCTCCACTGTGCTCCCCTGCCGGGACCAAGGTCCTCAGGATAATTAATTGGGCAATGAGATCTGTTAAGGAGATCTATTAAGGCCCTGTACCAGCTTGGCGCTTATCATTGGGAACGGCAGGACCTCCTTGATGCTGTTGACCCCTGCCAGCAGCATCACGAGCCTGTCAATGCCTATCCCAAGGCCTCCGGTGGGCGGCATGCCGTAGCTCAGCGCCATGACAAAGTCAACATCGTACGGGTGGGCCTCCAGATCGCCCTTCTTCCTCATCTCCTGCTCCTCCTTGAATAGCCTGTCCTGCAGGACAGGGTCGTTTAGCTCAGTGTACGCGTTGGCAAGCTCCATGCCAGCTATGTAGAGCTCAAAGCGCTCCACTAGGCCCGGCTTGGACCTGTGAGGCTTGCAGAGCGGCGTGGTCTCTATGGGATAGTCGAGCACGAATGTTGGCTGAATAAGCTTAGGGGTCACAAGCTTGTCAAATAGCTTCTCTATCATCAGACCTCTTGAGTAGACCCCTCCCCTGGGCACCAAGCCCATGGAATCAAGCATCCTCTTCATCTCCTCGTCGCTCACTGACTCCAGGGGTCTGCCCAGGGCCTCCGAGAGTAGGTCAAACATGGTTACTCTTCTGAATGGCCTGCCTAGGTCTATCTCAGTCACAGAGCCATTTGGCATGGGGTAGCGCACCTTGGTGTCCCCGAGCACCTCCCTGGCCACAGTCCTTATCATGTCCTCCGTCAGGTCCATGATGTCGTTGTAGTCAGCGTATGCCCAGTAAAGCTCCATCATAGTGAACTCAGGGTTGTGGGTCACGTCTATGTCCTCGTTCCTAAACACCTTACCTATCTCAAAGACTCTGTTAAACCCGCCAACTATGAACCTCTTCAGGTAGAGCTCAAGGGATATCCTTAAGTACCAGTCCTCATCAAGGGCGTTGACGTGGGATACGAAGGGCTTTGCCAGGGCGCCCCCGTAGACAGGCTGTAGCACGGGGCTCTCGACCTCGGTGAAGCCCTTGGAGTAGAGATACTGCCTTATGGCCTTTATAGTGTTGAACCTTATTTCCATTGCCCTCCTGGCATTATCGTTGTACAGGAAGTCCACGTACCTGTGAGCGTACCTGAACTCAGGGCTCAGCCTGGTCCAGTCAGGAGGCTCTATGAGTGCCTTGCTTAACAGCTGATAATCCTTAACGAGGAGCGTCAGCTCCCCCTTCATGGTGTAGAACAGGTCCCCCCTGACGCCTATTATGTCGCCTCTGCCAACGAAGTACAGGAACTCCTTGTACCTGTCCCCTAGCTCGTTGACCCTAAGGTAGAGCTGAAGTCTTTCACCCTCGTCAAATATGTCCACGAAGGAGGCCCTGCCATGCCTCCTTATGTTAGCTACCCTGCCTACGGTAGATACGTCCTCCAGGAAGGCCCCCGTAGGCTTGTTGGGCAGCGAGGCTGCGTACTCCCTAAGCTGCTTTATGGTGTTGGTTATGATGTACTTGTGTGGATAGGGGTTAACCCCTTTTGCCCTAAGCTCCTCTAGGAGCTTTAGCCTCTCCTTATCCCACTCCACGCTCATGTAGGGGCCCGCTCGGTGTAAAATAGACGCTAGCTAAAACCCTGACGCTTCTCGACAAGCCCTCTAAGCCAGCCCTCAATTAGGTCAGCCCCCTCAGACATCAGGGGTCCTAAGGCCTTCGCGCCACATCTTGCGGCCTCGGCCCTAGCCTCTCTGGCCACCCTGCCCTCAAGGAGAGCCATGGGGGCCACACAGTCGGCGCAGCCTTCAAGGACCGTCCTGAGACCAAGGTCCTCTAGCTCTTTCGCCACTGCTTTTAGGTCCTCTAGTTGCTCACCCTCAAGGCGTCTCGCTTTCCAATAATAAGGCCTTACGGAGTCACAGCCCAAGCTCCTGGCCTTCCTAGCAATTATGGTTGCGGTGAGCCCAGGAGGGATGGTGCCTAGCCACGTGGCTCCAACGGCCTCGCAGGCCTTCCTGATAGAGTCAGCATGGCCTCCCCTGAGGGGCATCAGGAGTATTACGAGATCACCCTTAGATATAGGTCCTGGCACCTCGGAGACCCTCATAACCCTGACCTCGAGCCTGGACGCCAATGAGAGAAGGGCCGAGTCGTCCCCTCCAGGGTCATGATATACTACTATGAACATCGATGCATGGACAGACCTGTCACCTAAATCCTTTAGGGCACTATTGGCATATATCAGCATATACTAGTAAGAAAACGCTATATACTTCCTATAGGCCACGTGTTTTAGATGTCTCCGCGTCGTTAGTGCCGGTAACCGCGTCTTGCCGCCTCAGGGCATGGACCTCCAGAACATGGTGGCATACGTAGTCACGTTCAGGGACGCCTGCTTTGATCTCCTGCTGCCCTCCGCTGATAGTCTGGTGCACCGCCTCTACTCAGAGCTTTATCCGCTGTCGCGTGGCATCGTGGTGTTGACCACCTGCAACAGGTTTGAGATCTACCTTGACTCGCCGGCGCAGCAGAGAGTCGACGAGTTGGTCACTGCCCTCCTGATCTCACCCAAGAGGCTCGAAGGGGCCGAGGCTGCTGAGCATTTGCTCAGAGTGGCCTCGGGCATAGAGTCGGCTATAGTGGGCGAGGACGAAATACTAGGCCAGGTCAGGGAGGCGTGGGTCAAGGCAAGGAGGGAGGGGTACAGCAGCGAGCTCCTTGATGCCGTCTTTCACGCAGCCCTGACGGCTGGCTCAAGGGCAAGGTCTGAGACTGCCATATCGAGGGGCGTCCTGGGCTATCCCCAGGCCGCCGTGGAGCTGGCTGCCAGAAGGCTTGGGGGCCTCGATGGGGCCAGGGTGTTGATAGTTGGGGCAGGCATGGCTGCCAACATCATGGCATCGCACCTGTGCTCCAAGTGGAGGCCCTCAGAGCTGGTGGCCGCCAACAGAACTCCCAGTAAGGCAGCAGCCTTAGTTAAGGCCTGCAAGGGCGTCAGGACGTTAGCCGTTGGCCTGGACGGCCTGGGCTCAGTAGGTAACGTTGATGTTGTGCTAGTGGCTGTTAAGGGCGGCACGAGGCCAGAGCTTGAGGTTCTCAGGAAGCTATCGAGGCTAGTGGTGGACATCTCGACACCCCCTGCCATCGCCGCGCCCGACTTCACTATAAGCGACGTTGAGAGACTCGTAGAGGATAACGTCAGACAGAGGATGGCTGAGGTGCCCAAGGTCGAGGTCATAGTGAGGCAGGAGCTCAGGAAGCTTGAGGCCTTCATAAGGAGGAAGGCCATAGACGAGGCGATATCGACGATCATGAGGTCCGTAGCCCCCATAATAGATGAGGAGGCTAAGGTGACGGCTAAGAACATAGCAGGTGGTGCCGATCCTTACAAGGCCGTGGAGGTGGCGCTGAACAGCACCATAAGGAAGGCGCTCTGGCCCCTGCTCTCCTACTTAAGGGAGGACCCTGAGTTGCGGGCTGAGCTGGCCTGGGAGCTGGCTAAAAGGTACGAGGGGCTTGCCAGTAAGGGTGCCTGAGGCTTGGCTGGCTTCCCGAGGATAAGGCCCAGGAGGCTCAGGTCATCAAGGAGACTCAGGGATCTCATATCGGAAACTGTGCTCACCCCGTCGAAACTTATAATGCCGATCTTCGTAGATGAGGGTCTCAGCCGCCCGGCCCCGACGCCGGGCCTGGAGGGCTACACCACATACCCTCCTGAGTCAGAGGAGCTAGTCTCAGAGGTCGGCTCGGCGCTGGAGCTGGGCATCGGCTCCTTCCTCATCTTTGGCGTACCCTCGGTCAAGGACGAGGTGGGCTCAAGGGCCTTCGCTGAGGATGGGCCTGTTCAGAGGGCCATCAGGAAGGTAAGGTCTGAGCTGGGCTGGGAGCCCATAATAATGACCGACCTCTGCATATGCGAGTACACAAGCCATGGCCACTGTGGTATACCAGTGACAACTAAGAGAGGCACGGTAATCGATAACGACTCCACACTGGAGGTCTACAGGAAGATAGCGATCTCCCAGGCCCAGGCTGGGGCGGACTTCATAGCGCCCTCAGGCATGATGGACGGGCAGGTCAGGGCCATAAGGGAGGCCCTAGACGACGCCGGCTTCAGGGACGTGGGGATAATGGCGTACTCAGTCAAGTACGCCAGCGCCATGTACGGTCCCTTCAGGCAGGCAGTAGACTCTGCGCCGAGGTTCGGGGACAGGAAGAGCTACCAGATGGATCCAAGGAACGCGTCCGAGGCCATAAAAGAGGTTAGGCTAGACCTTGAGGAGGGAGCTGATATAGTGATGGTAAAGCCGGCCCTCCTCTACCTGGACGTGATAAGGACTGTCAAGGAGTACTACCCTGACGTGCCCTTGGCCGCCTATAATGT
>DAJS01000008.1:63724-64966 GCA_002496425.1 Acidilobaceae archaeon UBA162
TGCCATGATGGAAACCCTCTACTCGATAAGGAGGGCTGGAGCTGACATGATAATAACATACTTCGCTAAGGACGCGGCCAGGCTGTTAGCCAAGGGGGGCCTGCCCTTCTGAGACCTTTTCCCATCGTCAGGCCCTGGTCACGGCCCCTTCAGATACCTAAGACTTACGGGCCCTAGGGCAAATACAGTAATAACGGCTTATCTCATCCTCTGCCTATTGGATCCCTGGCCACGACGCCTGTTATGCAGTGGAGCCCTCCGCCGCCCTTGAGCACCTCATTAATGTCAGTCTCTATGACCTCGACCCCCTCGCCCTCCAGTACCTTTCTGACGCTGTCGCACCCATTGCCCATAACTACCCTGCCGGGCCTGAGTGCTACCATGTTGAGGCAGAGCCTATTATTGACCCCTCCTGGCAGCTGCGAGTACTCAACAGTTACAATGTTGAACCCCCTGTCCCTCAGCGCTTCGGCAGCCTCAGATGGGAACATCTGGCGGACCACCACAAGCGTGCTCTCATCAACCTGGCTTACGTACTCGTCTATGTGAATCACGTTCATTGGTGTCTGGACCTCTATTACCTCCTGGAAGCCCATGGAGAGCAGGAGCTCAGCCATAGTCCTGAGGCCGGCCCTGTTTGTTCTCTCGCCGACCCCAACTAGGGCGATACCCCTGCCAAGCAGCATGGCGTTGCCACCCTCGAAGATCTCGGCTTCCTCCATAACCTTCACTATTGGAACCCCTAGGCCCTCCAGCGCTCTCCTGTAGACAGCCTCTTCGCCCCTCCTGACGTCATATCTGAACCTGGAGATAACGGCCCCCTTGGGTGTCATGAAGAATGGGTCTCTGGCGTAAACGGCGTTGGGCTTCTCCTTAAGATCACCATCGACAAGTGTCACCTCAACGCCCTCTGATCTGTAGAGCTCAACGACCGACTCTACCTGTCTTCTGAACACCTCCCTGTCAACTGTTGCCTTAAAGAGGTAACGAAGGTAGTTGCTCTTGTTTATGAGGTTCAGCTCCTCCCCAGGTATATGCATGAGCACGTGCCTTAGGCGTCCCACCTCCGAGTCCACTAATGGCTCACGCATAGTCCTCGCACGCATCATGTTAAGGGGCCCGGGAGTTAAAGCCTGGATATACAGCCGGATTCATGAGCTCCAAGGCTCGCGGAAAAGGTAAAAATATCCAGCCCCCTACCTGAAGGCCCTGGAGGCCGGTGGACCCGTAGCTCAGCCAGGA
>DAJS01000008.1:64972-78432 GCA_002496425.1 Acidilobaceae archaeon UBA162
CAAGTCCCCCCGGGTCCGCCACAGGCTTCTCAGGGCCCCAGCTTAAGATGGCCTACGAGGCCTAGTACCTTGGGGCAAGGCTTGAGAGTTGAGAGGGTTAGGGTACCAATACCGATCCAGGCCCTAGGACACGTTAACGCCTACATAGTTGAGGGCAACGGGAAGGCAGCCCTCGTGGAGGCAGGCATGTACTGGGCCGAGGGCTTTGAGGGCCTTGCCAGGGCTGTCAGCCAGGCCAGGAAGGGCGGGCTGTGCTCAATTAACATGATCATCGTTACTCACTTTCACGTTGACCACCTGACTGGCCTACCCCTCATAGAGGCAGTGTGTCCCACCGAGGCATACATGGGCGAGAGGGACTTAGCTACGATAAGGAGAGGTTTCACGGGTTACTTCAGTTCGGTCCTTGAGACCTACTCCTACTTCGGGGTCCCGCGCTTAGAGCTTGATGAAATGATGAAGCACCATTGGGTCCCAAGGCTGGCCAAGATCTATGATGAGGTTGCTGACATGGGTGTCAGGCCGCTCAGGGGCGGTGATAAGCTCAGCCTTGATGACATAGACCTCAGGGTTCTCGAGGTCCCTGGCCACACGCCTGGTCACATAGCCCTAGTTGCCGGCAGTATCGCATTTACGGGTGACAGCCTGCTGGGTAACATAACCCCTCACGTGATCCTGGACGGGCCTGAAGGGGATCCACTGGGAGCTTATGAGGCCACTCTCAGGCTCTACGCATCCATGACAGGCGTTACCGCCTATGCGGGCCATAGGGACCCAGTTCCTGACGTGGCTTCCAGGGCGCAGGAGCTGCTGGAGCACCACAGGTCAAGGCTGGCCGAGGTGGAGGCCCTCTTGCGCTCCGGCGTCCAGGAGCCATACGAGGTGGCCAAGAGGCTGAGGTGGAGGACGAGGGCCCAGTCATGGGACTCCATGAGCCCCTATGAGAGGTACTTTGCCATAGGTGAGACACTTGCGCACCTAAGGAGGCTTGAGGTCGAGGGGAGGGCGGAGAGGGTCGAGATTAACGGCAGGATCCTCTTCAGGCCAGCCCAGCACTAGCCCTGCAGGGGCTCCTCTGACCCATCATGTCCTCTGCTATCGCGCAGACCATGGGCATGAACCTCTCCACTGGGGCCTCAACCTTCACATCGGCCAGCTCATCAAGCATGGACTCGCCCATGTTGACTATTATCAGCCTGGCGCCGTGTTGCTTGGCCACTATGGGTAACTGGTTGGCTGGGCTCACGGCCAGGCTTGAGCCCACAACGAGCATCAGGTCAGTGGCCTCGGCCAGCCTGTAGGCCTCCTCGAGGGCATCAGGCGGCAGGGGCTCGCCGAAGTAGACCACGTCAGGCTTCAGTAGGCCCCCGCAGACAGGGCATGTGGGCAGCCTGCCCTCAGAGACGGCCCTGAAGGCCTCCTCTATTGGATACTTCCTGCCGCACTCAAGGCACACAGCTCTGCTGGCATTTCCATGTAGCTCTATCACGCGTCTGCTGCCCGCGGCCTGGTGAAGTCCGTCTATGTTCTGAGTTATGACTGCCTTTACCAGCCCCATCTCCTCTAGCCTGGCTATGGCCACGTGGGCCGGGTTGGGCCTGACCTCCTTGAGCTGTCCGAAGCGCTCCATGAAGAGCCTCCATGAGCCCAGCGGGTCCCTATGGAAGTAGGAGATCTCAAAGAGCGATGGATCAACACGCCTCCAGAGGCCCTGGGGGCCCCTGAAGTCAGGTATGCCGCTGGCGGTGCTCACGCCGGCGCCCGTCAGTACGACGGCTATCGTGGACCGCACCAGACCCTTGGCGACCTCCCTGGCCTCATCCTCAATGTCAGTCACTGTTGATCCTCAACGCTTTTCTTCTCTCTGAGCTAATGAGTGTTAGGGCCTCTTGGTCACCAACCTGCCGGCTGAGGCGGCGGCAAAGCTCAACAGGTACAGCGAGGCCAAGACGGTAGAGGAGAAGATAAAGGCCCTCGAGGAGTTCTTAAGCTCCGTCCCGAAGCACAAGGGCACAGAGAACCTGCTTTACTGGGCCACCAGGAGGCTGGCAGAGTTAAGGGAGGAGGCCGAGAGGGAGCAGCTCAGGAGGAGGTCAGGCAAGGGGTCGAGGCCCAGCTTCTTCGTCGAGAAGGCAGGGGCTGGGCAGGTAATCCTCGTAGGTCCCCCTAACTCGGGCAAGAGCTCCATAGTAGCCAGGCTCACTAACGCTAAGGTCTTGGTTAGCCCATTGCCCTACAGCACAGTTATGCCGGTGCCAGGCATGGCTAGCTATAATGATGTCCAGTTGCAGGTGGTTGACATGCCCCCACTCATCAACCCTGATGGCAGCATAAACAATAGGGTAGTGGCCATGGCCAGGAACGCGGACGTAATAGCAGTTGTGATAGGGCTCGACTCAGAGGACGTGAAGGGCGACCTGGAGAGGACGTTGAAGGCACTTGAGGAGAGGGGGGTGGCTTACTCACTAGAGAAGGGCTTCGTGACTGTAGAGAGGAAGAGAGAAGGTGGGGTAACACTTATAGCTCAAGGCACGCCCAGGTTCACCGAGAGGGACATCAGGGAACTTCTTAGGTCATATAAGATATATCATGCCGTGGTCAGGAGCTATGGGCCGGCCACTATTGATGACGTCGAGGCCGCGTTGCTCAGCGCTAAGGTCTACAGGCCGACCATGGTGGTGTTCAACAAGTCAGACCTCCCTGGGGCCGAGCAGAGGGCCAGGGAGACCGCCAGGGGGCTTCCAAGGGACGTGCCATGGCTCCTTGTCTCAGCTGCCACAGGCCTTGGGCTAGAGGGCATAACTGCCACGGCGTTCAAGATGCTGGGGGTCAAGAGGGTCTACACCAAGAAGCCAGGCCAGCCGCCGAGCACTGAGCCACTGATAGTTAAGGCGGACGCCACAGTCAGAGACGTGGCTGAAAGGATCAGCCCTGAGCTGGCCAAGAGCATGAAGTACGCCAGGGTCTGGGGCAGGGGGGCCAAGTATGGGGGCCAGAAGGTAGGCCCTGACTACGTGCTACATGACCAGGACGTAGTGGAGATCCACTAATCACTCTGACAATGGCTCCTCTATTGGGGGCTCCTGGGCCGTCAGGGCCTGGCACATGAGGGCCCTTGCTGTTGCCTCCACGGCGCCTGCCAGGGGCGCCAGGACTGCGACGGCGTCGCCAGCGTGCATGGCATACTTCCTCAGCTCAGCTGCGAGTGCCAGGGCATGAGAAAGCCTCTTGACGCTCATGTTGGCCAGGCCTCCCACCAGCTCACCCACCATCTCCTTGAGCTTGTCCACAAGCTCCTGCCTTCCTGCCAGGAGCCTCAGCGTATCGGAGAGCATGACTGGTAGCGAGAGCAGCAGACCTACGGCCATCTGCTCGGCCTGCCCTGACCTCAAGGCCCTGGCCGTGGCCTCCGCCAGCTGGGACGCGCGCCTCTCAAGGACACCTATTGACTCTAAGCTCCTGGACCTGGTAGCATCAAGCATCTCCTGTAGCACGCTGTTGAGCTCCCTGAGAAGCCTTGGGGCGTCCTCCGCCGAGGGCGCCAGGGAGGCTATGACCCTGTCAGTACCCACCTCCACGGACGCTACCTTTGGGCTGCTCCTGAGCTCTTCAAGCACCTTCCTGACCTCGGCCTGGCCCACACCCTCAAGTATAACATCAAGCCTGCTGTAGCCATTCATGAAGGCGCAGTTAACCACGTTGCCTAGCCCCGCGGACCTTACAGTGCTGTTGTACTTGACCTGCAGGCTGTTGGCTCTCTTCTCAGCCCTGGGGTCCACGGGGGCTATGGTTAGCTTGTCCCCCTCATCGATCACGCTTATCTCGTCACCCACCTTTATGCCTAGCCTCTTAGCCCACTGCTTCGGCAGCGTTATTATCAGGCTTGAACCTCCAAGCCTCTGCACTTTCCTTACTACAACCTGCTCACTCATCAAGTCCCGCCTCATCAGCTTACTTAGTGGCAGGCCGGTTATATAACTTTAACCCCGTTAAAGAAAATTGTATGATATTCTAATTGGAATATCTTGTATACTTCTCACAGTAGCCTTTTAATCTACAGCATGTTTAAGGATCTCGGTGGCAGGGGCGGCCCGTATTGACAATGATTGAGATCAGGTGGCACGGAAGGGGAGGCCAAGGGGCGGTGACGGCAAGCGAGGTCATAGCCTCGGCATCAATCCTTGAGGGCAAGTACGCCCTGGCCTTTCCAGAGTTCGGCGCTGAGCGCAGGGGCGCGCCTGTGAGAGCATATACGAGGATCACTGACAGCCCGCTCATACCCAGGACCCCCGTGGAAAGACCTGATGTTGTGGTAATACTTGACAGGAGCCTTGTAAGGAGAGACTACATAGAGGGCCTCAAGGAAGGAGGCATAATAGTGGCCAACGTGCCTCTTAAGCCCCAGGAGCTGTTGGACAAGCTAGGCTTGGCTGGTCAGTACAAGGCTGCCACTGTGGACGCTACCTCAGTAGCCCTCAAGTGGCTTAAGGCGAACATTGTAAACACTGCAATACTTGGGGCGCTCATAAGATCCACGGGCATAGTAAGGCTCGATACTGTACTGGAGGTTATAAAGTCCAGGTTCCATGGAAAGATAGCGGATGTCAACGTTATGGCCGTGAAGGACGCCTACGACTCGACCCAGCTCTCGTGGGGGTGAGGGAGGTGTCGGTGAAACAGCTTCCCAAGTGGAACGAGATGGCCATAGGAGGTGTCATAGCTAACCCAGGCAACAGTCTTGAGTACAAGACCGGCGACTGGAAGGTTCTGATGCCAGTGATAGATCAGGAGAAGTGCACCAGGTGTAGGATATGCTGGTACGTCTGCCCTGACTCAGCTATACTTGAGCTTGACAAGTCCTACATCACTAAGAAGGGAAGGACCTACAAGGTAACCTATGACGTGAACTATGATTTCTGCAAGGGCTGCGGCATGTGTGCGCAAGAGTGTCCAGTTAAGGCAATAGACATGGTTCCCGTGGAGGTGGCATGAGGTGGAGGAGCTCAAGACCAGGAGGCCCATACCGCTCTCAACCAACTATGCCATAGCCTATGCAGCGAGGGACCTTGACGTTGACGTGGTCTCAGCCTACCCTATAACCCCTCAGACCACTGTGGTTGAGAAGGTGTCGGAGTTCGTAGCTAATGGGGAGCTCGATGCAGCCTTCATTCACGTGGAGAGCGAGCACAGCGCCCTCAGCGCTGCAATAGCGGCGGCGCTCACGGGCGCCAGGGCCTTTACTGCCACGGCAAGCCAGGGCCTCGCGCTGATGCATGAGATGCTTCACATAGCCTCAGGCCTCAGGGCCCCAGTGGTCATGAGCGTGGCCATGAGGTCCCTCAGCGCGCCCATAAGCATATGGAACGACCAGAGCGACATCTTCAACGCCAGGGACGCCGGCTGGGTAATTATGTTCGTCCACACGGCCCAGGAGGCCTACGATACTGTAATCCAGGCCTACAGGATAGCCGAGGATCCCTCTGTGTTGCTTCCAGTCATGGTCGCCTATGATGGCTACGTTATGAGCCACACCACTGAGCCGGTGGTTGTGGAGGGTAGGGAGAGCGTTATGAAGTTCGCCCCCAAGAGGCAGTACCCCTATAGGCTTGACCCTGACAGGCCTGTGACCATAGGCGCCATAGTGCCGCCCGAGTACTATTATGAGATAAAGTACCAACAGGTCAAGGCCATGGAGGGGGCCCTGCCTAAGGTTGATGAGGTCGACAGGGAGTTTGGTAAGGCGTTCGGCAGGAGCTACGGGGTAATGGAGTGCTACATGTGCGAGGGCGCCGAGGCCCTAATAATGGCTAATGCCAGCTACGCTGCCACGCTCAAGTCCCTGCTGCCTGACGCTTGGAAGCAGGGCTACAAGGTGGGCCTGCTGAGGCTCAGGCTCTACAGGCCGTTCCCGCTGAGGCAGTTTGTGGAGTACACCTCCAACGTGAAGAGCCTGCTGGTTGTGGACAGATCCATAAGCTATGGGGCCCCGTACCAGGGCCCGCTGGCCAACGAGATAGCCGGGGCAAAGCTGAAGGAGGACCTTGGATTCAACTTGATAAGCGTTGTTGCAGGCATAGGTCAGAGAACCATGGAGAACGAGGATTTCATAGCCCTCGCCAGGCTCGCCTGGGAGGGCAGGACGAGGAAGTTCCCTGAGACCGTGTTCTATGGGGTGAGGGAGTGATGAGCGCTCAGACGCCTGGAGGGACAGGGAGAAGGGTGCTCAGGATAAGGAGCCTCTACGATATCCCCAGGGATGAGCTCTTCATAAGCGGTCACGGCCTCTGCGCAGGCTGCACAGCAGGAACGATAATGAGGATGCTGACCAAAGTGGCCGGCAAGGACTCGATAATAGTCAACGCCACCGGCTGCGTTGAGGTCTCAACTACCAGGTACCCATACTCCAACTGGCTGGTGCCCTGGTTCCACTCAGCCTTCGAGAACGCAGGCGCTTCGGCTAGCGGCATAGCTAGGGCTTTAGAGGTCATGAAGAGGAAAGGGATGATGCCTAAGGACAAGGACGTGAAGGTGATAGCGGTGGCCGGCGACGGAGGCACCGTTGACATAGGGCTCCAGAGCCTCAGCGGCATGCTTGAGAGAAGGGACCCAGTCATGTATGTCCTCTATGACAATGAGGCCTACATGAACACGGGCATACAGAGGAGTGGCGCTACCCCATACCACGCCTGGACCACAACGACGCCCGCGGGTAAGGTGTGGAGGGGCGAGTGGAGGACCAAGAAGGACATAGCCATGATAGTGGAGGCCCACAGGATACCATACGTGGCCACCGCCAACCCAGCGTACCCAATGGACATGATAAACAAGTTCGCCAAGGGCCTTGAGGTCCTTGACGAGGGGCCATCGTTCATACACGTGCTGATGGCGTGCACCACTGGCTGGAGGTTCGATCCCGCCCTCGGGATTACCATATCTAGGCTAGCTACTGAGACCGGTGTGTTCCCGCTCTACGAGATAGACCACGGCAACTTCAGGGTTACGTTCCCCGTGGCCAAGAGGAAGCCGGTGTCTGAGTACCTCAAGCTGCAGGGAAGGTTCGCCCACCTGACGCCACAAGAGATTGAGGAGATACAGAAGCTCGTGGACGAGAGGGTGGCCGAGATAAACAAGATGGCAGGCAAGGAGGTCATAGGGCCCGTCGAGTACCCTAAGTAGCCGGCTCCTGGCTCCCTCTATCATGTTGTATACACGTTTGCCAGCAAACTTTGGGGTCAACCCTTATTTACTGCCCCCTCTTGTCCTGGCGGTCGATAAGGGGGACCCACCTTTGTGGCGGAGCCTTTCGGGCCCCTCAGCACAAGGGGCCCTAAGGACTTAAGCCTAGGCTCACGTCCTAGCCGTGCTTATATCACCTGGGCCATCTTTCTTGGCCTGGGGCCATCCTTATCACCTGAGGGGGTGAGGCCTCATGGCTGACCTTCAGGAGGCCATGGCTGAGCTCCAGCGCGCCGGCAAGGTAGAGCAGGACGAGAGGCTCAGCAGGTCCCTGGGCTTCTGGCAATATGTTGCGCTTAACATAGGCGCCATAATAGGCGCTGGCTGGCTCTTCGCGTCCCTCGGCGCTGCCTCGTTCGCTGGAGGGATTGAGTCGCTGATAGCGTGGGCCATAGATGGGGTCCTAGTGATATTCATGGCCCTATCTTACGCTTACCTGGCGGGCCTGCTGCCCAGGAGCGGCGCTGTGGTAAGGTACCCGCAGCTGGTCCATGGCGACCTCGTGGGCTTCACTGTAGGCTTCCTCTACATGATCTCCATCGGATCACTGCTTCCCGCAGAGGCTGTTGCCGTAGTGCAGTACGCCTCCTACTACATACCTGGGCTTGTCAGGACAGCGACAGTTCTGGGCCAACCAGTTGTCGTGCCCGACACCAGAGGGCTGCTGCTGGCGCTCGCGATAGTGGCACTCACTTACGTGGTGAACTACTACGGTGTCAGGCTTGTGGGCTCAGTGAGCCTAGGACTGATGGTCTGGAAGGTAGCCGTGCCGCTGATAACCATAGCAGCCCTGCTTGTCCTGGCCTTCAAACCATCAAACCTGTTCCTGGGCGGGGTCACTGACGCCTCCCAGGACTACCATGTGACAGGCCTGGCGGCGGCAATGATGGCCATACCCCTCACAGGGATAGCCTATGCCTCCCTGGGCTTCAGGCAGGCCATAGAGTACAGCGGCGAGGGGAGGAGCTCGGGCAGGGACGTGCCTAAGGCCGTAGTGGTCTCCGTGCTCTTCAGCCTGGCAATCTTCGTACTGCTTCAGGTAGCGTTCGTTGGAGCCATAGACTGGTCCAAGATCCACCCGTTGGCCACGCTGAGCAGTGGGAAGACGGTGATTCTGAGCAATGAGACCCTGAGCCCCGGTAGCTGGGCCGCGCTCAGCACCTCGTCAATAGCCTCGGCCCCCATAGCCTCTGAGCTAGCCATGGCTGGCCTTGGCGCGCTTAACGTGCTGCTAATAATAGATGCCTGGGTGTCACCGCTTGGCAACGCAATAATACAGATGGGCAACCTGGCCAGGATAGTCTATGGGGTGGCAGCCAACGGGCACCTGCCCAGAAGGTTCAGCTCCCTCAACAGGTATGCCGTTCCAGGCATAGGGCTTGCAATGGCCCTTGGCCTGGGCCTGTTGTTCCTAGTGCCGCTCCCCAGCTGGTATGCCATAGGCAGCTATGCGCTGCTCACGACTCTGCTGACCTATGTCACCGGCGGCACCGTGCTAGGAGTCCTGGCGGTCAGGGTCACACACGACAGGAGGTACCTCATCATTGCCCTGCTGGGCTCAGTGTCGGCAGCGTTGCTGGCCTACTGGGCCGGCGTCCTCGCCATGATGCCCGTGTTCGCTACATTCGTGGTGGCGCTGGCGGCTATGTTAGTCATAAGGGCCCGCAGCCTTGGCGACCGGAGGCTGATGGCAGTGTCGATAACCTATGCAGCCGTTGAGGCTGTGCTAGTTGGCATCATGCTGACCCTAGACTTCTACCCGCTCAGCTCAGGGCTAAACGTGGGCATAGCTGAGGTGGAAGCCACGTTCACCATAGCAATAGCAGGCACCGCTGTTGCCACGGCCCTGGCGCTCTATGCAGCTCACAGGCTAGGCAACAGGGAGATGAGGGCCGCGGTAAGGTCAGGGGCCTGGTACGTGGGCCTAATCATAGGGATAATGGCTGTCGATGCCCTAGGCCCCTTCGGCCTCGCCCCGTTGCTCGGCGGCGACCCGCCGCTGGCGTTCCCCTACGACCTCATAGTAATGGCTGCCGTGGCCGCAACTGCCTTCGCTGTCTCAGTGCTTACGTCGGACCTGAGGCGCCTGAGGCCCAAGGGTAACCTTTAAAGTTCAGGAGCCCTTAGCAGGTCCTGGTGGGCCCGTAGTCCAGCATGGTAGGATGCGGGGTACGCCGAGGCATTTGCCAGGCGCCCGACTCGGGTCCCTGTGGTCGGGGGTTCAAATCCCCCCGGGCCCACCACTTCCTTTTAACGCAGCCTCAGGGGCCTTCGGGCAGATCCCACGCTAAAGGGTGTTGTTGCTAAATCCTTTCACAAACTGAATCTAATTGCGTATACGTTCTAGTGTAAGGTATTTTAAGGGAGAGCAGTATAGGGTGCGCAGGTGCCTTTCATGAAGGGTCGGAGGTCCGTATCGGGCACCGTGGTGGGCCTTGCAGTGGTTATAATAATCCTGGCCGCCATATCCGGCTACTTCGGCTACGTGGCTTCCACTAAGAAGGTCACCACAGTGACCGTCACTAAGCCGACTACTGTGGTAACGACTGTAACTGTAACTGTGACCTCGCTCAGTACTACCACTGCCGTAACGACAACCACAAAGACAACTACGACAACTACAACCACCACAGCAACTACAACAACCACGCCGGCCCCAGTTACAATAACGGTAGCTGACAGTTACAGCACCTCTGAGAACGCTGCCTTCAACGTTACCCTCGCCCAGTTCGAGCAGGCATACCCATGGATACACGTCGAGGTTGAGTATGGGGCCTCCATAGGCACCTCGACGTACCTCTCAGAGGCAAAGGCCGGCGACGCGCCGATAGTGATAAGGGACAGCGCTGACGCCACCGCCGCCCTGTTCGCTGCTGGCGTCATACTCAACATGACCCCCTACCTGCCGCCGGGCTACATGAAGCTGTTCAACCCTGTAGCAGCTGAGGAGTGGGAGTACATGGGCTATAACAACACTGTCACGGGCCTGCCTGACGACCTGACCTACATAGTCATGTTCTACAACAAGAAGTTCATAACGGCGCCGCCTAACACCACTGACCAGCTGGTCCAGATAGCTGAGAGCGTCAACAAGACTTATGGGGTCTGGGGCATATCCTATGGCGTCGGCGACGATTGGGGCTACAGGTTCGCTGCCTGGTTCTACGGTTATGGAGGCCAGATATTCACCACCATCAACGGCAAGCTCTATCCAGACCTGAACAGCAGTGCCATGGTTAACGCGCTTGAGTTCTGGTATAACCTAACCTATAACCTGAAGGTCAACTACCTGGCTCCGAGCGCAGGCGCTGGGGGCGTCGAGGGCCAGCTGTTCATAGCTAACAAGACTGCCATAATATTTGACGGCCCGTGGGACTTCGGCTCCTACTACAAAGCCCTCGGCAGTGACCTGGGCGTCTGGCCGCTGCCCATAGTCAACGCCACTGGCCTCTACGCTACGCCCATGGCTACATCCATTGGCTGGTCCATAACTACACCGCAGGCCTCAGGCGCCACGCCTGCCCAGATCGAGGCAGCCGTGATATTCGTAGAGTACATGACCAACTACACGGCACAACTGAGGCTCTTCGAGGTGGCCCACGATGTTGTCGCCAACGAGCAGGCGCTCCAGGGGGCCATACAGAGCCTGTCAACCAACACCTCACCTGTCTCCCAGGACTTCAAGTACATACTGATACAGGCCGAGCACATAGGCATAGCCCCGAGCGTGCCGCAGCTGGCCTACTACTGGCCCTCGTTCCATCAGTATGCCACAGAGTACTTCGCCGAGAAGATAACGGCCCAGCAGGCCGCCCAGGGCATGGAGCAGTACTTCATACAGCAGCTCGAGAGCGCCGGACTTCTGAGCCCCGCTGAGCCCCAGACGACCATTATGGCTGCCCCAGAGGGGCTAGGCCAGAGGGAGCTCTGAAGGGTAGACTGTAATGGCCGGAAGGCTATGGTCAAAACTTGAAGGTATTTTTTACATGGTTCCCCTCATAGTTGCAGTCCTCCTGCTCTTCCTCTATCCGCTCATCTACGCTATATACATCTCCTTTACTAACATGAACATATTCCACTTCTACAGGTTCCAGTACGTGGGCCTCTACCAGTACAAGGCCATGGTAAAGTATGGCTATCTCGGCACTCTGACTATAAACACCATAATCTGGACCCTGGGCAGCCTGATACCTATGATGCTCGTTGGCCTCGCCCTAGCCCTAATACTTAACCAGCGTGACCTCAGGGGCAAGTCAGTCTTCTACGCGCTTCTCATACTTCCATGGGCCTTCCCAGGCTTCATATCGCTCCTGGTCTGGTGGGGCATGTGGGACTACCCTTATGGCTTCATGAACAGGTACCTGCTTCCAACGTTTCATCTGCCGCCTATAAACGCCCTGACCTCGGTGCCCGACGCGTGGGCAGAGCTAATAGTGACTAACCTCTGGCTCAGCTTCCCATATTACATGGTGGTCTTCTACTCGGCCCTCCAGAGCATACCGCCAGAGCTTTACGAGCTTGCCGAGGTTGACGGGGCCGGCGCGCTTGCCAGGTTCTCGAGGATAACAATGCCATCGCTCTACAAGACGTTCTCCTTCGTCTTCATAACCAGCTTCGTCTTCACATGGAACAACTTCTACCCGATATACCTGCTCACGGGCGGCGGCCCAGGGATCTCCACTGAGACCTTCATAGTCTACGCCTACCAGCAGGCCTTCTCGTACAACAACTACGCCTTCGCCGCAGCCATCTCCATAGTCTCCACGGCGGTAACCATGGCCCTTGGGTACCTGGTTATGAAGTATACCGGGGTCCTTGAGGGGATTACTTAAGGGGTGAGAGGTTGGCGCGCAGGGCCAAGTACCTGGCCCTCAAGGCGGTCAGACTGGCGATATCTTATGCTGTGCTCATAATCATGGCGGCTTGGTCTGTTCTGCCAATATACTATATAATAGTGACATCGTTCACCAACGTCGAGACCCTAGTCTCAGTCTCTATTTCAGACCTGATGCCGAAGCACATAACGTTCGAGGCCTATAGGGAGCTGCTCAGCGGGAAGTTCCTGCCTACCATAAAGTACCCCGACTTCCCTATCTGGGTGGCCCACAGCCTTGAGCTGGCGGCGGCCACGGCCGCGCTCTCGGTAATACTTGCCATGTTGGCCGGCTACGCGCTCTCAAGGCTTGAGGCCCCAGCCAAGAAGTCCCTGGCCACCTTCATCTACCTTATAACCTTCCTGCCCATCACAGCCACCGCGGTACCTCTCTACCTGTTGTTCGCCAGGCTGCACCTCCTCAACTACCTTGGCCTGGTGCTCGCTTACACGCCAGGCACGGCAGTGTTTGCCGCGTTCCTGGCCAAGCTAAGCATAGACGCCATACCGCCGGACTACGAGGAGGCGGCAATGATTGATGGGCTCTCCAGGTTCCAGGCGTTCCTGAGGATAGTGATGAGGATGGCGCTCCCTATAGTGGCCCTCACCGCGCTGCTGGGCTTCATGGGGGCCTACATGGACTTCGCACTTGCCTACGCCTTCGTGGGCGCCAGGTCAAACCTGTGGACTGCAATGATAGGTCTCTACTACCTTGGAGGGTTCATAAACCCTGCCGCTGCTCCCGCCTACAACATATTCGCCGCAGGCAGCGTGCTCATGGGGATACCGTTGATGGCTCTGTTTCTTGTCTCGCAGAGGATGATGACAAGGGCCTACAGCGGCCTGGCAGGAATAAAGTGAGGTCAGCAGCTTCCAGACCTCTCAAACCTTTTTTAATTAAGGAGCCCCTGACCTAGGGCAGGGGCTCCATGGAGTACGTGAAGCTCGAGGACGTCTGGAAGACATATGTCACCAAGCGCACTGTCGTGACACCTCTTCGCGGCGTCAACATAGGCATAGACAGGGGTGAGCTTGTAGTCATCCTCGGCCCCTCAGGTGAGGGCAAGACAACGCTGCTGAGGATCATAGCAGGGCTGCTGAGGCAGGACAAGGGACATGTCTACCTGAGGGGCGAGCTGGCTGACGACATGCCTCCCAAGGACAGGAACGTGGCCATGGTGTTCCAGACCTACGCCATATACCCCTTCATGAGCGTCTATGACAACATAGCGTTCCCGCTGAAGCTGAAGCACGTGCCAAAGGCCGAGATAGACAGGAAGGTGAAGGAGGTCGCGGAGCTGCTCAGGATATCTGACGTGATCTACAAGAACCCGTCCCAGCTGAGCGGCGG
>DAJS01000008.1:78532-80792 GCA_002496425.1 Acidilobaceae archaeon UBA162
AAGCAGCTGCACAGGGAGCTTAAGACTACCATAGTTTACGTGACCCACGACCAGGTGGAGGCCCTCTCGCTGGCTACCAAGCTTGCCGTGCTCCATGACGGGGTGATTCAGGACTACGGGGACCCAATGGAGGTCTACAGGAACCCTAGGAACTCCTGGGTAGCGGCCTTCGTCGGCAACCCGCCTATGAACGTGCTCAGGGCTACAGTGGCAGGGGGCAGGGCCGTTGTTAAGGGGGGCCTGGCTCTGCCCCTATCCGAGAGCTACAGGCAGGTGGTCTCAGAGGGCCAGGAGGTGCTGGTTGGCTTCAGGCCTGAGGACGTCAGGCTTGGCTCAGGGAACCTGAGGGGCAAGGTGTCAATGGTGGAGAGGGTCGGGGCCTACACTGTTCTTCACGTGGACGTAGGCGGGGACCTGATAAGGCTCCTGTCCCCATCCCTATCCTCCTACTCAGCGGGCGACGAGGTTGTCTTCGATGTCCCGCCGGAGGCGACGAGCGTCTTCGACGCCAAGACAGGCGTTAACCTACTGAGGCGCCCTCATTGAGTTAGACAGATGCAGTAGGACCTCTAGGGCACCCACTTATAAGGTTCCGACAGCCTATGCAAGACAGGGGATTCAGAGTGAGGGCAGCTGTAGAGGAGAGGAAGGAGGAGGTCAAGAGGGTGGCCTTCAGGGTATCTGAGGAGGACGAGGCTAAGCTCGACTGGTACCTCTCCTCAGCGTTCAGCGAGGGCGCCTAGGCGACAGGGACTAATACCTCTGTTCCAGTCCTAGCCAAGGTTAGACTTGAAGGTATCCCTGCTAGGCCTTGACGGTCTGCCGCCATGGCTGCTGAGGAGGGCTGCCTCCCAGCTAGGCCTCAGGTTCCTGTCAAGGGCTCTGGCTGAGGGGAGGCTGTTTGGCCTCCGTTCCATGCCTCCCATAACTCCTGTGGCCTGGACCTCCATGGCTTCAGGCGTGGGCCCGGCAAAGCACGGGGTCTGGGGCTTCACCAAGTACTACAGGGAGGGCAACTCCCACAGGTCAAGGCCTTACACAGCCCTTGACGTTATGTTCCCCAGGGCCTTCGAGGACGCGGCCCTGATGGGCCTTGATGTCCTAGTAGCTAACTGGCCGCTCACCTGGCCCCTGAGGGCCCTGTGCTGCCTTAACAGGATGACAGTCGTGGGCGACACCTTCCTGGCGCCGAGGGTTGAGTACTGGCCCCAGGGCCTTGAATCAAGGGTTGGAGGCCACTTCAGGACCTTCGACGATGTTAGGGATCCCTACACGAGGACCTCAATGCTTATAGAGGGCATGATGAGGCTCCTTGACGAGTCCGACTCTGACCTCGCCATGTTTGTCCTCCCTTTCCCTGACCAGGCCTTTCACAAGGACTACAGGGAGGTGCTCTCTGTCGGCCCTAGGTCTGCAGAGGTATGGCGCCAGGTGGACTCGCTGGCAGAGGAGATGGCCAGGAGGTCATCAACTTTCATGCTGGCCTCAGACCATGGGGTTGGGACGTACACCACCTGTGTCAACGTAATAGCCCCACTCATGAAGGCTACCGGCGTGGGGGTCCCTAGGGACCTCAAGGGGAGGCTGGTGCTCCGCCTGGCGAGCATTGCTGACCTGGCCTCCCTCCTCCTGCCGCCGTCCCTATCGCCCAGGAGGCTAGCCAGGGACGGAAGGCTGCCGTGGCTCAGGTCGGCCTTTGAGAGGGAGATGGCACCAATAGCCAGGGCGGGGAGGCCTGGAGGAGGGGAGAGCGAGCTCTCGGAGGCCCCGTTCACCTACGACGCCGGCGGCCTCTCGATATCGAGGCTCCTGCTCTTCAGGGGCGAGGCTGAGAGGGAGGAGGGGCTCAGGGCCCTCATGTCCTCAGGCATCACGAGGTACTTGAGGGTCCAGAGGGCTGAGGAGAGGTTCAGGGGGGCCTACATGCCTGAGTACCCGGCCCTCTTCATCGAGTCCCTCGACGAGGACAAATATCATCCCGTCTCAAGCAGGGGGCTGGCGCTACATAGGAGGGACGTATTCCCAGACCATCACGTCATCGGGACCCTTCTGGTCTACGGCGAGGCCTCCGGGCTGGTAGGGGCCTCAGAGGCAAGGGTAGAGGACGTGGGGCCCACGCTGCTCTCCCTGCTAGGCCTCCCCGAGCCCAGGGGGGCTGAGGGGGCCAGCCTGGCGCCCACACATGGGTCATACCCATATGACGCGGCCTGGAGGCTCAGGAGGGCCAGGCAGTTGCAAGGGGCCTAGGGCTAGGCAGGGG
>DAJS01000008.1:80926-81201 GCA_002496425.1 Acidilobaceae archaeon UBA162
TCCATGAGATCGTGGGTTAAGTACCTGCTCGCGGTAGCCCTCGTGTTGGCCTTCGTGCTGCCCCTGGCCTCGGGAATAGCCAGGGCTACTACACTGCCAAAAGCTGGCGCAGGCATAGTGCTCACAAAGGTGGCCAGCATCGGCGGCCTTGTGGCGTTCTACTTCAACACAACCTCAAGCGAGTATGAGGGCCCCGACGCCCACATATACCTCTCGGCCAACGGCATCCCGAACGTCTACTACGGTGACGTGCCCATAACCTCAACCTTCAGCAC
>DAJS01000011.1:0-2761 GCA_002496425.1 Acidilobaceae archaeon UBA162
AGCAAGGAGTATCCCTTTATACTCATAACTGGGAGAAGCCTCTATCACTTCAATATGGGCTCTATGACCAGGAGGACGCAGAACGCGGTGATATTCCCTGAGGACATACTTGAGATGAGTCCTGAGGACTCGGAGAGCCTGGGGATCAGGGACGGCGACTACGTAGTTGTTGAGAGTAGGTACGGCTCGGCCAGGGTCAGAGTTAAGGTAACTGACAGGGTCAGGAGGGGCTTCCTGTTCTCTACAATACACTTCCCTGAGACCTCAATAAACAGGGTCACGGGACCCCATTACGATAGAATCAGTCACATACCTGAGTACAAGGTGACCGCAGTCAGGGTTCTGAGGGAGGATCAAGTTACATCTAGGTAAAGCTCTAGAAGATGAACAGATGTGCTTAACACTTTAAAATCCGCCTTATCTATTCTTTAGGCGAGAGCATTGGTAGGGGGTGCACAACTTAGTGCCTGGTAACCAAGGCGGAAAGGTCGCAAATCCCCTGAAGTACCTCAAGGAGGCCGTAGACACTCAGATATACGTCAAGCTGAAGGATGGCACAGAGTACGTAGGGTTGCTGAGGGTCACTGACTCCACAATGAACCTAATACTTGACGACTCCGTTGAGGTCAAGGATGGAAAGCAAGTGATGGCTAAGCTTGGCAGAGTCCTGATAAGGGGCAGCATGATCCAGTACATCAGCTTCACGCCAGAGAGGGCAGCGCCTGACATAGTGGGAGCTAAGTGAGAGTACTAGAGGGACAGAGAGACTATTTAATAACGAGTAGGTTGTGCTATAGCAAGGCCAGTGCGAGGTATAGCAACATGAAAGTAAGGACGCTGATAATAGGCGCTGGCGCTGGGGCCTCCTACTTTCTGGTGGGTCTCGAGAGGGCCAGGGAGACAGGCGACCTCACAGGCGTGCCTCTAGCCAGACACCTCAAGTACTATAGACCAGAGGACATAGAGGTGATAGGTCTAGTTGACGTTGAAGTAACTAAGGTAGGCTCTACCGCGCGCTCTATAGCCTCAAAGCTGGTTCCAGGCGTAGATCCACCTAAGGACCTTGATGGGCTTGTGGTGCAGAGGGGGCTCCACTGTGGCAGCCTGAAAGGCCTCCCAGTCAAGGCTATGGGGCTTGAAGAGGTCCTAGGGAGCGTGCAGGAGGCCTTTGATCAGTTCATAGCGCTGCTTGACGAGCTGAGGCCCGACGTAGTGGTCAATGCCATAACCACGGAACCCCTGAGGTACGCCGAGACCGAGGAGGAGTTTGCCTCTAAGGCATCCAGCTGCCAGGGAGGGGCTACCATGGCCTACGCCTACGCTGTTGCCGAACACTCGAGGCGCTCGGGAAGGCATGTGGCCTTCATCAACCTGACCCCTCCCCCTATTGCTAACAGCCCTGGCGTTGTGAGCTATTATGCCAGAATAGGCTCTCTTGTCCTGGGCGACGATGCTGCCACCGGCGCCACACCACTCACGGCAGACATACTTGAGCACATGGCCGAGAGGGAGAGGAGGGTCCTCTCAATAGCTCAGTTCAACATAGGTGGCAACTCGGACTTCCTAAGCCTAGTGGAGCCAGAGAGGAATTACTCTAAGGAGATCACAAAAGGCGCTATGGTGAAGGACATACTTGGCTACGACGCTCCGCACTACATCAAGCCCACGGGCTACCTGGAGCCCTTGGGGGACAGGAAGTTCGTAGCGATGCACATAGAGTATGAGGGCTTTGGAGGCTTCAGGGATGAGATAGCAGTGAGCGCCAGGATAAACGATAAGTCAAACCTGGCGGGGCTCATAGCATCAGTCATACCTGTGGCCAAGGGCCTTGTAGACAGGGGCATCAGTGGCACTCACGCAACTGCCAACAGGTTCTTCATGAAACTCCCAGGCCCCAAGGACCTGAGAATCACGAGCAAGATAGTTGCCTACTACGACCTACTTGAGGAGCTCAGGCGCCTTGACCTTGCTACATGAACCTTGATCATCTGCCTTCTTTAATCATTGCAGTTAAAAGGTGTCGAATATAACTAATATTATCGAGGCTGTACTTATTACGTTAGGTATTCCTATAAGATACCGATACATTTAATTATGCATGTAAGCATTTATAGGTGCACAGGTGCATTAGTTTAAGTTCCAGGGCGTGCTAGATGGTAGTAGCTGTAACGCCTCTGCAATACGGGCTTTCAGTGGTGTCAGGGATCCTGGTGGGGTTCTCGCTGGGGCTCATAGGAGGAGGGGGCTCAATACTCGCAGTGCCGTTGCTGCTCTACTTTGTTGGACTGAGCAACATACCTAATGCCGCCCACATAGCCCTAGGCACAACTGCGCTGGCCGTAGGCATCAACGCCTACATAAACTCCTACATGCACCTTAGGAAGAGGAACGTAGCGCCGAAGGTAGGGGGTCTCTTCGCTGGAGTTGGCCTGATAGGGGCGCTTCTAGGCACTTACCTGGGCCACATAACCCCTGGCCAGAGCCTCCTGTTGTACTTTGCCATAGCCATGATAGTCCTGGGCCTGTACATAGCTTTCTACAAGCGCGCAGCCTCTGCCGGAACGCATGAGGAGGTCAGCAGGGTGCTAGAGGCAGCCTCTAGGTGCCCTAAGCTAAGCCATAAGACGATGCTAATTGTCGCCGGCACTGGCTTCGTTGTGGGCCTGATAAGCGGCTACTTCGGCATAGGTGGCGGCTTCCTTATAGTCCCAGCGCTCATGTTCTCCTCAGGCCTCTGCATAGCTAGGGCTATAGGGACCTC
>DAJS01000011.1:2814-5481 GCA_002496425.1 Acidilobaceae archaeon UBA162
TATGTGGTAGGCGGTATAGCCGGCGGCTACGCAGGCACGTCGCTCGCCGTTAGGGCGCCAAGGGGTATGCTTCAGAAGGCCTATGGAGTTATAATAGTGTTAGTTGGTATCTATATGATTATTAGGGTCCTGCACCTGGCCCTCTAATCGGTCCTCAATTTTATTTTCCTGGCGTACTTCCGAGCTGAGGAGGGTCATTATGGCTGACCAGGAGAAGTATGTGGTCGTAACAGGTGGTGATAGGGGCATAGGGAAGGCCACGGCCCTGAGGTTCGCCAGGGATGGATTCGGCATTATAATAACTTATGCGTCGAGGAGGGACTTGGCCGAGGAGACAGCAAACGAGGCTCTGAGCTCGGGCGCCTCCACTGCTATGTACTATCAGGTCGACGTGTCCAGCTGGGACTCGGTGAGTTACTTCGCATCTCAGCTCTCAAGGACCCTGCCCTACGTTAACGTCTTAGTAAACAACGCGGGGATTATAGACTACAGCAGCCTTGAAGATGTTGATTTGGAGCGCTGGAGAAGGGTCATAGATGTGGATCTCACAGGCCCCTTCTACGTCTCCAAGGCCCTACTGCCCCTGCTCAGGAAGGCCCCATGGGCCTCTATAGTTAACGTGTCCAGCATAGCCGGCCAGACAGGCAACGTTGTTGCCGGTGTTGCCTATGTAGCAGCTAAGGCTGGGCTCATAGGGCTAACGAAGAAGATGGCTGTGGAGCTCGCCAAGTACAGGATAAGAGTTAATGCCGTGACGCCCAGCTTCGTTGAGACAGACATGACTAGGGACTACCTATCTGACCCCGAGAGGAGGAGGCAGGCCGAGGCTTTGCACCCTCTGGGCTCAATAGCCGAGCCTGAGGACATAGCGGAAGCTATCTACTTCCTCGCGATTCCCCAGCTCTCACGCAACATAACTGGCCAGGTGCTGGGGATAAATGGCGGCAGGTATACGTAGGACAATGGAATTTTATTGGGCTACGCAGCCAAGGCCTGGGACCGAGCTTGTTACTTGCTTCAGTGCTCATGAACGACAGGGCGAGGCTGGCGGTAGTAGAGAAGGGTCAGGTGTTCCTAGTCTCATCGCCTGAGCACGAGCTCACTTACTCTGAGCTGTTCTACGAGAGGCCTCTGGAGCTCCTCTCAAGGCTTGAGAGGGCCGACCTCGAGGGCCCAGTGGCCTCGCTTGACAGCCCTCTCGAGCCTCCTGTGCCAAGACCCTCTAAGATAATCGGCGTCGGTAAGAATTACGCCGCACATGCCAGGGAGATGAGATCCGTGGAGAGGACTGTGTTCTTTATGAAGGCTCCCTCAGCCCTAACGGGCCACAGGCACGAGGTAGTGGTGCCACCTGAGGTGGCGAAGCCGGACTACGAGGGGGAGATTGTCATAGTGATAGGTAAGGCTGTCAGGAGAGCCTCAGAGGCCGAGGCCAAGGGCGCGATACTGGGCTACATGGCCGGAAACGATGTCACAGCAAGGGATCTTCAGTACGACGAGTGCATGCCCTGGTGCCTATCAAAGAGCGTAGACACGTTCTCCCCCACTGGGCCCTACCTGAAGGTCGTGCAGGACTACTCGGAGCTGGAAGACCTCTGCCTCGAGACGAGGCTCAACGGTGATGTAGTGCAGAAGGGCTGCGCCAGGGAGATGATGCATAGCTTCGCTGAACTCATAGTTGAGTTATCAAAGTACATGACCCTACGTCCTGGCGACCTGATATTCACGGGCACACCGCCAGGCGTCGGCCACCCGAGAGGCCGTTACCTGCAGGACGGGGACATGATTGAGGTCTCAATTACTGGACTTGATGCCCTAGTAAACGTAGTCTCGAGGCCAGCAAGTAGGGCCGCATAATATAGGCTAGGGCCAGTTCTGACTCAGGTCAAGTGGAGGCCGAGGTAAGTTGGACTACATGATGCTTGGGAATACGGGGGAGAAGGTGCCCAGGGTAGGCCTTGGGGCCTGGGAGTTCAGTGACGCCTGGGGCTTCACCGAGGCTGACTATGAGAGGGCCAAGGAGGTCATAAAGAAAGCCATAGAGGTTGACTCCACGCTAATAGACACCGCTATGGTCTACGGTGCTGGGCTCAGTGAGAGGGTAATAGGAAGGGCGCTGAAGGAGCTAGGGGTTAGAAGAGATCAGCTCTTCATAGTTACTAAGATACCGCCCCACTTCCTTCAGTACGATGACGTCTTTAAGGCCGTCGAGGGCTCACTGCGCCGCCTTCAGACAACCTATGTTGATGCCCTGCTCGTCCACTGGCCGCCTGCGTGGCACAATATACCCTCGTGCGAGTATGCCAAGGCCTTTGAGAAGCTCATAAACATGGGTCTCGTGAGGTACATAGGGCTAAGCAACTATCCTGTGCCGCTAATAGAGGACTTTCGTGCCTGTCTATCAAGGCATGACGTTGAGCTGCTAGAGATAAGGTATAACATGGTGGAGAGATGGGCTGAGGCAGAACTCATACCGTATGCCGAGGCCAACAGCATGACTGTACTGGCCTGGAGTCCTCTGGCCCAAGGAGCCTTACTGGGCAAGTATACGCTTGAGGAGGCTGCCAAGTTGACTGACGTCAGGAGAAACAACCAGCTCTTCAGACCAAATAACTACGTACAGATACTGAGGCTTGCCGAGGAGCTGAGGAAGGTGGGCGAGAAGTA
>DAJS01000011.1:5510-9502 GCA_002496425.1 Acidilobaceae archaeon UBA162
GCGGTTCTACCAATACCAGGTGCCAAGACACCCCAGCAGGCTGAGGAGAACGCTGGGGCCGCCGGCTGGTCCCTCAGCTACGAGGACTGGAGGAGGCTTGACGAGACCAGCAGGGCCCTGAGGATCTCCTACGTGGACATAGAGTGAGTTAAGATATATTCCCCTAAGGCCTCGGAGCCTCAGGGCCTGGGCTTTGAGCTCCCTCCGGCAGATCCAGCTCAGGCAGCTGCACCAGGAGCTAGGGGCCTCCTTCGGCGAGTTCGCCGGCTGGGAGGTTCCCATGAGTTACACCTCAACACTCGAGGAGCACATGGCGGTCAGGCAGTCAGTGGGCATATTTGACATAAGTCACATGGGCAGGCTGAGGCTTACAGGCCCTGATGCCGACAAGCTCCTCGAGATAGCGTTCACCAAGCGGGTCTCAAAGACGAAGGAAGGCTTCATGAGTGGTCCCACGCTGGCGCTCAACGAGACCGCGAGGGTCATAGACGACGAGATGTGGTACCGCGTCAGTAAGGATGAGTGGCTGGCAGTGCCTAACGCTGCTGCCAGGGAGAGGATTAAGTCCCACCTGTCGTTCCTGGCTGGGCAGGCAGGGCTACAGGCGCGGCTGGAGGACCTGACGGAGACCTATGTGATGCTAGCTATACAGGGCCCTAAGAGCGTTGACGTCATGAAGGCTCTTGGGGCCCCCTGGGCTACTGACCTCAGGCCCCTAGAGTTCAGGCTCAACGAGAGCCTGGCTGGGGTTACGGCATTCCTGGTAAGCAGGAGCGGCTGGACGGGCGAGGACGGCTTCGAGGTCTGGGCGGAGCCCTCGGCGGCGGCCAAGATACATAGGGCTGCGGTAGAGGCCGGTGCGAGGCCTGTGGGCATAGCTGCCAGGGACACGCTGAGGATAGAGATGGGATATGTGCTTGGGGGTAACGAGTACGGTGAGGACCCAGTCAAGTTCCCATGCGCGTGGAGTCTCAGGTACGGGCTCGGCGCCATAGACTGGGATAAGACAGGATTCTATGGGGAGCAGGCACTCAGGGCATGCAGAAGGGAGGGAGTCAGGTGGGTAAGGGTTGGCTTTGAGATGAAGAAGTCAAGCGCCAGGTTCATACCTAGGAACGGCTATAGGGTACTCATTGATGACATTGAGATCGGTTGGGTCACGAGTGGCACCTTCAGTCCAGTCCTTCAGCGCGGCATAGGACAGGGGTACATAGACGTCAGGTACGCCATATTTGACGAGCCTGTCATGATAGTTGATGAGAGGGGCCGCAGGGGGGAGGCCAGGATAAGGGACTTCCCTCTTATCAGGAGGAAGTAGTCAGGACCAGAGCACTATTGGTACATGCATCTCCTCAGACGTGAGCCCGCTATGGTTCCCCTTCAGGCGCAGCGAGGGGTCGTTATCGCGGTACGCGTAGACGTACTTGGTATCAGGGTTCCTCGCAATCCCTAGATAGTCACCCATGATGTTCCTCCTCACGAAGTCATTAAGCCTTCCCAGCAGGCCCAGCTCCTCAACCTCATCGGTGGTGAAGACAACCATATTGTACTTTTCCTCAAGGTACTTGCGCACGTCAGCCCTGCTCCTAAGCCACACAGCTCTGGAGTCTCCGTAAGGGGGCACCTCAAGCATGTTCATGAGCTCGGCATCCTCATTGAACACGAAGACCTTAGATACCGTCACCTGCCCGTGGTCAGACATCAGAACGAAGGTGTACTTATCCTTGTACTTTGATGCCATGGAGTCTATGTGAGACAGAAGGGAGTGCAACTCGTCAACTATCAGGTGCCTCCTCGGGCTTGAGAAGCCATAACCATGGCCTATGTGGTCAGGGTTGTCATAGTATACATATATCATGTCATAGGGGTCTCCCTCGAGGGCCTCCTCCATGGCCGCCAGCATCTCGTAGGGTCCCGAGAACGACCTTATGGTTGTCAGCTCGGGCGATGGGCGGTCCTGGAGAAACGTCCTAGTGAGTTCGCCACTTGACGCGGTATGGGGCATTATCGCTAACACCCTCGCTTCCGTCTCCCTTAGCCACGGGGATATCGGGAACGCCTGTGCCAGGGGCCTTGAGGAGCTTATCGTGCCTGAGCCCTGCTCGCCAGCGTAGGAGTACTTTATCATATTCACCACGCCTCCCAGGATCTTATTATAAACCTGATACCCTATGAGCCCATGCTCTCCTGGTGTCTGGGCAGTCATTAGCGTGGCAAGGGCAGCGGCTGTGGTGGAGGGGAACACTGTGACGCCCTTGGTCACGGAGCCGCTTAGTCTTATGTTTGCCTCAGTGAAGAGGGTCCAGTTGAGCGCATCGAGGTATATCAGCACGAGCCTCCTGCCCTGCAGCTCCAGAGGCTCAGCGGCGCAGTCCCTCTTGACATTGAAGAACTTGGCTAGGCCGCAGGAGAGGCCGTAGAGACTAAAGCTGGACCTGTAGTCGGGCCTCACGAATCCCTCAGGTAGACTCAAGGTAACTTACCTGTCGCCACTGACGCCCACCGGTTATAAGCTGCTGTACTTTTGCCCTATCATTCCTTGACCTTTCTGGCGGCCTCCAGAGAGGCCCTCCTTAGGGCATCCTCGAGCTGTTGAACTGTGACCTCCTCCTTAAGCCTTAGGGAGGCTATGTTGTGATGGCCACCAATGTCAGCTGCTATGCCGGCCTTCAACAGTTCCTCTGCTATGCTCATTGCCTCGCCGTGACTACTCCTTATTATGAGCAGGTTGGTACCATCCTGCTTACTGACCAGCAGGGCTACTGTACACTTGACCATCTTGTATATGGCTGAAGCCAGGGCCGATGAGCCGCCCTTGCTCCACTTCCCCCTAGCGTCAACGAACTTGAGGAAGCCAACAGGCTTAGCGCTCATAGCTAAGTCAACGGCTACCTGTCTTATCTCCCTATCACTCTCCTCGGAGATGCTCATGCCCTCTTCAAGGGGATTTGAGTGGGCCAGCGGCGTTGGCTCAAAGGGCAGCACGCTGGCGGCCCACTTAACATACCTCCTCCACAGCTCAGGATCCTTAGTCTGGTTAAGCACCTTTGATATGGATGCAGTCATCTTGACAATTCCGTCGCTCACGCCCCTGACCGCTCTGCTAAGCCATCCCCCACCCTCAAGCACGGCGGCACCCGATACCAGGTCCCTGAGCCTCGGGGTCAGCTTGGCGCCCATGGACTCAAGGAAGGCCTTGACCAGCACTGACGTAGGCGAGACGCCTACGAACACCAGTCCGCTATACTTCTCCTCTATCTTTGTAGCGCTCTCAAGCGTGGTCTTGTGGTGATCGAAGTAGTAGAGCCTGGGCTTACAGCCCAGGCTCTGCTGAGCGCTCATGAAGGCCTCTAGGGCGGACTCCACATCATTGGTGAACGGTATGTCGAGGAGCACCAGGCAGCACCAGCAGGAGCCCCTGTAGCCCTCAAGCACTGACTGAAGGGTCCTAGGGCTCGCAGGGGCTAGCTCAATTGGGCACTTGCACTTGGCGGGGAACAAGCCTAGGACCTCCTGAGCGTAGACTATCTCTGCTGACGCAATCACCCCGTCAGCGTCCCAGTCGCCTATAATCAGCGCCCTCTGTCTTGACTCCTGCTGAGCTGCCATGTGGCTTAGAGTACCCTGCAGCCCACTGTGGCCGGGTAGTTTTATCTTTAGGGAACCCTACCTCTAGGAATGTCGCCCTGGCAGATGTGAGTGATCAGGTATATGGCTCCGTCGTCAGCTTCCACTACCTCGGTCAGGCCTCTCAGGGCGGCGAGGGCTGTGAGGGCGGCAATGATAGCGTCCTTCTCATGTCTGTTGACAGGCTCCACCGCTATCGAGACTCTCATGAGCTTTGCCAGGTCTCGGTAATCCTCGCAGCCGCTCGACCTGAGCGAGCTCCTAGGGTGCGTCTCTATAGCCTTGACCCCCGCCCTGACAAGCCTTGAGGACAGAGTCATAGCCCTCAGAGTCAGCTCCCTCATGTGCCTCCATGAGGGTGGCAG
>DAJS01000011.1:9541-10869 GCA_002496425.1 Acidilobaceae archaeon UBA162
GGATGGAAGGTTCAGAGGCGCATCAACGGCTACCAGCCATGGATGTTTAGAGAGGAGCCAGGACAGGACCTCTTCATCACTATAAGCGCTGACAGTTTCAACAATACCGTTAGAAATCACTGCCAGGCCCGTGGTCCTCCTAGGGCTCGCGGCCAGGTCGATGCCAGCCACGGGCGGCTCGCTCAAGGCACTAGCCTCTCCGGGTCGCGCGGCAGCAGCCTTGCTTCCCTGACATTTTCAAGGTTGAGGTACTGCTTCACTATGCGCTCTAACCCCAGGCCAGCCCCTCCATGTGGCGGAGCGCCGTGCCTGAAGAAGTTGAGGTAGAACTGAAACCTGTCCGGCTTCATGCCCTTGTCCCTCAGGTTGATCAGGAGCCTCTCGTAGCGGTGCTCCCTCTGGCTCCCCGTGGCTATCTCCAGCCCCCTGAACAGCAGGTCGAAACCGTAGGTCCACTCAGGCTCCCCCTCTTTGCGCATGGTGTAGAAGGGCCTGACCTTCCACGGGTACTCGGTCACAAAGATGAAGTCGCTATCGTATTCCTTCAGCGCGTAGTCCCCTAGGTACTTCTCTGCCTGCGGGTCCAGGTCCTCCATGTAGGGCAGCTCCTTGTTGTATCTCTCCTTGAGCACCTCGTAGGCCTCCCTTATTGTTATCCTTGGCACCCTATCCGGCACCCTCAGGCTAAGATCGTAGTACTGCCTGACTACCTTAAGGGACTCGTCGCCCTCGGCCTCTTTGCTCAGGTACCTGAAGAAGCGCTCAAGTATATCCATCACGTCCTCAGGCCCCTCTATGAAACCCATCTCTATGTCAAGTCCGTGAAACTCTGTGAGGTGTTTAACGGTATGGTGCGCCTCTGCCCTGAATACAGGCCCTATCTCGAAGACCCTCTCAAGCCCAGCTATCACAGCCATCTGCTTGTAGAACTGGGGGCTCTGGGCCAGGTAGGCCTCGCGGCCGAAGTATATCACCGGGAAGACCTCGGCCCCGCCCTCGGTGCCTGCGGCAACTATCTTCGGTGTGAATATCTCCACGAACCCATTCATCCTGAAGTACTCCCTGAACTTCTGCGCCAGCCAGGACTCGAACTGGAATACTGCGGAGACCTTGGGGTTGCGTACATCAAGCCACCTGTAATCAAGCCTTACGTTAAGCTGGGCCTCAGTGCTGGTGGCGGGCTCCAGGGGTATGGGCTCAACTGGCCTGGTGAGCATCATGACTTCCTTGGCCTGGAGCTCGTACCTCAGCTTGCTTTTTCCCTCGACAAGCGTGCCGCTGAAACAGGCCACGGACTCCTTGAGAAGCTCGTATGAGGCCTCAAGCTG
>DAJS01000011.1:10920-15368 GCA_002496425.1 Acidilobaceae archaeon UBA162
CCTAGGTCCCTTATGTTGTCGATCCAGCCGCAGACCCTGACCTCCTTCCCTAGGAGCACCTGTGCATTAGCATAGATATCAGCTATGAACCTGTCCTTGAGCATTGTGCCCCCTTGCCTGCAGGCAAGAGGGCTATTAACGCTTAGAGGTCTAAGCATCCTCTCAAGGCCTAGTTTTATCCCTCTGTGCTAGTGTAGTAACAGGTGGGCAGGTCTGCCCTCGAGCAAGCTCATGGACATTAGGGAGGCCCTGGACCTAGTCAGAGACGGAGACGAGATAACCGTGAGTGGTATGACTTTCTTCCGCAACCCCATGATGTTTATAGCTGCCCTCATATCATCGGGCAAGAAGGGGCTGTCATTTGTAGACAGGGAGCCTGGCTTCGGGCTTGACGTTCTCGTAGCCATGGGGGTTCTGAGGAGGGTCAGGGCCGCCATGGCAACCTTCGAGCACTATGGCCTGGCCCCAAGCGTCAGAAAGGCTGTTGAGAGAGGCGAGGTTGAGTACATGGAGGACACGTGCGGCGCGGTGATAGCTGGGCTGAGAGCAGGGGCTCAGGGGGTTGGCTTCATGCCTGTCAGAGGCGTCCTCGGCTCTGACCTGGTTAAGCTCCATGAGGCCTGGGGCACGTGGAAGACAGTAAAGGACCCGTTCACGGGGGAGGAGGTCCTAGCGGTAAGGGCTATAGAGCCGGACGTGGCAATAATTCATGTGCATCTAAGCGACGAGTACGGCAATGCCGTGATCAGGGGCCCCAGGTACGAGGACGAGCTGAAGGTGAGGGCTGCCAAGAGGGTAATAATAACTACCGAGAAGCTCCTCAGCGAGGACGAGATGAGGCGCATAGCAAGGGAGGAGGGGCTGACGCCCTCCGCATCATCACTTCACGTTACCGCTGTGCTTAGGGCCCCAGAGGGGGCCTGGCCTACTGGCATGCCAGGACTCTACGAGCCCGACTATAGGGCTATCGAAGAGTACTATAGGGCCGCCAGGGAGGGCAGGGCCAAGGAGTGGATTAAGGCTCACCTGCTCATGAGGTGGGGCTCTTGAGGTCCTCCAGGCCGACTGACCTAATGATCAAGTGCTTGGCCTCGTTTGTTGAGGATGGTGACTACGTGTACCACGGCCTTGACAGCGCTCTCCCCACCCTGGCCATGGTTTATGCTGCCAGGTACCTCAGGAGGAGCTTCACTTGGCACAGCGTGGCCGAGCCTTTCATGCCTGACCCCGCCAAGGTGGTCCTTAGACCATCGACAGGAGACCCATCCATGGAGCCTGAGCCTCTAGCCTACATGACTACCATAGATGCCTTTGACCTGGCTGCCAAGGGTAGGATGGACCTGATGTACTTTGGCGCCGCTCAGATAGACGAAGAGGGTAACATAAACCTGACTGCCATAGGGGACTACTTGAAGCCTAAGGTAAAGCTTCCGGGAGGGGCAGCAGCGGCCTACCTAATACCCCTGGTCAAGAAGATAGTGGTCTGGGCCAGACACGAGCCCAGGGTCCTGGTGCCTAAGGTTGACTTCGTAACTGGCAGTGGCAAGACTAGGCTTGAGAAGGGCAAGCCGCTCTACCTCTGCACCAACAGGGCCCTCATAGAGTTCACAACTGCGGGCCCGACGCTGAGGGCCGTCTTCGAGGGGTTCAGTATTGATGATATTCTCTCGGGCTCCCGCATGAGGATTGTTGTGCCACAGAACGTGAAGGCCATAACTGGGCTAGGCGACGAGGAGATGGCAGTAATAGAGGCTGCTGACCCGGGCGGACTCAGGTACGAGGAGGGCTATGGCTAGGCCTCGTGGGGCTCGATCGCCTACTTCATCTTAGTCGTGACTGTAAAGGAGAAGGAGGCCGACGCTCCGGGCTCTAGTACTATCAGGCCCATGCCGTTGTGGTAGGCGTCAGGGGCCCCGCTCATTGGCTCAACTGCTATCGCCCCTGGGACGCCAGTGTAGACCTGAAAATACCTCATGTCCCGGCTAGTTATCATGATCTTCCTGTCCTGCGCATTCAGGGTCACAGAGCCTGAGGGCACGAGGAAGCAGTCGTCGTAGGAGCCGTCCTCGCCGAACTCATAGTCTACTAGGCGACCCGTGGGTATTTTATCAACGGCCTCGCACTTCTTAATGTTATCGGCTATTAGCATCCACCTGCCCGGAACGATAAAGTAGGGGTGCCAGCCCACCACCAGCGGCGCCCTTCTTGACCCCACGTTGGTTAGCGAGGCATCAGCCGTAAGTGAAGCGCCTGAGACCGAGTAGGTGACCTTTATGAGCAGCTCTGACGGGTAACCCTCATGCCTAAGCCTATAGCTCAGCGTAACCGAGTCCCCTGTCATCTCCTCCGGCTCGAACTCGGCAGAGAGCACGAGACCATGGATCGCGTTCCCCTCGACATTCCTTGGGAGCCTGTAGGTGACTCCGTCGAAGACGTACTCAGCTCCCTTGACCCTGTTGGCGAAGGGGGCAAGGAACGCCATGCCGGCCTTTGTGGGCGCCTGGGGGCTGCCGGGCAGGATCACATCAACTCCCTCGACCCTGAGCGAGGCCAGGTAGGCCCCTACCTCATAGACCTCAGCGACGGTTCTGTCGCTAGATAGCGCTATCAAGGCGCACCGAATGTAATTTAGCCCTCCGGTTTATCTACCTCACGGCGGATGAGGAGAACTTACCCGACTTAGGCCGGTGCTGAAGGATCAGGGTTCCCGACGCCGTGGTGAGGCATGAGGCCCAGGAAGCTGCTGATAGTAGATGGGTACAACGACGAGCCAGGAGGGCTGGGGGTACCCCCTTACGTGGACGTCTACCCAAGGTACATAGCTGGCGCCGCCTGGGCCGCCTCCAAGGACGTGGCAGTACACTATGTAGTCGTTGACGAGTTCAGGTCCTCAAGCTCATGGCTTGCGAGGGCATCACAGTATGACACGGTTATATTCATAGCTGGCGTCGTGGTGCCCGGCAAATACATAGGCGGCGAGCCGGCCAGGGCGGAGGAGCTGGCCTCTTGGGCCTCGCTCATAGAGGGCCCGCTGAAGGTCCTTGTGGGCCCTGCCGCCAGGTGGGGCATGGGTCCTGAGGGGGGCAGACAGGCATATCCACCGTCGTACTTCAGGGGCAGGGGCTTTGACGTGCTGGTCACGGGGGATCCCGAGGAGTACGTTTACGACCTTGTGGCATACGGCGAGGAGAGGGCATCACCCCAAAGGATAAGGGAGGACTACTCGAACGTAGATAGGTTTGCCGTCCTCGGGGCGAGGATAGTCAGGTTCCACCCCAACTACGGCAAGAACCTCATAGCTGAGCTGGAGACCTACCGTGGCTGCGCCAGGTGGGTTTCGGGAGGCTGTTCGTTCTGTGTGGAGCCTCTGAGGGGCAGGCCTATACAGAGGGGCCCGGAGTCGATAGCCAGGGAGGTAGAGGCCCTCTACCTTGAAGGTGTCCGTAACTTCAGGCTTGGGAGGCAAGCTGACATACTGGTCTACGGCTCCCCTGGCCTCGGCAGTGAGGAGTGGCCCAGGCCTTACCCTGAGGCCCTAAGGAAGCTGCTCCACGGCATAAGGTCAGCAGCCCCAGGGCTTGAGGTGCTACACATAGACAACGTTAACCCTGGCACCATAGCCAGGTACCCAGATGAGTCAGTTGAGGCGATGAAGGTGATAGTTGAGTACCACACCTCAGGTGATGTGGCCGCCCTGGGTATCGAGAGCGTGGACCCCAAGGTCATAAAGCTCAACAACCTAAAGGTGACCATGGAGGAGGCCCTCGCTGCCGTGGAGCTGATAAACAGGATTGGCTCGGCCAGGGGGCCCAGCGGGCTCCCCGAGCTCCTCCCTGGCATAAACTTCATACTCGGCCTGCCAGGGGAGACTAAGGAGACCTACAGGCTCAACAGGGAGTTCCTGGAGGAGATAATGAGGAGGCGCCTGATGGTGAGGAGGGTAAACGTCAGGAGACTCCTGGCCCTCAGCGCCGTCAGGGTATTCAGGATGAGGTGGGGCGTGAGGGACGAGGGCGCCGCCAGGTCATTCATGCGCTTCGTTAGACAGGTCTTCGATAGGACTATGCTCTCCATGGTGGTGCCAAGAGGAACCAGGCTCAGGAGCCTGTGGATTGAGGAGTGTAGGCCAGAGGGCTACTGCTATGCGAGGCAGGTGGGCAGTTATCCGCTGATGACAGTCATAAAGGGCATGTATCCGAGGCTTTGCTATTTGCCCGAAGTAGTAGTTGAGGGAGTCTCGTCGTCACGCTCCGTGGAGGTAAGGCCTCTGTCTGAGCCCGTCTCATTCAGCTGACAAGTGAAAGGACAAGCATAGCCTTTTAAGACGGGGTATGTTCTTAAGCCTTGAACGTTGTTATAGATTGGTACAGGGAAGCCCGTTGTAGCGGGCACACCAGGATGCCAACGTGTCTCTGCGCCAGCACACATATTCCTCTGAGCTCCAAGGA
>DAJS01000011.1:15424-33214 GCA_002496425.1 Acidilobaceae archaeon UBA162
GGGTATGTAAAGCGCCCACCAGCTGTGAAGTGATGAAGGTGAAGGCGGTAAACCAAAAAAGTGAACTGCTCAAAGAAATCCTTACCCTTTAGGGCGGGGAGGAGGCCAGCTCAGGGACTAGCGGGGGACAGCATAATCAGATATAAGGTCTAATTAGAATATATAGACAGGACCTCAATGTCCCGCCAACATGAAGCTGTGCCTCTTACAGTCAAGAGGAGGGTGCAGGTAACCGGCGGTTCTACCTACATCGTCTCGCTCCCTAAGGAGTGGGCCAAGCTGCTCGAGGTGAATAAGGGTGATGAGGTCACCCTGGAGCTCGGCTCTGACGGGTTGATAAAGATCAGGCCTCCGAGGACCCTGAGGAGGCCCCAGCAGAGACAGGTGGAGATAACGCTCAGCGACGGCTACAGCGACGCAGTGTTCCTGATGGAGGTCCTCTCGAGCTATCTGGCGGGCTACGACACCATAGGGATCACCTTTAAGGATGGCCAGTCTGAGCTGGCGGAGAGGGTGGCTAACCAGGTCAAGTCAAAGGCCATAGGTCTTGAGTTGCTTGATGAGTCTGACGGGCATCTGGTGCTGAGAATAGTTGTTGACCCTACGTCCATATCGCCTCAGAGCGCGCTGGACAACATGATAAAGGTAGTCAAGGGCATGATAGATGACGTCGAGGACGTCCTAAAGGGGCTCAAGGGTAAGGACGTCCTCGAGGCTGTGGTGAGAAGGGACGACCTTGTCGACAAGTTGTACCTCTACATCTTCAAACAGCTCAACCTGGCCCTTCAGGGAGCCCTAGAGCCTAGGGCACTAGGCATGAGCGGCCTGGCAGAGGCTATAGGGATATATAGCGAGGTCAAGAGCCTTGAGAGGATAGCTGACCAGGTGGTCTCCATAGCCCAGTGGCTCATAGAGTACCAAGGCCGCGTCAGCGACTCCCTGGGCAAGCTGTTCTCAGATGTGAATGAGGAGGTCAAGAGGGTAATCAAGCTGACTGGCGACATAAGGCCTGAAGCGATAAGGGACTCCTATGAGGCCCTCCACAAGTTCTCGAGCCGCATCTACAGCGAGTACGTCAAGGCCAGGTCCACGGGATGCGCCAACGAGTGCTACCCGCTCTTCGACGGCATGAGGCGTATCGTAGCCCAGGCCGTAGACCTCCTGGAGGCCCTCATGGGCCTCTACATGATAAGGGGTGCCAGCTTCGCAGGAGCTGACTTGGCAACACTTTAAAACCTGTTACAAGGACTTAGTGTTGGCGACCAAGTTGGGGAATGGAGCTGCTCGGAGCAGGAGCTAGGGCAGCTTCAGGTGCTTCTCAGGCTCTCCAGGCTCTCCTTCAACGATGACGAGCTTCCTGAGCTTTGCGCCAAGCTGAGGGAGATACGCCAGCTCCTATCCCGCGTCAGGAAGTTCAAGGACCTTAATGTGAGGCCCCTCTACAACGTCTGGGATCAGACCCTGGAGCCTCCTGATGTCGTTGAGGAGCGCTACGTTAAGCTGAGCTGGCTGGGCCAGGGCAGTCTGAGGTCAGGCATGGTGAGAGTGCCGTGGAGGGGTGAGTGAGTTGAGGCCGCTGCAAGCCCATGAGGTAATCAACGAGGTGCTCAGCGGCTCCATGGATCTCGAGGACCATGTACTACAGATCCTCGAGAGGGTTAAGGAGAAGGAGGATACCATAAGGGCTTTCATAGCGTTGGCCCCCGAGAGCTCGATAAGGGCCAGGGTAAGGGAGGTTAGGGAGTGGCTGAGGGAGGGCAGGAGGCCAAGGCTGGCGGGCCTAGTAGTAGCAGTTAAGGACAACATATCGACAAGCTTCCTGCCCACCACGGCAGGCTCAAGGATACTTGAGGGCTACGTGCCTCCCTTCGACGCCACCGTGGTCAGGAGGCTCATGGAGGAGGGCGCCATAGTGATAGGCAAGACAAACATGGATGAGTTCGCCATGGGGAGCACCACGGAGCTCAGCGCCTATTGGCCTACCAGGAACCCATGGGACCTGGAGAGAGTGCCAGGGGGTAGCAGCGGCGGCTCAGCGGCCGCGCTGGCCTACGGAGGGGCTGATCTGGCCCTAGGCAGCGACACTGGCGGCTCCATAAGGCTGCCGGCGGCGTACACGGCCACAGTTGGCCTCAAGCCAACCTACGGCCTGGTCAGCAGGTACGGGCTCATACCATACGCTAACAGCCTTGAGCAGATAGGCCCCATGGCCCGCTCAGTGAGGGACCTGGCGCTGCTCCTGGACGTGATAAGCGGCCACGATCCCAGAGACGCCACGACGCTAAGGGTCCCACCCACCAGCACGTTCATAGCTAAACCGGCGGACCCGAGGTCGCTGAGGGTATGCGCCCCGCCCGAGCTCCTAGAGGCCTCAGAGCCGCCCGTGAAGGCTGCCATAACCAAGCTGCTCGGGAGGCTTGAGTCCGAGGGGGCCGCTGTTATTTATGACAGGCACTTAACGACAATTGACGATGCCCTAGCGGTATATTATACCATAGCCCTCGCTGAGGCCGCCAGCAACCTGGCTAGGTATGATGGCAAGCTATATCCATTTGTGAGGATTGCCCCGACGTATACGGGCACCGCTACTGAGACAAGGTCCAGGGGCTTCGGCCCTGAGGTTAAGAGGCGCATAATAATGGGGGTCACTTCGCTCAGCGAGGGCTACAGGGATGAGCTCTATATGGCTGCAGCCAAGGGAAGAAGAGTGATAAGGGACGAGGTCCTAGCTATGAGTAGGAACTGTCTCATAGCGGGCTCCGTCAGTCCCGTCCTGCCGCCCAGGCTTGGCGAGAGGATAACTGACCCCCTGAAGCTCTACGCGCTCGACATCTATACCGTAATAGCTAACCTCAGTGGCGTCCCCTCCCTGACGCTTCCCGTGGACTTCTACAGCGATCTGCCGATAGGCATGCAGCTCATGGGCCCCCCGCTCAGCGAGGCGCAGCTCATCTCGGCAGGGCTCCTCGTCGAGTCGCTTACTGGTCTCGCGGGGGTGGCAGCGCCGTGAGCGCCGAGGGCCTGGGCTACAGGATAGGGCTCGAGATTCACGTGCAGCTTACCGAGGCCGGTACCAAGCTGTTCTGCGACTGTAAGTCCAACTATCGCGGCATGGCGCCAAACACCAACGTCTGTCCCGTCTGCCTTGGCCTCCCTGGCGCGCTGCCAGTGCCCAGGAGGAGGCCTCTGGTGTTGGCAACGGCAGCGGCCCTCCTCATGGGCTGCGAGATGCCCACGGAAATGGTGTTCACCAGGAAGCACTACTTCTATCCTGACATGCCGAAGAACTACCAGATAACGCAGTACCAGGGCGGCGGAGGGGCACCCATATGCCTTGGGGGCAGGCTTAGGTACTATGACCCTGACCTCGACGTCTGGAGATCAGTGAAGGTAAGGAGGATAAACGTAGAGGAGGATCCAGGCAGAACCGAGTACGAGGGCTCTATACAGTCCAGCGAGTACGCCTACGTTGACTATAACAGGAGTGGCGTGCCCCTGATAGAGGTGGTAACAGAGCCCGATGTAGAGGGCCCGAGAGAGGCCAGGAGGCTGGTGGAGTATCTGCTCCTGGCACTCGACTACATGGGCGCCACGAACCCAAGGCTTGAGGGGAGCTTCAGGGTGGACGCCAACGTGAGCGTGGAGGGCGGTGAGAGGGTTGAGGTCAAGAACATAGGCAGCACGCTCGACCTCGAGAGGGCGTTAAGGTATGAGATCTTCAGGCAGTCCAAGATAATCTCCCAGGGGGGCAAGGTCAGGAGGGAGACAAGAGGCTGGGATCCAGTGAGGAAGGTCACCAAGCCCCAGAGGGCTAAGGAGTACGAGGAGGAGTACCTATACTTCCCTGATCCCGACATACCTACCGTGCCAATCAAGGACCTAGTGGCAGAGGCCAGGCCCCTCCTGCTGAGGACGCCGGAGAGGCTCATGGAGGCCATTGTGTCCTACGGGGTCAGGCAGAGGCGCTCCTGGGCCCTTGTGGTCACTAAGCCGGCGGCCCAGCTGTTCCTCTCCTCGGTAAGGCTCGGGGCCGAGCCGAGGGCTGCATCAAGGCTGATAGCAGTGGACCTCAAGGGGCTGATAAAGAAGTTTGGCAAGGATCCTAATGACCCCTCTTCATGGCCGGGGCCTGAGACAATAGCCAGGTTAACGATGCTGGTGGCCTCAGGTGAGTACACCTACGATGAGATAAAGTACAACGTTCTCCCAGCCATAGCCAATGATCCAATGCTTGACGTCAAGGGGGTCCTGCCACCCAAGGCAAATAATATTGATAATGTTATAGATGAGGTAATAATGTCTGAGGTCAAGGCTGTCAGGGATTACCTGGACGGGAAGGCTAAGGCCCTGGACTATCTCGTTGGACGCGCCCTCAGAAGGATGGCAGGTCTGGCAGTTGACCCCAAGGCGGTTAGAACCTCCTTAGAAGAGCGCCTCGCGCGTCTTACCTCCGGCACTCAATAGGCCTTCCCTAGCGTAGTTGCACGGCGGGGACTCTCAATTAGGATTTAACCCGCTGTTGCCTTAAGGACCCGGCTTGCAGGGTGAGCAGAAGTGTCGCAGCCGATCAAGTTCTGCCCCAGGTGTGGCACACTGATGAGGTTGAAGACTGTTAACGGCAGGCTGTATCTGGTCTGCCCCAAGTGCGGCTATCAGGAGGAGGTGGGCCAGAGTAAGATCAGCGTGAGCAGGAAAGTGCTCCACACGCCTAAGGAGAAGATAGTCGTGGCTGACCCAAACGAGGTGCCCCCTGACGCCCAGGTGATCAAGGGAAGCGTTAGGTGTCCCAGGTGCGGCCATGACGAGGTCCTCGCTTGGACTATGCAGACCAGGGCCGCCGATGAGCCGCCCACCAGGTTCTACAGGTGCCTTAAGTGCGGCTACACGTGGAGGGAGTATTCCTAAGGGCCTTGGGTTTCACCAACACTTGGGGATCCTGTACCTAAATATCCGAGGCGCCCAGGCCTTCTGGGGGCTAAGTGACAGACCTGATGCAGGCGGAGGTTTCAGCACTGCTCTCCTCGCAGCCCTTAATGGATCCCTACGTCAAGTACGTTATGGCTGCTGACTACACGTTGCTCAGCATATACCTGGTGGTGCTCCTGGTGGCAGTAAGTGCCTACAGGCCCAGGAGGTCGCCCACCAAGGCCTCTAACGTGGCCATTGTAATTCCAACTGTGGCCAAGAGATCCGTTAGGAGCTCCCTGCTTTACGCCATAGCCCACAACAGGTTCCTTGGGCTTCCCACATACGTGGTGATAGATGAGGGTGCGGAGCTCGAGGACGAGCTGCGGAGAATGCCAGATATATCCTTAGTTGTAGTTCCAAAAGACTACAGGAGAGACCTTTTCGGTAAGGGAAGGGCCCTAAGATACTTTGTTGAGAACTACGTGCGCGATGACATCTGGTACGTGTTCCTTGATGACGATAACCTTGTGCTTGACGACACCTTTCTCTATGAGATACCTTACTACGAGAGGAGGGGCTACGCAGCCTTTAACCCAGTGCTGCTGCCGAGGAGAGGGAGATCCTACGTAACCTACATAATGGACTTTGCCAGATTCCTCGACGATATTTCCTTCTTCAGGTTCTTCACGGGCCTTCTCAAGAGACCTTACGTGGGCCTCCACGGCGAGCTATTAGGGATCAAGGGATATGTTCTCAAGGAGCTCAACGCGTTTAATGAGCCCAGCAAGGTGGAAGACTTCACCCTGGCAGCGGCCATAGTGAGGCATGGTTACAGGACGTGGCAGAGCAGGACTAGGGTGAGCATATTAAGTCCTAACTCTATTGAGGACCTGATCAAGCAAAGGACCAGGTGGCACTCCGGCATACTTGAGAACTGGAGCAGGCTCCCCATCTCCATGAAGGTAGCCACTGTTGTCAAGTCCTTTGCCCGCACCATAGGTATGTTGGGCCTGTGGCTACTGGTGCCCATAACCCACTCGCTGCTAATGGTGCTGCTGGCTATACCTACAAGCGCCGCCTACTGGTTAGTGTACTTCTACGGCATTGAAAAGGCAGGGAGGCTAAGGTACATATTCACGGTTCCGGCCTTCTGGCTGCTTGAGGGCTTCGGGTTTATCTATGGGCTCATAAGGCTAGGCTCGCGCGAGTTCGTGGTGATAGACAAGAGGATCTAGGGCCTCAAAATATTAACGGCCTCCTTTAGGGCCCTCTCCCTCTCCTCCCCTTCGCTCCCGCAGGCCTCAACCACCTTGGCCAGAACCCTGTAAAGCCTTACGATCTCGTCTGACTGGGCGTTGACGGAAGTCTCAAGCGCCTTGACGTTGGCATTTATGGAGTCCACGAGGATCTCAAGCACCGATATCACGTCCTCTAGCTCCTCGGGCTCGTGGTAGTGCTCATGATAATGCTCATGCTCGTGCCCTTCTTCCGCCTCACGCTTCTGGATCTCATCAACTATCTTCTCCAGGTCCTCTTTCTTCTTTGGTAACTCCATCCTCTTCTTCTGTGGCGGCGTCCCCTGGCTTCCCATACTGCTCGTTGCGCTCATGCCTAACCCTACCTGCTCTGGGGGCTCACGCTTAATGTATTTTACTAGTTCGTAGTAGGATCAATGCTTTAGTCTTCTAGGTTTAAAGTCTTCGGGCGCAGGCTAAAGGATGGTAGCAGCCAGAGATGAGCTCACTCAGGGGCTCACCAAGGAGGGACAGGGCCAGAGAGATCTCCCCTCAGGACGAGCGCATAGCTATAGTGCTCGATGTTGTGAGAGGGGGCTACTACCTTGATCCCCACAAGGGTCACAGAAGCAGGACCATAGCCCAGGCCCTGGGGATCTCGAGGTTCACGCTCATAGACGGCGTGCCTGTAGGGGGTGACGTTGAGCCCTTCGAGCGCGTCACAGTAGCACTTGAGATGTTAACGCCTGTTGAGGAGCCCCTGGACCCCACAGGCAGGAGGACCAGGAGGATTGACGTGGTCCTGGCATGCCTGCCCAAGGGGGACACGTGGGATCAGAAGGTCTGCGCCCCAGCAAGCCCTGTGGAGAAGAGATTGCTGGACCTTATGAGGATAGCCATGCCTGAGGACGTGGAGCTCATGGATGACCTAGGCAGCCTGAAAAACATGATCAGGGAGAAGGGGCTGCCGGCCAAGATATTAGCGTGCCCCAAGACAATAATACACTATGACAGCCTTACTGAAATCGCTAGAAGAAACCTCATGGATGCAGTGAGGCAGATAGTGAAGGAACGCGAGGCTGACTTCGTAAGGTTCTTCAACATGGCGGGTCCAATAAACATAAGGATGCACTCGCTCGAGCTTCTCCATGGCATAGGAAAGAAGATGTTGAAGCAGGTCCTGGATGCTAGGGCCAAGAAGCTGTTTACCAGCTTTGATGACATCAAGAAGGTCATTAAGGAGGACCCGACGGAAGTCCTGGCAGGCAAGATAGTTGAGGAGCTGGCGGGTCAGGCCAAATACTATCTCTTTATTGAACCCCCTAGGCCTGACCTTCCATTCCTTGACTATCTGACCTACGTGGCCAGGGCAGGGGCCCCAGCGGGTGAAGGACCATCGGTTCAAGGTCAAGGAGAAAGCTCCTAGGCCAACACTTTCTGGCCTCCAAGGAGGGGGTTAAGGCCTTCCTTAGAGCCCTCGAGGACGTTAAAGGCGAGGACATAATAGAGGTGGGCCCTGGCCTGGGCGCCCTGACGATACCCCTCTCGGGCATAGCCAGGAGATTAGTGGCGGTGGAGCTTGACAGGCGTCTGGCCGAGGAGCTGGCCAGGAAGGTTCCACCTAACGTACTTGTCGTAGTTGGCGATGGGATTCAGCACCTGCTCTCAGCCAGGGAAGAGGTGCTACTCTCCAACACACCCTTCAGCGTCACTTCAAGGCTTCTACTGGCGGCTGCCAGGAACAACAGGGTTAGAAGGGCTGTCATGGGAATGCAACTTGAGGTTGCGAGGAGGGTAGTCGCGGAACCCAGTGAGCCCGAGTACGGCAGGCTGACGGCAATAATAAGGGCCCACTTCAAGGCTGTGATAGTCATGATAATGCCGCCCAGCTGGTTCTCTCCAAGGCCTAAGGTCAGCGCGGCGGTGGTCTCGCTGACAAGGGTTAGGCCTTGGGATGCCGTTAGCGACTCCCTCGAGACCCTAGCACGCTGCGTGTTCACTAGGCGCAACAGGCTGGCCTCAAGGGCCCTTGAGAGCTGCCTCGGGTTCTATGTGAACGGCCTGGGCCGGAGGCGGGTTAGGGACCTCTCCCCTACGGAGCTGTTGGAGCTCGCGAGGCTGAGGCTCAAGGGACAGGTGTCCGCGCCTTGAGGTGCGAGTTCAGGAAGTACGTCACACCCGTGGGCCCTCTTGAGGTCTGCGTTAACGACTGCGTCTATGAACCTGCCGAGGACACTATGGCAATGATAGCCGCCATGAACGTGCTGGCTGAGGGCGGGCTTGTGAGGCCTACCACAGTAGTCGACGTGGGCTCAGGCACAGGTATACTTGCCCTAGCAGCGGCTAAGCTCTTCAACCCAAGCATAGTGGCCGCTATCGACGCATCTCCCTATGCTGTTGAGGCCTCGGCTGCCACGCTCTCAGCCCTCAGGGGCAGGGCAATGACTATTCAGTGCGACGGGCTTAGGTGCTTCAGGGACAGCTGGGACCTGGCCCTACTAAATCCCCCTTATCTTCCCTCATCTCGCGGCGAGCTAAACGTGTGCTCGGGGTGGCTCGAGGCCTCATGGAGTGAGAATGCCGGCTTAGGGAAGATGTGCGAGGAGGTAGCCAAGCGCTCCAGGGCGATACTCATCCTTTACTCGTCACTGACAACGTTTGATATAGACGACTGTCTAAACTCATACGGCTTCACTAGGGTCTCCAGACTACTCAACGTCAGGCTCTTCATGGAATCCCTCATGGTTGAGCTGTGGGCCAGGAGACCTATGTAGAGAGATTAATAAGGCATGGGGCCCCGCTTCGACTCTATGTACTTATCTATTTCTCTCCTCGTTCTACCATGGCACGCCAACCTTGGTTGTTGACGCCAGACAGCCTGCTGAAGGGCAGGAATCCGTGAATGTCATATTCATAGAGGAAATTAACAGGTCCAAGATAGTCACCGTGAGCGCTAAGCTGAGCCCTAAGGAGTTTAGGGCACTAGAGGAGGCAGCAAGGCTCTGTGGCACCTCTAAGAGCGCCTTTATAAGGGGCGCTATAGTTATGGCAATAACTTCGCTGAACAACAAGTTGCTGAAGCAGCCGGAAGACCTAGACGCTGAGGAGGCCAGGGCTCTGCTTAAGTGCCTTGACTCTTCTCAGAATCGCTGAGCTGCCTGGCGAGCTCACAGAGCCTCCTTGAGACCTCGGCGGCTACCTTGGAGCTCATCTCGGCAGCGCAGCGCTTGGCGCACATCTCCTTCTCGACTCTGTTCTCAATGTTGGCACAGTGCGCGTAGGCGCACTGGGTCTCGAAGAGGGACATGTCCACGTGTATTATGACCAGACTTCCAAGGTCCTCCCATAGTATGCCCTGCCTCACGCCAAGAGCCTTCAGGAGCTCCGCGACAAGTCCATAGTCATCTAGCCTTTTGTCTATCACAGCCGCCCTAAGGCCCGAGAGCAGACCCCTTGCTATCCTCTCGGCGACCCTCTCTGCCCTTGAGCTGCCGCACTGGACAGGGGTATCAGCAGAGGACAAGCCTTCTCACCCGTCAGTGGTAATGGCTAACATCATCAGTCCCCGAAGGCCCTGTGTTTATGATGTGGCCCCACTGCCTGAGGTAAAGATTGAGTACCATAACTTGCCTTCTCGCGGCCTCTGGCTCCATGCAACCAGTAGTCAGCACCCTGCCGTCGGTGGACTCGGCTATGATTTTCATGAATCCTTTAGCCTCCTCGCATTCCACCAGCGAGAACGACCTGAGGAGACCATTCATTGCAAGGCCCTCTATCTCTATCAGCCCCCTTGGCGGCTCTGGCTTCTCCATATGCCTTCTCAAGGTGTCCCCTCTGGCTGTAAAGCTGAGGGGGTTAAGAGGTAAAGCACGTGTGCCCCGCCTGACCGTTAGCCTTCCATCTTCATCCTCTCCCTCGGGGAGTCTCCGGCAACGTGAGACCGGCGGGGCCTTATCTAGGGGGTTCAGGGAGCCCAATAAGCTTGGCCTTGCAGGACCGTTTTACGCGTGAGGGGAAACCTTAATAAATTCGTGCTCACTATGGCTGTCTAGGAGGAAGTTGAGCTCTAGACCCCTCCCTCAACACCCAGCCCTCAAGGCTATGCAGGAGATAGCTGAGTTCGTGGTCAGATCCGTTAACCTCATTGACCCGGCTGAGGTTGATCGTATGGCTGACGTCCTCGTTGACGTCTACAGGCGTAACGGCAAGGTTCTAGTCATGGGTGCCGGCAGGAGCGGGCTTGTAGGCAAGGCCTTCGCCATGAGGCTGCTCCACCTGGGCTTTAACTCCTATGTTCTCGGGGAGACCATAGTCCCAAGCATAGCCAAGGGTGACGTGGCTGTGGCCATATCAGGCTCAGGCAGGACGGGGTTGATAGTTGAGGCGGCTGACGCGGCTAAGAAGGTTGGGGCCTTTGTGATAGCCATAACCACGTACCCCGAGAGCCTGCTAGGCCGCATAGCTGACCTCGTGGTCCGCGTGCCGGGCAGATCTAAGATAAGCAAGATGGATGACTACTTCGCCAGACAGATACTGGGCCTCCACGAGCCTCTGGCGCCCCTTGGTACGCTCTTTGAGGATACAGCAATGCTGTTCCTTGATGGTGTAGTATACTATATGATGATCAGGCTCAACGTGACCGAGGAGGAGATGATGAACAGACACGCCAACGTGGAGCTCTAGCGGCTGGTGAGCCGTGAGGCTAAGGCTGGTAGCGGTAGGGCTAGAGGGCCCATTCAACGTTGGTCAGCTCCTCAGGCTCTCTGAGAACTTTGACGTTGATGAGGTTTACCTGGTCTCGCCGGTAGCCAGCCTATCCGAGGCCTCCAGGTGGGCCGCCAGGGCCTCTGGAAGGCTGAAGAACGTTGCAGTGGTCAGCTCCCTCGACGAGGCGCTCAGGGGTGTTGAGCTGTCAATATGCACCTCTGATGAGGCCTCGGCCAGGGATGTGCTCAGGACTGCGGTCACGCCAGAGGAGGCTGCTGAGATGGCAGCGTCCAGGGGCGGCACAGTGGCCCTCGTGCTTGGGAGGGAGAGCGTGGGGCTGACGAGGGAGGAGCTGAGGAGGTGCGACGTGCTCAGCGCTATACCCACGTCGCCTAAGTACACAGCGATGAATGTCTCCAATGCCGCCGCTGTGCTGCTCTACGTGCTTTATAGACAGGTTGGTGGGGGCAGGAGAGTGGCCGAGGCCCCAGAGAGGAGGTCATTGGATCTCCTGGAAGCCTACGCCAGGGCGCTGGCCATGAACGTCTACAGGGATCAGAGGGACGTGGAGGAGGTGGCGCTGTCAGCTAGGAAGGCGGCTGCCAGGGCCTCAAGGGTCGAGGCCGAGGCCTTATTGACGCTGCTCAGCAAGCTCTGCTCCAGGATAGGCTGTGAGAGCAGGGCCAGAGAGCTCATAGAGAGCTACTCGAAGTAAACCCCCTTGGTCTTCTGGGCCCTGTCCAGGTACGAACCCTCCTTGTTGATCCTTGGCCTGCCGCTCTCATGCTCCCTCCTCATGGTTATGTCTAGCGTGGAGAGCAGCCTGTTCATGGAGTCCCTTATCTTGCTTGGAGCTCCCGCCACGCCGTGCACCCCTGGCTCACCGGTGAACACCATGGCCTTGTCGCTTATCATCGCTATCATCATGACGTCATGCTCAGCTACAAAGGCGGCAGCCTTCCTGTTCTCCGTAAGCCTCTTTATTATCTTGCCTACAGCCAGCCTCTCCTCGACATCCAAGTGCGCCGAGGGCTCGTCAAGCAGGTAGAGGTCAGCCTCCCTGCTCAGGGTCCCTGCTATGGCGACCTTCTGCATTTCACCACCGCTGAGCTCCCTCAGATCCCTGTCAAACAGCCTGGGGAGTCCCAGCTTCTCTGTGAGCTCTATGTAGAGCCATGTGCCTGGGGTTATGGCGTCAGGGTTTATGTTGCCCAGGTACTGGACTACTGAGAACCCCTCGGGGAAGTACTCAGGACTTATGTACTGGGGCTTGTAGCTTATCCTCAGCTCGCGGTAGGAGTAGGCTGCGCCTCCCTCAGCCTCAATATCCCCCGCCAGGAACCTTATGAAGGTGGTTTTGCCTATGCCGTTCGGGCCTGTGATAGATATGACCTCACCTCCGTTTATGTAGCCAGGCTCAACATCGAGCCTAAAGCCGCCCAGGTCGATCCTGACCTGAGGCCATTCCAGGTACTTGTATGTGGGCTCTTGGGTCTCGGCCTCCAGAGCCTTATCGAACTGTATCGGCGTCTTCCTTATTCTCATGTTTTCAGACGGCAGATAGCCATCTAGAAACGCGTTGATACCGACACGAACACCATAGGGCTGGGACACAATGCCGTAGACCCCAGGCTCCCCATAGAGCACGTGGACGTTGTCGCTTAGATAGTCAAGCATAGCCAGATCGTGCTCCACTACAAGGAAGTACTTGTTTGGCTTGACGTTGGATCTTATGAGTTTGGCTATCCTCACCCTCTCTCTGACGTCTAGGTAGCTGCTGGGCTCGTCGAATATGTACACGTCGGCCTCTTTGCTAAGCGTGGCAACAGTGACCATCTTTTGCAGTTCTCCTCCACTAAGCTGCGTTATCTCCCTGTCCCAGATCCTGTCGAGTCCAGCCTCGGTGGCCAGCTCCTTTGCTATCCCTCTTTCATCGGCCCTCAGGAGCAGCTGGCCCACGGTTCCCTTAAGGTATCTGGGCACCAGATCTATGTACTGGACCTTGTGGGCCACCCTGAGGCCCTTGCCGTAGAGCCTCTGGAAGTAAGTCTGTAGCTCACTGCCGCGGAAGTGCCTTATTATTTCATCCTCTGGCACCTCTTCGCCGACCCTGCCAAGGTTAGGCATAAGCTCCCCTGCCAGGATCCTTATGGCTGTTGTCTTGCCGACGCCGTTCTTACCTATGACACCTACGACCTCACCTGGCTTGGGTATTGGAAGCCTGAACAGCTTGAACCCGTTTACTGTGTACCTGTGCACAGATTCCTCGTCAAGCTCCTCGGGCAGGTTGACTATTGCAATCGCGTCGAAGGGGCAGGCCTTGACGCAGAGCCCGCAGCCTATGCACACATCCTCATATATTACCGGTTTGGTCCTGAGCTTAGTGTCGGCCTCTATGGCTACGCCCTTCTTGCTCTTGTTGATGGGGCAAACAGAGATGCATTGATAGTTACATCGTTTTGGCTTGCAGCTGTCCTGGTCTATTACGGCTACTCTGACCAATGCCGCTACCCTTGGCCCTAAGGGCTATGGGGCCGAGGCCTTAAAACTTGAAGTCGTACCTCTGCCCTGGCTTCAGGATAACTACCTGCGTCGGCAGGCCGCGGGACATCACTATCCTCCTGAACTCCTCTGGGTCACCATAGAGAACAGGGAAGGTGCCATAGTGCATGGGTATGGCAACCTTGGGCCTCAAGAGCTCAACAGCCTTGGCGGCCTCGTTATGGTCCATGGTGAAGTGGCCGCCTATGGGAAGCAGGGCTATGTCGGGCCTGTAGATCTCTCCTATCAGCTGCATCTCGCCAGTTATCCCGGTGTCGCCAGCATGATATATCCTGCCCTCATCGGATATTATCACGACGCCTGTGGGAGCGCCGCGGCTGCTAGTGTGATTAGCTGGGACGAGTGCAACCTGCACCCCTCCGTCAAGTCTTATGGGTCCTCCCATGTTCCCGCCTATGACCCTGTTGGGGTCCTTTACCTGCTCGGCAACGTAGTTTGCCAGCTCGAATGTGGCCACTAGCCTAGTCCTGGGGTTTGCCTTCATTATCTCCAGGGAGTCACCTAGGTGATCTTCATGGTCGTGAGTCACAATTATGTAGTCAACATCCTTAACCTCAGCAGGCTTGACAGGCGAAAGAGGGTTAGTAAGCCATGGATCCACAAGTATTTTCTTTCCTGACACACCGACCTCAAAGGCCGAGTGCCCATAGTAGACCAGGTATCCCATCGGGCTCGCCCGAGGCTAGGGAGACTAGCCCAGTTATAGGTGTAAGGTTTTAGCTGAGAATAAACGATATCCTGAGTGGGTGGGCTTTGCTAAGCGATGATGAGATGGCAAAGATCCTTCAGGCTGGCAGGATAGGTGCTGAGGCCAGGGAGCTAGGGGCTTCTCTGGTGAGGCCCGGCGCCAGTGCCAGAGAGATATGCGAGGAGGTGGAGAATCTGATAATTAAGAGAGGCGCGAGGCCGGCATTTCCTTGCAACTTCTCCGTCAACGAGGTGGCAGCCCACTACACGCCCGGCATAGACGATGACATAAGGGTGCCTGAGAAGGCTGTGGTCAAGGTGGATGTTGGGGCCTCGGTTGACGGCTATCTCTCAGACACGGCCGTCACCGTTGCTATTGGCTCTCCTGAGCTTGAGAGGCTGGCAAGCTCAGCCAGGGAGGCGCTGGAAGCAGCGGCTAGGATCATGACTTCTAACGTAAGGATCTATGACATAGGCAAGGCGATAGAGACTACCATAAAGTCCATGGGCTTTAGGCCTGTCAAGAACCTCACTGGTCACACAATAGCCAGGTATACGCTTCATGCTGGCGACTCAATACCTAACTACGCTGATAGGTCTACGTTTTACAGGAGGCTTGGCCCCGGCACCATGGTGGCAGTGGAGCCCTTCAGCACCACTGGCAGGGGGCTTGTGATTGATGGTCCTAAGGCCTATATCTACTCAGCAACTGGCAGGATGCCGAGGGGCTTGTCTGAGGAGGCTCTTGAGCTTTACAAGTTCATAGTTCAGCACTACAGCACGCTGCCCTTTGCTCTCAGGTGGCTCCAGGCTGAGTGGGGCCGCCAGGGCCTTGAGAGGGCCGTGGCTGAGCTTATAAGAGCTAAGGCACTTTATAAGTACCCCATCCTCATAGAGGCCTCGGGGTCGCCCGTGGCCCAGTTTGAGCACACGTTCCTAATACTTAAGGATCGTACAGTGATAACCACGCTCAAGGCAGGCCCATAGAATATATGCCTTTAAAGGCTTTAGCCCACGAATCTTAACTTGAGAGCGAACAGCTATGGCTAGCAGCTCCCTGAGCACATGGATAGCAATAATTACTAATGTAGCCTGGATAGCGCTATTCCTGCTGTGGCTCACCGGCATTGGTAACTGGATTCAGGTGTACTGGTACAGAGCTGACATAAAGAACAAACTGGCAGCGCTTAAGGTTATGAGTGATGAAGCCAGGAGGACGACCCTGGACTTCATGAATAAAAATAATGCTAAGAACTCGTCAGAGATAGTTAACAGGCTTCTGGAGTTCTTTACAATAGAGCCTGTGTCATTGGAGCCTACTGATATCATCTCAAGGCTCAGGCACCTGGTCAACCTCAGGGATTTGAAGTTCAAGGACTTGGTGGCAGAGGCCATGCCTGACTCTGACGAGGTCTCAAAGAGCCTCGCCTCAACGGCAGTTGAGATAGCCTCGGCTCTCAACTTCATATATAAGTTAGTAAGGCATTATCTGCTCTATGCTGAGAAAACCAAGAACTGGTATCTGATACTTCAGCTTGAGATAATAATGCCGCAAATACTCCAAATAGCTCAGGCCTACAGGAGAGCCCTTGACGATTTCCTCCTCAAGGTTCCAGTAGGCGACGGGGCAGGCCCCATGGTTGCCTACAGGCTAGCGGGCCCCAGTGCTAAGTGGAGGGAGGTCGTTGAGGACACTGTGGTCACTGAGGTCGAGTTAGAGGGTAGGGACCTGATAATAGTCAAGGCCAAAGGACCAGGTTCAACGGTGGGTAGGCCCGGCGAGGCGGCGGAGAAGGTGATAAGGGAGGCTATGGCTCAGGGCAAGAGAGTCTCGCTGATGGTAACTGTTGACGCAGCGCTGAAGTTCGAGGGTGAGAACACGGGCGACGTAGCCGAAGGTGTCGGTGCCGCTATTGGTGATCCTGGTCCTGAGAAGATAAGGTTTGAGAGGGTCGCCGCTCAGTACAACATACCGCTCAGGGCGGTGATAGTCAAGATGGGCCTGGAAGAGGCCATAATAGCCCTTAACCGGGACATCTACAATGGTGTGGAGAAAGCCGTCGAGAGAGTCAAGCAGATAATAAGGACAGAGAGCAGGCCAGGCGACACTGTGGTAGTTATAGGCGTGGGTAACACAGCTGGGGTGGGACAGTGAGCTTCTCTTATCAGAGTTACATGCTTATATTACTGTTCTTGCTGCTGGTCGTGACCACAGCCATGACAATAAAGCAGATGAACGAGCTCAAGAAGCTCCAGATGCGCCGGAGGCCCAAGGTAGTCACAGTAATAGAGGAGTGCGGGGGCAAGGCAGTCACAAGAGACTTCAAGGAGGGGGATTACGTGGGCCTTGTGCTCGGGCAGTGTCAGGAGGGCGGTGTGAGGAGGATAATAGGGATCTACGCGCTCCCTGAGGAGAAGAAGAGCAAGGCCTCCTCACCCATTTAACCTTAGTATTAGTAGTAGAACCTCCTGGGACTCAGGTTGCGCGACGTCCTGTCTTGGCAGATGTGCGACATCTGTCACAGGAGGCTAGTGACTACCACGTGCCGCGTTGATGGTACTGTCCTCAGGCTCTGCCCCTATTGCGCGGCCTCCCTGAGTCAGTTGCTTCACTGCGGGGCGCAACAGAGCCCTATGGCTAGGTCCAGGAGGGCTGTGGGGATCAACGAGGGCCTGATAGGGTCCCTCCGCGAGGAGGCCGAGAGCTCCCACAGCTACAGGCGCCGCTCGAGAAAGGCCAGTTAGTTCGAGAGTAAAGCTTTTATAGAAGAGGGGCAAGGAAGAGCTTATGGTTTGGGCAGGTGAAGCCTGATGGCTGCAGGAGGGGGCTCTATACCTGTGCTGATACTTAAGGAGGGTACCCAGCGTACTACAGGGCGTGAAGCTCTCAGGAATAACATACTGGCCGCCAGGGTTCTAGCTGAGATGCTGAAGACAAGCCTAGGACCTCGTGGCCTGGACAAGATGCTCATAGACTCATTCGGCGACGTGACGGTCACTAACGACGGCGCTACTATAGTTAAGGAGATGGAGGTCCAGCATCCAGCCGCCAAGCTTCTCGTGGAGATAGCCAAGGCTCAAGATGCAGAGGTGGGCGACGGCACCACCAGCGTGGTTGTCCTGGCCGGGGCCCTGCTGGAGAAGGCCGAGGCACTGCTTGACCAGAACATTCACCCGTCGATAATAATAGAGGGCTACACTAAGGCCATGAACAAGGCCCTTGAGATACTGGGCCAGATAGCCGAGCCCATAGACGTGAGCAAGGACGAGAGCCTGAGTAAGATAGCAGTAACTACCATAGGCAGCAAGTACTCAGGCCAGGGGCCTGAGCGCGACAAGCTCGTGGATCTTGCTGTTAACGCTATAAGGATAGTTGCTGAGCCTAAGCCTGAGGGCGGCTACAATGTCGATCTTGATAACGTGAAGATAGAGAAGAAGAAGGGCGAGAGCCTTGCTGACTCGATGCTTGTCAGGGGCATAGTGCTCGACAAGGAAGTAGTCCACCCTGGCATGCCCAAGAGAGTTGAAAACGCCAAGATAGCTGTCCTAGACGCGCCGCTTGAGATACAGAAGCCCGACATAACCACGAAGATAAGGGTTACAGACGTTGACCAGCTAGACAGCTTCCTTGAGGAGGAGACTAAGATACTGAGGGGTTATGTTGACCAGATAGCCGCTACCGGCGCCAACG
>DAJS01000027.1:0-1111 GCA_002496425.1 Acidilobaceae archaeon UBA162
CTCAGCTTGCTTGCCGTTAGCCGTCTGTAGCACTCATCAGCTGACAAGCTTGCCTGACTTGAGGCAGGGCCAGACTATATTTAAGGCTAGCGCCGACCGTGATGAAGGCTGATGTATGCGGGATAGCAGGGGCCTTGGTGAAGGATGAAGCCTCGGCTGAGAGCTCATGGTGGCTAGCAGCGACTTCCTCTATCCCCAAGGGAAGCACAAGGCATGGCGACGGCTAGAGTCCCGTGGCATACTTCAGGGCTACTGAGACCTCGGAGGAGCGCCATGGAAATGAGGAGCTTGGGACGCCGTGGTGTATAGCCCAGGGCGCCAGATGAAGAGGTGGGGAGATGGCCAGAGGCGCCAGGGCTGCTGAAGGTGGACCAGGAGGCCCACATGGATAACCATGTGCACCAGCCTCACTATCGCCCTGAGGGCTCACCAGCCCCAGGCCGCCCAGGATGACCTACAGCGTCACGTCAAGCCACGGTCCTGTTGGCCAGGCCTCAAAAGCGAGTTCCAGGGCCCTGCTGGCAGCGTCCAACATAACGCCCTTTTGGGCGCCGGCCTTAAGGTCCCCCTTACTCCCTTACCTTAAGTTCAAGGGGTTCCTGAACGGCAAACGCTTATCTACCTCCTCCCTCTTACTTCATGGATGTAGCTTGGGCGTTCGGCTCTCCATCTCGAGGGCCCTCCTGGCGGCGATAGTAGTAATAGTTGTAGTAGTGGTGTCCGTTGGCAGCTATTACGCCTATATCTCGACCAGGAGGCCAACAACCACGTCAACTACTACGGCCACCCTCTACGTGGCCACGTACACTGGGGCCCCAGCCCAGCCCTACCTTCAGCTGGCTGCCCAGATGTTCGAGCAGGAGCACCCGGGCGTGAAGGTCGAGGTGGTGGCGTACCCGTGGTCGCAGTACATAAGCAACGAGCTCACGGTCCTCGAGGCCCACGGGAGCCAGTACGACATAGTGACCTACACGACTACCACGGTAGGCCTCCTGGCCCCCTACCTTCTGCCCCTCAACTCCTCGATACTTAATGAGAGCGACATACTCCCGCCTGACCTTGATGCAGCTGGGATATACAGGAACGTGACCACTGGCCAGGAGACCTGGGT
>DAJS01000027.1:1156-2148 GCA_002496425.1 Acidilobaceae archaeon UBA162
CACGCTCCAGCAGGAGTTCTACAGCGAGTACGGCGTCAACCTGACTCCTAACACCTGGGCCAACTGGACTGACGTGCTCTACGCTGACAAGTTCCTCGTTGGCCACAACATAACCAAGTACGGGATACTCATGTACACTGACATACCTGACATCATGGACTCATTCTTGGTGATATTTGGCCATTACTACGTCATGAACTCCAGCCTGAACTGTGGCAACCCCATGGGTGTTGTCGGCTTCGGGACGACATTCATGGGCTGCGTGCCCAGCTGGTGGAACCACCCGTTCCCTCCGCCCGCCATAAACAGCACTGACGGCGTCGAGGCGCTTGAGACCCTTAAGGAGCTGGTGGGCTACATGCCCAACCCCACCCAGCTATCGGTCAGCTTCGACAACGAGCTACAGCTGCTCAACGAGACAGGCTTCGCCCCCGCAGGCTTCGGCTACATAGGCATGCTGCCCTCAATAGCGAACACTTCGCTAGCAGGTCAGATAAGGATAGCGCCGCTGCCAGGGGGCCTCATAAGGATAGGCATAACCTACGTGGGCATTAACAGGTACTCAGCCCACAAGAAGCTGGCCATAGAGTTCCTCCAGCTCCTAATGTCACCCCAGTTCCAGGAGGAGGCCTTCATAAGGACGCTGGTGTTCCCGTCGTCGATAAGCGCCTACAGGGCGCTGATAGCTAACTCCTCGCTGCCCGCCTATGAGAGGGAGTGGCTCTCCGCCGTGCTCCAGGCCGCCAACAGGCCTGAGGCCGTGATAGCGCCCTATGTGCCGGCGATAATGACCTCAACAATGAAGACCCAGACGGCAACGTACATATACGACTACGTGACGGGCCAGATGCCGAGCCCCATGCAGGCTCTCCAGGAGTCCGCAGCCGCCTACGCACAGGCGCTTGAGAAGACCTATGGGTGACGGCATCAGCCTCATTACTTTCCTATTACCTTATCTAGTTTTTGTAAACCGTTGGGACAGGCACATTGAT
>DAJS01000027.1:2192-4415 GCA_002496425.1 Acidilobaceae archaeon UBA162
CCCCTGCGCTCTTAATCCTAAGGCCCCTTAGGCCCCCGGGCTGCCTTGACTGTAGTGGCTGTAGACGTGGGCGGCACGTTCACCGACGCCGTGGCCTATGAACCCGGGAAGGGCCTCATAACCTCCAAGGTGCCCTCGACGCCCAGAAGTCCCCAAGAAGGGGTCGCCGATGCTGTCAGACGCCTGGGCGTCACCAGTGTTGACGAGCTCCTGCATGCCACCACCATAGCCACAAACGCCCTCCTTGGCCAGACAGGCCTGGAGCTGCCGAGGGTGGCGCTGGTGACTACCAGGGGCTTCAGGGACGTAATAGAGATAGGCAGGCAGTCGAGGCCCAGGCTCTACGACCTCTCTGCCAGGAGGCCCAGGCCCCTGGTGCCCAGGGAGATGAGGCTCGAGGTAGACGAGAGGACTGCCCCTGACGGCTCTGTAATCAGGAGGCCCTCCGAGGCCGAGCTCGAGGCTGTGGCTGAGAGGGTCCTGGAGCTCGGGGCCAAGGCAGTGGCGGTGTGTTTCATAAACTCCTACGCCAACCCCTCCAACGAGCTCCTAGCTGCTAAGGCGCTCAGGGGGCGCCTCAGGTACGTCTCAGTATCGTCAGAGGTGGCCCCGGAGCCCAGGGAGTACGAGAGGACCTCAACGACTGTTATCAACGCGGCCCTGATGCCCCTCATCTCCGAGTACCTCGCCTCCCTCCCAAGGGCTGTCGGCGCCGGCAGGACCCTGATAATGTCCAGCTCCGGAGGCCTGGTGAGCCCAGAGGAGGCGTCGGCAAGGCCTGTGCAGCTGATAGAGTCAGGGCCCGCCGCGGGTGCCATAGCGGCTGCTGAGTACTCCAGGGCGCTTGGCCTCGACAGCGTTGTGGGGCTCGACATGGGAGGGACGACCGCCAAGGCGTCCACCGTGGTAGGCGGGGAGGTTTCGGTAACTGACGAGTACGAGGTCGGGGGTGAAGCCCACCACGGGAGGGTCGTCAAGGGCTCTGGCTACCCCGTCAGGTTTCCCTTCGTTGACCTGGCCGAGGTCTCCTCAGGAGGGGGCACCATAATATTGAGGGACAAGGCAGGGGCCCTAAGGGTTGGCCCGACCAGCGCAGGGGCGGACCCGGGCCCCGCGTCGTACGGCAGGGGAGGCTCTGAGCCCACCATAACTGACGCCGCCCTGGCCCTGGGCTGGCTCCCGTCTGGTCTGGCAGGGGGAGAGGTGAAGCTGAGGCCTGAGCTAGCCGAGAGGGCCCTCTCAAGGCTCGGCGACCCGGTCCAGGTCGCTGAGGAGGCCGTGGAGCTCGCAGCCCTTGAAATGGCCAGGGCTGTGAGGCTGGTCACGGTCGAGAGGGGCCTCGACCCATCATCTATGGCCTTCATGGCCTTTGGCGGCGCCGGCCCCATGTTCGCGGCCATGTTGGCTGAGGAGTTCGGCTCGAGCACAGTAGTCGTTCCTCCTGAGCCGGGGCTCTTCAGCGCCCTTGGCCTGCTTATGTCTGACCTAAGGCTGGAGGCCAGGGAGCCGTACCCTAGGGACCTCGAGGGGTCCTTCAGGAGGCTCGAGGAGGGGCTGGCCAGGCGGCTTGGGCGCGTGGACTACTTCCTCAGGTACGTCTCCGCCAGGTACGAGGGCCAGGGCTGGGAGCTCATGGTGAGGGCGCCACAGGACCTAAGCCCTGAGTCCGTCAGGAGGGCCTTCGAGGAGGCCCACAGGAGGGCCTATGGGTTCGTGCTTGACAGGCCCGTGGAGGTGGTTATGGCCAGGGTGATAGCAGTGGCCGTCAGGGCCAGGCCTGACCTCGGCGAGGCGCCGGAGGGCGGCGAGGCCAGGCCTAAGGGGCTGAGGAGGGCCATGATAAGGGGCTCATGGGATGAGGTGCCAGTCTACGAGAGGGGCTCGCTGCCCAGGGGGGCAAGGCTCAGGGGGCCTGCGATAGTAGAGGAGTACAGCTCCACCACAGTGGTGCCCAGGGGCTGGGAGCTTGAGGTGGGCCCCATGAGGGCCCTCGTGCTCAGGAGGTGATGGCAATGGTGGGCTGGGAGCTGGTCCTAAGGGCCACAGAGTTCATAGCTGAGGAGATGGGTGCGGCGCTGAGGAGGTCCGCACTATCGCCCAACATAAGGGAGAGGGCAGACCACAGCTGTGCCATAGCTGACGCTGAGGGGAACATAGTGGCCCAGGCCGAGCACATACCTGTCCACCTGGGCTCCCTGAGGGTGGGCCTCAGGGCCCTGCTCA
>DAJS01000027.1:4489-14210 GCA_002496425.1 Acidilobaceae archaeon UBA162
TGACCCTCCTGGCCCCCGTGTACTACGGCGGCAGGCTGACAGGCTATGTGATCAATAAGGCCCACCATGTTGATGTTGGGGGTCCCTCGTTCGGCAGCATAAGCCCCTTGGCCAGGACCATATATGAGGAGGGCCTCATAGTGCCGCCCGTCAAGCTCGTGGAGGGAGGTAACGTAAGGAGGGACGTGCTTAGGCTGATAGTAGCCAACGTGAAGGACCCTGCCAGGGCCGAGGGGGACCTGATGGCCCAGGTGGCGGCCAACCTGGTCGGCGCCGCCAGGGTCAGGGAGCTGGCCTCGAGGCTTGGGGCCAGGGGACTCCTGGACGGCTGGAGGGAGTCGATAGAGTATGCGTCGAGGCTAACAGCCAAGGCCATGGAGGGCTGGCCCGCCGGTACCTACAGGGCCGAGGACGTGCTTGAGGTGGGTCCCGGTGATAGGGATCTGGTCACGCTGGGGGTAGAGCTGAGGCTGGGGGAGGAAAAGTTCAGGGCCTCGTTCACAGCGCCCCTGCAGCTGGACAGACCCCTCAACGCAGTCTATGGCGTCACCTACGCTGCTACAGCCTTCGTCGCCAGGGCCCTTATGGGCGTCGACGTGCCCGTTAACGAGGGCCTGTACTCTAGGGTCGAGGCCGAGGCGCCCGAGGGCTCCATGCTTAACCCCAGGCCACCGGCTCCAGTGGCAGCCGGCAACCTAGAGACTAGCCAGAGGCTTGTTGACGTGTTACTGAGGGCTGCTGCCCAGGCGCTGCCCGACAGGGTCCCGGCGGCCTCGGCAGGGACAATGATGAATATCATGCTGGGCGGCATTGACAGGGCGACAGGGCGCGCCTGGGCCTACTACGAGACCATGGGCGGCGGCTCCGGGGCAGGCCCGTGGGGCCCAGGGACGTCGGCTGTGCACACCAACATGACTAACACTATGAACACGCCCATAGAGGTGGCCGAGAGGTCCTACCCAATAATGTTCACCAGGTACGAGGTTAGGGAGGGGAGCGGCGGCAAGGGGATGTACAGGGGAGGCGATGGGATTATCAGGGCCTTCAGGGCCCTGGCCCCCATGAGGCTCTCCGTGCTGGGCAGTAGGTTCAGGTCGAGGCCGTGGGGCCTGAGGGGAGGCGGTGACGGGGAGCCTGCGAGGCTGAGGGTGATAAGGGCAGACGGCAGGGTCGAGGAGCTGCCCCCATTCGTTACCGTTGACCTGGGCCTCGGCGACGAGGTGATCATTGAGACCCCCGGCGGCGGGGGCTATGGGGCCTCAGGCCTATGAGGGCCTTGGAACGCTGTAGGCGACCTCACCCTCAATTATCGTTGCTACCACGGTCAGGTCCCTGTCAAGGACCACAAGGTCCCCCCTCATCCCAGGCCTTATCACCCCTACCATCTCCCTGAAGTCAGCCCCTATCGACCTGGCCGGGTTGGCCGTGGCCATGGCTATTGCCTGTCCAAGGTCAAGGCCCAGCGAGGCTACGTTCCTCAGGTCCTTATCAAGGAGCGAGGTGCTCCCTGCTATCGTGTTGCTCCCTGCCAGCCTGGCCACCCCGTCCCTGACCTCGACCTCAAGGCCTCCTAGCCTGTAGACCCCGTCAGGCATGTCAGCGGCAGCTATGGCGTCACTAACAAGCACCACCCTGTGGGGCCCGGCGGCCCTTATGGCAAGGCCCAGCGCCTCGGGGCTCACGTGAACTAAATCGGCTATCAGCTCCACGTAGATGCCCTCTGTAGACAGCGCCGCGGCCACGGGGCCCGGGTCCCTGTGATTAAAGCCCCTCATGGCATCATAGAGGTGGGTAACCTTCGTGGCACCAGCGGCCAGCGCATCAATAACTGTCCTGTAGTCAGCGTCCGTGTGCCCCACCTGGACCACGACGCCTCTCCTGGCCAGGAACGCTATGGATCTCAGGGCTCCAGGGAGCTCCGGCGCTATGGTAATCTCCCTGAGCGGCTTGCATGAGTCCATCAGCTCCACAACCTCGCCCGGACCTGGAAGCCTTAGCGCTGACCTGTCGTGGGCTCCTGCCCTAACAGGCGATATGTAGGGGCCTTCCAGGTGGATGCCGAGGGGCCTGGCGCCTGTGGGCCTCCACGATGCCATGAAGTCCTCCACGGCCTTGCATGCCCTCTCGACTCCCTCAAGAGGCATTGACACTGTTGTGGGGATGAAGGAGGTGACGCCATGCCTGGCCAGGGCCCTGGCCATGACCTCAAGGGCCTCGGGCGAGCCCTCAGAGGCGTCCCTGCCGGCGACGCCGTGAATATGCGTGTCTATCAGGCCTGGGGCCACTATGAGGCCCCTGGCGTCCACCTGGTCCCCTGTTACATCCCTGGCAGGCTCCCTGCCCACAGATACTATGGTCCCGTTACTTATGGTCACATAGGCGTCCTCTAGGCGGACGAAGGGTGTGTAGAGGGTGGCGTGCCTGATGGTCAGCGAGCCCAAGGGCTTCCCCTGTGACCAAGGGCCTTAGAGTAAAAAGGCCCAGGCCCTGCTGGGCCCGATGGCCGCCTTGGGCGGCATATTGGCCGCTGCCCGTCGGTAGCTAATTGACGGCAACGTCATATACAAGGACCTCAGAGGCTTACCTACAGGATACGTGTCTGGCGCTTTCACTGCCGTCAGGTAATACTAACCCCTAGTGCTTTTTAACCCATTTCCTCATCGCCCTCAGCTCAGCTTATCAGGCCCTAGCACCAGTTAAGGTCTGGCGTGAGGCTTGGGGGATGCGTGGGACAAGGCCGTCCTGCCCATAGCTGTGGTCAGCTCCGTTGGCGTGCTCCTCTTCCTACTTGGGGCCGTAGCCAGGGCCCTTGGCGGTGGGGCCTCGCTGACAGGCGAGGTGGCCGAGTACCTGGGCCTGACGTTGATGATAGGAGGAGCAGCTGCGATAGTGGCCGTGATCCTGTGGCCCTCCCGTGAAGGCAGCTAGCTGGGACCTGGTTTTAACCTCCGACTATGAGGGCCCTCAGGGGGAGAGCTTGGGCTATAGGCTGGCCGTGGCCGTCTTAGCTGTGCTGGTCGTACTTCTCGTAGTGGCATCCTACGCTGCTGCCATCGATGGAGCAGCGCAGACAGAGGCGGGCTACATAATATCGTCTGGCGTCAGCATCGACTACTTTCAGCCCCACGCCTACCAGGCGCTAAACGTGAGCGCACAGGCGAGGGCCGAGGTGCTGTGCGAGCTGGAGTCAAACTCCTCAGGCCTTGAGCTTCTGGTGATACCGAGGCAGAACTTCTACAACTTCACCCACGGCCTCCCGTTCACAGCTGTAGTCAACTACACGGCCACCGGGAATATGCTCGAGGTCCCAGGCAACGTGACCTTCGGCCCTGGGAACTATACGGTACTTATCTATAACCCCTCAAGCCAGGAGGTCACTGTCTATGTGCTGGCACCGTGTGAGGTGAGGGCTGACGTCAACCCATGGTGACGATGAGTACAGGACCCCTGTGCCCGTGCCGCCTATAAGGCTGTTCAGAAGCAGGCCGCCGACTGAGAGGCCCTCAAGGGCCGCCTTCTATGTGGGCCTTGCTGTGGCCTTGGCATCACTGACAGTCCTCACCTATCTCCTTTACACCATTGACTCCTCAACGCTCTACACCAAGAACTTCGTTAGCGATGAGGTCTACTACGCCTCGGTTGCTGCCAAGCTGTCCGTTTACATGTTCGGTTACAGAGGTCCCGTCAACATATCCCCATCCATAAACCCCACTTACTGGAACTTTGAGCACCCGCCGCTGGGCAAGTACATAATGGCTCTCTCCATAGCCCTGTTACACACGGACTCCTGGATAGGCTACAGGCTGCCTGAGATAATCATGACTTCCCTGGAGCCCCTCATCGTTTACCTGGCATTCGCCTGGCCCCCAACTCCCTCGGACGACTCCATACCCAGGACCGTGGCTGGCTCTGTGGCCTCCATAATATTCCCGCTGGAGCACATAGTCAGGGTCGAGGGCGGCATAGGGCTTCTCGACACTGTCGCTACTTTCTTTGTAGCCATATCGCTTGCCCTTGCCATGAGACGCCACTACCTGGCGGCTGCCACAGCCGCTGGCCTCGCGGTGGCCAGCAAGGAGACAGCGGCTCCCCTCGCCCTGGTGCTTGCCATATACTACGTTGTCAACGAGAGGGGGAAGCCTAGAGCCAGTCCCCTCAAGGCTGCTTCAATGATACTGATACCTATCGCCATATTCATAGCCTCCTACGTCCCAGAGTTCATCTACTTTGGCGTCAGCAACGTGCTCAACGGTGGCTTACTCCTCATGATGCACTGGGACCTGGTCAGCAGGCCCTCAGGCCCCACGCCCTCGCAGCCGGTTGACTGGCTGATTGGCACGAGTTCAATGGTGTTGGCCTATGGGCTCGTTAGCGACAAGATGGTCTATGTGTATGCCAGCATGACTCCCACCATAGAGCTCGGGGCCTTCGCCATAGCTATCTACACCGTGATCTCAAGGGCCGTCCCGAGGCCTAGGGGGCCCCTGGATCCAGCCTCCCTCTTCTTCATAGTCGAGTTCCTGTCCTTCTACGCTGTCTACCTCAAGGGCAACCACACTCTCTACAGCATGTACTCAATAATATTTGTGCCAGCGTCGGCGATGCTCTGGGGGCTCCTGGCCTACTCTATACTCAGGCAGCTGAGCCCTAAGGCGATAAGACAGCCGACGCCCCAGCCAGGGCAGGCAGCGCAGTCCATGTCTGGGCCAGCCCAGGGGTTACAGGGTTGACAGCAGGGAGGAAGGTGGCGGCGGTTGTCTTCATACTGATCTTTGCGATAGCCATGGCAGGGGCCGCGCTCTACTACCTTATGCCTCCCCTAGGCCCGTCGCTCAGCCCTGTTAACCTCTCAGCAGTGCTGACCCAGCTGAGGTTACAGTGCTCAAGCAGCAGCACGAACTTCGCCTGGCCCCTGCTTGACTCCATAAGGGTCGTCAACTCCTCCTACCTTAAGCTCTACGGGGTGCCCTACGAGTACTCAGCAGCCGTGCTCGGCCAGGGCTCCATGAGGCTCGGGGGCTACAGGCTCTCTATATCTCAGGCCCAGTCCCAAGGGGGCTTCGTAGTCTACAGAGTTAGGCTCTACCAGGGCAGCAGGCTGGTAAACAGCACCTACATAGACGTGGCAAGCAATGTTGAGGGCTCCACGTGCTCCTATGCTACCACAGCCCAGCTGGGCAACGTGAGCCTTGTAGTCATAACCCACTACGGCGAGGCCTACCTGATACTCATGATTAAATCCTAGGCTTCCAGGTCCTGAGACAGGCCTGGCGAGATGGCCTATGCTGAGGGAGGACATAAGAGGCGGCCGCCTGTTGGCCTTGGATACCAACGTGAGGGCCTCGGACGATTGACCGGGGCGGCTGAGGCTATGAGGCCCTCAGGCCCATGACCAGCAAAGTCCCGCTTATCACCCTGCCGTACCTGGTCGCTGGCCCTGCCGAGCCCTGGATTCCGGAGAGCAGGCCCTTGAGGCTGCCCGAGAGCACGAACTCCCTAAGTCCCCCGTCCTTATCCCACGCCACTGAGACGTTTACGGCAAACTCACCGGTGTCGAAGTTGCTCGTGTGTACCCCCTGGACCTCGTCAACCACCACTGCGTCCCCTAGGTCTGCCTCAGGCTGGGCCTGTATGACAAGGTACGTCGCCGAGACCGTGGGGAGGCCCGTGAAGGTCCTCCAGGCCGAGTGCGTGCTCTCGAACCCAGCCCTCCTGGACCAGTAGGTGTCCGAGAGCGGACGCACGAACATGCCATTATCTATCACAGTTACCCTCCTGGTTGGCAGCCCCTCGCCGTCAAAGGCCCTGGACCAGGCGGCCCCCTCTACCCTTGGGTCGTCAATTACAGTTACCTTCTGGCCCACGAACTCGTTCAGTCTGAGCGGCGACCTGCCCCTGTGCACGCTGTCGGCCCTTACCGCGTGGTTAAGGAGCGGGAAGAGGAGCTGGGACACCGCCTTGGGGGTCAGGGCTATGGGCCTGTTGGCCACGCTGGCCTCCCTCCTGCTTGATGTCATCTCAACCCTGTAGGTAAGGCCCTTGACCAGGGAGCTGACGCTTATGCCGCTCATGAGCTTAGAGTCTGTGTACTCATAGACCTCAGGGCCCACGTAGTTTCCCTTAACTGCGTTGGCGCTGGCCGCCAGGTAGGCGAATGAGTTGATGGACTCGACATCAACCCCCTCACTGTTCACCAGCCTGACCTTGGCCCTTCCCGCCGAGGACCTGGCGCTGACTAGGTTGACACTACTGGGCATAGAGGCCTTGAGCTCCTCAAGGAACCCCCTGAGCTGCTCGTGAGGCTCCTCCGTTGCCGGGTCGTAGCTCATAGCCAGGGGCTCCACTGGCTCGGGGCCCGGAAGGCCCACGTAGGGGTCCGGGCTCACGGCGGCTGCCGACTCCATGGCCCTTCTCATCAGCTCGTCGTCAAGGCTGTGGCCGTAGGCAAATCCCTGCCTTCCATCCTTTATTACTCTGAGCCCGTAGCCCTCCTCCCTGTAGGTCATGCCGTACTGTGACTTCTTCTCCCAGCTGTACTCAACTGTCATCACGTCAGCATATATAACCTCGGCCTGGTAGCCCTGGGATCTCAGCCAGACTACGGCCTCCTCAGGCCTCAACCCAATCACCCCACCTTGAGCCTCGATACCCTTACATAGGGCCCGCCTGTGCTCACGAAGACGCTCTGCCCGCTCTTGCCGCAGACGCCTGGCCTGACATTGAAGTCCCTTGATATCCCATCTATGTAGCCTATGGTCTCTATGGTGTACCCGGCTATGCCTGTCGTCCTGAGCGGCTCCTTCTCCTCACCGTTAACCACGTGATAGCCCTCCTGTATGCCAAACTGAAACGTTCCGTCAGGGCTCGTCTGCCCTCCCATAACTGAGAGCATTAGGTAGCCATCCTTTATGTCCTCCATGAGTTCCTGAAGCGTCATGTCGCCCGGCTTGAAGTACGTGTTCCTCATCCTTATCAGCACGCTGCTCCTGAAGTCCTCAGCCCTGCCATTGCCTGTAGGCTCAAGGCCAAGGGCGGCAGCGTAGGACCTGTCAGTCATGAACTCCTTAACGACACCGTTCTCTATTATCTTTACTTCCCTCCCCTCAACGCCCTCATCGTCGTAGGGGGTTAAGCCTATGGCCATGGGGTCGTCTAGGGAGGGGGAGTCGGAGGCATTGACAAACTCCCTTCCTATTCTCTGCCCCCTGAGCCTGCCCAGCGCCCCCTCTATAGCCAGGTCAGCCTCGGCCAGGTGGCCAAGGGCCTCATGGGCAAACACGCCGGATACCTCAGGGCCAAGTATGACCGAGTAGACCCCAGGCCTTGGGGCGACGCCCCTTAGCTGGTTCCTGAGCCTTCTGATCACGGTCTCAACTATCTCGTTAACGTCAAAGACCTCCAGCGGGTAGCCGAGGTACGTGGAGGCCCCCTCATAAGCTGAGGCAACCACGTCGCCCTCCCTAGCCACAGCGGTCACTGCGAACCTTGAGATCGTATAGTCAAGCGCTATGTCCCTGCCGTCTGTGCTGAGGTACTCCCTGTGGGCCTGGTAGAGAGAGTAGGACACTGTGACGGACCTGACCCTCGGGTCGCCCTTAAAGACGGCCTCCTTGACCTTCCTTAGGTCCTGCATCACCTCGGCTGGCGACCTGGACAGCGGGCTTCTCTCCCTTATCGTGACCCTGTCCCTCTTTGGGCTCAGGAGCGCTGCCCTCACGTTACCCTGACCCGAGGCGCTCTCTACTGCCAGCCTGGCGGCGTCAGGGCCCAAGGAGGTTGAGGAGTAGTAGCCCCATGACCCTCTCACCAGGGCCCTCAGCGCGTAGCCCTCGGTGAGGCCGTAATTTGTCACCACGTCCTGGACCTCCGAGGTGCTTACGGTGAGCGTAAGGGCCCTCTGGTACCTCACATCAGCGAACTCAGCGCCGAGCTCCTGAGCCTTCCTCAGGACCTCCTCCAGGGCTTCCACCCCGCAGCTTTGCCTGGAGCACTTAACTAAAAGGCCCTCTGTAGCAACGATTTATTCCTCAGCCCCGGGCGCCTAGGGGGACCCGGTTGGCCAGATACCAGGTAACGGCCGGCAAGATCACGTTCACTGTAGACGACTCGCTCCTCTACACTGAGAGCGATGAGTGGCTGAAGGTTGAGGGCCAGAGGGTGAGGGTTGGGATAACTGACTATGCTCAGAAGCAGCTTAAGGACGTCGTCGGCGTCGAGCTGCCAAAGGTCGGCCAGGAAATCCAGGAAGGCATGGATCTGGCGGTGCTTGAGTCTGTCAAGGCCACGGCTGAGGTCTACTCGCCTGTTACAGGCGTGGTAGTAGAGGTCAATGAGAGGCTGAGCGAGGAGCCGGAGCTGGTGAACAGGGAGCCATACGACTCCGGCTGGATAGCCGTGCTGGAGGTCAAGGAGCAGCTCGACACCTCCAAGCTCCTGGACCATGCTAAGTATGTCGAGAGCGTTAAGAAGAGGGCCCACTGACCAGTATGGAGATCTATATACGTACTGGGCCGCATGGCTTTTATATATGTTGTGATGTTCTACCCCTGAAGGCGAGGCGGCCTAGCTCATGCCAGCGGAGACCGTTTATCATGACGTGCTGATTGTAGGCTCGGGCATCGCTGGTCTAAGGGCTGCCGTGGAGCTGAAGAGGAGGTATGGGGATAAGCTCAACGTAGCTATCATAAGCAAGGTACAGCTCATGAGGAGCCATAGCGTCGCTGCCGAGGGCGGCACCGCGGCCGCGCTCTACCCTCAGGAGGGCGACAGCCCCGCGCTCCACGCCTGGGACACCATAAAGGGCTCTGACTTCCTCGCTGACCAGGACGTCGCCTGGACATTCGCAAAGCTGATGCCTGAAGAGATACTCCTGCTGGATCACTGGGGCCTCCAGTGGAGCAGAAGGCCCGACGGAAGGATAATGCAGAGGCCCTTCGGAGGCCACTCGTTCCCAAGGGCCACTATGGCTGCCGACAAGGTTGGGCACGCGGAGATGAGGACTCTCTACAACAAACTGCTCCAATACGACGGCTGGGAGAGGTATGACGAGTGGTTCGTAACGGACTTCATAATCGAGGACGGTGTCTACAAGGGCTTATTCGCCATAAATATGAAGGATGGCAAGCTCTACATGTTCAGGAGCAAGGCGGCCATAATAGCCATGGGAGGCATTGGCAGGCTCTACCCATTCACAACCTACTCCTACACGGCGACCGGCGACGGCATGGCTGCTGCCTACAGGGCCGGGCTGGCGATAAAGGACCCAGAGTTCGTTCAGTTCCACCCCACAGGCCTAGTGCCCACCGGCATACTGATAACCGAGGGCGCCAGGGGCGAGGGGGGAATACTCAAGAACAAGAACGGCGAGAGGTTCATGGCCCGCTACGCTCCCAAGTTCCTTGACCTGGCGCCCAGGGACGTTGTCTCCAGAGCGATGTACACCGAGTACCTGCAGGGCAGGGCCTTCATAGATGAGGTCAGCGGCATGCCCTACATACAGCTAGACCTGACACAGCTGGGCGAGGAGAAGATAAACGAGAAGCTACCAAGCATAAGGGAGATAGGCATAAGGTATGTGGGCATAGACCCCGCCTCCGAGCCACTTCCTGTCTTCCCGGCAGCCCACTACCACATGGGAGGTATAGCCACGGACTCACTATACAGGGCCATGACGTCAGACCACAGGTGGGTCAAGGGCCTGTTCATAGCCGGTGAGGCCTCT
>DAJS01000027.1:14293-21298 GCA_002496425.1 Acidilobaceae archaeon UBA162
CCACCGCCGCCCGAACCCGCGTGGGTCAACAAGGAGGAGGACTTCGTGTGGGGCCTGCTGAAGAGGGAGAGCGGGACGCCCTCGTATCAGATAAAGAAACAGATGCATGACATAATGATGAAGGACTTCTATGTCTTCAGGGATGGGACCAACATGAGCGAGGGCCTGTCGCAACTGCTCAAGCTAAGGGATGCGTTCCTGAACGAGGTCTATATAGAGGACAAGGGCAGGGTGTACAACACTGACCTGACGGCAGCCCTTGAGACCTACAACTTGCTACAGGACGCGGTGATAGTGGCTGCAGCGGCCCTGAACAGGACGGAGAGCAGAGGGGCCCACTATAGGACTGACTACCCGAAGAGGGACGACGCTAACTGGCTCAAGCACACTATAGTAGTCAGGGACGCCAGTACCAGCCTCGGGGTTAGCTTTACATACTGGCCAGTGACAGTCACCACTTGGAAGCCTGTGGAGAGGAAGTACTGAGGTGAACCTGATGTCAGAGGGAGAGGTGGCAGAGAAGAAGAACAGCCTTGGCTTCTGGCGCTCGAGCATAAATCCATGGGCCGTGAGAACTAAGGACAATCCAGAGAGGCTGGCCTTTGTGTTCCACAGGATCAGCGGCTTCCTAATAATTGCTTTCCTGCTAGCCCACATACTTGAGACAGACTCACCGGTCTGGTCCCAGCTGATCTATCATGTTAACGGCTGGACCTTCTGGAACCACCTGATGGCTATTGAGGCTGGTCTAGCCTTCAGAGTTGGCGAGTTCATAATTGCCGGCGCAGTACTCTTCCACGCCCCCAACGGGATAAGGCTGCTGCTCAGCGAGTTCTTTGGCGTCGGCATAGGCAGGCCCGGTGACCCCAAGCCGCCCTACGTGCCTGGAACCTTCACCGCCTCTCAGAGGACCTGGCTCTACGCTGTTTTTGTGGTCTGGATAGCTCTCTGGATCTTTGCTGGTATAATCATATTCACGTGAGGTGATGAAGATGGCAGGTAGGGCGTCCAATATCCAGCTCTGGCAGTACATAACGGCCATACTCCTTATCGGGCTCCTTGGCTTCCACCTGCTCGAGAGGGTGCCGTGGATATGGGGCCTCTCAACCATAGACCAGACGCTGACGGCTGCCTTCGTCTACCACGGCTACACCAGCTATGGCTGGGCCCTCCTGCTCCTGGCCTACGTAGCGCTTTTCCACGGGCTCAACGGGGTGAGGGGTATGCTGCTTGAGCTCAGGCAGGGAAGGCTCTACACTACCACGATAAACGTGCTGTTCTGGATAGTGTTCATAGTGTTTGCTGCCATAGCAACGCTGACGGTTGCCAAGCTCCCGCCATACTGAGGGTGAGAGCATGGCAATGGACATAGAGGCAGCAAGGAGGACACCGCCCAAGGAGGTAGTGGTCAGGGTAAGGAGATATGACCCTGAGACCAAGAAGACATGGTGGCAGGAGTTCAAGGTTGAGGCTCGCAGAGGCATGACTGTCCTAGACGCGCTGCTGAAGATAAAGGAGGAGCAGGACCACACGCTGGTGCTGAGGTACAGTTGCAGGCAAGGCATATGCGGTAGCTGCGGCATGGTAATCAACGGCACGCCGAGGCTGGCGTGCCAGACCCAGCTGGCCGAGGTGGCGAGCGAGGCCAGGCCAGTGATCACTGTTGAGCCACTCTACAACTTCCCAGTTATAAGGGATCTGGTGACCAACTTCACTGAGTTTTTCAACAAGCACAGGAGCGTCAAGCCGTATTTAATAAGGAAGGACAAGGAGGAGCAGGAGAACCCCAAGGGCCAGTATGACATGTTTCCAGATGAGTACTACCAGATCTACCAGTACAGCAGCTGCGTCTACTGCGGTCTCTGCTATGCTGCCTGCCCCGTGGTTGCCGCTGACCCACAGTTCCTAGGGCCTCAGGCCCTGATGTATGCGCTGAGGTTTGTCAACGACGTCAGGGACGAGGCCTGGGGCGAGAGGCTGATAATGGTCGACACCGAGCACGGCTGCCATAGATGCCACTTTGCTGCCTCGTGTAGCGCCGTCTGCCCCAAGGCAGTCGACCCGGCCGGGGCGATACAGGCGTTGAGGAGCAAGGTGTTCAAGTACAGGCTACACCTGTTCAAGAGGAGGGTCAGCAAGGTCATAGGGCCGCCGCCAGAGAAGGGAGAGAGGGTACCGCTGCCGCCTGAGGCCACTCTGCTGCCCGGCGTTGACCTCAAGAAGCTGGAGCAGGAGCCCGTAGTTATCCAGTTGCCGCCTGAGTGAGACAGTAGGAAAAGACCTTTTTTGTCTTGAAGCTTATGTGTAAATCCTTATGTATTTACCTATGTAGGGTCTGTCCCTCTCAGTACCTATGTACTGCCTCAGGGCCCGCCTTATGACCTCAGACTTGGGCAGACCCCTCTTCCTCGAGTACTCCTCAAGCAGCTCGAGGAGATCATCCTCGAGCTTGAACGACAGTACCTTCACCTCTCACCACCCCCTCCTGTAGGGTCCTATTACAGGGACTCCAGGACCTAGGTGTTACCTTCTGGAGCTTTTATTGAATTCCTTGCCAGGATATCAAGAGGAATCTTACAATATCACTCCAGGTAGCAGAAGAATATATAAGGCCTCTCTCAGTACTCCTCTTGTAACTGGGAGACACGCAGTGCCCACGGTACACCTGTCCCTAAGCGACGCCATGTACAGGCAGCTCAAGGAGAAGTCAGACGAGATAGGCATACAGGTCACTGACCTCATAAAGCTCTACATAAAGACAGGCCTCCAAGGAGGCCTAGCGTCAAGGCAGCCCACTGACGAGGCCCTGTTGGCCAACTTCTCTAACAGGCTTGACAGACTTGAGAAGGATTTGAAGCTTAAGGTTACTATGGTTGAGGGCAAGTATAGGCAGCTTGAGGAGGAGATAGAGTATATCATTGAGAGACTGGAGTCGCTTGAGGAGGGTCTAGAGGATTTGAGGGTCAAGAGAACCCTGGCGGCCGTGGAGCGCGCCGAGGCCTCTAACGCCACTAGCACCTGATCGGCTGACAGCCCTGCCTGACCAGCCTGCCTATCCCCTCCCTCCTGACGTCGGCCAGGCTCATGGGCCTCTCAGACTGAGTCCCTCTGAGCTCAAAGAGGTCATACTCTAGGTCGAGCTCTGTGTAGACGCAGTGACTGTTGAGGGCCTGCCTAGCCTGCGATATCCCCCTGCTCCCGTCGACCAGCTGGGCCAGGGGGCTCCTGTCATAAACCACGTCTACGTCCATGAGATAGCTAGTTGCCAGGACAGGGCTCAGGTGCACACTCCTGCTGCCTCCCCTTATGGTCCTCTGCCCGTACTCTCCCCTGAAGGCCAGGAGGGGCATTAGGGACGCCTCAGTCTCCACCAACTTGACGGCCTTCTCCAGCTCTGAGGCCTCGTAGGAGTTAACGCCGTAGACCCCTATGAGTCCTCCTCTCCTGGCCACGTCTGCAATGTGCCTTAGCACTCCCTCAGTGCTCAGCTCACCGTCAGCTCCTGGGCCGTGCACCACCAGCGCCCTCTCGACGCCCTTAGTGGCGTGAAGGCCTGCCAGGGAGACCGAGTCCGCCAGGGGGCTCCAGAGGTCCTCCTCGCAGCCTAGGGCCAGCACGTCGCCACCAACATCAACCCCTATAACCACCTCCGCACCAAGGGCTGCCAAGGCGTCCTCTATTGCCTGCCTGACGCCCTCGGCGCCCTTGCTAAGGTCTATGAAGACTGCCCTGCCACCGACGAGCTCAGCTATCCTGGTCACCTGGGGCCTCAGTTGCCTGCCGAACCTCAGCGCGTAGGAGCTTGGCGTCACTATGGCGGAGGAGGCGCCAAGGGGCTCTACGTCTATCATTGATTCAAGGGGTATGGGGCCTGGGTAAGGGTCTACAGTGAACCTCTCCCAGACGGCAGCGCCCAGGAGGGGCTCACCTCCGAGCTCCCTCACCTTGAGGTAGATATAGTAGGCCCCAACGGCGTCCCCTCCTCCCCCTATGCCTACCACCAGGACCTTCCTGCCTCTAACCAGCTCCTCGAGGCTGCGCGCGCCCAAGTTAACCTCCTGCCGCACAGGCCTAAGGCCCAGGCCCTATTCAGCTCTTGTCTACAGGAACCAAGAGTCTACATGTCTTTCCTTTCATGCGAAACTACACGCAGGGGCTGGTGGCTCCGTCAAATGGCACTACAGCCCCGCTTAGGTACTCCGGCGAGAAGGCAAGCCATGCTATGAGTTGCTCCAGCTCCTCCTCAGTCCCAAGCCTCCTGAGAGGCGACAGGGCAGCGACCCTGGACCTCCAGTACTCCTCAGGGCTCACTCCCTCCGAGGCGGCGAGAACTGAGATCAGCCTCTCGGCCCCTGGAGTCATGAAGCTGCCAAGCTCCAGGACTATGGTTCTAAGCTTCCCCGGCTCCCTCCTGGCCGCCAGCTTCGCCAGGGGCGCCAGCGATGCCCTGATGACGTCTGAGAGCCCTGTTGGTGCCATGGGCTGTCTGCTGGAGAAGCTGGAGACCAACATCACCGTGGCCTTTACTGGGTTCCTTCTGGCCAGGAACCTCATCACCTCCACCGTTGAGGCCACGTACATTTCAAAGGCCTTGACCCACTCCTCCCATGGCGCCTCAAGCGGCTCACAGGGCTCACAGGCAGGGTTGCCATAGCTCAGGAATGCCACGTTTATGGAGCTCAGCTCCGCCAGAGCCCTCTCGAGGGCTGAGGCCAGCTGGTCCCTAGAGCTCATATCAGCGACTATTGGTACGGCCCTCACGCCATACCTTGAGGAGACCTGGGACGCCTTCTCCCTGAGCCTTGCCTCCCCCCTGGCTATCATGACCAGATTGCAGCCCCTCGAGGCCAGGGCTCTCGACGCTATGAGGCCGATGCCGCTGCTGGCCCCTGTCACCAGTGCGCCGCAACTCAAGGCTGGCCCCTCAAAGCTGTCTAAGCGATTCCCCTTATTTCCCCGCGTGCTTGCGGTCCTGGGAGTGGTTTGGAGCCCCTGTTGGAGCTGAGAGATGTTACCAAGAGGTTTGGCAGCAAGGTTGCCCTCAGGAGCGTCAGCATGTCAGTGAGCCCAGGGGAGATGGTGGGCCTGGTGGGCCCTAATGGGGCCGGCAAGAGTACGCTGATCAGGGTCTCGCTGGGAATCCTGACCAGGGACTCTGGCTCAGTGACGCTCATGGGCGAGGACCCGCTGGTAAGCCCCAGGGCGAGGGAGAGCGTGGGCGTGGTCTTCGAGAGGCCCTCGCTTCCTCCCTCCATGCCGGTTATCTCTTTTCTCCGTAGGGCCGCCAGGATCAAGGGGGCCTCGGATGAGGATGTTAAGAGGGCCGTGGAGCTGGCAGGGCTCAAGGGCTACGAGGACAGGCCCTTCGCACACCTCAGCGCTGGGCTCAAGCAGAGGGCGGCCATAGCTCATGCCATAATAGGCTCACCGAGGCTAATAATAGCTGACGAGCCAACGAGCAACCTTGACCCTGTAGAGAGGGAGTCAGTACTAGAGCTCCTGGTAGAGCTCAAGAAGCAGGGAGCCAGCGTGCTACTCTCGAGCCACGTGCTCTCAGAGGTGCTGAGAGTCGTTGACAGGATAGTGGTGCTCAAGTCAGGCTCCGTGGCCATCTCAGGGGGACCTGAGGAGATACTCAAGGGCCTAAGGCGTGTCAGAGTAAGGACACCTGAGCCTGAGGCACTTGCCAAGGAGCTTGGCTCCATGGGGCTAAAGGCTGCCACCTCTGGCCCTGAGGTGATAGTGCAGCTAGAGGGCAACAGGGACGCTGACCTGCTGGATGCCCTGGCCAAGGCAGCATCAAAGGGCATTAAGATCTACGGCGTCGACATGGTTGAGCCAAACATAGAGGAGCTGCTTAGGTGAGAGCATGTCAGCGAGAAGGGCGCTGGAGCTGCTCTACATAGACATGTGGGACGCCCTGAGGCCCCCGGCCTTTGACATACTGCTCCTTGTGGTCGGAATCATGGCCGGGGCCCTCTCAGTCATAATACCAATAACGTCTCCTATAGGCGCGCTTAACCCTAACAACGCCTTCAACCCAGTGATGATAGGCCTTGCCGTGGCAACGATATACATGGCCCTCAGGTCGGCTGCCGACCTGGTTAACGTGATACAGGGAGGCCTCTTCCAGGTCTACATGAGCTATCCGATCTCAAGGCTCCAGGTGGCGCTGACCCTTTACGTGGCCAGGGTTATCATGCCTGCGCTCATACTCCTTGGCCTCCCAGCCCTCGTGATAGGGTTTATGCTCTACCCCGTGGTGCTCAAGAACCCGCTGGACTTCGTGGCCCTCTGGCTCTCCTATTTCGTCCAGTCCCAGATGTATGGCGTTATCTTTCTGCTGTTGAGCAGCAGGTTCAGGGCCCAGGGGGTCGCTATGGTGGCCAGCGTGTCCTTTTACTTCGCCTACGTGGCCCTCTCCTTCTTCCTCTACCTCCTCGGCCTCTTCGACGACATAAAGACGCTCCAACAGCTCTCCAACGCCATGGGCTTCTACACCGTGATCTACGACTTCCTGGCCAAGGTTAGCACGCCCACGTGGGAGGCAGCAGTCGTGCCGGCAGTGTTCATTGTTTTATTAGGCTCCTACCTGGCCTACATGAGCAGGAGGTTTGAGCCAACTTGAGGTGGCTGAGGACTCCACTGGCCAGGTTCCTAATATACCTAGCCGTGGCCCTTGTGGTAGCTGCCGCGGTCGCCGACCTCTTCGGCGTTAAGCTCTCGACCTCCTACTCCGCCTCAGTGCCGTCCTCTCAGGTGGGGGCCGTCGCTGTAGTTGTCATGCCGACTAGCGTCAACGGCCTCGTAACCATCAACGCCTCAGGGGCCGAGGAGGTCATATACATGAACATGGGGGTTAACCCCATAGGGCTGTTACCCCAGGTCAAGGGGCTTGGACTCAAGATAGTCTCTGAGCAGGTTGATGAGGACCTAAGGGCGGGGGTCATAATAGACATAGCCGGCCTCCAGGGCAACCCAATATTCGTGGAGCAGGCCTTCCAG
>DAJS01000027.1:21339-26962 GCA_002496425.1 Acidilobaceae archaeon UBA162
AGCTATCTGGTTGCCGTTGTGGTCCCCGCTAGCAATAGCAGCTACGTCAACGTGGCCATGCACTTCAGGGTTGAGGGCTATGGGAGGCTGACCAATGCTGGCATCGCTAGCACCTCAGTTATCCTGGCAGCCGTGGCTGTCGCATATGATCTGCGACGCGGCAGAGAGGCCTGAAAGGCACTGCTTATAATTGCCTGGGCGCAGCGATGCTAGGTGCCTAAAGGTGTCAGCGGAGGCCCAGAGGTCAGGTACCCCCGTGGTGCTGATAGGAAAGAAGTCCCCGGTTAACTACGTGCTAGCAATAATAGATGCCTTCACTAACGCGGAGGCCCAGGAGGTCGTGGTAAAGGCGAGGGGAAGGGCCGTGTGCAAGGCCGTTGACGTTATAAATACCGTCAAGTCCAGGTACTTCAAGGACATATACGTCAAGTCGTTTGACGCCAGGTATGAGGATATCGAGGAGGAGAAGGGCAAGGCGCGTGTGGCGGCAGTGGAGATAGTGATAGCCAGGGGTCAGGTCCTCCAGCAGACTCAGGCCTCCTCCTCGTCCTCGCCCTCAGGCAGCTGAACGCCAAGCCTCCTCAGCAGGCTCCTGTCTCTCCTCAGCCTCCTGACCATCGATTTCATGGCCTTGTAGTAGGTCAGCAGCTCCCTGACGTCGTTGACAGATGTCCCACTGCCATAGGCTATCCTCCTCATCCTTGACCTGTCTATCATTTCAGGGTTGTCCAGCTCCTCGTAGGTCATGCTATCTATTATCACCATCCATCTCCTTATCTTCTCCTCGCCGAGCTTTGTCTGCTCACTGTCAACCTTGACTGGTAGCCTCGAGGTAGGCAGCAGCTCGAGTACCTTGCTCAACGGGCCGAGCCTCCTTATGGATCTCAGCTGAGCATATATGGTCCTCATGTTCACCCTCCCCTTCTCTATGTCCTCCTCTACCCTCTTGACTGCCTCCTCCTCAAGCTCGGCCTCCCTAACCCTCTCTATCAGTGACCTCACGTCGCCGAGGCCGAGAACCCTGGATACGAAGCCTGGCGGGCTGAACGGCTCTAGCTCGTCAAGCTTCTCGCCAGTGCCAACAAACTTGACCCTGGCTCCAGTGGCCGCCACGGCTGAGAGGACTCCACCCCCTCTGGCAGTGCCGTCAAGCTTTGTCACTATTATAGTGCCTATGGGTGTCGCCTCGTGGAAGCGTCTGGCCAGGTCGTAGGCCCTTTGGCCTATGGAGGCATCTATGACCAGCGCTACCTCGTCAGGACCCACCGCTGAGGCTATCGACTTCATCTCCTCCAGCAGCGCTGCCTCCTGGCCCTGGCCGTGCCTGCCAGCCGTGTCAACTATGATTATTTGGGCTCCCTGCCTCTTGAGCTCCTCCACGCCCCTCTTGGCTATCTGCGCCGGGTCGCCCTTATCCTCGCCGTAGGACAGCGCTCCGGCCTGCTGGGCAAGGGTCCTCAGCTGCTCTAGGGCCCCAGGCCTGTAGGTGTCAGTACCCACGAGGCCGACTCTATAGCCTCTCCTTATGTAGAACCTGGCCAGCTTGCCCGCCGTGGTCGTCTTGCCTGAGCCCTGGACGCCTACGAGCAGTATAGTCCATGGCAACTTCCTAGGCTCAACCCTTGGCGGCTCCTCGCCGCCGAAGAGACTGACGAGCTCATCATAGACCACCTTGAGGAACCAGTCCCTCCTGCTGACCCCCGGCGGCGGCTCCCTCTCGAGGGCCTTCTGTCTTATCTCGTCGCTTATCCTCTTGACTAGATCAACCCTGACGTCAGCCCTTATCAGCTCCCTTTGCAGGTCCCTGATGAACTCGTTTACGCTGTCCTTATAAGAGGGTCCGCCGCCCAGGAACTTCCTTACTGCCTCCTTGAGGCCCTCGAGCACCAACCCCTGGCACTTCGGTCCTCGAGCGCCGCCTGAAGCTAAAATTCTCAGCCCGCAGCGCCCTGGTGCGGGACCAAGATGTCTGGGTACGTGATAAGAGCCTTAACGCTTCACCTAGGCACAGCTGACATCTCAGACCCTCAGGCCCTTGCCAACGACCTTCAGTCAGCCGCCTCTGCCCTGCTCGAGGCTATTGACAGGGCCTCATCAAGGCTCAGCGTGAAGCCCACCTACGTTAGGATCTCCCTGCCTGGCATAGCCCCTAACATGGCAGACGCGCTAGTCAAGGCCACGGAGCCAGTCTCGAAGGAGGTCCTGGTGAGCTCAGGAGGCCTTGAGCTAACACAGGAAGGTGTTGACGCCGCCGTTAGGCTTGCTGAGGCCTCGGTCTACGCGCCCCTGCTGCTGAGAGAGCCCAGCTGGGAGGCGGCGAGGCTGGCGGCGAGAGCTATGATAAGGGCCTCTTCATCGGATCCTGCAAACGCCACCAGGATAGCTGTTAATGTCCTAGGCATTGGGCACTTCATAACTCCCTACTACCCGCTGGCATCGGCGACGCCAGGCAAGGAGCTTATCACTGCGGCCCTCACGTACCCCAACTACCTGGCGGACGCCTACAGGTCAGGTGGCCTCAAGGCCCTTGAGGTGGCCGCCCTTGAGGCGGGCAGGGCCGCCCTGGCCTTCGCCAGCACCGTGGCTGAGGAGGGCAGCTATGAGGTTGGAGGCGTTGACCTCAGCGTGTCGCCCTGGATGGAGGACTCATCGCTTGGCCTCACTGAAATGGTGGCCGGGGTCAGGATGCCAAGGCCTGGCTTCACTCTTGGCGTCAGGGCCGTCAATGAGGCCATAAGGTCAGCGGCCTCAAAGCTGCAGTCCGTGGGCTTTAACGAGGTCATGCTGCCAGTGGGTGAGGACTCTAGGCTCAAGGCTAGGGCCAGCGAGGGAGACGTGACCGCTAGGTATCTGGCCATGTTGAGCGGCGTGTGCGTGGCTGGCCTTGACATGGTAGCCGTACCTGCGGACGAAGCTGGAATAGCTGGTCTCATACTTGATGTTGCCTCTTACTCTAGGGCGAAGGGGTCGCCGCTGGGCGTCAGGATAATACCTGTCGAGGGGGCCGAGCCCGGCGACAAGGTGGACCTGAGGCGCTTCGGTGAGTCGCCGATCATAGCTATATAGTTCTCGCGGCATTACCTCCTTGGTTACCTCCCTTAGCACACGCTCAAGGTCAGTTGACTTAAGGGCTGTCGAGCCTCCCGCGGCCCTGACGACCTTATTCTCAGCATTGACGGCCTCTCCAGCAAACTCCTGAGGCCCTAGAAGACGACAGAGGGCCCGGCGCCACTTATTGCAACGCACTGGGACACCCTTGTAGATTAGGAGCATCACCAAGGCCCTGGGCCTCAGGTGGCGCGGCGTCTCCTTCAGTGTCAACCTCTGCTGTGGGTAATCCCTGAGACCTCGGCGGTGTGAGGCCCCATGAGCCCCATGAAGACCAAAGTCCCTAACACTTAAATATTCCCTTATTTTCCCACTACACCTATCGTATATAGGCCTTCTGCGGATCCGCCGCCAGGCCAGCAGTAATTAACCGGCACACACCAAGGGGCTTCGAGAAGTCTTGTCAGGGCTGGGGGAAGAGCTCTGGCAGACGATAGTCACAGACATAGAGGGCCTGGCGGACCTGGGCTGCTACGAGCCGGTAAGCGACGCCATAAGCCTCTACATTGCCCCTAAGCTCAGGGTTTTGGCCGCAGCGGCAATATCGAGGATCCTGGGCAGGAGGCCGGCGCTGATAGCTGACGTGGGCTGCGGGCCGGGAACCTCAACCGCTGTAGTAAGGGCCCTATACCCTGACGTCACCATAGTAGCGGTGGACCCCGCCCCCAGGAACCTGGCTAAGGTGATCTCCAAGGTAAGCGGGACCGGGGCCGTCCAAGGGGTCTTCGAGGGCCTCCCAATAAGGGACAGGGTCCTTGATGGTGTCATAGCTATGTTCTCATTCAGGGATGCCGCCAGCCACGTGAGGGCCCTCGATGAGTTCAGCAGGGTCCTCAAGGACGATGGGGTGCTGGTGGTGCTCGACCTCTACAGGCCTGAGAACCCGCTTGAGCTGGCGGCCTCAATAGCACACTTCAAGTTCCTGGGCCCAGCCATAGGGCTGGCAGCGGGCTGCGGGAAGGCAGGGCTAAGGTTCAGCGACATAACAGACACTGTGCTTCACATGATGACGCCAACCCAGCTGCTAGCTGAGGCCAGTAGGAGGTTCAGGTGGGCCAGGTTCAGGGCTATGCCTGCCCTGGTGGGCATACTGGTGGCCAAGGGGCCTAGGAGAGCCTCATGAACCTGAGCCTGATCAGGCTCCCGTCCCTGTCCACGGAGAGCTTGATAGACCTATTGTGCGTTAGGGAGTAGACAACCATGGCGGCACATTCGTAGGAATCCATTATCACCTCAGCCTCATCGCCAGGCCTGAGCGAGTCCAGAACCCTCATGACGAGCACATAGCCCTCTGGACACACCTTGCCCCTGTAGTCGAAGCTCTTCAGCTTAAGCCCCTCTTACTCCTTATAGAGCAAGGACTTAAGCTATCGTACTGTCAGCCTGATGGAAACATGGCGTTGGCGACTATGTATCGGACCACGGGCGCGTTGGTGTCACCTGCCAGAACCTCATCAAGGCGGCCTAGGAGCTCCTCCTTGACTGCCCTGGCGCAGGTGGGGTCGTTGAACTTCTCGTTCCTCATGGCTAGGTAGAAGCCTGAGCCCGACACGTTGAAGTAGAGGAAGTAGGCCCACTCCATGTTCTGGGACACGGCTGGTATCAGAGAGCCTGGCCTAAGGTACCTGAAGACCCTGATAATCTCCCCCACCGCCCCCGGCATCCCATCGCTGCATACCATCCACTCAGCGCCACACTCAGCTAAGGATCCCCTCTCACAGGTCAAGGCGTGTCCGCAGCTTACAGTTGCACCTCTAACATATAAAATCCTCTTGTCCGTATGCTCCTTGTGGTGACAAGGCTTGAAGTTCCTGAGATGTAAGCCCAACCAGGTGCCTACTGGCGTAGGAAAGAAGGTGGCCATAATAGGGGCTGGCACCGCAGGCCTTGGTGCTGCTGGGGTCCTGAGGTGTAAGGGCTACCAAGTAACAATATATGATATGTTGCCTGAGCCAGGAGGCATGCTTATCTTCGGGATACACGTCGACAGGATTCCAAAGCCACCGATTAGGGAGGGCGTCAGGGAGCTCATGGACGCTGGCGTTGAGTTTGTCCTTAACACTAAGGTGGGCAACAGGAACCTAGATAAGATGGACGAGCTCGTGAAGCCAAAGGAGGTCGTTGATATAGAGGATCTGATAAACCAGTACGATGCCGTCCTCATAGCCACCGGCACCTGGACCAGCAGCAAGTCTAACGTGCCTGGCGAGGAGCTGCCGTGGGTCTACCCCGCCATGGAGTTCCTCGTGGCGACTCACCTGGCCAAGTTCGGCTACAGGCCGTGGTCAATAGTACCTAACATAAGGGGTGATCTGCTTGTGGTAGGCGGCGGCTACACGGCCGAGGACGCCGCCTACGTGCCGAGGACCTACCCTGAGTACAGGGACAGGGTGCACAAGATAGTGCTGAGCTACAGGAGAACCAGGAACGAGGCCCCCATGGGTCCCATGGAGATGACCAACATTGAGGCCTCAGGCGTCGAGATATGGGAGCTCACGGTGCCAATATCATACAG
>DAJS01000027.1:26989-32724 GCA_002496425.1 Acidilobaceae archaeon UBA162
GGGCCTGGCGAGAAGAGGCCGAGGCCTGAGCCCATACCTGGCTCCGAGTTCGACTCCTACTTTGACTTCGTGCTTGAGGCCATAGGCGAGAGGGCCACGCCACCCTTCGAGGGCGAGTGCTGTGGCATAAAGTTGACCAAGTGGAACACCATAGTCGTCAACAAGGACCTCATGACTGACAGGAAGGGCGTCTTCGCCGCCGGTGACGTGGTTCACGGGCCTAGCCAGCTGGGCCCAGCCCTGAAGAGCGGTATGGACGCTGCTAACGCCATAATAAGGTACCTGAGCCAGCACTGAGCCCGTGCCCTTGTCCTTGTTTTTGAGTTAGACCTCCTGTGCGGAGACAAATAAGCGGGCCCTCAAGGGGCTCGAGCTTTACTAAGGTGCCTGGGCCTTAGGTCCTCTGGCACTCAGAACAAGGCACCCTTTTATTGCCGCAGGCAAGGGGACTGGCGGCGGGCCGACTTGAGCAGCGAGAGGGTTACCTCCTCGGACCTCGATATAGAGGTTCCCAGGGAGGGGAGGGCCAGGGTCATAAAGGCCTCAAGGCATGTAAAGGTGATAAGCCTGAGGGACCTGAGGACGCCTGACATGGAGGACCCTGCCGCCATACCGCCACTCCAGGCCTTCAGGGGCCAGGGGTCCATAAGCGTGGAGGTCTCAAGGAGGAGGGCAGGGCTCCCGTTCTTCCATAGGAACCTGGACGCTGACGAGCTGATAGTGTGCCTGACGGGAAGGGCCCGCTGGGAGACCGAGGAGGGAACCTTCAATGTCGAGGAGGGCCAAGCCATACTTATACCAAGGGGGATAGCCCACAGGCCGGCCGAGGTCTCAGGCGACTACCTGGCAATGGAGATCAAGGTCTCAGGACGCCTTGACCCGTCGCTCTGAGGGCCAGCCTCAGGACCTCCTTCACGTTCTCATAGGTCTCCAGGCCTTCTAGCTCGTCAGCAGCGAACCACCTCCCTTCCCTTAGCTGCCCTCCAACCATCCTGACCAGGAAGACCAGGTCGTAGTGTATGTGGACCTCATCAGGGTACCTGACGGTTTCAAGCAGTATCGTCAGTGGAAGGGGCTCCTCAGTAACTCCATCGCCGCCTATGCCGTGCCTGGGCCCTACCACCTCGACCATAAGCCCTGTCTCCTCCTTGAACTCCCTCTCGGCGGCCTCCCTTGGCGTCTCGTTGGGCTCCACGTGACCCCCCGGGTATATCCACACGCCAAGCCTAGGGTGCCTTATGAGGAGGACCCTCCCGTCCTCCACAAGGACTCCGCTGGCCACAACGCACCTCCTCAAGCGGGCCCCTGGTCTGCGTTAGCTCCGAAGGGCTTTTTAGGAGCGCACATTCAATCTAAACATAGAGAATGGGAGACCGGTGGACTTAAATAGGGCCCACGCTTAATTACTCCCAGTATAGGAGGGTGGGCCTTCGGTGGTAAGGCAAGAGCGCATAGAGGAGGCAGAGGCCACCGACAGGCAGCTGAGGAGGGCCCTTGGGTTCTTTGAGATAATGTTCCTAGTGCTTGGGGCCATAATCGGCAGCGGCTGGCTGTTCGGCTCCTTCTACGCTAGCGCCATGGCAGGACCTGCATCCATACTGTCATGGATTATAGCTGGTGTGCTGCTACTATTTGTAGCCCTCGCCTTCGCTGAGCTCAGTGGCGCCATACCTAAGTCGGGCGCCATAGTCAGGTACCCCCACTACAGCCACGGCAGCTTCACGTCCACCCTGCTGGGCTGGGCCTACCTGCTGAGCGCCATGACCGTGGCCCCTGCCGAGGCTGAGGCCGCCGTAACCTATCTACAGTCTTGGTGGCCCAGCACGTGGCCGCCCCTGCTGACGGTCACAGGCCTCCTGACGGGCGTTGGCTTCGGGATAGCATTTGCCTTCCTGACAGTGTTCTTCCTCCTGAACTGGTTCGGCGTCAAGATCTTCGGCGCCATAAGCCACGGAGCCGGCTGGTGGAAGCTCTTGATACCATCGATAACTGTGGCCCTGATACTGGCCTTAATATTCCACCCCCATAACTTTAGCGTTGTCTACACGGCCCCTGCCGGCGTCAGCTGGCCCTCAGCCAAGGGCTTCGTGGCCTATGGCTGGGCCCCAGTCTTCTTCGCGCTGCCCACCACAGGGATAGTCTTCGCTTATCTGGGCTTCAGGCAGGGCCTTGACTTCGGCGGCGAGACGAAGAATCCGCAGAGGGACGTGCCCCTCGGCACCATAACAGGCTTCATAATTGCCATAATACTTTACGTACTGCTCCAGGCCTCCTTCATAGGCGGCATTAATTGGTCCAAGCTGCTCCTCAACGTGACCACTGGCAACGGCTGGAAGCTTGTTCCAGTGGCAGCCGGAAACTGGACGGCCCTTAAGGCCTCCCTGGTAAACACGAGCTCGACGTACTTCAACACCTCAAACCTGGCCCTTGATGCCAAGTACCTCAAGCCCTTCAGCGCTGGCCCGTTCTACGAGCTGGTCCTTATGTCAGGCATAGGCCTCCTGGTAGGCTGGGCCATAATATTGCTCATAGATGCCGTGGTCTCACCTAGCGGCACTGGCTGGATTTACGAGGGTACCACTAGCAGGACCCTGTACGGCCTCGCCGCTGACGGCATACTGCCTGAATGGTTCCTCAGGCTCAACAAGTATAAGATACCGTGGATAGCGCTGATAACGTCATGGCTCGTGGGCGCCCTGTTCATGTTGCCCTACCCGGCCTGGGTCCTGATAGTAGGTTTCATATCGCTGACCACGGTGCTAACCTACATAATTGGCGGCTCAGCGTTGGTGGTGTTGAGGAAGACGGCGCCCAATATGCCCAGGCCCTTCAGGCTCGGCAACAACGCTGCTGCCTGGGTCATAGGCACCATAGCCTTCATAGCGGCCTATCTGATAGTATACTGGTCCACGTTCTCGGTATACTGGCTGGCCTCGGTGTTCATACTGATAGGAGTCAGCCTCTACTACATGATGGTTGCGCCCTCAAGGTTTGGCGTCAACAGGTCCCATGGCATTATAGCGGGTATAGTCTACTGGATAATCCTAGGCCTCTCTACGTGGCTCCTGGCGTACCCGGTGGGCAAGTACCTGCTGGCCTCTAAGAAGGCGCCACTCACGGCTACTAACGTGGCGCTCCTGGTAGGCTTCGTCATAGTGAACATAGCCGCCATAGTTGGCCTCACAGAGTGGCTTAAGAGGGAGATGAACGAGGAGGGCAGGGCCCACACCAACGCCGGCTACTGGGTCATAGCGGTCATCTTCACGGCCTACATATTGACGTTCNNTAGGCCAGTACGGTCCGTTCTCAACACCTATCATACCGTTCCCGTGGGACACAGTGGCAGCGATCCTGGTGGGCCTGGCCTTGTTCTTCTACTCCGTCTACAGTGGCGTGTTCACCAGGGACCTCGAGGTCGTGCTCAGGAACCTTGGGGTACAGCCAATAATGAGGCCTGTAGGCAGCCCTGCCACCCCAGCTCCCTCGGGAGCCCCTGAGGCCGGGGGCCAGGGGCCGGTGGCTCAGTCAGGGGTTCAGGGCAAGAGTAAGGTGCAAGGGTAAGGTAAGTGAACCATAAAAGAAAGGTTTTTGGGCTTTTTGACCCTGAAAGGGGTGGAGCTTGCATTATCATTTGTCACGACAGCAGGGACATTATCTTGTCCCTGTAGGGCGACTCGGCTATGGCCTGGTTCAGCAGCCTCTGGTCCCTCTCCCTCAGCCCCGGTGACAGCCTTGACTGGGCCTCAAGCCTCATCTGAACTACCTGTCTGGCGGTCTCAGGCGGTAGCGACGCTATTATGCTTACATTGGTCTTGCACACCTCCTTGTACTGCTCGTCGTTGGCGACTGAGGAGAGCTGAGATATGAACGCCACAAGCGCGTTGATCACCTGATCCCTGCTCATGCCCATCAGCTGACCGAAGACGCCACGCATGAACCGTTCCCTGGAGCTGGGATCCATGGATATGAGCTGTCTCACGTCAAGGGACAAGGCCTATCACTGGCACCTGCAGTGGGACCTGGACTTTAAGCCTAAGTACGTGTGTCTCAGTGCCTTTCCCTAAGCGCTGAGGCTACTGCCCCAGCCAGCAGGACAAACATCATCACCTCGTACACCCTTCTCATGCCCTTAACGAACGCCTGGCCACTGATGGAGGTCTGGCCTACCTTAAGCCCTGTGAACACGTAGACCAACACAGGCCTAGGTATGTAGGCAGCTGCCAGAGCCCCGGCTATAACCAGGCTCAGCGACTGGCCCGCGAACCTCATGACGTTCAGCGTTCCAGAGGCCACGGCGAGCCTGTCCCTGGGGGCAGAGCCCATGACAGAGGCGGTGTTGGGGCTTGAGAAGAGCCCCATGCCGACCCCGATCAGCACGGCCCTCCACAGTACATCACCAAGTGAGGCCTTGGGGCCGAGCTGCATCAGGAGCCCCATGCCCACTGCTATCAACACCATGCCTGTAGTGGCCAGCGGCCTGGCCCCGAGCCTGTCGGAGAGCCTGCCACTGATAGGCGAGAGCACGACCATGGCGAGGGAGAGCGAGAGGAGCGGGAGGCTGGCCTCGAGAGAGCCCATGTGAAGGACCACCTCCATGTAATAGCTGAGGAAGAAGGGGACGAAGAAGTAACCAGTGTAGTTAAGCAGTGCAGCCAGGTTGCCGGCAGTGAAGGGGATCGACCTAAAGAGGCTTATATCAAGCAGCGCCCTCCTTCCCATCCTGGCCTCCCAGGCAGCGAAGGCCGCTAAGAGCGCCAGGCCTGTTGCCAGCGCGGCCAGGTATGGGGCCTGCCAGCCCTCGAAGCCACCTATGCTCACGCCGAGCAGTGTCAGCCATATTCCAGTCAGGGCGAGCAGGCCGCCCGTAACGTCAAGTGGCTGGTCCTTGGCCAGCTGTTCGGACTCCTTGAGCAGCGCAGCTGAGAGCGAGGCGCCGATCACGGCTGGGAACACTGTGATCAGAAAGACCCACCTCCAGCTCGGCATCCCTGCTATGTAGTGCGTGCTAACTATGGCTCCTCCTACCACTGGCCCTAAAGTGGTACCCGTGTATACCGCGAGTGTCCAGTAGCCGAACGCCTTGCCCCTCTCCCATGGAGGGTAGGTCTCAGTTATTATGGCGGCACTGCTCGAGGCTATCATAGCTCCGCCGGCGCCCTGGACGACCCTCCAGGCATCAAGCTCTAGGCCGCTTGTGGAGAGCGCTGACATCACCGTGCCCAGCACGAAGACGATGAAGCCGGATGTGAAGATCCTCTTCCTGCCTCTAGTATCTGCCAGCCTGCCGAAGAGGAGGAGCATTGAGGACAACGAGACCAGGTAGCCGAGAGGAATCCACAGGGTCTCAACGTATGTGGCGCCTACTCCTCTGGCTATGTAAGGAAGTGATATGGAGACTATGGTACTGTCCAGCGGGCTGAGCACAGCAGCGAAGGTGGTTACGATGGAGACCAGCCTCAGGTAACCCCTAGGGTACTTCCAGGTCCTCTCGACCTGCAAGGCTTTTGTCAGACGGTAAGTGATATATTGGAAATTAAAACTTGCCCTCCGACCCCGTTAGGACAGGTAGGAGGCAAACTCCTCGGCTGCCCTGCTGAGCCTTTGCCTTATCTCCTCTATGGCCTTCTCCTTCTCCCTCTCCAGAGCCGCCACGGCGTCCTGGTGGGCCTTCCTTATCCTCTCCTCTGCCTCCCTCAGCTTCCTAGAGGTCAGCTCGCCCACCGGGTCAGGCATAG
>DAJS01000027.1:32766-33002 GCA_002496425.1 Acidilobaceae archaeon UBA162
ACCTTAATTTCCAGGCTACTAGGGGCCAAGGCGAAGGTCTTGGAGTACTCGATGCCCAAGGACGATAGGCTCATAATGACCCCAGGGCCCACAGAGGTCCCATATAGGGTCCTCATAGCCATGACCAGAAGACCCACCAACAGCGACCTTGATCCGAAGTTCCTGGAGTTCTATAACGGCTAAGGTCAAGGGCAGCAAGGCTCTTCGGGGCCTCAAGGTCAAGGGTCTACCTTATG
>DAJS01000027.1:33059-37264 GCA_002496425.1 Acidilobaceae archaeon UBA162
GGTCTATGGTCAGGCCTTTGCTGACCTGGTTAGATCCTGTGGTGGAGTTCCCGTGACCCTTGGGCTCGACTGGAGAAGGTCAGCTGATGTGTCTGCCGTGGAGAGGGCCATAGAGGTCAACAGGGATGCCAGGGCCTGACAGTGGTTCACTGTGACACGCCATCGGCTATACTGAATGACCTTAGGTCCATGGCCAGGGCTGCCAAGTCGGCAGGGCTACTGGTAATAGCTGACGTGGTCTCGACGCTTGGGGCTGTACTGGTTGACGTGGACTCATGGGGCGTTGACGTGGCCATAGGTGGGAGCCAGGAGGCCCTTAACGCCCCGGCGGGCGTCACGATGATGTCAGTAAGCCCTGAGGCCATGGAGGAGGCCAGGAGAACCGGCTACAGAGGCTTCTACATGAGCCTGGCCCAGTGGGAGGAGTGGCTAGACAAGAGGGGCGTGTTCCCGTACACGGTCAGTGAGCCCCTGCTCTACGCGGTCTCAGAGGCCATCAACATGGTGCTTGAGGAGGGCCTTGACTCTGTCTATTCAAGGCACCTGGCGGCCAGAAGGGCCACGTGGGCGGGCATTGAGGCCATGGGCCTGAGGCCCTACCCCGCTGGCCTGGAGCACTCGTCGCCTATAGTCACTGCCTTCGAGGTCCCCGAGGGCGTCAATGAGGCTAAGGTGAGGGAGCTGGCCTGATCCAGGTACAACACCATGTTGGCCGGGAGCTGGGGACCACTTCAAGGCAAGGTGATGAGGGTGGGTCACATGGGCATCCAGGCGTCACCACTGCTGGTCTCAAGGGCCCTGTGGGCCCTTGGCATGGCACTAAGGGATCTAGGCCTGAACGTTGATCCTGCCGAGGCGGTCAGTGCGGCGCTGGAGTCCTTTAAGCCATGATTTAGGGGGCGACGTCGGATGGTACGTGAGTCCCCATGTATTCTCGGACAACCAGGCGCTTCCCCATGGGCCGCCCTGCTCAGAATGCGGACCCGACCTAAATATGCCGAAGTTGTCCTGGCCCAGCGGCTCAGCCTTAGACCTCTCGCTGCTGGAGCTGGCGCTACTGGCCGGCCTAGCTGAGGTCCTCGGCGAATACCTCAACAGGTACGACATCCCACCCTGGTCTCAGCTATGGTAATGGGCATGATGTTTAGCCCCTACTTGCTTGAGGGCCTAGTAAATGGGCTCTTGAGGATCTCCTGTTCTCGGTTAACACTTACATAGGCTTCGCCGCTGACCTCCCCGTGGTCCTCCTCATATTAGTTGCCGGCGTCGAGAGGGGCCTGGCTGTGGGCCATCAGATGAGATAGGCCTGAAACTCCTCTGGCTGCAGGCTCATCATCAGCGATAGTAGGGCTGTCCTGACGTTCTCGTAGTCTATGTAGAGCAGCACAGCGGCCGCAGCTACGAGCCCTGCAGTGAACGGGTAGGCTGAGAAGATCGCCTCGGCCGCCCTCTGGGCAGCTATCCTTGCTGTCCTCCTGGCCGACTGCATAAGGTCACTAAGGGTCCTGCCCTCAAGCCTAACGAACCTGAAGTAACCCGAGACCTCCTGGGCCAGCGCCATGGCCTCACCTCCGAGGGACCTCTCATAGCTGGCAGCCATGGAATTCCATGGGAGTCTACAGGCCTTGAGATCCGAGTAGGCCTCCTCGACCAGCCTCGGGGGCACCCTGGCGCCCCAGGCCTCGAGTAGGCCCAACGCCGCAGCCTCCTCAAGCAGAGGGCAGAGGGATCTCTCTACTGGGTCCACGTCTACGCGTGGCACGGAGTTTATGGCATCCGTGTATGTCCTGGCCGTGGCCACGAGCGAGTGCCAGGTGAAGGCTGCTGGATCCTTGAGCTCCCCATAGAGCTCCACAGCCTCGGTTATGAGCTTCCCCAGGTCCCCATAGGACGGGGCTATGTCAGCCAGCCTGCCCAGCGTTGGTGACACGGAGAGGTCCTCGGCGAGCCTGCTCAGAGGCGACCTGGACCACTCGAAGCTTGGCAGCCATGAGGGCAGCTGGGATCCCTCTGCTAGCGCCCTGGCCATAGCGGCTAGGTCCTTGGCTTCCTGAGCCCTGGCCACTACAGTAACCACGCCAGCGGCCTCCTCAGGTGCCATGTGTTCTAGCGAGTCTACAGCTGAGAAGAAGGCTCTGGCCAGTGCTGCCTCCGCGGCCCTCGGGTCCTTGGCCTCAGCGGCCTGGGAGTAAACGGTGTCCCTGAGCATGCCCATAGCCTCGGTAAGAGTTGGTCCCAGTTCCTTAGCCCTGGAGCCTAGCAGAGATGCCTTAAGAATCCTGAGCCTAGGGACGACCTTGGCGTAGGCCGCCGGGGAGCCCAAGCATGACACCTCATGAGGTCGCCATCTTCTTCACGGCCTCAAGCACCGCATTTATGGCCTTATCCATGTTTTTCTCTGCCATCTCCTTGACCTTGGCCTCCTCCTGCTGGGCCCTCGCCTCGGCCTCAGACTCTATCCTGGCAACCTCGCTGGCGACTAGCCTGTCCACCTCGTCAGCGAACTCCTTGACAGCAGCGTCAGCCTCAGCTATTATCTGAGAGACCAACGAGTCCGAGAGCTTGACAAGCCTCGCCTCTACCTCCCTCTCATAGGCCTCAGCCTCAGTAATTGCCGACTCCAGCCTGTTGACTGCTTCGACAAGCCTGTCCACAGGTCCCTTGGGCAAGAGCTTGTCCCAGAAGAGTTTGGGCTCTCCCTTAAAAGCTGTTCAAAGTAGCCTAAATGGGTTCGGCGGTAGCCCTAAAAGACCAGGCGGTTAGGGAGCTAGGGCGTCTGGCTTGGCTGAACGTGAGTGGCCGAGGGCCAGGATCCTTGGTAATGAGCTGCCCTACGCCAGGTGGCTTCTCTCGAGGCTCCGCAACTCCTCCACGCGGCCCTGGGAGTTCCGCCAGTACATGAGGGAGGCCGGGAGGCTGCTGGCCATTGAGGTCTCCAGGGAGCTCGAGTGGTCCAAGGTAAGGGTGGAGACCCCGCTTAAGGCCTACGCTGAGGAGCTAGAGCTCGCATCGCCACCGCTACTGATAGGGATCCTTGGGGCAGCGCTGCCGTTGCTCGAGGGCTTCAGTGAGGTCTACCCTACCGCTAGGATCGGCCTGGTAGCAGCCAGAAGAGTTGAAGACAAGAGGGACGTCAGGGTAGAGCTCTACTACAGGAGGCTGCCCAGGGTTCACGTGGGGACCTCTGTTGTCCTGGACCCCATGCTGGCGACAGGCAAGACTATTGACAGGGTGGTGGAGGAGGTCAAGGCCCTTGGGGCCGGGAAGGTGGTGATAGGCTCTGTGATAGCCTCCATGCCTGGACTATCGTACCTTACCAACAGGCACCCTGACCTAACGGTGTACGTGCTAGCCGTGGATCCAGAGCTGGACAGCAGGTTCTTCATAGTCCCTGGCCTGGGTGATGCTGGCGATAGGGCCCTCGATGTGAGCCCTGGCTGACTACCTAGACAGGAACTCCTTGACCCTCTCACCCACGACCTTCCTGGCGGTAAAGGCAGCCAGGGTCCTCAGCCCCTTGTCACTGAGCGCTTGCCCCTTGACCTCAGCCATAAGGGCCCTGACCTGCCTTACTGCCTCCCTGTCATTCATGGCTATAAGCGAGGCCACCTCGTTGACCTTGGCCCTCAGGGCCTCCGTCGAGTCAACAACATCATTTATGAAGCCATACTTGACGGCCTCCTCAGCCGTTATCATCTGGCCCGTGAGGGCCAGGTAGGCCACGGCCTTTGAGTTGGCCAGCAGGACTCCAATAGTGGAGCTAGCGGGCGGCACCATACCATACCTGGCTGGAGGCACGCCGAGCTTAGCCCACCTCACCGCATATGCAAGGTCGGCCACGTAAAGCAGTTCGAAGCCGGCCCCGAGCGCGTAGCCGTTAACTGCAGCTATTATAGGCTTAGAGCAGCTGAACGCCGCCCTGCACAGGCCCCCAAGGCCCTCATACATCAGTCTCCAGGCGGCCTCCGGATCCCCTGAGGCGGCCGCCGTCTCCTCAAGGTCGACGCCTGTAGTGAAGAACTTCTCTCCCGCCCCAGTCAGAGCCACCACAGTTGTACTGGGCTCCGAGCACTCGGCCTCTATGATCCTAGCCGCAGACCTGAGGTCCTCAAGGCTAAGGGCGTTGCCCTTGTCTTGCCTGTCAAATACTACCCAGGAGACCAGGTCGGAGCGCTCAACCCTGATAGGCAACTGGGCTCGCCGTA
>DAJS01000027.1:37300-45656 GCA_002496425.1 Acidilobaceae archaeon UBA162
CTCACGGCGATCACGTAGTTCCTGAACATGTCCCTAAAGGAGGTCAGATCCATAACTGGGGTCCCGTCTGGGCCGCTTATAGTGTTAGCCGCTGGCGGCATCTTCAGGTAGGCCGGGTTGACCCTTGATATGGTATCAGCTGTGGTCTCCACGTAAGGGTTCTCGTAAAAGACCCCGACAGGTATCCTGTCACCCCACTCCTGAGCCTTGGAGAACGCCTTGGTCAACTTCTCATTGGCTTCCTCTTGGCTTGGGCTTCTGACCACAGGGTCCCAGTCCTTATCGTCATCAAGCCTGTAGAGCCTTTTCCTGTAGAAGTCAGGCGTGTATATGTCATTCCATGTAGGACACGGCTGGAGTATGTCTACCACGGCAGCCCCCCTGTGCTGTATGGCCCTCTTTATGAGCTCCTTGAGGTTGTCAAGCCAGAGCGCATAGCCTCTTGCCACGAAGGTGTAGCCGCTGGCCAGGGCCACCGTTATCGGGTTGACCCAGTCCTGCATGTTAGGCATAGGCATGGACTTAACCTTCTCGCCCCTCCTTAGCGTGGGCGCCGCTTGGCCCTTAGTGAGCCCGTAGACCTGGTTGTCGTGAATTAGCACCTTTATATCCAGGTTCCTTCTGCCCAGCGCTACGAAGTGTCCGACGCCTATGCCCAGCAGGTCGCCATCACCGCCGCTTACTATCACCGTGAGATCAGGGTTTGCCAGCTTTATGCCCTCGGCATAGGGTATTGACCTGCCGTGTAGGTTGTGAACCCCGTTCACATTAAGGAAGTGCGATGTCTTGCCGCTGCACCCTATGCCCGAGACGTCCACCACCTTGTCAGGCGGCAGCTTCAGCTCAGCCAGCGCCCTCTGGAGCGCCGTGAGTATTCCAAAGTTGCCGCAGGCTGGGCACCAGTCGACCCAGACGTTGGTCCTATACGCCGCCTCACTCGCCATAGGCCAACACCTCCCTCACGCTCTTACCCTCAAGGATCCTCTTAACCGCCTCGACAAGCTCGTGCCTATAGATGGGCCTCCCCGTGTACTTCACTATGAACCTGTCTATCTCGATCCCCGTGTTCATCTCTATCACCTTGGCTGCCTGTCCAAGGTAGTTGTTCTCCACGTCAATGACCCTTGAGGGGTCGAACTTGGATATGATCTCCTTGACGTACTTGGAGGGGAATGGACTGAAGACCCTGAGGTGCAGGTAGGCCCCCCTCAGGCCCTGGGCCCTGAGCTCTTCCAGCGCGTCAAGGGCAGCCCCCTTGACGAAGCCCCAGCCCACCAGCAGGAAGTCAGCGTTGTCATCACCATAGTATGTAGCTCTCTCCTCAGGTGGTATCTCTGCGTCCATGATGTCGAGCTTGCGCATCCTCTTGTCATACATCCTGATCCTGTTTACCGGGTCCTCGCTTATGTGACCCCACTCGTTGTGCTCATCGCCTGTGTACCAGGTTATCGCCCCTGAGCCTATGACTGGCCTAGGGCTTATGGGTGACGAGAGGTCGAAGCGTTTCATGGGACCCGAGGCCTTAGTTATCAGCGAGCCCCTCTCTACCTTTACCTTGCCCAGGTCAGGCATAGGCATTGAGGATATCACGTTGGCCATGAACTTGTCAACTAGGTGTATTACGGGCACCTGGTACTTCTCGGCCCAGTTGAGGGCCTTAATAGTGTCATAAAATGCCTCCTCTATGTCACCGCTCGCTATCACTATCCTCGGGAACTCGCCGTGACTGGCGAAGAGGGAGAACAGTAGTTCTGCCTGCTCGCCCCTAGTTGGCTGCCCTGTGCTGGGCCCGCCGCGCTGGTAAAGGGTTATGAGCACTGGAACCTCATTGTGTCCTGCCCAGCCCAAGCCCTCAACCATGAGGCTGAAGCCAGGGCCGCTGGTGGCGGTCGCCGCCCTAGCACCAGTGAGCGCCGCCCCTATGGCCGAGTTTATCGCGGCTAACTCGTCCTCCGTCTGGAAGACAACTATTGAGCCCACCTGCTGACCCCCCTGGCCCTTCACGACCTGGTGAGCCTCGATGAAGAAGGACTCGTCGGAGGCGGGCGTTATCGGGTAGTAGGACTGGTACCTGACGCCGCCAACTATCTTTGCCATGCCTATCACGTCGTTCCCGCTAGCGGATATCATCTCCTCTACGTCGAGAGCTGAGGGGTCAAGCCTCAGGGATCCCTTGACGTCCTTAGGCACCTCGTCCCTCACTATGTCAACTACAGCCATGTTGGACTCTATGGCCTTTGGATTCCTTGAAGAGAACCTCTTCTCGAAGCCCGTCCTGAGCTCCTCGTCATCGATCCCCATCACTTCTGCGGCAGCACCTATCAGTATTGTGTTCCTATACCTCTGGACCTCAACGCTTGACGCCCCCAGCTTCTTGGAGGCATCCGAGAGCACTGCCCTATAGTCAATGCCGACTGTCCTGGCACCCATCCTAGTGGCGGCCTCTACAGCTGCTGCTATAGTCATCTGCTGGGCCCCGGCGGAGGCCATCCTCTCCTTAACCCTCTCCATTACCTCAGGCTCCATGCTTATGACCTGCTGGAGCCTGGTGTTGGCAAGGCCACTGTCGTAAACCAGGATACCCCCCTTGACCACCTCGTGGAAGTGGGTGAAGACGCTCTCTGCATCCATGGTCCCCACGAGGTGGACAGGGTACGTGAGGCTCCTGGGGAACCTCCTGGCGGAGATGGTAAAGTGAATATAGCTATGCCTGCCAACTATGTTAGAGTAGTATTCGCGGTCGCTCATAACTCCATAGCCCGCAGCTGCGAGGGCGGCCGTCAGCACAGAGCCCGCGGTCTCAACGCCTCCTCCCTGGGGACCTCCCAGGAGCAGGTACAGTTCCTCCAAGTCTGCCGCCCATTAGTTCAGGGCAACCTAAATGGTTTACAGGCAGATATATATCTCGGTTTCAGTTAGATAACTATTTATGTGGATACGCAAATGGATTACCTCTGTGGCGCAGGCCCTCGAACTGCTCNNGTGCTCATATCAGGGGCCTCGCCAGCCATGGGGCTAGCCTGAGGCCCAGGAGTATTATGACGAGGGACGTCAAGGGCACAGTTATGTTATCATCCACGGCGTCCCACCTCTCTACAATAGTGGCCGCGGCCCCAGCGATTAGGCCCACGTAGCCGAAGATAAGACCTAGGGCGAGGCTCGCTGCAAGCATGGCGATGCTGCCCTCCCACGACTTCACCCTCCTGCCCCTCCTGACGCCCCTTACTACGCCCGTAACCCCGTCGCCCCAGGACATCATGAGGGCCGGCACGGCCCCAGCCCATGGAGTGCCACCGAGGAGCCAGCCCAGAAGGACCGCCAGGCCCCAGGTTATCGTGAAGTGGGCCTCGTAGGTGTTACCTGGGTCCTGGAACCAGTCCATGAGCCCACGGAAGTGCCTGTAGTAGTATATATAGGCCGTAAGTATCATGGAGCTTATGAAGGGCAGGTATGGCTCTAGGAAGGTGAAGGGAAGCAGGTAGGCCACCATACCCCCGCCAAGTATGTGTATCGTCTTCCTCCCCATATACTTCGCCACGCCATCGCTCCAGCCCCTTGAGATCAGCGAGCGGTAGACTGCCTTGGATATGTAGAGAACCACGATTGCGACCCAGACGTTGAGGGCGAGCCATATAGGCATGTCGTGAAGCAGCTCCACTGACAGCGCTGGGGCCAAGGTGTTCATGACATCCAGAGCTGTAGGAGGTTAAAAGAGTGTCAGGGCCTCAGGTCCTGCGTGGCTCATCACGCCTCAGGCGATGGCTTTTACCGTCACCGGCCCCCGTTGACCCAGGGCTCGGAGGCTAAAGGGTTGGTTGAAGGGCTGAGCGAGCTGGAGAAGCTAATACTGGCACACATCTACAAGTACGGACCTGACACCCCGTGGCTAATGGCTAGAAGGCTCATGGGGTCCAGCGGCTGGGCGCCAAAGTATGACGAGGATGCCATAGAGGAGGCGTGCAGGAGACTTGAGTCCATGGGGCTCCTGGCCAGGATCCAGGGGCCGCTGAAGAGATCTGTGACATCATCGGTAAAGCCCTGGCTCAAGGTCAAGGCAAGGGAGAGTGGCGCCAAGCCTCCTGGCATCTACTATGACCTCACCAGGAAGGGGAGAAGGGTGGCCTCAGGCATATATAAGGAGCTCAGGGACTCGGGAACAACAAAATAAGGCAAGAGGCTTGGCCTAGGTCTTGACATGCCTAGTACGCCCGTCGCCAGCTATCATAGGGTTCTCCTGCTATATGGAGCCCATGTAGCCGTAGATATAGGGGCTTCACCGTCTAGTTCTGGTTAGGCTGCCTTATGTAAATGCAGAAGTAGGGCCGAGCCGTCATATCCTCTACCTGCCTGAAGTCTGTGCAACCTCTATGATGTTAACCAGCCCCGCCTAGGGCTTATCGACTAAGAAAGCCTCAGGGCCACTCGCCGGCCCTAACGGCCTCCGCGAGGCCCTGAACAGTCGTGTCCAGAAAGCCCCTCAGGGCGAACTCCTCGTTCCTTAGCGAGAGGAGCCTGGCAACGTTGTCATCTGCCTTGGCTAGCTCGGCCTCGAGCCTGTCAAGGCTCGCCGAGGGCCCAGCCCTGGCTATCACGTCAAGCCATAGGGCCGCCTGCTCCTTGGCCTCCCTCAGCAGGCCCTGAGCATCGTCGTGGATCCCAAAGTGGGTTGGGGCCATCTTTGAGGCGCCATGCACCATCATCTTGTCAATGCTCTCCAGGTACATCTTTGGCTTGAAGGGCGGGGGCGTGGTGGGGAGCTTGAAGGTCTGGCCACCGAAGGCAAATATGACTCCCGCCGAGTCACCAGTAAAGAGAATTCCATTAGGCTCCAGCAGGAGGCTCATGTGGTGGCTCGCATGGCCCGGCGTATGCATCACCAGAAGGCTTGAGCGGCCAAGGGCTATCCTCTGGCCGTCCTGGGCTGCCAACACCCTGCTAGCGTCGGCCTCCAGGGGCCTGCCGTAGGTCTGGGGAAGAAGCGGGGCCAACTGCGTTGAGGCCTGGTAGAGCTTTGACGGGTCAACCACGTGCTGGACCCCCCTGGGGTGCACATAGGCCATTGACCCTGGGTAGTCCCTAAGCAGGTGAGCGGCGGCCCCAGCATGGTCCAGGTGGACATGGGTTGTCACCACTATGTCAGGCTTCAGGCCCTTTTCCCTTAGCCATGCATTGAGCTTCTCATAGCCGGTCTCAGGCCCTGGGTCTACTATCGTCACCTTCTCGTCAACAATGACAAAGGCTGAGATATAGCCCCTGAGAGGTCCGGGGCTCACGTCGATCACATGCACTTCAGCCATGCAGTCACCGAACGCCTCAGGGCTAAGCGATATTAATAACCCTGAGCCTATGCTACGGGGAACGTCTTGTTCGGCAACATGTTTCAGGTACCCAAGCAGGACGTGTCCCAGCTCCTTCCGGGGACCAAGGGATTCTACATCCAGTGGCTGATTACCAAGGAGACGGGCTCCGAGAGGTTTGCGGTGAGACGCTTCGTAGTGAGGCCTGGAGGCCTGATGCCGATGCACAGGCATAAGTACGTTGAGGCCGTTGTCATGTTAAGGGGCAGGCTAGTGGTTACCATAGGCTCTGAGACCAAGGTCGTGGGGCCAGGGGACTACTTCTTCACTGGACCCTACGAGCCTCACAGGATAGAGAACCCATTTGATGAGGAGGCAGAGTTCCTCTGCAGCATATCATATGAAGACGACATGAGGCTTGAACCCCTCGAGGGCCCAGCGCAGCCTGTAAGCTTCAGACCTATGCCCACTATCATATCATAATTATTTTATGAACAGTAAGACATAAATTTGTATACAGCAATGAAGGCTGGGATCCCTTTTGCGCCTGGACCTAAGGGACAGGCTCGCAGGCCTCCTGGTCTTTATTGGCCTGGCGGAGTTTATGATACTGATGATAGTGGCTGAGGCCATATACCCAGGCTACAGCGTGTCGCACAACTACATAAGCGACCTGGGCAATTATAGGCTGGCCCCCTCGGCGCCCCATGCGCTGATATTTAACTCGGCCATAATAGTCATGGGTGCCCTGTTAGTAATAGGCGCCATCCTGTTCGTTGGAGGCTCAAAGACGAGGAACCTGCTGAGGGCCTTCATGATACTGACAGGCATTGGGGCCGCTGGCGTTGGAGTCTTCACCGAGACCTCGCCGTACCACCTCCACGATATCTTCTCCCTGATAACCTTCCTCTTCGCCTCCCTGGACTCGTATCCGGCCTCGGTGTTCAGAGGTCGCTGGTCAGCCCCTTGGGCAGTCCTGGGCACCATAGCCCTCGTAGCCCTGGGACTCTACATACCTGGCCAGTACCTAGGCCTGGGCTGGGGAGGCATGGAGAGGATGATAGTTTACCCCAACATAATTTGGGCCCTCGGCTTCTCAGGTTCCCTCATGGCTCAGGGGGGCAGAAACATTTAAATTTAAATATAGCGAGCTATAATATTCTAGTTAGGGCCCACCTANNGGCGAGGCGGAACTCCCTACCGCTGATACAAAACGCTATAAAATGAAACGGTAGGGAGAAACGGCTCGGAGGGCTTAAGAGCCCTCCTCAACTTTTATGTCAAGGACCTCGGTGATGTGTTACCTCCGGCACTGAGCTGTGAGGTGAAGGCATTTGACTGAGGGGTCCTCCTGCCGCCTTGTCGCCCTGGGCAGCCTCAACCCCGTCAAGCTAAGAGGGTCTGAGGCCGCCTTTAGGCTCGCAGGCCTCTGCGCCAGGCTCGAGCAGGTGAGCATAGAGGGAGTTCCTCCCCAGCCCGTAGGCCTTGAGGAGACCGTGAGGCTAGCATGCCTTAGGGCTGAGAGAGCCATGAGAGCCTTAGGGACAGAGGAGGGCCTGGGGGTTGAGGCGGGACTAGTTAACGTAAGCGATAGATGGCTTGTGGTCAACGCGGCCTGCTACGTGGGCCCCTGGGGCTCCTCGGTGGGCCTCGCCCCTTCCTTTGAGGTTCCGGGCTGGGCCGCCGAGAGGGCCGCCAAGTCTGAGCTCGACAGAGTTGTGGAGGAGGTTACGGGAGCCCACGATATGGGTTCTTCTGTGGGCCTCATAGGCATGGCCACGAAGGGCCTTGTGGCCAGGGAGGACCTGGTCAGGTGGGCAGTGCTGATGGCAATAGTCGGGAGGAGTGTGAGCTCACTTCTGGGCCGCTAAGGCTGCTAGGGCAGCGGCTGATACGTTGTCTACCATCTCGTTAAGCTTAGCCATCTCCTCTGGCCTCGGCCTAGTCCTCAGCGTCACCAGAGGCTCTACGACCGTGAAGCCTGCCTTGGCTAGCTGCTCGGCCGCAGCCTTGGCTATCGGGCCCCAGCCGTAGCTGGTGACTACGCCTGCTGGCCTCCCCCTGCCGAACTTCTTGACCTCAAAGGTGTAGAGCACATCCTGGAGTGGCATAGGTATTGAGGCGTCGTAGGTCGGAAACATGATTATCACGGCTGCTGAGTTGTTGGCTTCTGAGAGCACATAAGACGTATGCTCCTCGGCAGCATCTATCATCTTAACGTCAAGTCTCTTGTCCCTTATCATATCAGCTATCTGCCTCGCTAGCCTCTCCGTGTGGCCATACATGCTGATGTAGAGTATTGAGACCTCTGGATCAAGCTTTGGGAGCGCCCAGTCCCTGTAGAGGCTAGGCATGAGATTCAGATACCTCCTGTATATGGGTCCATGGCCAGGCGCTATGACCTTGGCGTCGACCAGCAGGGGCTTCAGCTTCTCTATGGCGTCAATAGTGTTCTTGGAGTACTTACCTATGATGTTCACGTAGTACCTCTTGGCCTCAGGTATGAACTCATCGATTCTAAGCTCGTCATCAAATAGGCTGCCCGGTAGAGCATTGTAGGAGCCAAATATGTCGCAGGTAAACAGGATCCTGCTCTCCAGGTCGAAGGTCACCATGGTCTCTGGCCAGTGAAGCCATGGGGTCAGCATGAACTTCAGCCTTCTGCCCAGGTTCACCTCTTCGCCATCTGCAACAGGGATGACCCTCTCCTTCGGCACATCATAGAAGTCGCCTATCATCCTGGCAGCGATGTTATTGGTGACCACCTTGGCCTCAGGTGCCCTCCTAAGCAGCTCCTCAAGGGATCCCTGGTGGTCACCCTCCAGGTGATTTACTACCACATACTTCACCCTGCTCAGGTCGCCGACGACGGATGTTAGCTTCTCCAGATACTCGTCAGTGTAGATGTCCTTGACACCGTCAACTGCTATGAAGTGACCCTCAGCCCTCATGACATAGGCGTTATACGAGATCCCCTTCGGTATGGGCCACATGTTCTCGAACCTGATCGTCTTGAGGTCGTTGACCCCGACCCAGTAGACGCCGTTTGCTATCTCGAC
>DAJS01000027.1:45694-56715 GCA_002496425.1 Acidilobaceae archaeon UBA162
ACTGTCTTTGCATCTAAAATAGTATACTGGTAGCCTCGATCTCCTAGACATGGTATCATTAATCCCAGGAAAGAGGTGAGGGCTTGACCGTGAGTGACCTTACACTATGTCCCTGACCTGACGGTGTGGTCATGATTGGCGCTGAGACCTTACTCGTGCAGCCCAGAAAGCCTAAAAGTGACCTTATCCTTACCTATTCACCGTGAGGCAGAGTTGAAGGTAGCATACGCCACAATGATGTACAGGTACCTGTCCCCACTGGAGGCGCTCAGGAAGCTGCATGACATGGGCATTGAGGAGTTCGAGGTAAGCTACGACAACTTCGTGGCCACCAGGAGAGGAAGGGAGGATGAGCTGCTTGACGAGCTGGCCTCTCAGGTTAAGAAGACCAACTACAGGATCCTGAGCGTGCATCTCCCCTATGACAGGCAGACGCTGGAGCAGCTGATACAGATGAAGGAGGGGGCAATAACGAGGATGATAAGATGGCTCAGGGCGGCCCACGACATGGGCGCCTCCATAGCTGTTATTCACACAGCGCCCGCCAAGTCAGGCTATGAGGACTCCCTGCAGGTCAACGTCAAGGCCATGGAGAGGCTCTCAAGGGAGGCCAGGGCCCTTGGCTTGACCCTGGCGGTGGAGAACAGGCTCGAGAGCGACATGTTTGGCTCCTCCCTCGAGGAGCTAACCAGACTAGTTGAGTCGGTGGAGGGCCTAGCGATGTGCGTTGACGTGGGGCACTTGAACGCCAACGGACGCCAGCCCCAGGATGAGCTGCCCAAGGTCATTAAGTACATCGCTGAGGTGCACGTCCATGACAATGACGGCGAGTCAGACCTACACCTGCCTCCCATGACCGGAACCATAGACTGGTACAGGGTCGCCGGTGCCCTGGTGGGCTACCAGGGCCAGCTAACCTACGAGGTTTCATGCCAGGGGCCCCAGGCCAGGTGCGACAACTACGTGAGGCTCGTCAGGATGTTCCACAGGCACGTACTCTCATGACGTAGGGCCCAGGCGTATAACCTTCCGTCCTGATGCCATCAGGGGGTGCAGTGCTTGCCCGAGGAGCAGAGGCCGGATCTAAGGAAGGACCCAAAGGTAATCAAGATAATGTCGCAGTTGATAGCCCAGGGCGCCGCGATGCTCGAGCAGACCTGCCCCATATGTGGGCTCCCCCTCTTCAGGCTCAAGAGCGGTGACGTGATCTGCCCTCTGCACGGCAAGGTCTACCTGGTCAGCAGTGAGGAGGAGGCCCGAGAGGTCGAGATAGACGATGCGATAGCCAAGGTGGAGTACGTGGCGGCCATAAGGGCGAGGGACATGGTTATCAAGGGCGAGATGGACGGCATAGGGGACCTACTCATGATAGTTGAGGCTGCTGAGAGGGTCAGGAGGTTAAGGCTTGAGAGGACCAGGATGGCCCAGCCATCTCCGCCCCAGGGGCCTACCAAGGAGGCCAAGGGCGAGGGCGACAAAGAATAGCGTCAGCCCGTCAGGAGCTTCTTCCTCAGCGCAGGTGACATTGAGGCCAGGTCCCTGATGCTTGACGGCACCTTGGGCAGCATTATTCTGACGGCATCAAGCTTCACAGCGTCCAGCAGCGCCGAGGTCAGGCCGCTGAGCCCCTTGCCCTCTAGGGCCTGCTCAAGCCCATCAATCACCCTGAAGGCCAGACCCTCAGAGGTCCCGTTAAGGATCGACAGAAGCCTGACTACGTTTATCTTGATCTCCGAGCCCATGGCCTTCCCCTCAACATAGGCCATTAGCGCCTGGCCCTGGGGCGACGCGAAACAGCGACTCCTCATAAGCTGACAGTCGATGTAGTCCACGGGGAGCCAGCCGTCCACGTGGAGCAGCTTCCTCCTTACCAGGTACACAGCCATCTCAAAGTCCACGTCCATGTATCTGTAGAGCTGGATCCTGGAGCCTGCAATCCTTCTGGCCCTCTCCCAGAACGACCTCTGTGCATAGCCAGTGAGCCCTATCCGCTCGAGGAGCCTGGTGGTGGCCATGGGAGGGTCACGACAGGCAAGACCTAGGGACTCGCAGCCCCTCAGCAACTCCCTGGTGGCTCTCAGCAAGGTGAAGTACAACGAGTCCAAGCCTGCTCTCTAGGGGCTGAGGGTAGGGGTCAAATATAACGCCTTCAGGGGCTTCAGCTCCATCAACTGCGCTTAATAACCTCGCCTGAGATCAAGGGCTGGTGACCCCTTTGGCCTCTGAGATCCATGTTACGCCAGTGAGGCAGCTCAGATGGTCGTCCGTCCACAGCCACATAAAGGGCCTCGGGCTTGACAAGGATGGCAAGGCGAGGAAAATAGCTGACGGTATGGTGGGCCAGGAGGAGGCCAGGGAGGCAGCCGGGCTAATAGTTGAGATGGTCAAGGAGGGGAGGCTCGGAGGCAAGGGGGTCCTCATAGTTGGCCCTAGCGGCACCGGCAAGACTGCGATAGCAGTCGCCATGGCCAGGGAGCTGGGCGAGGACACGCCCTTCGTAGCCGTAAATGGCTCAGAGGTGCTAGCCGCTGAGAACAAGGCCGAGTTCCTAATGCAGGCGCTGAGAAGGGCCATGGGCGTCCGCATGAGAGATGTCAGGGAGGTCATAACTGGTGTCGTGACCGACCTCAAGTACATCAAGAGGACCTCCCCGTTCTACCCTTACCCAGTTCTCGGGGGCGCTAAGGTGACCCTTGAGACCAAGGATGACTCGGGCACCTTCACAGTCAGCCCTGAGGTGGCACAGCAGCTCCAGGCCCTGAGCGTCAGGAAGGGCGATGTGATAATGGTTGATGTTGAGACGGGAGAGGTCAGGAGGCTGGGTCGCGTGACCGAGAAGGCCCAGAGGGTCTTCGACATAGACGTTGAGGAGTCTATTGAGATGCCGAGCGGCAAGGTGAGATCGAGGAGGGAGATAGTCAGGACCCTAACGCTGCACGACATAGATGCTTCCCTAGCCGCCCAGAGGGCAGCCTTCACTATCTTTGGCTTCCTCAGGGAGGAGGCAGCTATAACTGACGATGTTAGGGCCAGGGCCGATGAGCTCGTCAAGAAGCTCAGGGAGGACGGCAAAGCAGAGCTGGTGCCGGGCATTTTGTTCGTGGATGATGCACATATGCTTGACATAGAGGCCTATAGCTACCTGACCAAGGCCATGGAGAGCGAGTTTGCACCGATAATAGTCCTGGCCACCAACAGGGGCATGACTACTATAAGGGGTACTGATGAGCAGTCGCCCCACGGCATGCCAAGAGACCTACTGGACAGGCTCCTGATAATAACCACTAGGCCCTACACTGAGGATGAGATAAGAGAGATAATAAAGATAAGAGCTGATGAGGAGGAGGTGCTCCTAAGCGACGATGCCCTAGAGACCATAACCAAGATAGGGGAGGGGAGGAGCCTCAGGTATGCTGTTCAGCTGCTCCAGCCTGCTAAGATAGTTGCCCAGAGAAGGGGCTCGGAGAAGGTCGAGGCCAGAGACGTGGAGGAGGTCTCGAAGCTGTTCGCTGACCTCAGGACAAGCATAGAGTATGTGGAGAAGTACAAGGATTACCTGCTCAGATGAGTCCCAGTCTCCTGGCCACTTCTGCAACGGCCTCCCTTGAGCCCTTCTCCATGAATGGCCTGAGCCTCTCGCTCACGCGGAGCAGTGGCGCTCCCTTCACCCTTACCGAGGCCAGGCCGCTGGTCAGCCTGCCAGCGTCCTCTGGGCGCACGTTTATGATGTAGATCGTGTGCGCGCTGGACTCTGGCCTCCTGATCTCCTCAAGCATGTCTCCCTTGGTGCAGCGGTCCAGGGATATGAGTATCATGGCTAGCTTGGTTACTGGAACCCTGTACATGTAGCCGCGGGCCCCTATGGAGGTCACGTACTCGGTTATGGATTTGTTGTCCTCAAGATACCTGACACCCTCGATCCTTATCCCCCTCCTAGTGGCCTCCCCTCTGAGCCACTCAACCCTCTCATAGCTGCTCCTGCTGTTGGCCTTGGCCACTATCTCAACCTGTGACTCACCAAGGACCTCCCTGAGAGGAAGGTAAAGTACATTGTCGACTCCAACATCAACATTAACGAAGGCACTCCTATCAAGGATGTCCAACACCTCATCGCTGAGCCTGCTGGTGAGCGAGGCAGCCATGAGGTTCGGCATGATAAGTACAACGCCCTTGCCGTCAGCTAGCGCCTCTGAGAGGAACTCAGCCAGGTGCTCGGCCCTTGAGCCCTCGGGACCCTCGGCTACTCTCTCGTACTCGTACACCTCAGAGAACTCCAGTGAGCTCATTATGGCGTCCAGCAGGGGGACCTCGTCAACGCTGGGCTCGTGCACACTCTTGACTATCAGCGCCAGCTCCCTTGATCCTCCCTCGAGCTCCGAGGGTCTCTTCTCCAGAGTTGCTGAGAACCTGTAGAGCCTCAGCCTGCCGTAGAGTCCCAACAGCTCCTCGCTGCATTCGTCTAGCGTGGGCAACCAGGGTCCCTAGGCTCAGAGGGCTTTGACAAATATTAAGCGCCTTTTGACCAGGGCCTGTAGGCGTAGAGGTAGACAACAACAAACATTATTACGAATATGGGCAGCAGGATCAAGTCACTGATGCTGATGAAGGCCTCTGCGAACCAGAAGGCGGCGAAGGTAAGCAACATGGCGGACACGAAGTTCTTCAGCGCCGCCACCCTGATCCTAGTTATCCCCTCCTTCATTACATAGGTAAGGAGGGCCACAGCTATGGCTCCTATGCCGAAGCCCAGGGCTGTTGAGCTGTAGCTCTCGGGCAGCAGACCCTCTAGCACTATGGCCGTCTCGAGGGCCTCAGTGACACCCACGCTGAAGGCCGTGGCCGCCAGCCCCTTGCCCTCGCTGAACTCGGATGCTGTTGAGCCTGCCTGGCCGCGCCTGGACCTCAGCACGGTCCTCCTTGTGCTCCTGGCCAGCCTCAGGCCGAAGTAGAGGAGCAATATCGCCGAGACGAGCCTTATGTAGAACAGCGGCACGTACTGGAGAGCCCTGCCGGCAGCAAAGGCCGGAGCAAGGACTATGATCTCGCCCAAAACCATGGCGCCAAAGGAGGAGGCCAGGCTCCTGGTCTCGGCGAACACTGAGGCCCCAACCGCGGAGGCCTCACTGAGCTCTAGCAGCGTAATGCCGAGGGCCGCCAGCGCCACGCCTGGGTCTATCAAGGCAGAGCTACGGGGCTCTCAGAGCAAATTTAAGCTTGGGCCAGCGACTCGTCTAGCTCCACGTCAAGCGTCCTGAGGGCACCCATCACCTTGTCCCTGAAGGCCTCCACCTGCGCCGGAGGCGCCCTGGAGGAGGCCTGCTTGAGCACTATCCCCTCGACCACCGCGTACTTCTTATAGGTCTCATTTAGCCTCCTCCAGTCTATACCCTTCAGCGCCTCCTCAACCCTCTGATCCCTTGGCAGCACACCCATCAACATGAGCAGGGATATTATGGGGTAGCCCACATAGCCCCTGAACTTTGTGCCATTGTCGTCACTGTAGGCCCTGACCCTTGAACCCTCAACAACTACTGCTACCCTGTACTCCCTGTCCCCCTCGCTGCTCGTGACCCTAGCCACTGCCATCCCGGGCTGTAGGCCCCCCTGTAGGTGCACCCTGCCGTCAGCTATGGCGCCGGCAGCCTCTAGCACCTTGATCCTCGGCGGCTGCCTGAGCCTCAAAGCCCCGTGCCTCACCTTTTCCTGTGGCGCTGGAGGCAAAAAGGACGGAGGGCGGCTAAGCTGATATATTTGCAGCCTTTGGATCTTCACCCTGCAGGGACCGAGCTTGGAGGTGTGGGAGCTCACAGGCAGGGACTTCGAGTCCAGGCAGCACTCCGTGGCTGTAATACCAATAGGCTCCGTGGAGAGGCACGGGGACCACCTGCCCCTTGGAACTGACGCCATAGAGGCCGAGTGGGTGGCCAGACAGGTGGCCGAGAGGCTCGGGGCCGATCTCTTCCCGACGATATGGTATGGCGTCTCACCGGGCCTGGCTCACTTTCCCGGCACAATAAACGTCAGCGCTGAAGCCTTCATAAACTATGTCTACGAGATCCTAAGGGAAATTGCCAGGAACGGCTACAGGCTGATAGTCGTCATAAACGGACATGGAGGTAACACCACGTCAATAAGGGTTGCCATGAAGAGGGCTGCTTACGAGACCGGAGCCAGCTACATAATGTTCGACTGGTGGAGAGACGCAGGCAAGAGGGCCCTCAAGGAGCTCTTCACGGCCCCAGGCCACGCTGGCGAGGACGAGACCAGCGCCATGCTCTACATAGACGGGGCACACGTGAAGATGGAGCACGCCAAGGCCCACGTAAAGGTCGCCAAGGCCGCTGAGCTCAAGGAGGCTGACATATATGCAATGCTGCCCGGTTACGCTGTAGAGTCGAGGTTGCTTGACGATATCCTCTACCCAGAGGCCATGCTCGGCGATGCCACCAAGGCCTCAGCTGAGAAGGGGAGGAGATGGATGGAGGAAGTTGTAAATGATATAGTCAGTGCCATCAAGGACCTCCAGGCCAAGCTAGGGCTGCTCAGTCGCGAGGGAAATACTTAACCAGCACTACGTACGCCGTTACTATAATGGCTAGGGCTCCTGCCAGCTCGAGTTGTGATATGACCTGGAGGGACTGAAGGGAGGCGGCTATCATCTCCCTCACAATGACTAGACCCCCTATCTCTACCACGCTCCTGAGCGGCATCGTTCCCTCTGACAACAGGCGCTCTATGGTTCTCAAGAGGTCAGTGGCCAGGAGCATCAGGACAGTGAGGTCGAGGACGTCTATGACCGCGCTCCTGGCGTTAGTGACGTTCAGGCCCTGCCTGGCTGCCTGGTAGACTATAAAGGCTGTCCCTACCAAGGCGAGGGCTACAGCAATGAGGATAACGATAGCTGTCATCGCCTCTGTTATTACTAGCGCGCGCCTGCCCCACTTTCCTACAGGCTTAGCTGACAAGGGCCGGTTTCCAGATAATGGGTATCCCCTCTTCTATTTAAAAAGGGCTTTAGGCTTCATGGATCCTTGACTATCTCAGTGACCTTTCTCCTGGCCTCCTCCAGTGCCATTGAATCGCTGGGCTTAGTGGTGGCGGGGTCGAAGGGATACTGGCTCATGACGAGTCTGACGCTGCCGTCCTCCATCTCTAGGAAGAGCTGAGGTAGCCAGGCCATGCCCAGGTCATCCTTATCGCCGTAGGATATGGCGTAAACGTAGTCCTCCTTCTTAACCTCTAATTCCACGCCAAGCTCCTTCGATATTATCTGGGCCAGGCTGAGCCAGTTCTTGTGGAGCGGGTGGAATTCCGCCGTATCGAGCACCACCTTCCTTACCTTGCCCATGACAGCCACCAAGGGTCGAGGAGATTCAGGAATATATAAGCTAAGCTCTAGCCCGTGGAGCCCTCAGCAGGCGGACGAAATCGCCTTTTTAACCTTTAAAACCATCTTCAACCAAATAAGGTGGGGGGTGAGCCCGCATGGCTGTGAGACAGCTTAGCTCTGAGGAGAAGATCAGGATGGCCATGGCTATCCTGACTACAATAGTTAACGACGCAGGGGTTCCAAGGAACATAAGGAGGGCAGCCGCCAACGCGTTAACTTACCTGCGCGATACCCGCCTGTCGCCAGCAGTGAGGGCTGCCAACGCCGTCGGGGCCCTTGACGAGGTGAGCCAGGACCCCAACATCCCGTTCCACGCTAGGACCAAGGTATGGCAGATCCTGTCGACACTTGAGACCATCAGGGACTGAACTCTAGCAGCCCCTGCCCTTGAGAGCCATGAGGGCTTGAAGAGCCCTCTCCAGCTCCCCTGAGGCGGGAGAGGAGCAGGGCAGAGGGTCGTCACTGTACTTAACGGGAACCCTGGGCCCCCTCCACAGCTTCCACGGTGGCTGGATCCCGCACTCCTGATGGACAAGCACGAAGCCCGGGAGCTCGTCAGAGACCACCCTGAGCGAGTAGGGGTCAGTGAAGGAGGCCAGAAGGACAACTGCTGTAGGCCTCAGAGAGAGGACCAGGGACTCCATGGCCTCCCATGGCCTGAGGCCCAGAGGCGTGTGCAGATCAGCTAACGCCCACTCCCCTATAGGCAAATCAAGGGATTCAACGGTCAGGTCAGGGTTTATCACGGCCTCGCCCAGCCCCGCCAGGTCTGAGGCCCTCCTCACCAGAACCCTTGAGCGCTCCCTGGGCCTCCAGGTTGAGGCTGCCCTCCTGGCCCCTCTCCTAATCATCACCATAGGCCAGTCGTAGGGGACTGCGAGGCAGAGCGGGGCAGAGCCAGGCCTGAGAGCCAGCAACGCATGCCCCATGTCCAGCAGCACATAGCCCTCCCTGAGCAGCTTGTCGGCCAGGCTCAAGCTGAGCCCCGCGGAATTCTCAGCGTGGGGTAGGCACAATAAACGGGCTAGCATTGAATGTTAAGGCGGCAGTAGGTCTTGGCCCTAATATAAATTAGCTGTCCCATCAGATATAATGAATGGCCCCCTTAGGTTCCTATTTATTTCGTGGGAAATAGTTCATAATACAGTAAGGTGTACAAGTTTGCCCCTGCCTGAGGAGATCCCGGACCGTCCTGGCTCAGAGCTGACCATAACCAAGGTCTACAGGAGGGCTATCGACCTCTTCCCTGATCAGGAGATTGCCTATAGAACCAAGAAGGGCATCTCCAGGTACACTTACGCTGACTTCGGCCGCAGGGCTGAGGCGCTGGCAGCAGCGCTGAAGGCCATAGGCCTCAGCGGCCTAGATATAATAGCCACCATGGACTGGAACACTCACTGGCACCTCGAGGCCTACTACGCCGTGCCCATGAGCGGCCTGGTGCTGCACCCCATTAACATAAGGCTGGCACCACAGGAGATAGCCTATACCATGGCTCAGACCCAGGACAGGGCCCTCATAGTAAACTCCGACTTCCTGCCCCTGGCCGAGGCCGTGGTACCCCACGTGAAGGGTATATCGAAGGTAATAGTGGTGGACACTGACTCCGTGCCGCAGAAGGTGGGGGGCGTTGAGGCCGTACACTACGAGGACCTGCTCAAGCAGTACGGAGGTAGGTTCGAGTGGCCGCTGCTGAGCGAGAGGAGGCCAGCATTCGTGTTCTACACTAGCGGCACTACCGGGATGCCCAAGGGTGTCTACCACAGCCACAGGCAGGTAGTCCTCCACGCCTTCTCCGTGGCCCTCATGGCCGCCGGCTTTGGGGCCGGACCAAAGGGTGTGAGCATAACCAGCAGGGACGTACATATGGTGGTTGTCCCTATGTACCATGTCTATGCCTGGGGCCTGCCGTTCTCCTCAATGATATCTGGCCAGAAGGTGGTGCTGCCCAACAGGTTCGACACTAAGGCCTACCTGGAGCTCATAGCCAAGGAGAGGGTAACCTACCTCGCTGGCGTGCCAACAATACTCTACATGTTGCTCACTGACCCCGACGTGGACAAGTACGACCTAAGGGGTGTAGTGTTCATCAACGGTGGCGCCTCAATACCTGAGGGCCTGGCAAGACTGGCCGAGAGCAAGGGCATAAGGGTCTTTGTGGGTTATGGGCTCACTGAGACAGCCCCGGTGCTGACCCTGGCACTGCCGCCGTCGAGGTTACAGGACAGAATTACCGACCAGGAGGTCTTCGCCGTCAGGCTCAGGACTGGCTACCCGATACCGTTAGTGGACCTCATGGTTGTTGATGAGAACATGAGGCCAGTCCCCAGAGACGGCAAGACTATTGGTGAGATAGTGGTCAGGGCGCCCTGGGTTACCTATGAGTACTACATGGACCCTGAGAAGACAAAGAGTGCGTGGAGGGGCGACTGGTTCCACACCGGCGACCTGGCGGTGTGGTTCCCTGACGGCAGTGTGCTGATAATGGATAGGGAGAAGGACGTGATAAAGAGCGGGGGCGAGTGGATAAGCTCGCTGAGGCTCGAGGACGCCATAAGTCAGCACCCAGGCGTGGCCATAGTGGCGGTCATAGGTGCTAGGCACTCCAAGTGGGGCGAGAGGCCCGTGGCCCTCGTGGTGCCGAGGAGGGGATGGGAGGGCAAGCTGACCACTGAGGAGATCAACAAGTTCCTAACAGAGAACTTCGTGAACCGCGGCGTCATACCTAAGTGGTGGCTGCCTGACAAGGTGATAGAGGTCAAGGAGTTGCCCCTCACCAGCACCGGCAAGGCTGACAAGAAGGCGCTGAGACAGCAATTTAGCGCCGTCCTTGAGGCTTAGTCCTAGCCAGTGGGAGCTCTGTAGGATCCAACCCACACAGAAGGGCTTTATTTTCTTGGCACCAATATATTTAGAGGGTCTCAGTTTTGTCCGAGGGGGAAGAGGCTACAGAGGAGTGGTATAGGCTCAGCGTAGAGCTTCACCGCTTCTACGGTGGCAAGATGGAGACTGTTCCTAAGGTGCCAGTCAGGAGGCTCAAGGACTTCGCCATATGGTATACCCCTGGCGTGGCCCAGCCTAGCAGGCTAATATCGAAGGACCCTGACCTTTCCTTTGAGCTCACCTCCAGGTGGAACACCATAGCTGTCGTCAGCGATGGCACGAGGGTCCTGGGCCTGGGCAAGGTGGGCCCTGAGGCCGCCTACCCTGTAATGGAGGGCAAGGCGCTGCTGTTCAAGTACCTTGGAGGTGTTGACGCTGTGCCACTGGTGCACAGAGCCAAAGATCCTAACAAGTTCGTGGAGCTTCTGGAGCTCATTGAGCCCTCCTTCGGTGGCATAAACCTTGAGGACATAGAGAAGCCCAAGTGCTTCTTCATACTTGACGAGGCCAGGAGGAGGCTCCAGATACCTGTGTGGCATGATGATCAGCAGGGCACAGCCACGGCAGTGCTGGCTGGGCTCATGAACGCGCTGAAGGTTGTAGGGAAGAAGCTTAACAACGTTAGGATACTCATATTTGGTGTAGGTGCTGCCAACACAGCCCTTTACAGGCTCCTAAAGTCTGCTGGTGTGAGCCCGAGGCAGGTAGTGGCCATAGATAAGTGGGGTATCCTTCACCCTGAGATGCC
>DAJS01000007.1:0-3600 GCA_002496425.1 Acidilobaceae archaeon UBA162
AAAGGCCATGGAGGAGATACCTGAGTACGTTATCAATACCAAGCTCGCCGAGCTCTTAACAGGTCTAGGGGTTGACGCATGCTCTAAGAAGGTCATAGGTAAGAGGAGGCCTAACATAAGGTGCCACTACAGAGGCCTCATAATAGACATAGAGACCTCCTATAACAGGAAGGATGCCGAGGAGGACGCCAGGAGAAAGGTTGAGCAGGGCCTTGTTGACATAGCCATAGCCCTGTGGCTTAAGCAGAGGTATGAGAATGCCCCTGAGCAACAGCTTGATGATATACTCAAGGGCTCCAAGTTTGACTTGAAGGTCCTTGTTCCCGAGGAGCTCAGGGGACTGCTGAGGTACATAGAGAGGGGTATAGGAAAGAGAGCTGAGGCCGCTGCAGGCTGGCTCTCAGACGTTGACCTGTCAACGCTTAAGAGCGTGATAGAGCTGAGCTCTGAGTTCCTGTTCAGGGAAGAGGAAATAGAAAATCTAATAAAGGAAATAAGAAGTAAAGTAGACGAGTTCGTGAAGATCCTGGAGCAGCTGGACTTCAGGGGCGAGGTGCGTAGGAGAATCCATGATGTGCTCTACAGGCTCTATGGTCTTTCCGTTACCGAGGCAACAGATGCGGAGGTCATATTTGGACAGGCGGCCCTCTCAATCCTGCTGTCAGCTACTCTCTACGAGTACGTAAGGAACGTGCGTTCAGGCCTCAAGCCCCTTGGTGAGTTTGTCAGGGCAGGGCATATAGAGGGCCTGAAGGAAGCGCTCAGCGACCTACTGGTTAAGGGCTATAGGAGTGCCATAGAGGTGGCACTTGAGGTGCTGGGGAGCCTACCGCCAGGGGCTGAAAATGGGGTTAAGGACCTGGTAGAGCTCGCTGCCAGGATAGCAGCGAGGCCTGAGCTGCTCAGGAGGGACTTTGCAGGCAGGGTTTACCATGAGATAACTGGTAACATAGTGGTCAGGAAGGGATTCGCCACCTTCTACACAGAGGTGCCAGCTGCCCACCTGCTGGCAACGCTTGCGACGCAGGCTCTTCTTGGGCTTGACGGAGTGAGCCCGTTAGGCCTAGCGCCTGATGAAGCCCATAGGACTGTTGAGAGGGTTAAGGAGGTCAAGGTTGGTGACCTAGCCTGCGGCAGTGGCACGCTACTCACAGCCTCTTACAGCGCCCTAATGCGTGTGGTCACAATGATGAGGTTCTATCATGATCTTGATGATGTGGAAATTAACGACGTGGGCAGGAAGCTGATAGAGGATGGAATCTACGGCATTGACGCCTCGCGCTACGCGTCCCAGATAACCGCTGTAAACCTGGCCCTCATAGGTCCAGGGAACATAACTAAGGAGAACACGTACACCATACGCCTCGGTTACATGCCAGGTAAGAGCCAGGCCTGGCTGGGCTCCCTTGAGCTGCTTAGAAACGGCAGGAGGGTCGGTGGCCTGTTGCAATACATAGAGGGGGGCCTAAGGGGGGCCGTGGAGAAGGTGAGCCTTGATGGGGCTGAGGGCTCGTTCTCGATACCTGAGGAGTTCGACCTGATAATCATGAACCCGCCGTTCACCAGGGCAACAGGAAGGACCGAGGGCTTTGAAGGGAAGAGGGGGCTGTTCGGCTTCATAGCCGAGGAAGAGGTGAGGAGGCGTGTAACAAAGGCCTATGATGCTATTAGAAGGAAGGTCAGTGATGACCTCAGGACAATAGCAAGGGACCTTGCTAGTGAGCTGCCGGGCAGCCTGAGGGACGTGGTTAAGGGCGCTGAGGGCCTGGACCAGTACCTAAGCCTAGGCCAGGCTGGCGAGGGGCTGCTGTTCCTTTACCTAGCCTACAGGCACGTTAAGCCCAGCGGGGTCATAGCCTTCGTGTTGCCAAGGAACCTTCTCTCAGGCGTGTCCTGGTTCCTGGCAAGGGCTCTCCTGGCCAGCAGGTTCCACGTAAAGTACGTTATAGTCAGCAGCGACCCTAAGGGCGGCTACAACTTCTCAGAGGGGACTAGCCTGAGTGAAGCCCTTGTTGTTGCTCAGAGGGTTGAGCGGCACAGCCCCGACGAGGCTACAGCCATAGTTTTACTGCTCAGGAAGCCGAGGACTGCCATGGAGGGCGCGGCCCTGGCGGAGGCCATAGCTGGGGCTGCCAGGCAGGGCAGGGCGGCGAGGGTCATGATAGGCAACGAGGGCGCCGAGGCCTTAGTGCTGCCGGCCTCCAGGGCCCAGCTGCTCGAGAATCTTGACAACTGGGGCAGGCTGGCTGCCTTCGCTAACGAGTACCTCTACTATGTCCTCAGGTCGCTCATGGAGAGGGGGGAGCTTGACCTGGGGGACCTCAGGGTTAAGGTGCCCCTGACAGCGCTCAACGACCTGCTTGAGAGCATAGGAGTTGACAGGCATCAGTTCAGTGATGTCTTTGATGTAACTGAAAGGCAGGGCCCATACCCAGTGCTATCAGGCGGGGAGGAGGGGAACAGGCTTGCCATGCTTGTCAGGCCCAACGCCACCGCTGGCCCAAAGGGAAGGGCTGAGGCCGCCGAGAGGCTCTTCAGGGCCTATGCTGGCAAGGTTCTGGTGCCGGACAGAATAAGGTGGATCACAGCCCATGCCGTTGCCCTCTACTCCGAGACCCCAGCCCTTTCAGACGTCTTCTATGCTATCAGGCTCAGAGCTGAGGGAAGAGCCAGGGAGGCCGCTGAGAAGGCCTTGGTGCTCTGGCTCAACAGCACCTGGGGCCTTCTCACGGTCATTGCTGGCAGGGAGGAGACCGAGGGGGCCTGGGCTCACGTGAAGATGGCCCAGTGGAGGCTCATGCCAGTCCTTGACATAAGGGCCCTTGCGACCGACACCATAGAGAGGCTGGCCAAGGCCTTTGACAGGCATTCCAGGGAGGTCCTGAGGAGGATACCTGAGCAGTTCAGCCCACAGGCCCCGGACCCTGTGAGGCTTGGCATTGATATCGATGTCATGCTTGCCATTAACCCTAGCCTGGATCGCGAGCATATAGAGAGGTCGCTGCTGGAGCTGTATAGGCATGTGCATAACGCGCTGGGCCTGTGGGTTAAGTAAGCGCCTAGCAGTATCCTACTAATGGCCTTACTGCTTTGATTTCTCTTGGACTAACTTAGCGTACCTGGCCTTACGCCTCCTGTGCTCGTACTTCGTGAGTTCGTACACTATTGCAAAGGCCTCAACAGCGGCGAAGCTGGCTAGTGCGGCCAGGTAGAGGGGCTCCTTGGAGCTGGATTCCACGACCAGGGGGATCATGATCGAGATCAGGATGGCCAGACTAGTTAAAACTGAGGAGAGCTCGCTATTGCTAGCAGTTGCTACTCCCAGCAGCTCGGCATACATGGAGAGCACAGCCAGTAGCACCAGGACCGGCGCCCTGTAGGAGGGGTCCAGCAGCTCGGCCTCAACGCCTCCGGGGGCCCTCCTGATTACTCCTACCTCCTGGCCCCCGGCCAGCACGCTGACCTCGTTGCCTGAGCCGGCGATGAACCTATGGGCCTCCCTCCTGTCCAGCTCAACCCTCGTGCCCTGGTACTCGACCCTGCGGCCGGCCAGCTCGCCGACCTTAATGTAGTCCTCGTATACCGTGTAGCTGGCCAGCC
>DAJS01000007.1:3616-4495 GCA_002496425.1 Acidilobaceae archaeon UBA162
CGGCGCCCCTCCTTCAGCACCTCGACCCTGCCGACCTCGTGCCCGTCCCTGAGCAGCCTGCCGTTGACCAGCAGGTACTTAGTTGCCACTGCCTTCCTGGGCCTCTCCTAGTAGCGTCTACTAATAATAGTTATGCTGAGGACGCAGGAGTCATATTCCTGAGATTTGGGGATCTGCCACAGCAAGTCGAAACGATAAAATACAGAGAGATGAGGACTTCCAAGATTTTGAAAGAATTCCTTTAGCTTGAACCATAGCTCGCGCTCAAAATAATCAGAAACACTGAAGGTGGAGGAAGCACATGAAGGGTGGACTCATCAAGCTTATAGATGCTATGTTATGCCTCAGACCATTATGAAACGTCATTACTTGCAGAGCTACTGGCTCATGGTGTAAAGTTTATTAAAATCTAAGTGCTGGCAAAATTGTGCAGCACGCCATGGCACACAAACTGTACATAAGCGGTGGAAAGCTCGTGGTGGAATTTGAAGGGCTTGAGGAGTTTGCAGCTATTAAGAGAAGGCTTGAGTTTTCTGTTGACAACATCGTTTCTGTTACGACCGAAAATCACCCGTGGGTTGAAGGGATAAGGGTTGGTGGAGTTGGGATTCCTGGCGTAATAAAGGAAGGGAGGTACATTGTCAACGGTAAGAAGGTGTTTTTCGCGATGAGGCATCCGGATAAGTGCGTTACAGTGGAGTTCAAAAATGAAGAATACGATGTAATAGTGATAGAAGTTGACGACAAGGAAAAGGTAGCGGAAGAGATCAGAAGCTACATTCAGCGCAGGCACGCATAAACGCGCTGTCACAGCGCAACACAGCTTCCTCACGGGTTCATACATCCATTAACCCTGCAAGACTCAGCGTGTACTTACGC
>DAJS01000007.1:4526-13984 GCA_002496425.1 Acidilobaceae archaeon UBA162
ATCTTTCCATGATTGTTTCATAGCCTAGAAGTTGACATTATCGCCTAGTGATGCAGTATTAACTTTGGTGCCATATTATTCCTCTCCTGTTTTCTCTATGCCTTCCTACATGGGTTTCTGTCACTCCCATAAATCGAGAGCCATAAAACCTGATTCGCTAGATTGTAAATCTGAATTTAAATATATGAAATCTATGATTTGCAGTGGGCCCGGGGGGACTTGAACCCNNCTCTGTCCTGGCTGAGCTACGGGCCCCAGCCCCTGAGGCTCCGCAAGTCTATTATCGCTGCGCTGTCCTGCTGCCGAAAACTATTTTGGCAGCCTATATGCTAACAAACAGGGGACTAGGGCTTGGCAAAGCCTATAGACTGCTCCCTCATAGGCGTCATAGTCAAGTTCGGTAGCATAACCTGTTACGATGATGGCACGGTGACCTCCGATGGTCCCTCGGTCATATGGAGCCCTAGGCTGGCCTCGCTCAGCGACGGCAGGGCCAAGAGGATAGGAGAGGTGCAGAGGAGGATAGTAGAGCTTATGAGCAAGGGCCTGCATACCAAGGATGAGCTTGCCACTGCCCTAGGCCTCTCCAAGGACACGGTTTCATATTCAGTATCGTCGCTTATAAGGAAGGGAGTCGTGACCTCCGTGGCGGCAACCGATGGGGGCCCGTGTAGATCCTACTACTTCCTGGTGAACCAGGACATAGCCAGGTACCTGGAGGAGAGGGGCCTGAGACGCTGCGGCTCCTGACTCCACTTAAATATGTGAGGCTCAAGCGTGTACAGCGGTGGACGCACTGAGGGCTGACGTGCCAGTAAGCTGCATCATAGACGCTCACACCCACATGCCTGTCCTCTCAACCCCAGCCCAGGTCAACGCCCACATAAGGGAGCTAGTTGAGGCAGGGGTGAGAGGGGCAGTTATAATAGGCATACCGCCCTTCAAGGACGTGGTGGCCAGGCTCAACCTGGACGAGGTCAGGGCCGAGTATGAGAGGGTCAAGAGTCTAATAGAGAGGGTTGCCTCGGAGGTCTCGGCCCAGCTGGAGCCTGAGGTGCTCTACATAAACACTATTAAGATTGCCGAGGCCTTCTGCTCCTTCGCCAGACACCCCCAGATGACTGCCATGGAGTCCTTTGCTCCTGTCTTCCCAGCCAACCTCTCCCTTGACCCTGACTCCCTGGCAGCTCAGCTCGAGGAGGCCGCCTCGAGGGGCTTTAGGGGGTTCAAGGTGATCCCCACGCTCTTCATGCAACCCCTTAGTTCCCCCCAGGTCGGCGTTGTGCTCGAGGTAGCAGAGAGGAGGGGGCTACCGGTCATAGTCCACGGGGGCTGCGATCCAGGGGTCTGGGAGCTGCCAAGGTACTGCAAGTATGGGGATCCGTCAAAGCTCGAGCAGCACCTGAGGGAGCACAGGGATGCTACCGTGATAATAGCCCACGCGGGCAGCTACAGCGCCATAGCGCCCGGCGTCTTCTTCGAGGAGACGCTCGACCTGACCAGGAGGTATAACAACGTGCTTGTCGACACCTCCGCTCTCCCTCCCGTTCTAGTGGCCATGGTGCTGAGGGACTTCCCCGGTGGAAGGGTGCTCTACGGCAGCGACTACCCTGCCGTCTCAAACGCTGGGCTAAGGGAGTACATGGAGGCAGTGTTCATGAACGTGGCCTCCCTCGGCCTACCCAGGGCCGAACTTGAGGGCTACGCACATGGCCTGGCGTCAGAGATCTTCAGGGTCTCCTGTCTCCCTGAGGCCTACGAGCCTCCCTAGGCCACTCCCTCTATGCGGACACAAAATACCTAACATCAAGGTTATATTTAATCCCACTGTTTGAATTCTTAAATACAAGGCCGTATGCAACTCTCGAAAAGCGAGGTGAGAGCTCTGGCCCAGGAAAGCCAGAGGATAGAGCCCCTTCCGTATGAGGAGAGGCACTTCCCATACCACAACAAGTACCTTGACTTCTGGAAGCAGAGCGTTGACGACCCAATAACCTTCTGGGACCAGAGAGCCAGGGAGCTGGTGTGGTACAGGACCTGGGACAAGGTTCTTGATGACTCCAACCCGCCCTTCTACCGCTGGTTCGTGGGCGGCGAGACCAACATAAACCTCAACGCCCTCGACCGCTGGATGGGTACACAGGTTGCCAACAAGGTGGCGTACTACTGGGAGGGTGAGGACGGCGTCACCAGGGTGCTCAGCTACAGAGACCTCTATAGGGAGGTCAACAAGTTAGCCAAGGCGCTCCAGGACCTGGGCCTTAAGCCAAATGACACTGTGACTATATACCTACCAATGATACCTGAGTTGCCCATATCGATGCTTGCCGTCACCAGGGTCGGCGGGATACATAGCGTGGTCTTCTCAGGTTTCAGCCCTGACGCGCTAGCCACCAGGATAGTTGACGCCAAGTCAAGGATACTCATAACTGCTGACGGTTACTGGAGAAAGGGCAAGGTCATAGAGCTGAAGAAGTCTGCTGACGCCGGCGTGAGCCTTGCTGAGCAACAGGGAGTCAAGGTAGAGAAGGTGATAGTTGTCAGGAGGCTCGGCAACCCAGTAGCATGGAACAAAGAGAGGGACATGTGGTACCACGAGCTGGTCTCCCAGTACCCCGAGAAGACATACGTCAAGCCAGTGCCAAGGAAGTCTGAGGACACACTGTTCATACTGTACACCAGCGGCACCACTGGCAAGCCAAAGGGAGTAATGCACAGCGTGGGAGGCTACATGGTTTACGTCTACAATGTCTTCAAGTGGAACTGGGACATAAGGCCCGAGGACGTCCATTGGACCATGGCTGACGTGGGCTGGATAACAGGACACACTTACATAGTCTACGGCCCGTTGATGAACGGAGCCACAGAGGTTATGTACGAGGGGGCCATTGATTACCCACAGCCTGACAGGCCGTGGCAGATAGTTGAGAGGTACGGCGTCACGATATTCTACACTAGCCCCACGGCCTTGAGGATGTTAAGGCAGTACGGCGATGAGTGGGTCAACAAGCACGACCTGTCAAGCCTCAGGATACTGGGCACCGTGGGCGAGCCCATAAACCCTGACGTCTGGAGGTGGTACTTCAATGTCGTAGGCAAGGGCAGGTGCCCAATAGTGGACACCTGGTGGATGACCGAGACAGGCGCCGCAATGATATCCCCTGCCCCCGGCATATCGCTGGTAAAGCTTAAGCCTGGCTCAGCCACGTTCCCGCTGCCCGGTATAGTGGCTGACGTTGTGGATGAGAATGGAAACCCAACGCCGCCAGGAGTGAAGGGCTACCTGATAATAAAGAAGCCGTGGCCAGGGCTAATGATTGGCGTCTGGGGTGATCCAGAGCGCTACGTGAAGACCTACTGGTCCAGGTACCCAGGCAACTTTTACCCTGGAGACTATGCAGTTAAGGACGAGGAGGGCTACTTCTGGTTGCTGGGCAGGGCCGACGAGGTGCTGAAGGTCGCTGGACACAGGATAGGCACCACCGAGATAGAGGACGCTCTGATCAGGCACCCTGCGGTTGCCGAGGCGGCAGTGATAGGAGCACCTGACCCGGTAAAGGGCGAGGTGCCAGTAGCAGCCGTGGTCCTTAAGGCAGGCTACCAGCCCAGTGAGCAGCTTAAGAAGGAGCTCATAGACGTCATAAGGACCACCATAGGCCCCATAGCCACGCCGCAGACAGTGCTGTTTGTGGGAAAGCTGCCCAAGACCAGGAGTGGTAAAATAATGAGGAGACTGCTAAGGGACATACTGGAGGGCAAACCCCTCGGCGATACCACCACGCTAGAGGACCCGTCAGCTGTTGATGAGCTCAAGAGGGCCTGGGAGGAGTTCAAGGCCCAGATAAAGTAATTTTTATTTTATGTATTGAGTAATTAGTGGGAGGTGGTCTAGTTGAGTAAGGAGGAGGTGTTTGCGAACCCGGCCACGCTAGGGCTCTGGGGCTTTGGCCTGACCACGGTTGTGCTTAGCCTTCACAACGCTGGCATAATACCCAGTACCGGCATGACGCTGGCCTACGCCTTCTTCTGGGGAGGCATGGCCCAGGTGTTCGCGGGCTGGATCAGCTTCAGGAGGGGCGACATGTTCGCAGCCACAGCGTTCAGCACCTACGGGCTCTTCTGGATAGGCTTCGGCCTGGCCTTCGTGTTTCACACATGGAACAGCTCTGTGTTCTCGTTCAGTGGCCGTGAGATAGGGGCCTGGATGGCGCTCTGGGGCGTCCTGACACTGTTCTACACCGTTGGAGCCTACATGCTCAGAGCCAAGGCGCTGACAGTCGTTTTGGGCCTGTTAGTAGCTACCTTCTGGCTCCTCGCGGTGGGCCTCGGGTACGGGATTGCTGACGTAACCATAGCAGGCGGCTGGGTCGGCCTAGTGTGTGGGCTCAGCGCTATCTACACAGGCCTGGAAGACCTAATGAAGTGGGTCTCGAATCAGGCAAAGCAGATGAGGCAGGGCTAAACCCACCTGAGACCCTTCACCTCACTTAAAATAAATACCTGGTTTTTTAGTTAACAGTCCTGAGAGCTTGCCAGGCCCCCTCTTAGCAAGGATGTCAGGGTATGAGCTGAGGCTGCTGGGCCCCGAGGACGCCCAGGCCATAAAGTACTTCTACGAGTCCCTGGACCAGCTCTCCATATACTACAGGTTCCTGGGCATAGTCAAGTACTTTGACGCGCACGTGGCCAGGCTATTCTCCTCACAGTGCAACTACGCTATAGGGGCCTTAGCCTCAGGGGCCCTCATTGCCGAGGGTGAGGGGTTCTCTGACTGCAGGGACGCTGAGCTGGCCTTCGCTGTGATGCCAGACTACAGGAGGAGAGGGCTTGGGACCGTCATAGCTGCCCTGCTTATACTTGAGGCCTACAGGAGGGGCATGAGAACCATGGAGGCCTACATGCACGCTGAGAACAAGGCCGCCATAAGGATAGGAAATAGGCTGGGCCTCCACATGTGCCCTGAGGAGGGAGGGACGTATCATGGTAGGGCAGAGATAGCAGCCATAAGGCCCCTGGCGCTGAAGGCGTTAGAGGAGAAGGGGGCGGCCCTGGCGGTCACTTACTAGCATCGCCGAAGAGCCTGTCGAGGCTCCTGAGCGGGTCAAGGGTCGAGAGCCCCTCAATTACCTCCAGTGCCCTGACTCCATCATTTGTTATCATGTACATGAGCTTCCCGTCCTCCCTGAAGGCCTTCACGAGGCCCGCGTCCACTAGTAGCGAGAGGTTCCTCTCCACTTCCTTCCAGTCCATGCCAAGCTCCCTGACTAACGAGTACCTGGTCGAGGGCCTGTTCAGTACCTTGAGCATCCTGAGCCTGGTGCCCGAGCCCTTAGAGGACACTAGGAGCTCATAAGCATAGTCGCCTAGCACCTTCCTCAGCCTCCTGTTAGCGAGTCCAGAGGCTGCCAGGCCCACGTAACCTACCATAGAGGCTGCTGACGAGAACCACACCTCGAGGCGCCAGATGACCACAGACCCAGGACTCATTACCTTAGCGTAGCTCGACGCAGTCGTGGGCAGCTGGCCGTAGAGCAGCAGTGACTTAGTCACAGCATCAAGGGCTGCTTGGGAAGCCGTGGTAGTTATGACCGGTGGGTACTCGAGCAGCCAGGCCAGGATTACAGTGGAGCCCAGGGCTGCCACCAGGAAGGCCCACAAGAACAGGTAAGGCCTGAGCATATTTGATGACATTAACAGGCCCCCATCAGTTTCACGCGCCAGAGGCCTTAAGCTTTTCCCAGCCCACTGAGCCTGTAGGTCACAGCCACCTTGGCTATTATAAACATCAGAGAGATACCAGCTTCCAAATGACATGGCCTGCCCTCAGCTTGGCTCTGGCCTCCACGTAGCGGCCGAGAAGGGTGAACGTTATCACTGCAGCGCTGGAATCGAAAAAGGCCTGTCTACTGCATCCTGACCACCAGCAGGGCGCTGTAGATGTTGCCAGGGCATCCATGTTAGCAGTCCTGTTCCTGGATGCCCTGTAGACGCCCTTTAGGTGCTGAGGTCGGAGAACTGTCAGGGTGTCCTCTCGACCCATAATTAAAGCCCTGCCTCTATATCCTAATCAGGTAAAGGTGGTTTCAAGCATATATCTGGAAGTTATATAATACTAGCCGTCCCCCTTAGCCCGGCGTGGGGCTTGTCACAGGGCAATTACATAGAAACATATGACCTGACCAAGGTCTATAAGAATGGCATTCAAGCCCTCCGAGGCGTAAGTATGAGGCTGAGCTCGAGAATATCATGTGTTATAGGCAGGAATGGGGCTGGGAAGACGACGTTGATCAGGATACTCTCGACCCAACTCAGGCCCACCTCAGGCAGGGCCCTGATCCTCGGCCTTGACTTGATTAAGGATAGGGATGAGATCAGGAAGAGGATCTGCAGCGTGCCCCAGGAGGCCAGGCCCGTGGGAGTTGCTTCTCCCTTCGAGCACGTGGTCATGTATCTCGTGGCCAGGGACTGGAGCGTGAGCGACGCGATGAGGGAGGCCAGGAGAGCCCTGAGAGAGGTGGGACTCGGCGACTTCATGAATACGCCTACTGATGAGCTGAGCGGCGGCATGAAGAGGAAGGTGTTCCTGGCCATGGCGCTGGCGGCTAACGCGGAGCTCACCTTCCTTGACGAGCCTACAACTGGCCTTGACCCTGTCTCAAGGATAGAGACCTGGGGCTCAGTAAGGAGGCTGAGGTCAAACGTAGTGCTCACGACCCACGATATGGAGGAGGCCCAGGCGCTCTGCGAGCACATAGTGCTCCTGGACTCAGGCAAGGTGGTAGTTGAGGGGACCCCCGAGGACCTCATGGCACCCCTCAAGGGCAAGGTAAGGGTTGAGGGCTATGGCGACATAGTAATCGGGGGCATGAAGGTGTCATACATGAGTCCCGAGGAGGCCAAACAGCTCATAGGCGAGGGCCTGAAGGTCTCAATAAGGCCTGTGAGCCTCGAGGACCTGTTCATAGTCAACGGCCTTGTGCCACCGTCCCAGGAGCCCGAGAGGGGCGAGGAGGAGTGGTAAACTTAAGGGTCAGGATGAGGTTCGTATTTGTCTTCGCCTGGTTCTACGGCTGGTCCTCAGTTAAGAGGGGAGTCACGTGGGTGCTGTCGTACCTGGCACTGCCGCTGGCTACGCTATTCATGATATATATGATCAGCAGGGGAATGCTGCTTGACTACGCGCTTGTAGGCGGCACCCTCGCAATGGTGACGGCCAACGCACTTGGCGCCCTAGGCGACACAGCGTTCTTCAGGCTGGAGACCAGGCTTCAGGACCTGTTAGTAGCTGCCAACGTAAGCCCGCTTGAGTACCTGCTGGGCATTGGGTTTGGCAACCTTATCTACTCATTCCCCGGCCTGGCGCTCTTCATAGTGCTCATAGCAGTCTTCAGGGCAATAACGTCGCCCCTAGGGTGGGGACTGCTGATACTCTCAATACTGGTCCTTCCTGTTGGGGCCTCAGGTCTAGCGTTCCTGGGCGGCAGCAGGATAAGCCACATGAGAAACAGCTGGGGCATAGCAGCGTTAGTCATGATATTCCTAACCCTGCTTCCCCCTCTCTATTACCCCTACTGGCTGCTCCCGAAGTACGCGCTCTATGCGCTCATGATAAGCCCTGCGACACCAGCCTCAGTGGTGATCCAGCAGGTCATGGCTGGCAACCCGCCCAGTGCTCTGGCGCTAGCCCTACTGCTTTTAGAGAACCTGGCCTATGCTATGCTGGGGCTGAGCATGGGGAGGTGGGAGGATTGACCGTTTGGAAGCTCAAGTGCACCGAGTGCGGCAACGTGTGGGAGCTCAGGACAGGCATGGACATAAGCAAGCTGAAGGATGGCAGGATATACCATTACTGCCCCTACTGCAAGAGAAACACGTTTCACGTGATAGTTGGTAGGGAGGACGAGGCCTAACACTCAGGGCACGTGGTCTCCCTTATCCTCGACAGCCTGGGCCTAAGGGCCGTCAACTCAACGACAACTATTAGGGCTGCCGAGAGAACCAACGCCACCGCGTACCAGAGGTTGACCACTGAGTAGTAAAGGGTCAGCGCCAGAAGTGCAGCCCCTAGGACCAGCGCTACCCTGCCAGCCCACGTGGATACCCTGAAGGCTCCCACGACTATCAGTATCAGGCTTATCACGTAGTACAGGGAGTCAATGGCGTATGCGTCCTCCATGGCGTAGTACGTTAACCCTATGGAGCTTCTCGCACCGCCAAGGTATGATGCGAGATAGGCCAGGGCTATGGTCAGCACAGCAACGCCAGTGCTGAAGTACAGGGCGTAGTGGGGGCTCCTGAACCTGGGGTGGACCCTGGCAAGCCATGAGGGAAGAAGTCCGTCCCTTGCCATGCCGTAAAGCATTCTGGCCGTGGCGTTTAGGGTGGCCAGGTAGCAGCCGAAGACGCTGAACATGACTGCTATGGCAAATAGGTAGAGGCCAGGCACCCCTAGGTACTCCTTAACCTGGAAATAGATAGGATTGGGGCCCATGCCTGAGGCCTGATTCACGAACTTGTTTATGGCGCTCTGCGAGTAGCCTACATTAACCACGATAGCATATGTTACTAGGACGTAGAGAATCCCCATTATCACTGTGGCCCAGAGCGTGCCCGTGGGCACACTCCTCCTCGGGTCCCTGGCCTCCTCCGAGACCTGCGTGCTGACCTCGAAGCCCATGAAGTACGTGATGCCGAAGATCAGACCCCCTGAGAGGGCTGCCAACAGCCTGCCGAGGCTGGTCGCGTATGTGCCCTGAGGGGTCAGAGGAAGCAGAGAGAGCGATGTCAGGTGGGAGTGAAAGGTTAAGGCCACGAATATGAGTAACACCACGATCTCAACGCTTGTCAGGCCCAGCTCAGTCCTGATGCTCGGCCTTATACCGAGGACCGCCGGCACCAGTGCCAGGACAACAGGGATGAAGAGAAGCATCAGCGGGTTGAGGGAGTGACCAGTGATGGCCCAAATACCCTCGGTGCCCAGGTAGGCGAAGGCTATAGCTACCGAGCCTACCCCTATTATGCTGTAAAGTATTGTGTAAACCACCCCGTTGAAGAACCCTACCTTGGAGTTGAGGGTGTTGGTAACGTAGGCGTAGAAGCTGGCAGCGTGGGGGAAGTGTCTGGAGAGCAGGAACACAGCATAGACCACGGCCAGCACCCCAAGGAGCGTCAGAATCATGGCTAGGGGCGCTGCAGCCATGGCGCTCCCCATTATCAGTGCCGCTCCCCCTGCCACGCTGTAGGCAGGCGCCTGGCCGGCAAGCGAGTTGTATAGTGTGCCCATAAGGCCGACCGCGTTCCTCCTCAAACCCTGAAGCCTGCCCTCGGGCTTTGACATAATACGCTCGGGTGACTTAGAGGTCGAGAGCTCGAAAAAGGCGCTGCTGAACGTTCAGCAGGGCCTCGGTCGGGCTGGCTCCAACACCCTGTTGGAGTTATAGGCGATGGCCTCAACTGCC
>DAJS01000007.1:14018-16709 GCA_002496425.1 Acidilobaceae archaeon UBA162
CCGAGATGGAGAGCAGTGACATGCCGGTAACTCATCTGTGCCTGTTACACTAACATCGATAAACATAAACGTGACCCAAGAATTGACGCGCAATCCCTACTAAAAGCTTAAAATGTTACTACTAGAGGTAGTAAAAGGAGAGTCATGGGCTCAAGCAGTTACGAGCTGGCGGCCCGCCTGGACTCGTCCAGATGGACCAAGTCGCACTGGCAAATATTCACGTCAACGTCGTTAGGCTTCTTGGTCTGGGGCTTTGAGGCCACCTTCGGTATAGTGGGCTACTTCGCCTTTCACAGACTCTGGTTCCTGATAGTCTGGTATGCCTTCGACTTCATAGGGGACCTGGTGATCCCCAGGATATCTGACAGCAAACTGGCCAGGAAGGGAACCTTCTACCTGACCATGTCATTAATGGGAGTAGGGCTAACAGTACTCACGGCTGACATAATGTTCATTGGCACCAGAGGCCTCCTACCGCTAGTCGTGGGCCTCATCGGTGGTGCCATAGCGAAGGTTGGCATCGAGGGCGACGTGCCTGTCTCGTTAAGCTTCTTGGCCGAGAACACGCCGGCCAGGTACAGGGAGGCCTCGCTGGTGCTTGCTCCCAACTTCAGCAACCTGGGCTCAGCGGTCGCCGCGCTGATTGCCTACCTGACCTATAGCTTCACCAACAGCACTTACTACACAGCACTATCGGTGCTCGTGTCGTCCCTGGCGGCCCTGGCAGCGCTCGCGGTGGTAAGGGGAACCATGCCTGAGAGCGTCAGGTGGCTGCTGTCCAAGGGCTTTAGGCACAGGGCCGAGCAGGAGGCCAAGAGGCTGAGCTCGGAAACCGAAAGGGAAGGTCTCAGGGTGGTTAACCCGACCGTTGGCATATGGGGCCGCTACGCCTTCCTGGTGATTATAGGCATTGTTCAATACCTCACCTTCGGGCTAATGGCTTATGTGATAGCGGCCTACTATTATCATGGGGCAACGGCATGGCTCATAGTCTTCTACGCCAGCCTTGGCGCTACCGTGGCTGCATTCCCAGCTTACTGGCTGGCCAAGAGAATGGACAGCAGGAACTTCGCCTTGCTCTCCTATGCCGGTGGCTTCGTGAGCATGATACCCATAATCCTCTACGTGCTCTACTTCCCCACCAACGTTATCGCCTTCTACGCACTCCTGTTCCTAAACATGGTGTTCAGTGAGTTCGGCTGGGCCGTCAGGACCATACTTGAGCCCCAGCTGTTCCCGACAGAGACGAGGGCTACCATGATAGGCCTTGTCAGGGTCTTCCCGATGTTCACATATGACCTCTCAGTATACCTCACAAGTTCCTTTACTGAGCTCCAGTACGTGATCTTCAACGCAGTCATGTGGCTGGTAGGGGCCATAGCCACTGGCCTCTGGAAGGTCAAGGGCTATGACGTCAGGAACGCGCTGTTGGAGAGCGCCTCAGCCCCGTCGCCGAAGGCAGTGCCGGTTGTTCAGACAGCCGAGCAGGTCAGATCCTGAACATGGCCACGGTAGGCACAAGCACTGGTATTATCGCTGTGAGCACAACGCCCTGGACCAGGCCCACGAGAGCCCATCTGGCCCCGGCATACCTTGCAGTAACTCCAAGGGTCGTGTCCATGCTTGTCGCCCCTCCCATGATAACCGCCGGTGGGCCCAAGTAGCTGTAGAGCGCTGGGAAGAAGGCAAGCGTGTAGTCCTCCCTGAGCTGGTTGGCCACGAGCCCTATGACTCCGAATATGGGGCTAAGGGTAGCCAGATAAGGACCGGTAAAGGAGTACCAGCCCGAGCCCAGGGCCGCCGCGACGACAAGGTTAGCAGGAAGCCCTAGTGCCGCTGAGACCACAACCCCCGCTGCCACATCACCGGCCACGGCAAAGCCAGCGAAGGCCAGGCCATCGAGTATTATCCTTCTCCCAGCCCTCGCCACCTCCCTCCATGACCTGCCCACGTAGAAGCCGGCAGCGGCTATGACTATGTAGAGCCATATATATGCCGCGCTCAGCGTTGGTTCCAGGGGAGGCCTCAGCAGGGCCCCAATAGCCATGCCAGCCGCCAGTGCCGCCAGGGCCCTTATGGCAGCGGCTACCTCGGACCTCAATGCCTCCTCACCGCTGCCATGCCCATGAGGACCCCCATGAGGCCTGGGAGCGCTGAGACCAGCGCTGTGGCCGTGGCGGCCCTTAGGCCCTCATAGCCAGTTAGCGAGTGAAGCTCAGAGCCGACAACAACTCCCATCAAACCCACGAGTACAATTATTGAGAACATCGACAGTAGGTCCACTGCCTTAGAGGCTCTCCTGGAGGGCCTGAGAGACTCGAGAAAGCCGGCTACGACTCCGACTGCCAGGGAGATGTAGATAAGCTCCTCCAGCGTCAGCATGGCAGGTCAATCCCACAGGGGCCCCGCTCCTATATGTGCCTGAGCAGAAGCCCTCAGCAAAAACGGCTTAAAGGGTATGATGCGGAAGCTTAAAGCTTACTGACCCTCAGGATAGTAGTTGAACAGCTCGACCCTAGAGCCGTCGGGCAGGTACACGTAGATCTTGCCAGGCTCCTCGTTCTGCGTAAACCTATGGTGACCGTCACAGAAGGGCTTGTTCTGTGAAAGGCCGCAGGCGCATATGTGAACCTCATCGCCGCTCTTGGTCTTAACTATGTAGGGGTGGTTCCTCTCGTGCACCACTATCCT
>DAJS01000007.1:16823-16980 GCA_002496425.1 Acidilobaceae archaeon UBA162
TAGGTCCTCCTCGAGGCCTCGTCGGTGCTCCTGAAGAGCTCGAGGGTGAGCCCACTGACTATCCTCGGCTCGAGCTTCATGTAGCTGAGGTCCCAGTAACTGGCCTCAGAGACCCACATGAACCCAGCAGCTATTGACCAACTCCCTCATTGCTGCA
>DAJS01000030.1:0-2756 GCA_002496425.1 Acidilobaceae archaeon UBA162
GAGTATAAAGGGATACTCCTTGCTCGGCTGCTCCGGCGAGGGTATGTAGCCCACCGGGACCAGCCTGGCCCTCTCCCCGACACCGAACCTGTCGGTGTAAAGCACCTTTACTGGCGGCTTGTCCAGGCTTGGAGTGGGGTACGGCAGGCCTCCCTCCCTGTCAAGCCTCTCGTAGGTGATCCCGTAGACTGCTGGCCACACGAGCCTTATCTCATTCCACACGTCCTCGGCCGAGGAGTACCTGAAGGCATTACTATAACCCATGGCCTCAGCCAGCTTCTTAATTATCTCGAGGTCCGGTAGTGACTCCCCAAGGGGCTCTATAACCTTCCTGACCCTCTGTATCCTCCTCTCAGCGTTAGTGAAGGTCCCATCCTTCTCGAAGGAGCTCGCCGCCGGCAGGAAGACGTGCGCATACCTGGAAGTCTCGTTGTGGAACATATCTACAACCACGAGGAGCTCCAAGTTCTTAAGTGCCTTCTCAACCATATCCTTGTATGGGTGGGAGTTCAGGTAGTCCTCGCCAAAGACTAGCAGGGCCTTGAGTTCTCCCTTGAGCATTGCTTCTGACATCTCTATGGCATCTAGACCAGGCTCCCTTGGGACCTCATAGCCCCATACCTTCTCAATTCTGCTCCTAGCCTCCTCGTCATCTATCAAAGCACCTGGCAGGTGAGTCGGGTGGACACCCATTATAGTCGTGCCCTGGACGTTGTTCTTGCCTCTGAGAGGCATTAGACCGGCCCCTGGGCGGCCTACGTTACCTGTTAGTAGCGCCAGGTCTATTAGCTGGTAGATGATCTCTGTGCCCTGGACGTGCTCAGTAGCCCCGAGGCCCCACATTATCATCGAGGGCCTGTTGGTGGCATAGAGCCTGGCAGCTTCTCTTATCAGCTCGGCCTTAACACCAGTTATGTTCTCAGCAAGCTCCAGTGAGAAGTCCTTGACCACGTTCCAGAGGCCGTCGAAGTTGTCGACTCTCTTGGCCACAAAGTCCCTGTCGTAAAGGCCCTCACTCATTATTACATTCATCATAGTGTTAAACAAAACAACGTCCGTGCCTGGCCTCAGCTGCAGGTGTATGTTAGCGTAGTCTGCAATCTCGGTCCTCCTTGGGTCAACTACAATCAGCTTAACCTTGCCCTGAGAGGCCAGGACCTTGACTCTGTTGCCTATGACAGGATGATTCTCAGTTATGTTTTCGCCAACTATCATGATGGTCTTGGCTAGATCTATGTCCTCGAAGGTGTTAGTGGCGCCGCCTGTGCCGAGCATCTCCTCAAGGGCCCTAGCCGAGGGCTCATGACAGACCCTGCCGCAGCTGTCAACATTGTTTGTCTTTAATACGACCCTTGCAAGCTTGTTTATAAGGTAGTGCTCCTCATTGGTTATCCTGGCGCCTCCTAGGACTCCGATGGACCTTGGGCCATACTTGGAGAGTATCTCCTTCAGCTTCGAGGCTACGAAGTTTATGGCCTCGTCCCAGCTGACCTCTTTCCACTGACCGTCAACCCTTATGAGAGGTCTCAGGACCCTGTCGCTTGCATATACGTACTCCCACGCATACCTACCCTTAACGCACAGGTTGCCTCTGTTAACCACTGAGTCCTTGGATGGCCTTACATCAACTATTGTGCCGTTCTTAGTCCCAACAAGGATCTCGCAGCCCACTCCGCAGTAAGGACAGATAGTCCTGACCCACCTGTCCGGCTCACCGTACTGTACTATGGTCTTGTCCTCAAGGGCTCCCGTGGGGCAGACATCGACGCAGAGCCCACAGCTGACGCAGCTGCTGTGAGCGAGGTCAGGGCCATCAGGCCTTATCATAATCCTGCCTCCTCTGTACCAGGCACGCCAGACGTGGTAGCCTTGGACCTCGTCGCAGGCCCTCACGCACCTGAAGCACTTAATGCACTTGTTCATGTCAATCAATATGTAAGGGTGGCCGTTGTCCACCAGGAACGGCTGCTCCTCGCCCTCAGGCTCAATACCGTATTTCTTGAAGGCCTCTAGGATCTCATACCTTCTCGGCGCATTCTTGGTGGCCTCACGTGGATACGACTTGGCCAGCAGCCTTAGAATCTCTCTTCTGACCTCTCTCACCTGCTCGGTATCCGTCCTAACTACCATGCCATCCCTGACCTGTGCCGTGCAGCTTGTCGTAAGCTTCCCGTCGACCTCAACTGTGCAGAGCCTACAGGAGCCATAGGGGCTAAGCCTATCATCATAACAGAGGCCTGGTATGTAGTACCCTAAGGACCTTAGGGCCTGGAGAAGGTTCTGGCCCTCCTGGACCTCTCTTTCAACACCGTCAACTACTATCCTTACCATTAGCCCACCACCTCGTCACGGTATTTCTCCATGTAGACAAGCATCGCATCCCCGACACTCGTGCCGTGGCCGCAGAGGCTGGCCGCCCTCATGACCCTTGAGACCCTCTCTAGTTCCTCAGCCTCATCAGCGCTCAGACGTCCTCTCTCGAGGCCTTTAGATAGGATCTCTACAAGCCTTTGCGTGCCAAGCCTGCAGGGGAAGCACTTGCCGCAGGACTCGTAGGCCGCGAACTCCATTATCTCGTGGAGGAGCTCCCCTATGGTAGTGTCGTCGCTGAACGCTATGACGTTCCCATGGCCTAGGCTTGCCCCTATGGCCCTTAGCTCCTCAACCCCAAGCCTTGTATCAAGCTCCTCAGGCTTTATGGCTCCAGCCAATGGCCCCCCTATTATGAGCCCCTTGAGCCTCCTGTTCCCCTTAAG
>DAJS01000030.1:2938-3085 GCA_002496425.1 Acidilobaceae archaeon UBA162
GTTGGCCTTCCAAAGAGGCCCCTCTCAGTTGGGTAAGGGGGCCTTGGCATTGGCTCAGGCCTCCTGCCCATTAAGGCGTTTATCAGCGCTGTCTCCTCACCGACAACGTATGACCCCTTGCCAACGTGGACCTCAACATCAACAGCT
>DAJS01000030.1:3138-12487 GCA_002496425.1 Acidilobaceae archaeon UBA162
GGGTACTCCCTCCTCACGTAAACGTAGACCTTCCTGGCGCCTATTGCGTAGGCAGCTATCAGGGCGCCCTCGAGCACTAGGTATGGGTCGTCCTCCATGAGGAGCTTATCCACATAGGCCCCTGCGTCCCCCTCATCGCCGTTCACTATGACGTACTTCTCATCAGAGGCCTGCTCATAGGCGGACCTCCACTTGGCGCCTGTGGGGAAGTAGGCCCCTCCCCTTCCCCTGAGCCCTGAGGCCTCAACCTCCTTGATGACCTCGAGCGGGCTCATGGTGCTTATAGCCTTCTCTAGGGCCCTGAGGCCACCGAGGGCCCTGTACTGCTCAAGGTTCATCACTGGCCCCTTGACTATGTGCCTTAGCACTACCGACTCCCTTGACCTGACCTCTATGATAGGCCTGCCCTGCTTGAAGGTGCTGGAGGGGCCCATGTAGCATTTGCCCAGGCAGTAGGTGGGAGGTGACTGCTTGACGGCCTTAGCCCACGAGTTTGGGTCAAGGGACCTGGCCACGTAGCACGCCAGACCGCGGCAGTACTCCTCGGCAGGGGCCGACTCGGGGAAGGAGTAGAACGTCATCACCTCCTCCTTAGGAAGGTTGATCCTTATTGGCAAGCCCTGCGCCGCTGGGTGCCAGGACGGAGCACAATATAAGGGTTAGCCGATGCCAACACTGGCCAGGTACTGGCCCACGCGCCTGACGCCCTCCTCTATCACCTGCGGCTCGCTGGTCACGAAGGTAAGCCTCAACGCGCCCTTATACCTCTCGCTGAACGCGCTGCCAGGCATGAGGCTCACCCTGGCCCTCTCCAGCAGCCCCTTGACAAGGGCCTCGGAGTCCTTGGCCCCCACATCAAAGAACACGTACATACCGGTAGGGGGTTCAACGAAGCGGGCTGATGGCACATACCTCCTTAGCGCCCTGACCGCCGCGTCCCTGCGGGCCCTGTAGAGGTCCACTATGCTCCTCCTGAAGCCCCATCTCCCCGGCCACCTGAGGTAGGCCAGGATGGCCAACTGGGAGAGGCTTGAGGCCCCAAAGTGCGCGTGGGCGCCAAGGACCTCGAGGGCCCTTATGATATCCTCAGGCCCATAAATGTAGCCGATCCTGAGCCCTGGCACGCCAGGGTCCTTTGAGAACGTGTTGACGGCTATCACAGCCTCCTGCGAGTGCCTCCAGGCGAAGTCGTAGGAGCCATCGTAGACAAGGGTCCTGTAGGCCTCGTCAACTACCACGTAGACCCCCTTGTCCTGGGCGTACTCAACTATAGCCCTGAGCCTTTCCCCTGCAACCAGCCTGCCCGTAGGGTTGTCCGGGTTCACGAGCACCAGTGCCTTGGTCCTGGGCGTGATCAACTCCTTGAGGGCCTCGGGATCCGGCTGGAAGCCGTCCTCGAGCTCCTCAGGCAGCCAGACGACCCTGGCCCCCAGGCTCTCAACTATGGGCCTGTACATCATGAACGTGGGGTCGGTGAGCACAACCTCATCGCCAGGTTCCAGGAGGGCCTCGAGGACGGAGTATATCCCTGTCGTGCTGCTGGGCGTCACTACAACCTGTGAGGCCTCGACGCTGGCCCCGAGGGCCCTGAGGTCCTCGGCTATTGCCTCCCTAAGCTCAGGAAGCCCAAGGACTGGGGCGTAGGCAAAGGCCCTCTGACCGTACTCCTTGACCAGGGCCTGAAGGCCCTCAATGAGCTCAGGGGGCGGAGGCACGTTGGGCTCACCGGCGTGCATCCTGATCAGCCCAGGGGGCTGGCTAACCAAGAGCGAGTTAACAGTGCTTACAGGGGAATGCCTGAGAGGACCGAGCCTCGAAGATAGGGGCCTCAAGCCTGGTCAACGGATCCCAGCGTGGTCTCGGATTTAACCCCTTGCCTCCTCCTCAGCTGCCTGACGCCATCCCTGGCCACCAGGTAGGCCTCAGCTGACTTGACCAGGGCCACGTAGTCGAGCCCCATGGCCTTCTCGGCCTCGTCAACCTCCTCTGGCCAGGCCCTAGTGTTGGCGGGGATGGCCACAGCACAGTACTCGGGTACGTGCTCGGATATAGAGTACGTGCCGACCCTCCTGGCGAGCCCCACTATCTCGTCCTTGTCGAACCCTATGAGGGGCCTCAGTATGGGCAGCGAGACGCCCCTGGACTCTGCCTCGAGGTTCCACATGGTCTGTGACGATACCTGGGATAGGGACTCACCGGTGGTTATTGAGTGAGCCCCGACCCTCCTGGCCAGGGCCTCGGCGAGCCTGTACATGACCCTCCTGAGGACCACTGAGCGCATGGAGTCCTTCACCTTTGCCAGGGCCTCAAACACTGGGGCCCCGTCAACGAAGTAAACCCTTATGTCATGGGCCCCTGACCAGCTCCTCAGCACCTCTGCCTCCCTCAGCACTGCCTCTCTATGGGCCTGTCCTCCCAGGGCAACGCTAAGTATGACAGGTACGACGCCCCTCTTCATCATCATCCACGTGGCGACTGGGGAGTCGAAGCCCCCTGAGACCAGCGCTACTGTCCTGCCGGCGACGCCAACTGGTAAGCCCCTGGGCCCCTCCTTGATGTCGGAGAACATTAAAGCCCTCCCGCCGCTGACCCTTATGTGGACCTCGACCTCAGGCTCTGATAGGTTGACACCAGCGGCGTACTTAGTCAGCGCCTCCCCCACTGCCCTCTCAACATCAATGCTCGTGAACCTGTCCTCTGCCTCCCTCCTCACCATCACTGCAAATCTCCTTCCCCTGACGGCATCGGCGAACAGCCTCTCAGCGGCAGCAACTATGTCCTGAAGCGACGAGTAGTTGACGGCTGTAGCCGGCGCATACCAGGCTATACCGAAGGTCCTGGAGAGGCCAGCGTAGTCCCCCTCGACCTCGAGCTCCAGGGTTCCGCCCACGGCCCTCCATGACTTCAGATTCACTGCGGCCGCCACGTTATTGACAAGTTCCCTGACCCAGCGGGACCTGGTGCCACGCCCCTTGATTGCTACCTCGCCAGCAAGCGTGGCAAGCACGAGCGTCAAGGGGCTCCCACGGCCTGCAGGGCACGAGGACTAAAAAGATGAAGCTATGAGTGGCTGAGCCGGCAAAAGGGCTCGCAGAGTCCTAGGGCAAAGGGCTGGCTTACCTAGATTTACCCTTGGCGCCGAGCCTCTCGGCAACGGCAGCCTGGGCCGCGGCCAGCCTGGCCACTGGAACCCTGTAGGGCGAGGCACTCACGTAGTCGACGCCGGCCGAGTGGAAGAACTTTATTGATGCTGGGTCTCCACCGTGCTCGCCGCAGACGCCAACCTCAAGCGACCGGTTGGCCTCCTTGCCCTCCTTGGTCGCTATCTGGATCAGCCTCCCGACGCCAGGCACGTCAACTGTCTCAAACGGGTCGGCGGGCAGTATGCCTTTGTCCAGGTACTGAGCCATGAACTTGTTCTCGACGTCGTCCCTGCTGAAGCTGAAGGTGGCCTGTGTGAGATCGTTAGTACCGAAGCTGAAGAAGTCAACCTCATTTGCTATCTCCCTGGCCGTCAGGCAGGCCCTCACAGTCTCTATCATGGTTCCTATCTTGAAGTTCAGCTTGACTCCATACTCGTTCTCAACGTCCTGTATTGCCGGCAACACAGCGTTGTTCTTGACGTACCTTATCTCGCTCACGTCGCTTACCTGTGGTATCATTATCTCAACGATGGGGTGCTTGCCCTCCTTTATCAGCTCAGCCGCCGCCTCAGCTATGGCCCTGGTAAGGTGGTAGTAGATGACTGGGTAAGTTACGCCCACCCTGACGCCCCTGTGGCCCATCATTGGGTTGGCCTCCTGGAGCGCCTTGACCTTTGAGTACAGATTCCTCAGCTCCTCTAACTTCGGGTCAAGTTCCTTGGCCTCGCCCTCCTTGCCCTGATGTATCAGCTCCTGCCTCCTCATCTCCAGCTCGTGTATCTGACTCAACAGCTCCTCGGTTGATGGTAGGAACTCGTGGAGCGGCGGGTCTATGAGCCTCACCACGACCGGCCTGTTATCCATTATGTCGAACATCTCCTTGAAGTCAGGCCTTAACATGTCGGCCAGTTCCTTCATGTTCTTCTCCCTCTCCTCGTCGTTATCAGATAGTATCACCTTCCTCAGGGCCTCGAGCCTCTCAGGCTTCCTGAACATCCTCTCTATCCTCAGCAGCCCTATGCCCTCGGCGCCGAACTTCCTGGCCACCATTGCGTCCTCAGGTACGTCAGCGTTGGCTCTGACGCCCAGCTTCCTGAACTCGTCGGCCCACCTGAGGAGCTCGTCAAGCTCCCCTCCTATCTCAGGCATCACAGTAGGCAGCTGGCCCGCGTACACGTTGCCGCTGTTGCCATCTATGGTAATCCAGTCGCCCTCCCTGAACACCTGTCCGTTGATCTCAAACTGCTTCTTGTCGTAGTCAATCTTTATGGCCTCGGCGCCCACGACGGCGGGCTTGCCTATGGCCCTGGCCACTATGGCCGCGTGGGATGTCATGCCCCCTCTCGAGGTCAGCACGCCCACGGCGGCATAGAATCCATGGACGTCGTCTGGCTTGGTCTCAACTCTAACGAGTATAACCTTCTTGCCCTCCTTGGCCCACTCGACAGCGTCATCAGGGTTGAAGACCACCTGGCCGCTCGCCGCGCCAGGCGAGGCGGGCAGGCCCTTGGCTATGGGCGTCGCCTTTACCTTAGGGTCTATGGTAGGGTACAGCAGCCTTCTGACCTGCTCCGGGTCTACCTTGAGTATGGCCTCCTCCTTAGTTATCAGGCCCTCCTTTACCATGTCAACTGCCGTCCTCACCCTAGCCAGCGGCGTCATCTTGGCGACCCTGTTCTGCAGGAAGTAGAGCTTGCCCCTCTCCACGGTGAACTCTATGTCCATGACGTCCCTGTTTAGCTGCTCCAGCTTCTTACCAGCCTCTATCAGCTGGCTGTAGATGTCCGGCATTCTCTTCCTGAGCTCCTCAAGGCCCAGCGGCGTCCTTATGCCGGCCACCACATCCTCTCCCTGGGCGTTGGGCAGGAACTCGCCGTAGGGCCTGTTCTCGCCGCTGGACTGGTCCCTGGTGAAGTAGACGCCAGTGCCCGAGTCCCAACCCATGTTGCCGAAGACCATGGTTACCACGTTTACCGCCGTGCAGTCAGCCATGTCAGGGGTTATGTTGTTGGCTATCCTGTAGAATATGGCCCTGGGGTTCATCCAGGACCTGAACACAGCCCTTATGGCCAGCTCCAGCTGGACGTAGGGGTCCTGTGGGAACTCGCCCCACATCTTGCGCACTAGCCCCTTGTACTCCTCGACAAGCTCCTTGATGAGCTCCAGCGACCTCTGCCACATCCTAGGCGCCAGGTCCTTAGGGGGCTGGGCGTCCAGCCTCGGCGTGTACTCCGGGTAGACCTTCCTTATGGCCTCCAGCTCGTCCCTGTACGTCGTCTCCGCCTCCCTGGCTAGCTGCTCGCTCTTGGCATCGAAGGCCTGGTTGAACGGCTTCTCATCCAGCGACAGGACTATCCTGGCGAACATCTGTATGAACCTCCTGTAGGCGTCGTAGGCAAACCACTCGTTGTTAGTAGCCCTTGCCAGGGCCACCACGCTCCTGTCGTTAAGGCCTAGGTTGAGCACCGTGTCCATCATGCCTGGCATTGAGAGGGCCGCGCCTGACCTGACGGAGACCAGCAGCGGTATTCCCTCGTCAGAGCCAAACCTCTTGCCAGTGACCTGCTCGAGCCACCTCACGTGCTCCTTGACCTGGTCCATGAGACCCTGGGGCAGCTGGCACTCGTCTATGAGCTTCCATATCTTCTTTATGATCTCGTCCCTCACCTGAGGCGGTGGGTTCCTCCTGAGCTCCCTCTCAAGCGCGTCCAGCTCTGCCTTCTTCGAGGAGTAGAACTCGCGGCAGGCCTGCGTGGTTATTATGAAGCCAGGCGGCACAGGCAGGCCTATCTGAGTCATCTGGGCCAGAGAGGCTCCCTTGCCTCCCAGGAGCTTCTCATCATGCCAGTCAGCCTCCTCGAACTTCAGCACGTACTTGGAGATGGCTGACATGGGTTCCGCCTCAACTGTGGGAGAGCTAGCTCCCTATTTAAGCGGCTCTTTTATAACGTAGAAGACCCTTTAACGTTCATGACCTCTGATAGGCCGGTAATGTGTGAGACGAGGCATGACCAAGCCTTAGGGTTCAAGAAAGGCGCTGAAATAGCATATTTGGTCTATAGCATCTAAGAACACATAAAAAGTAAGTTGCAACACGAGAAACCCGCCTAGCTTCTAATGATAGCGTTGCCAATGATCTCCTTGGCTGCCTTAACAGACCCGTCAACCTTGGACTCGTTGAGGGGGTTGACCTCATCAATGCCCTTTACGCTATCGGATGAGTTGAGCTGCGGACGGCATCAGGGTTCTCCTCTTCCGTATACTGCCACTATGACCTTAGGTCTGTTAGTCAGGAGGTTCCTGTACTCCTTAACTTGGCTTATGGCTATTTTACTGCCTCATGCGATGTCTCATTCCTGAGGCTTAGCTTGCCTCAACTAACAGGGCAACGTTGCTAGATTAGCTAGCCTTTTCATCCAATATCGCTTTCCTCCTCAGTGGATCTAGAATGGCTATCTGACCTACTCCTCGCCCTAAAGGGTGAGGGCTTCCTTTGGGCGGTTCACGGGTTTGTCAGACAGAGAAATGTTATAGGGAACCCTTATTGTCGTGGCGGGCCCGCCGGGACTTGAACCCGGGACCTCCAGCTCCGGAGGCTGGCGCCCTGATCCTGGCTGGGCTACGGGCCCCGTCAAGACATGCGCTGAGGGGCTAAATTGCCTTAAAGCGAAGGCGCTGAGGGGCTAGCGCTGATAAAGGGCCTGGGCCGCGGCCCAGCTGGGCGGCGAGCTTGGGCAGGCTGTTCGGCACAGACGGCGTCAGGGGGATCGTTGGCGACCTCATGACACCGACCTTCGCCCTGAGGATGGGACACGCCATAGGCGCCTACTTCGGCAAGGGCTCCAGGGTGCTGCTGGCCAGGGATGCCAGGGCAGGCGGCGACGCCCTGGCCAGGGCGCTGGCCTCAGGATTAATGGCAGAGGGTATCAAGGTCTACTACGCAGGCATGATACCTACCCCAACGCTTCAGTTCGGCGTGAAGCACCTGGGCTTTGACGGGGGCATCATGATAACCGCCAGCCACAACCCCAGGGAGTACAACGGTGTCAAGGTAATAAAGTCAGACGGCGTTGAGATACCCCACGAGGAGGAGCCGATAATAGAGGACTACTACTTCAAGAACCATGAAGTCAACCTGGACTGGAGATCCATGGTTTATGATGTCCAGGACGTCACGCAGCCCGTCATAGAGGCCTATGTCAACGACATACTTAACCAGGTGGACAGAGACCTCATAGCCAAGAGGGAGCTCAAGGTACTTGTAGACTGCGCTAACAGCGTCGGGGCCGTTACCACTCCCCTTGTTCTCAGGGAGCTGGGGGTCAAGTACATATCCGTCAACTGCAACCTTGACCCTTCTTTCCCAGGCAGGAACCCTGAGCCCAACGAGGATAACCTGGCCATCACGCTAAGGCTAGTGAGGGAGGCTGGGGTAGACCTTGCAGTAGCCCACGACGGGGACGCTGACAGGGCCATAATAATTGACGAGAGCGGGAGGCTCATATGGGGCGACAGGTCTGGTGCGCTCCTGACAGGGTTCGTAGTCGATACCGGGAGGTGGAAGGGTTACCCACTGAAGGCCTACACGGCGGTCTCGAGCAGCCAGCTGGTAGAGGAGTACCTGGCCAAGTTAGGTGTCAAGGTGGTGTGGAACCCGGTCGGAAGCGTGACTATAATAAGAAACATGTTGAGCCAAGGAGGGGCCATAAGCGGCTTCGAGGACAACGGAGGCTACATGCATGTCCCTCATCACCCCGTCAGGGATGGAGCCATGACAACTGCCCTGGCCCTCTACATGTTAGCCTACACTGGCAAGAGGATGTCGGAGCTCTATGCACAGCTGCCCCAGTACTACGCCGTTAAGACCAAGGTTGAGGCCACGAGTGAGGAGGCCGAGTGCGGGGTTGAGGCTGTCAAGGAGGCCTTCTCCGGCTACAGGCAGATAACTATAGACGGGGTAAAGGTGGTCGGGGATGACTTCTGGATACTGGTCAGGCCCAGCGGCACCGAGCCTATAATGAGGATATACACCGAGGCCAGGGACCCCGCTAAGGCCCAGCAGCTGGCTGAACAGGTAAAGCAGCTGTTTGAGGCTAAGTGCAGGAGGGGTCGGGCTTGAGGTACTACTTCTTTGAGCTCCTGGCCTGCCCTGTCTGCCGCAGCCCTGACTTGGTCCTCGTCGAGTTCAAGGTAGATGAGAGTAGGGCCAACGTTGACCCTGCCAAGGTTAGGTGCAAGGAAAAGTGCTACTTCCTCAGGAGGCCCGCCAGCGAGGTGCCACTGGAGACGTGCGCGCAGTGTGTCAACAAGGACGTTGTTGAGGGCGTCCTAGTGTGCAGGAGCTGTGGCAGGTGGTACCCGATAATTGATGGCATACCGAGGATGCTCGACGACAAGTTCAGGAAGGTCAAGGAGGACGTGGAGTGGATGATGAAACACATAGATAAGGTGCCGCCAGAGGTCAGGTCATTGATGAAGTTCCCTGAGCTTCAGCCTAAGCCTTAAGCCTCCCAGCCCTCTGGCCCTCCAGGGGTTCCCAGTGCCGGGCCTGGGGACATGGATAGCAGTAGGCATGGCGCTGATATTCATAGGGATCATAATTATAGCCGTGGCGACCATGTATGAGGCCGCCAGTGCATCTCAGCAGTCCCAGCAGGGCAAGGTACAGGCGGGCGGCGTGATAATGATAGGGCCCGTGCCGATAATATTTGGGACATCGTGGAGGATGGCGATAATAGCCATTGTCCTTGCCATAGTGTTAATAGCGCTTGTCATGGCCATGATGTTCCTGTTCAGGCCCGTCCCAGCTCCCTCAGCCCCGTCGCCTGCCCAGGCAGTTGATGTACTTAGGGCCTTGATCGCCTCAGGCCCCTGAGTCCATGAGACGTTGTGGCTGGCGGCTGCGGCCTAGGCTAAGTCTTATTAGTAACCTGCCTGTCTGTCAGCTTGGTGTTCAGCTTGAGATCCCGCCTGCTCAGCTCCTTGGCGCTTGCCGCACTGGTAATAGTTGCCCTGTTGACCCCCATAGCGGCACTGCCAAGGGCCCCTGGAAATCGTGTTGTCAGGGCTGTGCTGTACAGCGGCGGTAACGACTATTACAGCAACTTCACCGTTAGCCCAAAGGGCTACGTGACTGTATACCTCTACGGCGTGCCCCCATCATCAAGGGTGCTCCTCTGGTGGGGCCTTGAGCCCTATGCCCAGGG
>DAJS01000030.1:12534-13035 GCA_002496425.1 Acidilobaceae archaeon UBA162
CAACAACGAGACTAACATGACCTATGACAGCTCCACAGGGGCCTTTGTGGCAACTGTTGGCCCGTTCCTAAACGGGACATGGATGGCATACGTGTTCAACGTGAACGGCTCCATATGGGTAAACTATGAGGGCCATGCCTTCTGGAACTGGAACGTCCTCGTTAACCCGCCTGAGAGCGTAATAGGGTATACAAGGGCATGGGTCCTGCCAAACGGCTCCATAGAGGTGACAACAATAGCTAGGCCTCCTGACACCATAATCATGTACTGGGGGCTTACCAATGGAAGTAGCACTGGCCTGCCCTGGTATACCACTGCTGGCAGGCCAGGGGCCAATGAGACCCTCATGTGGTATAACCCGTATACGGGCAACTACACCGCCATCATAGGGCCCTTCAGGCCTGGCCAGTGGGTCCAGTGGGTCTACCATGATAACACCACAGGGGCATGGATACACAACTCAAACGTCAGCCCCAGCGCCAACTTCGCTATACAGGACAT
>DAJS01000004.1:0-135 GCA_002496425.1 Acidilobaceae archaeon UBA162
CATAAGGTCCTCAAGCTCCCATAGGACCCTTCTGGTAGTCCTAGACTGGAGCTGCGCGTTATAGAGGTGCATGCTGGCACTGCCGCCAGTGCATGAGGTAACCCTTGCCAGCACCGCCCTCATCGAGGGTCTTGA
>DAJS01000004.1:251-2662 GCA_002496425.1 Acidilobaceae archaeon UBA162
CTCAGCTCCTTGCTCCTGGTCAGGACCTCTGCCCCTCCCCAGAGGTCTGTAGCCCCTACTGGCTTTGATGTAGAGACTGCCAGGCCCTCCTTTATCAGGGCGGCCGCTAGGCTGGAGGCAAACACGGTCTTGCCTGAGTCAATGGGTACCAGGCCAGCCACCAGCACCCTCAAGCTTGATACCTTCCTAGGTCAAGGGTAGACAGGGATTAACGCTTAGAAGACGGAGTGCATGAGGCCCCCGTCAACTGCTATTGAGGCCCCGCTGACGTAGCTCGCCCTCTCGCTCAACAGGAACTCCACAACCTCCCCTATTTCCTCAGGCCTGCCTATCCTGCCCAGAGGTACGTCGGCCATCTCAACCTTCAGCTCCTCCTCATAACTTATCCCCTTCGCTTTAGCCCTGCTCTCTATCACCTGCCTTGACCTCTCGGTCTCTATGTTGCCCGGTAGCACCATGTTGACTCTTATCCCATACTTGCCCAGCTCCCTGGCCAGTGTCCTCGTGAGCCCGGCCAGGGAGATCCTGATCGTGTTGCTCAGTGCCAGGACCTCCACGGGCTCCTTTATGGCGAAGCTGCTTACATAGACCACGGAGCCCCTAGAGGCCTTGAGGTGCGGCAGCGCCCTGTACGTTACCCACACGGGGCCCAACAACAGCTGCCTGACGCCTAGATCCCAGTCATCAGGGCTTAGCTCCTCGAAGCGCCCTGGCTTCGGGGGTGGAGGTATGAAGACGAGCCCGTCGAGACCCCCCATCAATCTCAAGGCCTCGTCCACAAGCCTCTCGGCCTCGGGCCTGACAGTCACGTCAGCGACGACTCCATGTACTTTGCCTAGCCCTGACAGCTTGGCCACCGCCTTCTCCACGTGCTCCTTTACGCTGCCGTTGATTGTGACCTCATGACCTCTCCTGAGCAGCACGGTAGCGACGCCGAAGCCTATGCCCCTAGTCGAGGCCGTCACCAGGACCCTCAAACCTTTCACAGGCCCCNNCCCCAGATAGCCTGGCAGACTTTTAGGCCCTTCGCATGAGGAGCCTATTTCACCTCTAGGCCTCTCTCTTCAGGGCGCCCTGGGCGCTGAGGAGCTGAGGGAGCTGAGCAGACCATGAGGAGCTATTGCAGCGCCGATGCCTCAGGGCGCCCTCGTGGCNNTCTTGCTCTTGAACTTACCACGTGCTCAGGAGCCCCAGTCCTTCAGCTGTCCTGGTGAGATCCACTTAGAGGACCTTTCAGAGCATTATAGAACAATGAGGTTATTATGTAGGCAACCTTTATAAAGTTATAGAGCTACTTGACCTACTTGAAGCGCCTTGAGGCTTGACGACAGGACACTGGCGCTAACGCTGCTAGGAGTCATGAGGGCTGTCAGGAGCGTCTCAGCAGGTATTATATTTGTCGTATTTCCCTACATAGCTAAGGAGCTGCTGGGCCTGAGCCTGTTCCAGCTTGTCGTCATATACGCGGCAGCGGGCGCGGCCACTGCGGCCTTATCGGTGGTAGTGGGCTACATGACTGACCTCATAGGCAGGAAGGCCTCACTTGCTATATCCTCACTTCTCCTGGTTCTCACGCCTCTGATGCTCCTTGTGAGGGTTAGTTACATCACTGCCGTCATAGCGGCCATACTTGGCGGCATCTCTGCCACAGGAGCCATGGGGGCCGGGGGCGTTGGAGGAGTTGTTGGCCCCGTTCAGAGCACCATAATAGCAGACCTCAGCGAGGGGCTCCAGAGGACGAGGCTCTTATCGCTGATGTTCTTTGTGNNGCACCATAACCGCGGCTGCCGGCACCCTGATAGGGGGCTACCTGAACTACAGGGACGAGCTGGTGCTAGCCATGGCTATAGCGGTGGCCTCGATGGCTCTCCTACCATTCATGAGGCTCCCCAGGGTAAGGGCGTCCAAGGCCTTAATGAGCCCGAGGGCCATCTCAAACGCCTTTAAGTTCTCAGTGACTGGGATGCTTAATGGGCTCTCCAGCGGCCTCGTGACCCCTTTCATAATCCCCATATTTGTCTACGTCTACAGGGCCCCCAGGCCCCTGGTATCAGACGTAACCACTGTAGCCTCGCTGATAGCCACGTTCTCTATGCTTGCCGCTCCCTACCTTGAGCAACGTCTTGGCTTCATCAGGAGCATTACAATCACGAGAGGCATCACGATACCTATAATGCTGGCATTTCCCTTTGTAGGCAGCTTCTGGGCGGCAGCAGCCCTCTTCCTAGCCTACCCTGCCTTCAGGGTAATAGCGATCCCGTCGCAGCAGTCCCTGATGCTAGAGCTGACGTCGCCTGAGGAGAGGGGCAGAGTGTCTGGGTTCAACCAGGGCTCAAGGCTGGCTCTCTCCTCGGCTGCCACGGCCGCCGCCACCCCAGCCTTTGACACCTCGACGCTCGGCCTTCTGTGGG
>DAJS01000004.1:2687-2853 GCA_002496425.1 Acidilobaceae archaeon UBA162
GTTCTTCTCCGGGGAGGAGGCAAGGAGAAGGGTTCCAAGAGCAGGAGAGGCTGGCCTAGGGCTTGAGGCTTGAGAACAGGCTGGCGGTAATAGGGACGCTCAGGGTTCTCGGCTTCTCGATAACCACGCCATTCGTCGGTGTGGCGTTAGCTGAGATCTTCAGGCT
>DAJS01000004.1:2900-3764 GCA_002496425.1 Acidilobaceae archaeon UBA162
GCCCTGAGCGACAGGGCTGGCAGAGTGAAGGTGATGCTCGCAGGCTCAGCGGCAGCCTCAGCGTCGCTTTTGCTGGCGGCGGCCATCTACAACGCCTCCTCAGTAATGGTTGGCGTGGCGGCCCAGGGNNCTCTTCTCAGGGGCCTACTCGGTGGCGAGCATGACGTTGGTCGGGGACTGGTTCAGCTCCAGGGAGCACCTGGTCAGGGCCTACGGGAGGCTCAGGGTAGGCTCCAACGCGGGCTGGGCCCTTGGGGCGGCCCTGGGAGGCTACCTCTACTACACTCTTGGCTTCAGGGAGGCTATGGTGGCCACCTCGGCGATCCAGATCTCCTCAGCGGCACTGGTGCTGGGGCTCAGGGAGCCGCCAGTGAGGTTGAGGGGCAAGCCGCTTAGGCGCCCCAATCNNTGCGCTGGCGGCCATAATGGTGCCTACCTTCCTCACGTTCATGATAGCTGGACTCATGGGCTACCCGCTGATTCAGTACACCACAGAGTACATGGGGTTGAGCGCAGCCTACGCGGGCCTCCTGCTGGCCACCAACGGGGCCCTGGTGGTGGCCCTTCAGGACCTGATAGCATCAAAGACCTCAAGGCTGAGGCCTGAGGTGCCATTGGCTGCCGGGATGGCGGTCTATGCGCTCGGCTATGGGCTGCTCCCGGCCATCAGGGGGTTCTGGGAGACTATGCTGGACGTTGCTCTGATAACGACGGGTGAAATGACAGTTATGCCTGTCTCGAGCGCCCTCGTGGCTCTGCTCAGCAACCCCTCGTCAAGGGGGTCGCACATGGGGTTCTATGGCCTGGTCAGCTCCCTGGGCAGGACCCTCTCATCATCTGTGTTCGCCCTGGCCCTCTCGCTTT
>DAJS01000004.1:3815-4688 GCA_002496425.1 Acidilobaceae archaeon UBA162
GTCTAGTCTCGTTACTCTATCGTCAGGCTACCTTGGCATTTTTCGTGAGATATCTACAGCTTTAAGTATTAGTTCTGAAATATACATATTCTTGTGGTGACTAGCACGAGAGTGCTGCTGGCCCTACCTCCCGACGTCCACAACCTTGAGATATACAAGGTCACAGGCATGAGGGCTCCTCCCCTTGGGCTGGCCTACATAGCTGCGGTGCTGGAGCAGGCAGGGCATAAGGTCAAAATAGTGGACAGCCCGACGCATAGGCTCACGCTGAGGGACTGGATGGACGAGGTCAAGTCGTTTGACCCTGACGTAGTCGGCGTCTCAATAATGACTCCTATGGCCCCNNAAGGGCTACCTGGCAGCCAAGGAGCTTAAGAGGGAGATGCCCGACGTTGTCCTGGTCGCAGGCGGCTCCCACCCCACCTACATGTATGACGAGACTCTCGACGCTGGCTACGACTTTGTAGTTAGAGGCGAGGGTGAGTACACCATGCTTGAGCTGGCCAACACGCTTGAGTCCAGAGGGAAGGACTATGAGACTCTCAAACAGGTCAAGGGCCTTGCCTTCAGGGAGGGGAACAGGACTGTGGTGACCCCAGACAGGCCCTTGATTGATAACCTCGACACACTTCCATGGCCAGCTAGGCACCTCCTTGACATGGACAAGTACACGCTGTTCAACAAACCCATAAGGATAGCTCACGTGATGGCCAGTAGGGGCTGCCCCTACGGCTGCATATATTGTATAACCAGTTACTACTGGGGCAGGAGGTACAGGTACAGGTCGGCCAAGAACGTTGTTGACGAGATAGAGTTTCTGGTAAACAAATATGGCACAAAGACCATAGTGTTCACAGATGACGAGTTCACTGC
>DAJS01000004.1:4794-5969 GCA_002496425.1 Acidilobaceae archaeon UBA162
GGCGTCGAGTCTGCGAGCCAGGAGACGCTTAACAGGATAGGTAAGAAGATAACCGTTGAGCAGGCCAAAAGAGTATTCCAGTGGAAGAAGGAGCTCGGCGGCTTCGCCACAGGCTCGTTCATACTGGGCTTCCCATGGGAGACAATAGATGATATGAAGGCTACAGCTAACCTGGCCGTTCAGCTTAACCCTGACTACGCACAGTTCACCGCCCTGACTCCCTACCCTGGCACGCCCCTCTGGGACTTCGCCGTCAAGCACGACCTGATAGTTGACCATAACTGGGAGCACTACACAACAGTGAGGCCCGTGATAAGGGGGTTCCACTTCACAGCCAAGCAGCTCGGTGAGATGGTGGTCTACGCCTACAGGAAGTTCTACCTCAGGTGGGGCTTCATAAGTCATGAGATCAGGGCCGGGAGGTTCTGGGACCTTTTTGGAGTAATTAGCAGGGAGATAGCCTCCGTGTTTGGGGATTCCATGAGGCGCATCTTTGAGCCCCTTAGGTGGGGAGGTGAGGAGGGTTGAGTAAGAGACTAGATGTCAATGACCTTGAGGATANNGACCCGCACTACGTCTGTGGACCTAAAGAAAGAGGGCAACATAGGCCACCTGCTCACTGGGATCAGGCTTGTTTTTAACAACCCTGCTACCAGGGCGGCGCTTAGGATCGCCACCAAGACAGTCAAGGTAAGGTATGCCTCTGGCGAGGAGAAGGAGGCCCCNNCACGCGCTCAGCGCCTTAGCCGGCGATCAGATAGCCCAGTGTCCACTCTACGCCAGGTTCCTCATACCGATAATTAATAAGACCATAGAGTTCGGTGTAAAGATGATGCATGGTGACGTAGAGGCGGCCAAGAAGTCGATAGCTGACCCAACCANNTAGTGATGAAGGGCCTTGGCCTCTACGGCGTCACCGTGCCCCAGAAGATGCCGGCGCCTTTCCTAATAGTGTGGAACTTCACAAACATGTGCAATCTGAGGTGCATGCACTGTTATCAGAGGGCCGGCGCCCCGCTCCCGGACGAGCTGACGCTAGAGGAGAAGTTGAGGGTGGTCGACGAGCTTGACAGGGCCGGGGTCGCCTCAATAGCGTTCAGCGGCGGCGAGCCTACTATACACCCCCACTTTCACAAGGTGCTGAGGGAGACGGCCAAGAGGGGCATACATGCCGC
>DAJS01000004.1:5992-6636 GCA_002496425.1 Acidilobaceae archaeon UBA162
GCTAAGGAGGAGGGACTGAGGTACGTTGAGGTCTCAATAGACAGCGCTGATCCTGACAAGCACGACAAGTTCAGGGGTGTCAAGGGGTCCTGGGAGAGGGCCGTGAAGACCCTTGAGAACGCGGTGAAGCTGGGCATGGATCATGGCATGGCAGTTACCATAACCAAGCTCAATATAGGGGAGGTAAAGGAGTTACTTGACCTCGCCGAGGAGATAGGCGTCAAGAGGGTCATATTCTTCAACTTTGTCCCAACAGGGAGGGGTCTCGACAACATGTGGCTTGACCTTGACCCTGTNNATATCTACCTAGAGATGAAGAGGAGGCCAGGGCTACAGATAGTCAGCACCGCCCCGCAGTACGGCAGGGTGGCACTGCAGGCCAGCAGTGGCCAGGAGGTGGCGCCAACCCACTTCATGGTCAGCGGCGACCCGGTTACCAAGGCTGTGGCCGAGTTCGTAGGAGGCTGTGGCGCCGGCAGGATATACGCGGCTATAGAGCCTAACGGCGACGTGACCCCCTGCGTCTTTCTACCTGTGGTGGTTGGCAACCTGAGGAAGCAGAGCTTCTGGGACATCTGGACCAAGTCGTTGCTCTTCGAACAGCTGAGGGACAGGAACAATCTCAAGGGCTTCTGCAAAGAGTG
>DAJS01000004.1:6654-6889 GCA_002496425.1 Acidilobaceae archaeon UBA162
GGCTACTACGGCGACCCGCTGGCGCCCGACCCTGGTTGCATATACAATCTGAAGGACTGGCAGCAGCTGAAGCAGAAGGCGCCGAAGGTGCAGGTAGCCCAGGCGGACGGGAAGGCCTCCTCGTAGGGCCAGTACCTACCGTTATAAAGCCTGGGAGTTTCTTTAACCGGGGTTAAAGGTTGAGCCAGCAGGCCTCGAAGTCCAGGCCTCCACACCTTAAGGTCAGCGGTGACGA
>DAJS01000004.1:6988-8320 GCA_002496425.1 Acidilobaceae archaeon UBA162
AAGGTGCTCATGACATTGACGGCAATTGGCTGCCCGGTCTCGGGCTCAATACTGGGGTACGTGGAGCAGGCCATAAGGGACGCAGTGCCGGGCCTCGGAGAGGATGACCTAGAGATTGACGTTACCTTTGATCCTCCCTGGAACCCCGACATGGTTAGCGATCTGGGGAGGGAGCTCCTAAAGGAGGTCTACGGTTACGACGTCGTGGAGGAGTGGAAAAAGAGGATGGCTGAGGACAACCAGGATTATAATAGTCAGGGGCTCCAGGAAGGACAGGCCTGAGGCTTGGGCTGGGTAGTCGGCATTGATGAGGCCGGCAGGGGCAGCCTCGTCGGCGAGCTGATCGTTGCTGCCTTCGGGGTCAGGGAGGANNCTGGTTAAGGAGCTGGCCAGGCTTGGGGTAAGGGACAGCAAGCAGCTCAGCAGGGAGGCCAGGGAGAAGCTCTATCCTGTCCTGGTTAGGCTTGGTGCCTTCACCGTCTGGCCCATACCTCCGGCACTCATAGACAGGGAGAACATAAACAGGCTTGAGGAGGAGGCGTCTTCCAGGGCCCTCTCCATACTGTTCTCCAGGATAGGCGGGGCGGAGCATGTGGAGGAGCTCGAGATAGATAAGTTTGGNNGAGCTCAGGTTCCTGCCCCGCTGGCTCAGGGCCCAGGGGTTCTCAGGCAGGCTAGTCGTGGAGCCCTACGCTGACTCAAAGTACCCGGTGGTCTCGGCAGCCAGCATAATAGCCAAGGTAGTTAGGGACAGGAGGATTGATGTGCTCCGCTCCCTCTACGGTGTCGAGGGGAGCGGGTACCCTGCTGATGAGAGTACCGTGAGGTGGGTCATGGATGTAATCAGGAGGGGCGAGAGGCCCCCAATAATCCGCTACTCCTGGGGCACGCTGAAAGGCACGGGCGCCTATGTCGAGAAGGCTAAAAGGGCCCGCCGTACCCTTAAGGACTTCATGGTGTGAGGGCTGGCAGCGGGCAGCAGAGCTCAGCAGGGGTCGAGGCCAGGCGAGGCACTACTCAGGCTCATGGATGCCAACGGCTATAGCGTCCTGGGCTCGAGGGAGTGGCTTGAGGGGGACAAGCTCTACAGGCTCGGCTTCCAGTACCTAGCCGTGGAGACGTTGGTGAGAGAATATAACATAGTTGAGACCCAGTTGGATGGCAAAAAAGTTTACGAGACAACCTGGAGGGGTACCCCGCGCTCTATAGTATACGGGAAGGGGGACGTCAGGGCAGACGCTGTGATAACCAGGAGGCTCCCGTCTACCGGCAGGTCTTTACCATGGAGGTCGTTACTTGACTACCTCCCTCAGCCTCCCCTGCCGTTGTTCG
>DAJS01000006.1:0-10502 GCA_002496425.1 Acidilobaceae archaeon UBA162
TCAAGCACTGGCGGCCTGAGGCGCCTCCAGGGGGTTATGTGAGGCTCAACTGGGTTCATCGTGTACCACCGCACCTGTTGATCCTTAACCTCAGCCTGTAGCCGTCAGAGGCCGATGAGACCTCTATCACCTCAGCCACATGTGTCAGGAGGGCCGGAGCCAGACCCGCAGCAAGAGTCTCGTAGGGGATCCCTGAGGCCCCTAGCTGCCTTATGCTCACGAGGCCATCATAGTCAATGATGACCTCGGCCTCGCCTGGCCTTAACAGCAGATCCCTGCCCAGGGGGCCAAGGTACTTGAGGGCTGAGGGCAGCACTTGCGGTGCATAGGACTCTACCATGGAACACTTCTCATCCCTTGTCATAGAGAGCTCCAGTGCCTTAACCAGCGCGGCCGCAGGAGATCCATGACCAACTATGGATAGCTCCTCCCTGCCAAGGGGATCGGGAAGGAGTGTCGAGCCCATAATTTTAAGGCGGAGCCTGGAGATCATCGCAGAGACCTCCGTGTCCCCTAGCCTTGGGTACTGCCTCAATGAGTAGAAGGCTGGGACGTGAGACAACGAGTAGATGAAGAAGCTGAGAGGGTCATGGGTCGGCAGCAGGGAACCTATGGCATTGATGGCATCGTAGAACGCATGCACGAGCTCCTCGGCCCTCATGTCATACTTATTCGGCCTGGCATCAACACCAGCGGCTGAGAGGGCCTCGAGAAGGCTACCTTCTATTGCGTTAAGCCTCGACAGGAACTCCACGGCCCTGTTGAATACTGTCACCCTGACCCCTCTAAGGGCCTCTATCCTGGCCCCTCTCCTCAGCAGTGTCACAAGCCTTGAGAGCTCGGCGTCGGGCAGTCCAAAGCCTATCACGTTCCTTATGAACATGGCAGCTGAGCCCTCCGGGAGGCCTGGCGACTCATCGAGCTTAGCTCCGCCCAGCACCATTTTGAGCAGCTCTGGGTCCTTAGAGATCTCAGCTAAGGATCTGTCATTTACCGCATCAACTACTCTGGATAGGAGGTCTCTCAGCCCCGCCACTGCTGAGTATGCCTCGGAGAGCCTCCTAATGTAGTCACTCCAGAGGTTCTCGTCAACGTAGGGTATTTCTGTCAGCTCCAAGCCAGTCCATAGTGTTAGTGAAAGCCTAACTTAAAAAGGCACTATCCCACTTTCTGGGTGGGGCAATGACGGTAGGGGCCTTGAGGGCGGTATTATTATGGAACCTTAGATGGGTAGCTCCTGCCTGGCTGATGCCTGGCGCTGTGGGGCGGCGGGCTGAGGGGTCTCCTTTAGCTCTGTCCAGTAAACCTTGGTGATCCATTTTACAACGTAGAGTGGGCTCCCATCAGTACTCCTGTACCTGAGGTTCCTAGCCACCATCAGGGGCTCCATCTCAACCCTTATCACGTAGCTGCCCAGCTTCCTATCGGTATATACTACCTCTTCGTAGGCCACCGCCTTGTCTGCTATATCTATCCTCTCCCAGCCATCCTTGGCCTGTATTGGTGACTCAACCATGGGCCTATCCTTTACCTGGCTTGCGACGGCCCCGGAGGGGTAAACTGCTATGCCCTGGGTCGTGGTTACGTTGAAGTCTATGCCGAAGGGCGACTCCTCCTGCCTTTGGGTCACGCCAACAACGGCAACGCGCAGGATTATCACGCTATCATCAGCTGTCTTGACATAGCCAAGCTTGCCATCCCTGATCCTCAGCCTGTCGAGTATCTCTAGCGCCAAGTCTAGCCCCTGGCAGGATACTAGCTGGGCCCACTATAAATAGCTTCCACGCCTCACGCCATTAGGACCTGATGGTAACTTCCTTAGCCCTGTAGGACCTGTAAACCTCATAGAACGTCACGTCTCCTCCAGATTCAAGGGGTTTAAGGCCATAGTGCCTGGCAGCCTCCTCAAGCTGCCCTGGGCTGAGCCTTATGCTGCCCTCCAGCATGTCAAAAAACCTCACATGCGGGTACCTCCTGTCTATGTCTACTACTATGATAATGTCCGCCAGCTCTGAGTAGGCCCTGAGGGCATCAACACCTATGTAGAAGATGGAGTTAACGAAGATAGCGCAGTCCACACGCCCCCTAAGAGGGGGCAAGGCTCCGTCAGACTCAACGAAGGCGGCTCTACCATCCCGGTGCCTGAACATCTTGTTTATATCAAGCCCAATATACCTCTCCACAGAGTCCGGCAGGAACCTGACCAGGTTACCGGGGCCGCAGCCTACATCAGCTACGCTGCGGCAGCCGTACTTAGCTATCAGCCCTGAGGCTATCCTGTACTCCTCGAAGGGCCAGGCGGGGTAGAGCCTGTATATTAGCGCCAGGTATCTGTACCGCCTTGGCATTCAGTGGCCCTCCTCAACCTTGAACCTAAGGAGGGCAGCTACACCTCCAAGGGACCAGAGAGTCAGCGCTGAGGGGCTGGCCTCTGTTATTATCACCACCTCGCCTCTCTTCCTCTCAGCCTCCTCCACAGCCTCCCTGGCCATGGCTCCTTCCTCACTGTCGGCGTAGAGCAGCGAGTCCACTACAATCAAGGCCTCCACAGCCCCCAGCCTCGCCGCCTTGAGCACCTCCCTCGGCGTGTAGGCCACCCTGGCGTCACCCTGCGAGACCCTTCTCATCAGTTCTCCCATCAGCTCCTGGGCTCTGGCACTGGCAAGGTCCCTGAGGGCCTCGATGACAGAGTCCCTCCTGAGGGCCTCCTCAACCCCAGCCTCGCCGCCGCTGGATGCTGAGTCCAGTAGGGCCTTGAGCGAGGGCGCCATAGATCTAACCTTTGCCGCTACATCCTCCTTAATAGTACCAGGCCCAACTATGACGGCTACCGAGGCCCCCAGCTCCGAGGCTTGCTTCACTATCTCAGAGGCTATCTCGTCAACTAAGCTCCTAAGCCTTTCCTCCCTCCCTGGGTCGTCCTTAGGCCCCAGAAAGATAGAGCGGGACTCCACATACCTCAGCCCAAGGGATGTCATGACCGCCAGGGCATACTCATCATAATCTACGGCAGCTATTATAGCCCTGCCCCTGGGCCCACTCTCCCTCAGCCTCCTCAGCACCTGCTCGTCGAAGCCCTCGTCCCTCTCTATAATAACTGGGTGACCGAGGCCCAGATAGGCCGACTGGTGTCTCCCCTTGACGCCAAACCTGTCGGGCCCCTCCTCTATCACCCCGAAGACTCTGAGCGAGCCAGTGAACGGCTGGAACTCAACGCTATCGACTCTTAGCAGGACCTCTATAGGTCTCCTCTCCTTGGTCTTGGCATCCTTGCCGGAGACATCCCTTAGGACTACAGTCCTGACCCTATCACCCTTCCTTATTATCAGGGCCAGGGTCCATAGGTCCTCCTCGCTCCTGGGCAACGCCTCTATTATCCTGGCTTTGGGGTCCAGCAGCCTTACCTCCACGGGTCTCCCTCAGCCTCCCTGCTCCTGCTCAACCGGCGGCCTGAACTGCCTGCCAGGCGATTGAGCTACCAGCTGGGCCACCTCGTTGACCAGCTCATCCACCTGAACCACCTCCTGCTGCCCCTGCGCCCACCTCCTCCTGACGCTGACTGTTCCGCCTTGGACCTCCTTGTCGCCGACCACCGCTATTATTGGTACCCATAGCCTGCCGGCAGCCCTGACCCTGGCACCGAGGCCCCTTGTGGGTGGGTCAAGGTAGGCCCTGGCCCCCACGCCCTGGAGCTCAGCAAGCAGCTCCTGGGCATACTGGACATGGGCCTCCTTGACAGGTATCACGGCCACCTGCACAGGCGCAAGCCAGAAGGGCAGGCTGGGCGTCTGGCCCTTGTCCGCAACCCTGAGGCCCATGTCTATTATTGAGGAAGCTATGGAATACAGGGGGCCGAGACAGGTGAACTGGTTACCTCTCACCTCGCCATGTACTGCCAGCGGCGCCATGCCCCCTCCCCTGGTCCTGTAGAGCAGAACCCTAGTCGAGAACTCCACGTCGTAAGGCATGGAGAGGCCCCTGGAGATAGAGGACTCTATGGCTGTGACCTCAGAAGCCATGGCATCAGAGAGCTCAGAGAGGGTCTTGACTATGGCCTCCTCCCCAACGTCTCCTGGGGCCACTATGACGTCAGCGCCAGGCAAGCCTGACCTGAGCCTCACAGGACCCTCAAGCCTGTACCTGGCCGCGTCGAGGCAGGACTTGATAACTGATAAGAGGCCGCCGACCCCGTAGACCTCGCCTGGTCCTCCTGGCCTTACCTCGGCGTCGGGCGAGCCAAGCCTCTCTGAGGCCCATAGGGCCAGCTGCTCAATCATGACCTCACCAAGCCTGGTGAGGCCCTCCGAGGTTATGCCGAGCCTGAGCTGGACGCCTATTGACTCGGAATCCCACGGGTTGCCCTGCTCGATCTCCTTGGGCAGCAGGCCCTGGCCTATGGCCTCCTTGATGCCTAGCCTTCTCCCATCGCCAGGCAGGAACCATGGGCCCCTGGGCGTCTCTATGGTCCTTGAGAGCTCACAGGCTGGGTGACCGGGGCAGGTTATGGAGAAGCCCTTGTACCAGCCGAAGGGGGCCCTGACCGTCGAGAACCCCATGATCTTAAGTTTCTCCTCTATTAGTCTAAGCATCGGAGCGGCCATGTCAGGTGGCGCCAGGCTCGGCGACAGGTGGGCGAAGGGGTAGACCACGATGCATGACACCCCGTTCCTCCTAGCATGCTCAGCCAGCTCCCTGGCGGCCTCATCAGCCAGGTCAGGTGTGTCGTTCTCCTCGACACTGATGAAGCCTACCACGCAGTCCCTGCCCTCGAACTTTGATGGTAAGTCCGGCGGTCTCTCAATGGCCTCCTTAACAGCCCAGAAGCTGACCTGGCTCACGTGTATCATCAGCATCCTCAAGCCCGCGTCCCTGGAAGGCCGAGCCCAGGGGCTAATGTGGGTTCCGTCCTGGGCTACTCGGTGACGCTTCTGAAGAAGAGGTAGTAGAGCACTGGGTCCAGGACAGATGTACCTCAGTCAGCAAGAACAAGACCACGTAGAGCCCTAGTTGTAGTAACACCGAGCCCGCCTAGAGGCCACGCCATAAGGACAGTCTCCTGGCGACGCTGGTTATGCTGAGGTCCTTGGAGCGCTCTTCGGAGTCATAGACCTCCATTGTCAGGCTCCTCGCTGATTGGGGCTATCAGGCCATGGGGGTCAGGACGAGGACAGGAATTGCCAGGTACAGCAGGCTGTAGTAGCCCTGGTTCGACAGCAATCACAGCCAATGAGAAGGTGCCGCCAGCCAGGGCTGATACAATGAATATGCTTGTTAGAGCTGAAGAGACCTGGGTCCTGACACGCCCCTCATCTCTGCTGGCCACCATAGCAAGTCTGAAGCGGCGCTGCTGGCGGTCGCTATTAGTATGTAGAGCCCTATCATAACCTTGCTAAAACACACATGTTCAAGGTAGGGAGCATGTAAGCGATGTAGCCAAAACGAAGCTCCTCACAACCATCATCAACGCAGCAGCTTCATATCCTTCGAGCATGGCCCATAGTCCACAGGCAGCTGAAGGACTCTCTATGGCTTTTACCCTCAGGCCCTCAGAGCCTCAGGGGCGCACCTGATGGGTAACAGGGTTGCCGTGTTCTCGGGCGGCAAGGATGGCCTCAGGGCTGTGCAGCTCTCACTACCTGTGGACGTGCTGCTCTTTCTGATATATGATTTCTCCGAGCCCAGCCCTCACATAGAGAACGTGCAGGCCACGGTGATGGAGGCGGCATCTATAGGGATTCCTATAGTGGTAGCTAAGCTGGACAAGGGTAGGGAGCCGGAGCAGACGGCGTCGCTGCTCAGGAGGCTGAGCGTGGACGTGCTAATAGCTGGTGACGTCTTCGTAGAGGACCACCTGAAGTACATGGAGGCCCTGGCCAAGGAGGCTGGGGCCACGCTCAGGGAGCCCCTCTGGGGCATGGATACGCTCGAGGTACTCATGAAGGACGTTGAGGAGGGCTACGTGATGAGGGTCCTGGGGGCCAGAACCCAGAGCCTGAGGAGGGCTGTAGGCTCCACCATATCAAAGGAAAACGTGGACTGGTTCCTTGACCTGGCCAAGAAGGACGGCGCTGACCCTCTAGGGGAGAACGGGGAGTACCACACGGTGGTCGTTAACAGTCCGCTTCACAGGTGGCCCCTGAGGGTCAGGGGGGTCGGGAGGGCCTCGCTTCAGTGTTGTGAGATAGAGCTTACAGTGGCCAGCTATAACGCCACTGTAGCTGAGCAGCTTAAGGTCTAAGGCAACTTGGGCAGGACGCTTTATTAACCAGGCCACTGCCTAGCTGTGCACTGGTACTGAGAGCTTGGCTAGATCTTTGTCGAGCACGGCCCTTGCGGTCATAATAGTGGTTATAGTAGTCGTTGTTACGATAGGGGGCTACTACGCGTATATCAGCAGCAGGAGGACTGTCAGCACTACAACACCTACAACAATAAGCACGTCAACCACCACCACAAGTGCGCTAAGCAGCACTACAACATCTATGACCACATCAACTAAAACCACAACCCCAACTGGCGTGACCCTGTACGTGGCCACCTATACGGGCGCGCCGCAGACCCTGCTGAACTTAGTGATACCGATATTCGAGGAAGAGCACCCAGGTGTCCACGTCCAGGTGGTAGCCCTGCCGTTCACGCAGTACATAGACAACGAGCTGACGGTTCTCAAGACGGGCTCCTCAAGCTATGATATAGTTACCTTCACCCCCACCACTGCTAGGGTCCTGGCGCCCTACGTGGTCCCCCTCAACTCGTCAATAATCAATATCTCTGACCTGCTGTGGCCCGTCGAGAGCTTCGGCGGCGTGATATACAATCAGACCACGAACCAGTCGATAATTGTCGGCGTGGCCCCATGGGTCTCCAACGTGGTAATATTCTATAACGCCAAGTACTTTGACAACTCCACGCTCCAACAGGAGTTCTACCAGGAGTATCACATGCAGCTTAACCCCTGGACGTGGCACAACTGGACAGTTGTAATTGACGTCAGCAAGTTCTTTGTGAGTCACAACATAACCAAGTACGGCGTGTTGGTGATGGATGACCCGGAGGCCGGTGACGTGCTGGACAGCTTTGAGTCTGTTTATGCTTGGTACTACTTCCAGAACTCGACGCTCAACTGTGGGGTTCTGCATGGCATTCCAGGCTTCGGCGTTGAGTTCTACGGCTGCATACCCGGCTGGTGGAACCACCCGTTCCCTCCGCCCGCCATAAATACCACCGCTGGCGTCGAGGCCCTTGAGACCCTTGAGGCCCTCGTCAGCTACCTGCCTAACCCGACGCAGTTCCAAGTCTCATATGATAACATGCCCGAGCTCTTCGCTGAGGGCTACGGACCCGCGGCAGTGAACTACGCCTCTAGGCTCTCAGCTATACTGCAGCAGAACATGTCACCGTCAGAGGTCCTTATGGCCCCGCTGCCCGGCAACTACTCCATGGCCGGAGGCACGTACTTTGCCGTGAGCAGGTTCTCGGTTCACAAGCAGCTGGCCTTCGAGTTTCTGGACTTCATAGAGTCCCCGCAGATTCAGGCCCTCATGTTCCTCAAGACGGGCCTGTTCCCCATATCAAAGGGGGCCTATAGGCTACTCCTCAGTAATACATCGCTACCCGCGTACGAGAGGGAGTGGCTGCAGGCTAACATGATAGCCGCCGAGTACGCCAATGCCTGGGAACCCCTTAACCCAGTCACATTCCAGCTTGGTGACGCGCTGAGCAACGCAATAATGAGCTACCTGCAGAACCCCACAACCACGAGCCCACAGCAGGTGCTCCAACAGGCTGCCAAGCAATACGTGCAGATACTGGAAGAGTACTACTCCTCGCTGACCAGCACGACCACAACTACTACAAGCTAAGCTGAGGCCCAGGCACGGCCTCAGGCCTACTAGTGTTTTTAAATTCCTAGTCCTAAGGGTCTCCTGGAGCCTGCTTGAGGCTATCAGTCCCATACATGCTCTACGTACTGGCGTTCGGCGTCGCCCCATTCATAGCTACCTTCATTATTGTCGGCTTTGACTATCACTCAGCCCTCCTAGCCCTGAGCCTGGTGCCAGTCAAGGAGATATTCGCCAACACCATAGTTATGGCCGTCATGAACTCAGTCTTAGGTGTCATCCTAGGCACACTGGCTGCCGTGGCCATAGACATGCTGAGTGTGAGGTACCAGAGGCCGCTCACCCTGGCCACAGTGCTCCCTCACACGGTGCCCTTCGTCTCCGCCGCCCTGATCTGGTCCATAAGCCTCTATGGCGGGGGCTGGGGCTGGTTCACGTACCTGCTTCACATAAGCTATGACCCGCTCTACCTGGCGCGCACAGCCATCTGGGGCGTCATACTGGTAAGCGTGTGGGGCTCGATGACCTTTCCGTTCATAATAGTCTATGCCAGCCTCAGGGCTATGCCCAGAGAGCTCAGGGAGACCGCAGAGATGGACAAGATAGGGCTGGCGAGGTACTACGGCGAGGTTGCCATACCTATGGTTAGCAAGGCGATACTGATATCATTTGTCATAGAGTTGGCATTCTCCATGGGTATGTTCGACGCCCCCTACGTGCTCACCGGTGGGGGCCCGGGCTACTCGACCACAACCCTTGGCATACTTGTCTACAACGCCGTGTTCAGCCTCGGAAGCTACTCAGCCGGGGCACTTATAGCTGCAGCCATAGCCGCCTTGGCCACCGTCCCAGCTATAGTGCTGTTCCTGCTGCTCAGGGCCAACAGGCCCCTGTTGCCCTCAGTACGCCTTAGGATCCCAGACTTAGTGTTCAAGGTAATAATGCTTGTCATACTGAGCGGCATCATATTCTTCTCTATAATGCCCATATACTGGATGTTCCTGGTGGCCTTCAGGCCCGATGTCCTTGACTTCCACAGGCCACCAATAATGTTACCGGTGAAGCTAACCGCCGAGTACTTCATCAGGGCCCTCTACGGCTCCGTGCCCTATATGGTTAGCAGCCTAGTGGTAAGCATAGGGGTCGCCCTGATAGCTGTGTACCTCTCCTCCCCGGCGGCCTTTGAGGTTGCAAGGGGAAGGGCGCCCAGGTGGCTCCTGCCCCTCTCAATATACCTCTACGTCCTACCGCCCATGGCGTTCATAATACCTATTTACCTTATGTTCGCCAAGACGCATCTGCTTAACACATGGTGGGCCCTAATAGCCTCGATGCCCCTCTTCTCGACAACCTTCGCCCTCTGGATAATGAGTGGCTACTTCCTCGACCTCCCTAAATCCTATGATGAGGTGGCTGACCTCTTCGGGATAAGGCGCAAGTTCACTAGGCTTATAATGCCCCTGTCAAGGCCTGTCCTCATGGCAACCTTCATATTGACTGCCGTGGCCACATGGCATGCGCTCTTCTACCCTCTGGTGCTCACCTCGACCCCCTACAGCTTCAGCTTTCCGCCCTATGGGGCCCAGACGGTAACGATATACGCACTGACGCCCATACAGGAGTCCTCAATAGACTGGGGCATGCTGGCCTCCATAGCCCTCGTGACGTCGCTGCCGCCCATGATAATTGACGTGCTATTCCTATCAATGATAGCTAGGGGAGGCCCCTCAGGTGGCCTGAAGTTCATAGTATGAGCCGCTAGGGCTAATAAGGCAGTCCAGGGGCTGCCCTCCTCGGTGCGGCGGTAGTCTAGCCTGGACTAGGACGCCGGCCCTCCAAGCCGGAGGTCCCGGGTTCAAATCCCGGCCGCCGCACCATGCTCTTGGCCTTCCTCATTAGGCCGAGCGCGGTCCTCTTCGCCTCCTCCAGTTCCCCTGGACTTACAGCCTGTCCCAAGGTTCCGCCCTCTGCGAACCCAAAAGCGAGGACCTATATAGTTAACCACTTATAGGTGGTGTAGACGCCTTTATCTTCTCCTGGCCCCTTAGGCTTTGGGGCTGTGAGGAGGATGCACCTCTGGCGAGGGCAACCGTGAGCGGAGCACGAGCTGCCCGAGCCCCCTAGGGAGGTCAGGAGCAGAAGGAGAGGTTCTAGCTGGCATATAACTACTACTGATAATAAAAGAGCCCTTCAAATCTTGGAAACAAGCTGGTTCATAGGAAACCTAAAATATCCCTTTTGATCTTCCTATTAGATGTTAGAAGATAAAGACGAATTTGCAGATGAGTTCACAGATATGAGTTGGGAACTAGTTGAGGTTGGAACAGAGGAGTTAAGCAAAACGGGATATTGCAAGCTCGTAAACAAAGTGTTAGGTATAACGTTCATAAACGATCAGGTGCTCTATTTAGGTTCATTAAGTTACATAAGCTAATGAAGCTAATGAAACCTGGGAACTGCGCCCTCTAGAGGGTCCTTCTTCGCGAACCCCCAGGTAGAATCTCTTGACCCTCTCGATATACATGGCCGTCATTTTCGCCATAAGCTTGCTGCTCAGGGCCTACTGGGTCTTGTCTGGCAACTTTAGACTCTCCATGGCAGCCATGCAGTGCTCAATAATAATTACTATGCCTCTGGTCCTAGCGGTACTGGTGACGGAGC
>DAJS01000006.1:10550-27052 GCA_002496425.1 Acidilobaceae archaeon UBA162
TTATCAGCCTGTCCTTGAAGGCTCGGCTCTTCTCTTCACCTTATGGCCCACAAGAACTAGGTCTGCTCCCACGTCAGCTATTACCACAGGAATTGGGGACAGGATCCCCATGTGGGCCCCTAGGAGGATGGCTGAGGCCGCAACGCCCACGGCCAACACTGCTATGGCGCCCTTAGTGCTCGAGCTAAGCCTGTTTGGCAATCTTGAGGCCTCTCTGTCTTCAGCCACAAGCTGTCGCGCAAGAATAAAAGCCTGACAGCTCCATATTACTGTCCCCTGGGCCTGGTCAAGGACAGGAGATTCCCCAGGGTCAACTTCACCTTAGCTATGGCCTCCTCAGGGGCCCCAACCCTCCTCAGGGCCTCGAGGAGGTCCAGGCCCTCAGACCTAGCTAGCTCGGCTGCCCTGGAGGCCAGATCATAGCCCACCAGTGGCGAGGCGACAGTTATCAGTGCCTGGCTTAGGCCGGCTAGCCTCATCATCCTCTCCACGTTGGCTCTCATCCTCCTTATCACCCCCTCCAGCTTCCTGGCGGCCTCTGAGACGAGCTGGGCCTCAAGCTGGATATCATAGCCTGTGAGTGGCAGGCCCATGTTGAGCTCCAGCTCCCCAAGAGATGAGGCCCACGCTACGGCCCCGTCAAGACCTACTACCTGAGCGGCGGCCTGGTTAACGGCCTCAAGCGTTACTGGGTTCACCTTGCCTGGCATTATGCTGCTGCCCGCTATCTCCTCAGATATCTCAACCTCGGCTATGCCCGTGTAGGGGCCTGAGCTGAGTATCCTCAGGTCCTGAGAGATCCTCATGAGGTCAAGGGCTGCTGACCTCAGGGCCGCGCTCAGGAGAACCAAGTCAGTAACGGAGCGCATCCGAGCCATCCTGCTCCCGGCGGGCCTCAGGGGACAGCCACTGAGCCTGGCCAGCTCACCTATGGCCAGCTCGGCCAGCTCAGGGTGCGCGTTAAGTCCCGTGCCAACGGCAGTGCCCCCGAGGGGAACCTCCGAGGCCAGCTGGAGCGCCTGCTCAAGCGCGTCAGCGTCCCTTTCAACCATGTAGGCATAGGCCTCCAGCTCCTGGCCAAATGTAACGGGTACTGCGTCCCTGAGGTGTGTCCTTCCAGGCTTCACGGCATCTGCGTATTCAGCCGCCCTGGATCTCAGGGCCGAGGCTAGGGACCTGAGGGCAGGCACAACATCGTCTCTGACTGCGGCGCACGCGGCTAGCCTGATGGCAGTTGGTATGACGTCGTTGCTTGACTGCCCCATGTTGACATGGTCGTTGGGGTGCACAGGCCTCCCCAGCAGCTCTGTGGCTATCCCAGCTATGACCTCGTTGACATTCATGTTAAGCCCAGTTCCCGAGCCGGTCTGAAACACGTCAACAGTGATCTTGTTGTCATGTTTTCCCTCGGCAACCTGCATCGCTGCCTCCTCAATAGCCTTAGCCATGTCGCTCTTCAGCAGTCCCAGCGACGCGTTGGCCCTGGCTACAGCGGCCTTGACCAACGCCACGGCCTGTATGACCCTCCTCGGAAACGTGGTTCCGGTCTCCAGGTAGTGGGCCCTGGCCCTCTCAGCATAGGAGCTCAACTAATCCCCGAGGCCTGAGGCGCCTGAAGCTTTTCTGCTCTTGCACTAGCGCTCAGCAGTTATATTGAGGACTTCAACACTGCCAAGGGAGCAGGCTTGGCGCGTGCCCTCAGCAGGCAGGCCCTGGAGGCCAGGACATTACTGGCACTGGCGAACTCGTTCTACGGGGCTCTGGAGGCCGCTTGGGAGTCCCTGGGCAACGCTAGGTACCGCCTGAGGGTCGAGGGCAGGACTAATGATTACCTAGTTGCCTACAGAGTCACGGCCCCTGGCCTTGTATTACTTGACGGCTCGCTGTACTATGAAGTAGACAGGGAACATAGACAGGTGCCTGTGCCCGAGGGCAGGCATGAGCTTGTCTTGACGCTGACCCCGTATGGCGACTTCGGGGAGCCCTTGATCCCCTCGCCCCCTGCCTCATACCTGGCTCAGAGGGACGAGTCTGCCTACATGCTCTTTCTCTACTCGGCCTCGCTGCTCGACCTGGCTGAGGCCGTCAATGATGCTGAGCTGGCCTCCGACATATACATGCTCCTGACCAACGCGTTCTCAGGGGTCAGGTTCTACTCCGTCTCGCCTGAGCAGCTGATCATAGCCTCCTCGCTCTACCACACCAACATAGACGTTAACAGGGCCGTGAATGAAGTGCTCCGCCAGAGCCCGACAGCCAAGGCCGCTTACGCCGAAGGGAGGCTCGAGGGGGTAGCAGAGGCCGTAAAGGCCATCAGGGAGGGACTGGCAGAGCTGAGGAACAAGTACGGCAAGAGAGGCGAAGCGGTAGCTGTTGGTCACGCGCACATAGATGCTGCCTGGCTATGGCCCTTTGAGGAGAGCAGGAGGAAGGTCCTGAGGACCGTGGCTACCGTGATCCAGCTCATGAGGAGGTTCCCTGAGGCCACATTCGTCCAGTCGTCTGCCCTTTACTACGAATGGCTACTCCAGGACAGTCCCGAGCTGCTGAGCGAGGTCAGGAGGCTGGTAAAGGAGGGCAGGTGGGAGCTGGGGGCCGGCTACGTGGAGTTTGACGCCAACCTGACCCCAGGCGAGGCAGTGGCCAGGCAGCTGCTCTACTCCCAGCGCCTGTACCTCATGCTGTTCAGCAGGGCCGCCGAGGTTCTGTGGCTCCCCGACAGCTTCGGCTTCTCGAGGGGTCTGGCCCAGCTAGCTAGGCTGGGCGGCATCAAGGTCTTCGCCACCCACAAGCTCTCTTGGAACGACACCAACAGGTTCCCCATGGGCGTCTTTGAGTGGGTAGGCGCTGACGGAAGGCCCCTAAGGGCAATGGCCTTCGGCTTCGGGGGCAGGGGCTACAACGCCACTCTCTGGCCCTCTGAGCTGCTCCAGCAGTGGAGGCAGAGGCCTGGCAGGCAGCAGGTGATCCTGTACTCCTACGGCTACGGCGACGGAGGAGGAGGGCCCAACGAGGACATGCTTATCCAGGCCTCAATAGCTAACGAGCTCCCACTGATCCCAGCCGTAAGGCATGGCACCCCCTCATCATATGCCTCCTTGGCCAGCCCCGAGGGCGAGTGGAGGGACGACCTGTACGTTGAGACCCACAGGGGCACGTACACGTCGCACTTGAAGGTCAAGAGGCTTCACGAGGAGGCGGTAGCGTGGCTAAGGGAGGTGGAGGCCTGGTCAGCCCTGTCCGGCTCAGGCGAAAGGTTCGAGGGCCTCTGGAAGGTTGTGCTGAGGGATGAATTCCACGATGTCCTTCCAGGCTCAGCGGTAGCGGAGGTCTATAGGGCCGTGGAGGGGGAGCTGGCGGACGTGGCCTCAAGGGCCAGGGAGGCGGCATCCCGCAGCGCCTCAGCCATAGCTGGCCATGGCGACGTGCTCCTGGCTTTCAACTCGTTACCATGGCCTAGGAGGGGCTACGTGGAGCTCGACTCCCCGGTTAACACATCCCAGAGGCTTGGCGACAGGTACCTGGCCTTCTTCGAGGCCCCACCGCTCGGCCATGCCCCGGTCGGCTTGGATCCAGGTGACAGAGTCTGGGCAAGGGATGAGGGCGACAGGGTGGTAATGGGCAATGGACTGCTTGAGGTGGCGTTCTCGAGGGAGGGAAGGCTCCTGTCACTGAGGCTGAGGGGCCAGGAGTACCTCTCGGCTCCAAGCCATGCGCTGACGCTCTATCAGAACGCCCCCGGCTGGGCCGACGCCTGGGATGTAGAGCCGGGCTATGAGTCCTCGGCCAGAGAGCTTAGGGCCTCAGGTGCCGAGGTGATAGCCAACGGCCCGCTTGTGGCGGCCGCCAGGCTTACCTACTTGTTCCACAGGTCAAGGGTTGAGGTAGAGCCAAGAATCTATGCCGGGCTGGGCTACCTGGAGCTCATAGTGAGAACCGAGGTGCCTGACAGGGAGCAGATGCTCAAGGCCTGGTTCCACTTAAACGTTAATGCTGACCTGTACGCCTACGGCGGTCCTGCCTCGGTGTTTGAGAGGACCACATCGTGCGCCACTAGCTGGGAGGCCGCCAGGTTTGAGTACCCGTTCCAGAAATTCGTCGACCTCTCGGACTCAGGCCACGGGGTAGCCATACTTTCGCCCCACGCCCATGGGGCCTCCGTCTGTGGCAGCTCAGTTGGTCTGACGCTGCTCAGGACCCCGATGTTCCCTGACCCGCTAACAGACCTAGGCGGCGTTGAGGTCAGGTATGCCATAATGCCACACGAGGGCAGCTGGAGGGAGGCGGGCGTCGTGCGCGAGGCCTACAGCTACTGGGCTCAGGTGACGCTGGCCATGGGGCAGGCTTCGACCCGCTCCCTGGGCTCCCTCGAGCCGGCGAGCCTAATACTCGAGGCCATTAAGCCCGCAGAGGACGGCAATGGCATTGTGTTCAGGATATATGATGCCCACAATGCCGGCGGCATTGGACTCCTGAGGCTCCCCTTCGAGGTTGCTGAGGCCAGGAGCATTGACCTACTGGAGCTCAACGAGGTCCCAAGGCAGCTGTCGGTAAGCGGTAACGAGGTCAGGTTCAGCTATGGGCCCAGGGAGGTGGTGACCCTGCTCGTTAGGCCTCGCCGCTGAAGGCTATCATCCTTCAAGTCGAGCAGCGAGTCCATGGTTCTCTAGCTGAACCTCAGGCCCGAGAACATGTGGTTCATTACAAGCGGCGTGGGCTGACAAGCGGGGTAAGCTACATGTCTGGGCATGCTATCTCGACGCGACGAGCATGGTCTACGACGGGATCCCTGACTACTCCAGACCATAGAGTAGTTCAAGGTTGCGCTCAAGGAGGCGGGGACCTAAGGCAGATAAGGCCCCTGGGCCCTGTCTTTGTGGCCCCCTTGGAGATAGTTGAGGGCGTCCACCTGGTGGACGGGACCAACTGCAACGTGTACCTGATTAAGGATGGGGACTCATGGATAGCCGTTGATGCTGGCATGCCGGGGACCCACAGGAAGGTCCTTGATTACGCGCAGCGCCTCGGTGCTAGGATAACTAGGATGGTCCTGACGCACTACCATGTTGATCATATAGGTGGCGCGGCCGCCCTGAGGGAGGCCACAGGGGCCCAGGTGCTCGCAGGGGCTGCCGACACGCCCTACATATCAGGCAGGGCAAGGCCCCCGGCCCCGAGAAGCCTCACCGCGAGACTTGTGTTGACCTTTGCGAGGGCCAGGCCAGTTCCGGTGGACATGGAGCTTAGGGAGGGGCAGAGGGTCGGCAGGTTTACCGTGCTTGAGGTGCCGGGGCACACACCAGGCTCCATAGCGCTCTACGATGGGAAGATAGCCATAGTTGGGGATGCGTTAATTACCAGAAAAGGCAGGGTAACGCTGCCTCCGCAGGCCTTCACCTTGGACCCCGCTGCTGCCAGGAGGTCAGCAGAGAGAATAGCGTCCCTGGACTTTGAAGTCCTACTGGCAGGTCATGGCAAGCCGCTCGTGGGCGACGCGGCCAGGAAAGTGAGGGAGGCCCTGGGCCTTGGCTCCAGGCCTTAAAGCCAATATTTACCCTTAGGCTCTCATATAATGGGCGCGCGGGCAGGGCCGGAGGGCTCGCCGCCCTCCCCCCGTCAGGGGCCCGAGGGCGTCAAGCGGGGGCCAGTAACCTTGCCGCGGGCCTCTGAAGGCCCACCGGAGTCCCTAGGGTACGATGAGCCCTCGGTCCGCGGGGCCGTCGGGGGCCGAGGCCCCGCTGGAGGGCGGGGACCCACGACCCTAACCGGGGCAACCTGGCCAGGCCCGGAAGGGAGCAACCTAGCCCGGCCGGCGGGCGTTCGCGGATGCCGGGGTGGAGAAGCCCTGGGGGGTGCTCCAGGGCCTCAAGGGGAACGCGGTGAGGGTCCGCGCGCCCTTAGGCCTAGGAGCCATGGCGAGTAGGCCAGAGCAAGTCTAGTTGTAGCCCAGAGGGCCCTGGCGTTAGCCCTCAACGCTCCTCCTACCCTTGGGTTCCTCCTCCTGGGTGGGGGCTCGTAGAGCAGCTCGCCGATCCTAGCTCCCATGGACCATGCGCAGAGCAACAGCTCCCCTCCAAAGGTCTCTCCAAGCCTGGGCCTGCATGGCAGCACCTCCTCCTTCATGTAGGCCCTGAAGTTAGAGAAGAGGTCGCTGACCTTCACGGCCCTGCTAAGGATTATCGACGCCAGGACCTCAGAGGGCCTCGGGAGCCAGGTCCTCGAGGCCACGAGCACGTCAAGCCTCCTGGCCATGAGCTGCCTGACGAGAACAGGTATGAGCTCCGGCGGGTTCTCGAGGTCAGCGTCTATAGTAACCACTATGTCCTCCTCGGCGGCCCTTATGCCCTCGTAGAGGCACTCCGTCTGCCCGGCGCCTGGGAGCTCGAGGACCATGTCAGCTACCCTTGAGGCTACCTTTGGGGTTTCGTCAGTACTGCCGCCGTCAACAACTATCACCTCCCCGCCGCCTAGCTTCTCCAGGGCCCTCCTGGCCCTCAGGACGAGCTCAGCTATGGTGGACGACTCGTTGTAGGCTGAGGTGACCACGGCCGTCCTCAATAAGCTTCACCATCACGGCCGCTGCCGCAACCACAATAAATATGACTGCCTCAAGAAGGCTAAGGGTGGCATAGACAAGCACGGGCAGGACAGCCATGGCGGCTATCAGCCACGGCAGGGACCTGTCGCGCCACATGATGTACACCGCAATTAGCAAGGCCACGGCCGCCACTGTAGCCCAGATGGGCAGCCCCTGGGGCCAGGGGACTACAGATGAGGGCGTGAGGTTGGTGGGCACTGCCATAGGTCCATAATTGGCTACCACCAGGGCCGCTGGGACCTGGATCATGCGGTGGGCAAATGAGTAGAAGTCCACAGGCCTCGGCACTGCCAGTGAGAGGCGTGTCGGCCTTGAGCTAATGGTCATAGGCGTGACGACAATAAGCACTTTGGTCACCACAGCACTTGGCCTGACCAGGTAGGTAACCCCGGCGAAGCCGGCCACCAGTATGGCCCCCATCTCGGCCAGGGGTTCTGGCCTGCGGGAGTAACGGAGCCAGTAGAGCACCACGGCGACCTCTGCAGCGGCCACTAGGGGCACAGCCACCTTGAGCAGGCCTGGAGCCTCCAGTGGGACTATCGCCAGGACGCCTGCGATAGCGGCTGCCTCAGAGACCGCCGAGATGCTCTTGGCCATGAAGATGTCTATCTTATCCCCTTCATAGACTACCAGGGCTATGAGGCCCAGGTAGAAAAACCAGATCCAGTAGTCGTTGAGGGGCCTGGGGTAAAGCAAGAAGGCCACGCCAGGCATTGCTATCCAGAGCCACTTGACGTCGAACCTGTATGAGGCGTAAGCTGCTACTATAAGGGCTGCCACTACCATGATATCCTGGACCCCCCTGGTCAGGACGAGGCCCAGGTACTGGAGGCTGGAGAGCCCAAGACCTAGCCTGTCAAACCTCTCGAACCCGGGCAACAGTAGGTCCCTGATGAAGGTGCTAGGGGCCTCAAGCAGATACGGAAGGTTGACAGCCCCTGCGGTCGCCGCTGCGCCCCCTACTGCCCTCAGCGCTGCCTCCTTCCCCCTCCTCCTAGCAATGTAGGGAGCGTAGGTGATCAGGGCTGCCAGGCCGTACTGTCTGTAGGACGCCGCCAGGCCTATCATGGCCCCCGCCAGTAGCGGGTTGTCGTAGAAGGCCACGGCAACTATCAGCGGTGCAGCTATGCCTGTAACTGGGTCGAAGAACGTCGGCTCTGCCAGGAGGTAGAAGGCTGAGGCAGCCGCTATAGCCGGGAACAGGGCCCTGCCCCCTGGCCTCAGCCTCCAGTACAGAACGGCGAGCGCGACGCCCATTACCGTTGCGTCCCACACGTTGCCAGGCAGGCGTAGCAATACGGCAGGGACGTAGTAGAGGAATGAGAACGCAGGATAGTCCAGGGTGTGGACAAAGCCAACTATGTTGCTGGCCGCGTATGGTGGCGGCCCAGCCCTGTATATGAACGTCATCTTGTACACCGCGGCCTCGCTTAGAAGAAGCGATGAGTAGTTTACCTTGTAGGGGTTGATACCCATAAGGAAGTACCTGGCGGCTGCGACCTGGATTACGTAGGAGTCATCCCTGCCGCCGCTCAGAGTCAGCCTGCCGCTGCTGAACGCGGCCGAGATGGTAAGGCCGGAGAGGACTATAAGAGGCATGGAGGCCAGCAGTGACGCCTTCAGGACCTTAGAGAGCATCCTGGGATTTGAAGTAGTCATCATTAGGAGGGCGACGCCGAGGCCAAGCTCGGCGAGCGAGATTATTACGGAGAGCCTGGAGGGGAAGTACTCGTAAAGAGGGTAGTTGAGGTAATAGCCCTCAAAGGCATAGGAGCCAGCGGTGTAGTAGGTCGCGGTGGCCAGGCCCATCAGGTCAATGGCTAGCAGCGCCGCGAGAACCCTCGACATTGGCTCCCTCAAGCGGCCCTTGTTGCAGTGCGCCTCACAGAAATAAATCGTTCCATGGGTTCTTTGGTACTACTGGCCTAGGGCTCCGGACCTTGAGCTTGAAGCCCGGAAACCCCCGTATCTTATAAGGTATTACCGACAAATATTCTGTGAGACGCCTAGCTGGTGGTACGTCACGCTCGCGGCGCCAGACCTCGTCCGCCAGGTGGCCCGCGCCCTCGTGAAGGGTGGCCAGGACAAGAAGAGGACAGGCCAGAGGAAGGGACTCAGGCTTGAGGACGTGATAGCGATGCAAGGTGAGGATGAGGCCCCAGTGGACCTATATGAGGCCGCCTCTGAGCCCTTGATGCCCAGGTCGGCCCAGGCCCCAAGGGTTGGCTTAGTTCATCTTGGAGTTGACACTAGCAGCAGGGCCCTGGCGGCTCCCGCGGCTGACGTAGTCATAGCTGCCCTCAGCGTCTCGGGTCCAGGACCAGTGGAGCTCTGTGACAGGCCCTCGGTGTACCCTGGAGTTGACTGTGGCGAGGGCCCCCCGTACATATACGTGGTCCCTCATGGAGAGGTTGATGTTCAGCCCAGCGACTCTGTCCAGGTAGTATATCCTGACAATGGCGAGCTGTCCCCGGCCTACCTGCTTGGCCTCATGAACTACGCCAGGCTCACGCTCGAGAGCTGGGCCATGGAGGGACCGATGAGACGCCTGGCCTCCATCTACTTAGGGCTAGGCAGGAGGCCGGTGGTGCTGCTCGACGGCCCGATATTCATAGCTCAGGGCAAGGGCGTGACGGAACAGATGAGGCTTCGCTATAAGGCCGTTAAGGCCCTCGAGTCAGAGGGGGTTCCGGTAATAGGGGTAGTCAAGAGGGTTGAGAGGAGCACACTCCTAGCCTCCTCAACCAACTTCGCCAGGCTGGCCTCCTCATGGGAGGTTGAGGTGTCAGGCTCCACGGATTCAATGATAATCCAGCAGCTCTCCAGATCGCGCTCAGTCAGGGTGCTCCCAGGTACTGTGTACGTTACGCCACGCATCTTAGTCAGGGGCTCTGGCCTTGAGAAGGTAATAGAGTATGTTGTTGTGCCTCCAGGGCCCTGGAGGGGGCCCGCCTCTAGGTCGAGGGTATACAGGCTCGAGTACACGGAGGACACGCTGAGGCTTTTCTCCAGGCTTGGCCTCGACCCTCTTAGGGCCTTCCTGGCTGACTCGCTGAGAAGGCAGAGCCTGGCATCAGTCACCGTCTCAGAAAGTGACAGGAGGAGCAAGATGATAACTGCCACCTTAAAAGAGCTACTTGCCAAGGAGATCGTGGGGCTGGGCGGGAGGCTGGGCTATGAGACTGAGGTAGAGGAGCTGGTGGAGGGAAGCGCGTGGTGGCCCAAGGGATAACAGAGAGAGGGCTTGAGAGGGTCAGGCAGGCCGAGGAGCAGGTTGAGAAGCTGGAGCAGATGCTCAGGGAGGCCGACAGGAGAGCCTCCTCAATAGGCACAATAGTCGGCAGGGTCTCCAGGTTCGGAGAGGTTAAGGTGGGGGAGCAGTCTAGGATAGAGTTCACTATAGACCCAGCGACCTACTACGGTAACCCGGAGGCCCCGTTCCACAGGGTCGGGGACTACCTGGTCATAGTTGATCCCAAGGATCTTAGGGAGATACTTGTTAGAGTTGTAGAGATAAACAGAAGGGATGAGCTAGCCATAATGGGTGTCCAGCCCCCAGTGAGCCCCATGGTAGACGGCGTTGAGCCTAGGGGGCTGATAACCAGCACGGTCGTCCAGGGTGAGCTTGTGCTTGAGCTAGGCCCTGGGGATGAGAGCCCAAGGCCTGCTGTCAAGAGCGTCGAGCCCCAGGCTCCGGTTGTTGCCCCCTCTGCTGAGGAGCTGAAGAGACTCCTCGACCTGCCAGCGTCAGGCGTGGTGCTCGGCTCTCTGGCAACCCCTGGGGGTCTCGTAGCTGGGGGAGGCATACCAGTCATGCTCCCCCTCAAGGCCCTCCTTCACCATGTCCTCATAGTTGGCACGACCGGAAGCGGCAAAACAACGCTGCTCAAGAATGTGGCAGCCTCGGCCTACAGCCAGCTGGAGGGGGACGAGCGCTTCGTGGCCCTGATAATGGACCTTAACGAGGACTTCGTCCAGCTCCCCATACCTCCTGACTTCCAGCCGACCCCTAGGGAGATCCTCGAGGGGGCCTACAAGGGGGTAAGGCCCCCCGAGGGTATAGCAGTCACGGTGCCCCTCACCTCCCATTATCTGGCCGACCTCTGGACGTCCCTTGTTGACGAGGCCAGGTGGAGCTCGGACGGACAGGCCGCCGAGGTAATGCTGCATGAGGTCCTCAGGGAGATGGCCGAGGACTACATCGAGAAGGTGATAAGCCCGCTCCTACCGGAGCAGGAAATGAAGGAGGTTAAGGTAAGATCTACGGTCCTTGACGACGGGCTTAACGTGCTCGAGGCCCAGGGCCTTCCATTCAGGCTCTCACTAGTGCCATACGCTATAGACACTACGGCTATGACTAACGAGAGCCTGGTTAACCTGATGCCTGGCCTCACTGAGCTTGCTAGGAACACGCTGAGCTCGCTGAGAAAGAGGTTCTACAGGGACCACAGCGCTTACCCACCCCTTGAGGTGATAGAGGCAGCCCTGCTGATCACTATAATGAAGTCTAATGACAGGGTCCGCAGCAGATCAAGTGATGAGTCAAATGAGGAAGAGGAGGCTGTGATGCAAATGGCCTGGGAGCTCATGGAGGACCACATAGTTAACGTCCCCCAGTACCTTGAGAAGTACCGGCCCCAGAGACAGAGGAGGGCTAGAGGTCAGGGCAGCAACCTCGAGGAGGCCCACGTGTGGGACAAGCCGCTCCCAGGGGCTAGCGACATGACATTGATGGATGCAGTGAACACCGTCTCAGATATGGTCCTGAGGTTAATGCCTCATAGGGGTACCCTAGAGGCGCTTTACAGGAGGCTCTCGTTGCTGCTGGAGACAGGCTTTGTTGACATACTTTACGTTAATGACAAGGGCCTCCACGTGGTTCAGGAACCCCAGTGGCCGTCAATAGTGTCCTACTCGGAGCGCCTCAGAGTTCCTGTTGTGGTAGACCTCAGGTGGGGCGTAGAGAGATCCTTTGGCGGCCCTGAGGCCCTGAGAGTCATAGCCTACAGAACCCTAGAGAGCCTAATGAGCTGGAAGCAGGACGCGTGGAGCAGGAGGGAGAGGACCCCTAACGTAGTCATATTCATAGATGAGGCCCACCAGTTCTTCCCAAGCGAGGGCAAGTCCAGAGATGAGGCTGAGGAGGTCAGGCAGGTCTCAGCGATGCTTTCAAAGGTGGCCAGGCTGGGCAGGGCCAGGGGCCTCGGCCTCGTCTTCAGTACTCACATGCCCAGCGATCTTAACAGCCTTATAATACAGCTCACTAACACCAAGGTAGTCCTTAGGAGCGAGGAGTCCCAGCTTGAGGCTATCTCGCTGCCTCAGCAGGTCAAGAGCTATGTGCCGAGGCTCCAGGACAGGTACATGGTGGTCCTGAGCTTCGTGCTGAGGGAGGGCTACGTGCTGGCAGTCACCACAACACCACTGACCAAGCACTTCGACATATCTGCCTCTGGCAGATAACGCCTCAGCCACCACCTTATAAGTCGCCCAGTTCCTCACCCTGAGGGTAGCAAGCTCTTGGCTCACGTATTCACTGGGACAGGCGATGATGGCTCCACCTTCTGCCCTGCCCTAAAGTCAAGGGTGCCGAAGGACCACGCATTGATAGAGCTCTACGGCTCCCTTGATGAGGTCAACAGCTTCATAGGCCTGGCTCGCTCGCTCCTGTCCCCTGAGCTTAAGGAAGTCAACGAGGACCTAAAGTACATGCAGCACCTTATCTTCAGGATTGGGTATACGATCTCAGGGACTCCATCCATATCCCAGGACGACCTCACAAGGCTTGAGGAAATAGCTGACAGGTACTACGGTGCTGCCCCCCTGAAGCACTTCATACTTCCAGCAGGTCCCGCTCCAGCCGCGGCGCTACACGTGGCTAGGTCGGTGGCGAGGAGGTTTGAGAGAGTGATGGTTAAGGCCATGAGGGAGTACTCGCTTGACCCTCTGGCGCTAAGGGTGGCCAACAGGCTGAACAGCGCCCTGTTCGCTATGGCAGTCTACGTGGCTAAAGTCATGGGGTACCCGGAGGAACCAGCATGAGCTCTACCAGGGTCCTTGAGACCCTAAGGTCCTTAGACCCCTCGTTGTTGAGTGACGACGGCACTGCTGTAAGGCTCGTAATAGCTGGATCCCCTGAGGACTCGCCACTGAGGGTTAGGGCGCTGAGCCCCCTGGGTGAGGCCTATGAGGTCTCGCTCACAAGGGAGCATGAGAAGGTGCTAGAGCCATTACTCAAAGCTGCTGACAGACTGACATCGATGTCCTTAGCTGAGAGAGCGGAGAGCCTGGCCGAGGCCGCTGATTACATAAACTCCAACTTCGAGATCATGACCAGGCTCGTGGCCCTTGAGACGGGCAAGTCCCTCTCCCAGGCCAGGGAGGAGGTCTCGGCAACAGCTGAGCTCCTCTCAAGGCCTCTCCAGCTGCTCGAGCAACTTCCTCAGATATCGCCGCCTGTCACGTCGCTCGCCCAGGGGCCATGGAGGGCCTCATGGGTTCAGCCCGTGAGGGGCCCAACGCTAGTGCTGGCCAGCTTTAGCTCACCTCTCTTCACTGCTGCCGCTGGGGCCGCCTTCGCTCTCCTATCAAGCTCACCAGCCGTGGTAAAGTCGCCCTGGCAGGGCGCCGCCTCGGCAGCAGCGGCGCTCTCAGCGATAGCGTCAACTGACCTCACCGACTTCGTGTCACTAGTGCACCACAGGGGTCCGCCACTGCTGGACGGCATTGGACAGGTAGTGGCCTTTGGAAGGCCTGAGACAGTACAGGCCGCGGCCAGACAGTATGGTGTGCCTGTGTATTACAACTGTAGTGGCAGGGCCCTGACCCTGATCTGCTCCAGGCCTGATGACATTGAAGCTCTGGCCAGAGACCTGATAGAGTCTGCTGCCTGGCATGCTGGGCAGGGCTGCGGATCCATCAGATGGGTCCTGGCCAGGAATGACATAGCTGAGGAGCTAGCGGAATCTGCAGCTGACATGGCCTCTCAGATGACAGTTGGTGATCCACTTGAAGGGGCTGACGTAGGCCCCCTCAGACATAGAGGCCTTGTAGACGTGGCGGTTAGGCTCATTAACGATGCCATAGCCAAGGGCGCCTCGCAAAGCGGGGAGCTGGAGGTTAGGGGTAATTGGGTGAGGCCGCTGGTGCTCAGCAATGTGCTCAAGGCTGCCGACCTGGTCTGGAGAGACGTGTTTGCCCCTGTCATGGCCATAATGAGCTTTACTGATTGCAGTGAGGCTCTCAACACTGCCAAGCTCATGACCCAGGCTACTACAGCCGTGGCGTACTGGGACCTATCAAGGGCCGTGGAGCTAGCTTCATCCAGGAGCATAGTAACGATAGCAGGAAGGGAAGGAGCTGTGGATCTCGCCAGGGTTCCCTGCTATGCGCCTCCATCACAGCTTCAGCAGAGGCCCTCGCTACTCCTCTTCTGACTCCTCGGATTCCTCGGACTCCTCTTCCTCGCCAGACTCCTCAGACTCCTCTTCCCTCCTTCTCCTGGCCCTTCCCCTGCCCCCCTCCTCTGCAGGCACCGGGGCGCCTGCTGCTGAGGGCGCCAGGACGTACCTCAGAGAGATGCCCGACGGGCTTTCCATGGTCACCTCCAGAGGGCTGTCCGCCTTAAAGTCAAGGCTCACGGACTCCGTGAACCTGGCCAGATCCATTATCTTGCCGAGGTAGCCGGCATCGTAAGTGGACTTCACAACATCACTATTAACGCTTATCTCAAGCAGCGAGGCCGAGCCTGACAGGAACCTGGCCTCGGCCTTCCTCTCACCTGAGGCCCTGACGGCAAAGTAGGTGGCGGTGGCCTCAAACTCAACTACGTCCCCAAACTGACTAGCGTCCTCTACGGCCCTCCTCAGTGGGTCGCCCAGGAGCTTCACGTGCGCGTCATGTTCAAGCTTGACCTCGAGCCTCTCTGCCGACACTTGAATATTGGGCAGCAGGTACGTCCTTCTCACGGCTCCCTCAATGCCTATAAGCACCTTGTCCTGGGTGGCCTCGAGGAGGGCTGTGTAGCCCTTTCTGCTTATTGAGAGCGCCCTCTCCACAGAGGGCAGTTGCAGGCCAAGCTCAATGTCCTGGTCGACCTTGTACTCGAGGAAGGCCGAGTAGGGTATCTTCACCTCCACGTAGGCAACCTTGGCTGGGTCCATACCATAGATCTCTATGCCGTCCTTGCTGACCTTCATGGAGGCCTCCTCAAGTGTGTCGGCAAGGGCAGAGACCAGCGTGTACAGTAACTTGACGTCGGCAAACCTGAGCTTGACGAGCGGACTGCCGAGCTCGGATTCCAGGGAGCTCAAAGTCACTCCCACAGCGGTGTTGTATCTGACGGCTTTTAACCCAACGGCCTCCCTAGCGCCACGGCCAAGCCTATACGGCAGGGCAATACCCATGAGGGCCCTTTAAGTGACCCCTAACTGCCTAGCGGTGAGCCCTTGAGCTCGGAGAAGGGCAAGACCAGGGGCAAGTCGAGGCCCTCAAGCTGCGGCTGAGGGCTTGCAACCCTTTTCTAGGCCTTTATCAGCAGATGTAATGATCCGTCTCAGGCAGCAACCTCGCTTAAAGCCCTGCGGCCCCTGAAAGCCATGGCCTTGAGGGCAGCAGACGCCTATAGGCTAATCAGGCCCATCAACGGCGTGCTAATGGGCATCATAGTAGTGGTAGGCTCTCTAGTTGCTTCGAGGTGGAGGCCCCCGCCCTGGTATGAGCTACTGGAGGGCGCCCTAGTAGGATTCCTGCTCAACAGTGCCTCAATGGTACTCAACGATATAGTTGATGTTGAGGCTGACAGGATAAACGCTCCCTGGAGGCCCATACCCTCAGGGGCTGTGACATTAAGTCAGGCCTGGGCCCTCTTCTACGCGCTGGCTGCGACAGGCCTGGGCCTAGCAGCCTACATGGGGTTGCCGGAGCTAGAGGTGGCTGCCGCTGCTGCTGCCGCCGCGATAATATACGATATAAGGGGCAAAAGACTCAGCATAGTAGGCAACATGTTGGTAGCGTTTACTGGTGTAGCGCCCATGCTCTACGGGGGAATCATATCAGGGGGAATAACTGGAGCTCTGGGCCTCGAGTCAGCAATGATATTCCTCATGATGATCTCGAGAGAGGTGACCAAGGGGATCTCAGACGTGGAGGGTGACATGAAGGTAGGGGCTAGGACGCTAGCGATACAGCTGGGCCCCTCAGGAGCAACGGCTGTGGCGGCGGCATTTATGGCCGCGGCAGTGGCGCTCAGCCCCCTGCCCCCTCTGCTCCACATGGCGTCCCCGGTGCTCTACTCGCCCTTCGTAGCTCTGACCGACGTGATATTCCTCTATGAGACAACCAGACTGCTGAGAGACCCCTCTAGGGAGACAGCACTGAGGGCTAAGGACAGGGAGCTAGTTATTGGTGTCCCGGTGGCGCTCCTGGGCTTTGCTCTGGGAGCCCTTTAGGTTTTAGCCTCCTCCCTCTGGGTCCTCTAGGAGCCTTGGAGCTGATAGCTGAGCTACCGCCAGGCAAGTCGGTTGGAAGGCTGCTGGAGGCCGCCAGGAAGCTGGCCGAGAGGGCGGACTCCATAGACATACCTGACGCGCCGCTGGCAACGCACTCAATACCCTCACCCATGGCGGCTGCCATTGTCAGGCTCTCGCTTCCCAGGCCCCCAAGAGTTGTGGCTCACCTGAGGCTCCTGGACGTGAACGCCTTCGGGGCAGTCAACATAGCCTACGGGCTGGCGGCAGTGGGCGTTGACAGGCTGGTGCTGCTTAGGGGTGACATGCCTGTCCTGGGCGACCCGTGCTCCTCAGCGCCTGAGGAGGTGGCCAGGGAGGTGAGGGCCAGGGTGAGGGGGTTGAGGATTGGCCATTTGCTGAGCCTAGTCAAGCCCATGGAGCAGGTGGCGGCCAGG
>DAJS01000006.1:27154-28534 GCA_002496425.1 Acidilobaceae archaeon UBA162
TGAGACCAACAGGTCCCTCCTTTCCCAGGTCCCCCAGGAGGAGCTAGTGCGCCCGGGCGAGGTCAGGGAGGCAGTGAGGCTGCTGGCCTCAAGGGGTGCCGACGGGGTAGTAATATCGTCGCCCAACGACTTGGCCTCCCAGCTGAGGGCCCTTGAGGACGTCAGGGCCGTGACAAAGTGAAAAGGCAAGCCTCGCCTTTTAAGGCGGAGAGGAGGCCAGCTCGTAGAAGCTGGAGCAGGGAGAAGGCCCCGGTCTCGGAGCATTTTAGCGATATGGTCTTCACCAGTCGATTTTAACTCCCTGGACGTCCAGGGGCCTGGGTATCTCAGGCTTGCCCAGGCTCCAGGGCGTAATTGTACCCATGGTAACTCCCTTCACTTCTAAGGGCGACATAGATTATGACGCCTTTGAATGGCTCTGCAGGAGGCTGTCAGAGGCAGGGGTCACAGCCCTCTTCCCCAACTCAAGCACGGGTGAGTGGATCCACCTGACCCAGGAGGAGGCGGTAAGACTGGTCAGAGTGGCCGTGAACGCCGCGCCCTCGGACATGACCATACTCCCCGGGGCCAGCTCCAACAGGACTGATGACTCTGTAAGGCTGGCAAGAGAGTTCGTGAACCTGGGAGCTGATGGAATAATAGTTCTGCCCCCTTTCTTCTTCAGGTCAACAGCGGAAGTCATGTATAGGCACTTCTCTACCATAGCTAATGCCGTCAGCGTTCCAGTTCTAATCTACAACAATCCCCTCAACACTGGGGTCAACGTGCCGGTAGATGTAGTTGTCAGGCTAGCCAGGGAGCACAGCAACGTGATAGGGGTCAAGGTTACAAGTAACGACTTTGCCTACATTGTAGAGCTGATAAGGGAGGCCAGGGAGGTCAACAGGGACTTCTCGGTCTTCACAGGCCTTGACTACATGACCCTGGGAGCCCTGTCAGTAGGCGCTGATGGGGTCGTAGGAGGCCTCGCCAACATACTTCCTGAGGTGCACGTGACCCTGGTGAGGTCGTGGTTCTCAGGAGACTATGATACAACAGTGAAGGTTAACGAAGCCCTCCTGACGCTCAGCAGGCTCTACTGGTTCGGGGGCGAGGGCGCCGAGTCACCGGCTATAATAAAGGCTGCCCTTGAGGCCCTAGGCTCCCCGGTCAAGAGGTTCGTGAGGGAGCCGCTGAGGCCCCTAAACGATGACGAGATAGGTCAGGTGAAGGAAGTAATCTTAAGAACAATAGAGGAGGCTAAGGAGGCTGGAGTGGCGCTGCCGCAGGTCTAGGGGTCAGGCAGCCTCTATCAGCCTCACCACTCCAATTCCTAGGCCTACGCCAGCTATGACTGCCAGCACGCCTAGGGAGAAGCCAAATAGGCCCACTGAGATGGGC
>DAJS01000006.1:28585-43939 GCA_002496425.1 Acidilobaceae archaeon UBA162
TTAAAGAGCTCCTCGTGAGCCTCAAGCAGGACTCCACTGCTCAGCTGGTAGTAAGCGGTTATTTTGAGGGTCTCGCCCAGGGCGCTCTCGTTCCCGGTCACCACGGCCACCGGAACCATGGACCCATTGAAGGGTATCAGCCTGATGGGATAGGTTGACATGAGGGACTCAGGCATAACGAAGGGCTGGCTCTCCTCTGTGGTGACGCTGTGGATTGTGGAGCCAGGCGGGGCTTCTATGATTCCTGGAACTCCTCCCACGGCCTCCAGCGACTGGTAAACTACGACATAGGAGGTGTTGATCTCGTCGATCTTTATCCCTGTCAGCGCATATGCCGTCTCAGGCATGCCAGATCTGTAAACGGTCTCGCTCATGTTGTACGTGAGGTAGAGGTAGTTGGGGTTCTCAGGAAGTGCGGAGCCCCTCATCGGTGCGTAGGCGCCCAGCACAGAGAGGGAAATTGCGATAAACAGGGAGGCCGCTATGACACCTATAACTATCAGGGCCGAGCCCTCGATGACCTTGGCCTGGTCCAAGCCTCTCCCACCTAAGGAGTTCCCCTAGGAGTTTTTACACCTGTTGATAGCTCAGGGCCTGACGCTCACGACCTTGGCTCCGGCTGCTGGCCTCACGACCCACCAGGAGGGCCTGTGCGGGAACCTGGCGACGTACTCCTTAGCTACCGCTTCGCCCAGGGTGGCTCCCTTGCCCCTGTCAACAAGGGCTATGGCGGTCCCTCCGAAGCCAGCGCCTGTAAGCCTAGCGCCGTAGGCCCCATGGGAGACAGAGAACTCAACGAAGAAATCAAGCTCAGGGGTGCTGACTTCATACTCCTTGGCCAGGTCCCAGTGGGCCTCGGTGAGTAGCCTACCGAGGGCCTCAACGTCGCCTCTCCTGAGCGCGTCCCTGGCCTCCAGAACCCTCCTGTTCTCCCTGACCACGTAGGCCAGCCTCTTCCTTGGCTCGCCGCTGAGCCTCGCTAGGTTCTCCTCTTTGACCTCCTTTGAGCTCCTAGCCCCTAGGGCCCTGAGGCCAGAGGTGACGGCCTCAACCCTCCTGGAGTACTCGGTGTCAGCCACGGCCCTCCTCACGCCTGTGTGGAAGGCCAGGAACTCAACATCGTCGGGAACTGGGACCAGCTCGTAGTTCAGCGTCTCAGTGTCCGCGAACACGGCGCGGCCCTCCTCGCCCATCATTACTGCCAGCTGATCTAATATGCCGCTGGGTATGCCCAGGAAAAGGTTCTCAGCGTCCTTTCCAAGCCTGGCTATCTCAAGCCTGCTGAGCCCCAGCCTGCCAAGCTCATCCTGAGCAACGGCGAAGGCCATCTCGAAGCTGGCTGAGGAGCTCAGGCCAGAGCCTATGGGCAGGTCGCCATAGACGTGGGCCCTTAGGTGCACATAGCGTAGCCCCTTGAGCCTTATGGCATGGTAGACCCCCTTCACGTAGTCAGCCCATGACCTATCCCTGGCCAGCTCATCGCCGAAGCACCTCTCCTCGCCGAAGGCGTCTGACCTTACACATGTCCGCCCCTCAAGCGAGGGCTCAGCCTCTAGGGTGGTGCCGAGCTGTATGGCCATGGGCATCACGTAGCCAAGCGCGTAGTCCGTGTGCTCGCCAATTATGTTGATTCTGCCCGGGGACCTAACAATTATCAGACCTTACCACCCCTGCAGGAGCCCAGCAGGCCAGGCCTATCGCTTACCGAGCGGCAGGCCTCCTGGAGCCTCCTGGCGTTCTCCTCTGGCACACCGTCATACGTGAAGTCCCACGTGGACATCTCCATGCCAGCCGCGTACTTCGGCCTATCCCTCAGCACAGGGAGCACCTCCATGTGTGCGCATGAAGGGTTACCTGCCCTTTAACGACGTTGGTTTAGGGTGCGAAGGCATAGGGCATCTGCCCCGAGAAGAGGACGTTCAGGGAGCCCAACGAGACCCTTATGGCGTCGGCGAAGAGCCTCAGCTCCCTCAAGGGCGGCCACAGGAGGGGCGGGGCCTTAGAGTATTAACAGGCTACCTGACCCTCAGGGCCCTGATGACAAAGACTCCCTTTTCCTTGTCCTCAACAACTGCCACTCCGAAGCCTGACCTGTTTATCATCTCAGCCGCCGTTAAGGCACAGGCCTCCTCATCCATCTCAGCCTCGAGCCAGTCGCCCGGGTCGAGCCTGCTAAACTCCCTCTACATCATTATCGCCGGCTCAGGACATTCAAAGCCCTTCAGGTCGACCTTCCTCGTCACCATAGCTTGCACCTACATGGTTTTGAAGCCCGCGTAGTTGCAGCCCTGGAGCGGCTCCTTCTCAATGCTGTCTATGTCGAAGTCACTACCCCTCAGAACATCTATCAGCTGCCCTATAGACTGCTCGTCGCCCTGAAGCACAACCTCGACGCTGCCATCAGGCATGTTCTTTGCGTAGCCGGAGAGCCCGAGGGCCAAGGCCCTCCTCCTCACGTATGCCCTAAAGCCAACCCCCTGGACGTAGCCAGTAACCCTAAGCCTCACGCAGGCCTCAGGCACCCTGGCCACCCTGCCCTATAGCTCTCAGCACCTCCTCGTCAAATATGTACTGCCTCATATCGACGTCGCAGGTCACAGAGGGCCTACCCTTGCCCATGACCTCACCTATTATGCTTGGCGAATAGCCTACAGCTCTGAGCTCCTTCACCATATCCTCAGAGACGGACTCAGGGGCTATAATTATGAAGCCACCGTTGGTGCCAGCGGTGGCGTTAGGCATGGCAAAGTGCCTTGCGGCCAGCCTTGAGGCCTCAGGGAAGAGGAGCGGGAAGTCGTAAAGCCTTATGGAGGCGTTGGCCAGCTCCGCCAGCTCATAGACCACGTAGATTCCAGGCCCAGTGACGTCAGTTGTGGCAGCTACATGCTCGTCAGGGTCGTATCTCTCCCCCACGTGCGGCAGATGTCTCGCTATTACCTCGCCAGCAGCCCTGTTGGGCCTAGATATTATGTCGACGGCCTGGTCCTTCATCCTCTCGAGCTCCTTAAAGCTAATGCCCTCCTGCTCTAGCTCGTCAAAGAGGGTCTCATCTATTATTCCAACCATGTACAGCGTTATCGGGGCCAGCTCGCCGAAGGGCCTTGTGGCGACAAGTTTCATCCCTGGCTTCACCTGGTTGTAGAACTGGGCCGGCTGCCTGTCGCTGATAGCCACAACAGTAGCCCCCATCAGCAGCCTCCCCCTGCCCGTGAGCCCTGTCTCTATCACCTCGCCGCCAACAGACTTCACGAAGTCAGCGGCTTTCCTCTCCAACGCATCCCTTAGCTCCTCGCTTGGAGCGTTGATTACTGGCAGCACCCTGAGGTTTTCAGTTATGCCGATCACGAATACGTCGTTCATGGCGTTGCCTATGGCGCCTGCCACCTGCCTTGGGTCAAGGACGTCGCCTGAGGGGTCTATGATATGCATGGTGTCGTTGTTTATGGCTATAGAGACTCTCTCCCTCCCCTCGGCGCTGACAAGGTCAGCAAGCATGAACTCGTCCTCTTTGAAGGGGGTTATTATTGAGTGACCCTTGCCTATCCTGACCCTTGGGGCTGCCCTGGCCAGCGACCTGTAGGCTGGCTCTAGGGCGGAGGCGAACCTAGTTGGCTCAGAAGAGCTCAGGTGGTGGGCCTGAATGAGCACGGCCGCCCTGGCGGCGCCCCTCATCCTGAAGCCTGGGTCTGACTCCCTGTGCAGCGGCAGCAAGGCTCTCCTGACCTCAAGTTCCTCAGGGTCGCCAAGAAAGACATCTGCGTCCTCCCTCTCAGCCACCTCTATGTTGTATTGGGTCAGGATGGGCCTCAGCAGCTTCATGGCTGGATAGACAACCCTGGTCAGGTCTACCTTGACCGAACACCCTGCTGAGAGCGAGAGCGGGTCGGCACCGAGGGACCTGTAGTAGGCGGCCCTCTCCTTGATCTTCCTTATCCTCTCCTTGACCTCCTCCCTAACCATGGCTCTTCTTTCCATGTTAGAGAATGTGCCTAAAAGCCTTACTCTAAATAGAGTACGAGCGGTGAAGCTAGTAGCCATTCCTGTAGCGCCACGTAAAGCCAAGGAGGCCCATACGCTCAGAGAAGGGCCCTCGGTAGGAGGAGAAGGCGCGTGAGGATCATTGAGGCTATGAATAGGACCAACATGATAATCCTGACGCTGAAGGGTCCTGCCCAGAGCCTCCTGAGCTCTACCCACCTCCTTCTCACCTCCTCCTCAGCACCGCTGAGAAGCGGCGAGGCCAGCCTCAGCGTCCAGGGCAACAGGGCCAGGGCAACAAGGGATATGAGGGGCAGGTAGCCAAGCAGCGCCGAAGCCACAATCGCGCTGAACATTATAGCTATTGCTGCGATTGTCACGCGCCTGACCCCCTTCATGCCAACTGCCACCACCACGGTCTTCTTGCCCACGGCCCTGCAGGCCTCCACCTCGAGAGCTCCTGAGCCAAGAAGTATCAGAAACGTGTAGACCCCATTAGGGACGCCGACCAGAAGGGGGAAGGGCTGGACAAGCCCTCTGGCCCCGACTTGAACGACGTAGGAGCCCCAGGTGACCAGCGGGCCCATGGCTATAGCAGCGTCGAGCTCGCCAAGGCCCCTGTAGTGGAGCTTAAGAGGGGGCTCGCTGTACTCGACCCCAAGGAACACCCCTATGAGGCCAAGTACGACTACTGGCAGGCCGACCACTATAGCCAGGTACGCCGCTGCCGCCAGGGCTAGGGCATCCAGGGCGTAGCCCACTGCCCTTATGCTGTTGGGGCTCAGCCCGAGGTCTATAACCGGGTGGGGCCTGTGGGTGTGGCCCGTGCTGTGGTATATAACATCAACGCCCGTTGAGTAGTCGACATAATCATGTATTAGGTTTATCCCTGCCTGGGCGGCCAGGAGCCCGGCCAAGGTTATGAGGTAGAGGGGCCAGCTGAACCTGCCGGTTATGTACCAAGCCAGCGCAGAGCCCAGCGTAACAGAGGAGAAGGCGCTCAACAGCGTGACTGGGCTGAACGAGAGTAGCCAGGCTCTCAAACCTGTCAACTGCTATCCACTAACTGGTGGTGCTAAGCTCAAATTTAACCTGTTCGCTACCTGTACTTATACTCTCGACCTCCTTAACTGCTCAGGAGCCCAGCTTGGCCAGGGTAGAGCACCTCGAAGCCCTCAGGGCCGCGCAGCTTAACATAGCAGATGTGCTTGACAACATGAGGGCCATGCTGAGGTCAGGCGCCCAGAGGCTCTCGTTGGCCGTCAGGGATAATGATATCATTGATGGGGTTGAGGACTACTGGGCCCTCCGCTACCTCGGCGCCAAGATGGCTGCAATCTCTGAGGGAGCAAGGGAGGAGGTGAACGTCAGCCTCGAGGCCCTGGGTCTCTACGACGATGTAATGGGAAGGTCTTGGAGAGCCTATGGGGATATACTTGAGATGCTTGCCTACGACAGGCCAACCCCGTTGCTGAGGCTAAGAGGCAGCTGGGGCAGTGCCAGGGTCTGGGCCAAGCTAGAGTGGTACAACCCGCTGAGCCTGAGCATAAAGGACAGGGCAGCATGGTACATGGCCTCCCTGGCCTTAGATAAGATCAAGGCCGTCGGGAGGATATATGAGGCCTCCTCGTCTAATACAGGAGTCGCCCTGGCAGCTATAGCTGCAGTGCTCGGGGTCAGGGCCAGGATATACATACCTGAGACGGCTGCTGACTTCGGCCCAGCCATGGTTAGGCTGTTCGGGGGCGAGGCCGTGGTCAGGGGCTCCTCAACAAATGAGTTGAGGCCAGTCGTGGCCGAGGACGCCAGGAGAGAGGGGGCCCTGATGCTGGATCAGTTCGCTAACCTCGCTAACCCCTTCGTTCACGTGAGGTACACTGCCAAGGAGATAGAGGCCCAGGCCAACAGGGCTGGCCTGAGGCTCAGGGGGGTGTTTGTCACCATGGGCACGGGCGGCCACGCGGCAGGCATATCGTTCTACTTCAGGAACAGGAGGCCCGACGTTAAGGTCTACGGCGTGCAGCCTGACGAGGGCGGCAGGATACCTGGGATAAAGAGGCAGGACTTCAGCTCCTGGTGGCCACTTGGCGAGAGGCCCCACGAGGTCATAGAGGTCTCGGCTGAGGAGGCCATGGATGCAGCCATAGAGGTCGCCAAGACCAACGGGATCCTGTTTGGCGTCAGTGGAGGGGCTGCAGTGGCAGCACTCCGCAAGTCCGTGGACAGGTTGGAGGAGGGGGACTACGTGGTGATTATACCAGACCATGGAATTAAGTACTTGGATCTCTACCTATCTCATCTGGGGGCGGGCTCTGAGGGCGGCTGATGAGTACGTAATCGAGGGGGCCGTAAGGGCCCTCAGGTCAGTGCCCCTGGTAGTAGACTTGGGGCCCTCGAGTAGCGTCGCCGTCCTCGGCGATGTCCATGGCTTTGATGACGTGGTAGAGAGGTTTGAGGAGCTGGCAGATGAGTACGGTGTTGATAAGGCTGTAATGCTGGGAGACTACGTGGACAGAGGCCCCTCTAGCCTTCAAACCATAATCGATGTGCTCCGCCTTGTGACCTCAGATCCGCAGAGATTCATAGCTATAAGGGGTGACCACGAGGATCCAAGGATGAACGAGAGTTACGGCTTCTACGAGGAGGTCCTCTACATGCAAGCCGAGGGCCTCTACCAGAGGGTAGTGGATGCGTACTCCCACATGCCCATAGCAGCGGTGGGCATGGGAGCCTTCATGGCCCATGGGGGAATACCATGCATGGACTGCTCGAGGCCTGACGTGCCGCTCACCCTTGAACAGCTGCGCTCCTACTCTGACGTGAAGGGCACCAGGAGGTATCTAAGGTTTGACGACCCTGTGTTACTCCAGATCGCCTGGAACGACCCAGACCCCTCAGCAAAGTACTTCGAGTCTGACGTAAGGGGCCCTGGCATATACTACTACGGCAGGCTCGCCTGGTCCTCCTTCCTCAAGGCCAACAGGCTAAGGCTCATAGTGAGAGGACATGAGGTCGTAGATGGTTTCATGGCCTACAGAAGGGACGGAAGGCCCCTGACGGTAAAGTGCGACCAGAGGGTTGACATGGCCGAGTTGGACGGCGGCGTGGTAACCGTATTCTCCAGCAGGTACCACGGGGGCCGCTCGGGGGCCCTGATAGTCGACGAGGACGGCATGACGCTCAAGTGCCTCTGAGCTCCTGATGCCTAGGCCTCGAGCTGATTTAGCCCAGATATGGTATTACTGGCACTGACACAGGATAGGGAGCTGGGCTGACAGCGTCGGAAGGGGCCAGGTTGGGCCAGCAGGAGAAGACCATAACCAAGGAGGAGCTGGATGCATATCTGAGGAGGAGAGTTGAGGAGCTGGAGGAGGAGCTGAGGAGCCTCAAGGCCCTCCTGGAGTACATCGAGGACGCTGGGAGGCAGAGCCCCACGGAGAGGGCTGAGGACGTCAAGGTTGGCAGGAGGAGGGTCGCCAGGATACTGAGGGGCGAGGGGTATGTGAGGGCAGCACCCGAGGTGCCCATGGCGTTACCTAAGGAGATAAGGGAGTACCTGGAGACTGTTGAGGGCGAGATAAGGGCCTACCAGGCCAGGTCAGGCCAACAGGAGGGCGAGGGGGTCAAGCTTAGCATCAAGGAGAGGCCTGACGGCACTGTCGCCGAGGTCAAGTTCGACGGGCTCTACACAACGCTGGAGGTTCTGAAGGCCAAGGCAGCGCTGAAGTATGCCATGGAGGTCTCCTATGACGTCTACAAGGCCCAGTCCAAGGGTGAGGACGAGCATGAGATAGAGGACGAGGGCGCAGAGGACAGGGAGGGCTGAGGCCCTACACTTACCTGCCCTAAATAGCCTCCGGAACCTAAAGGGCGCTCAGGGCAGGGCTTGGGCAGGCTTCGCTTTGGGCCAGCTGGTAAACCCACTAACTTCAAGGGGGGCTATGAAGAGGTTCCCGCGATCCTGAAGCAGATGGGGCTAGACGCTCTTGAGTATGAGGCCGTCAGGGGCGTGAGGGTCACCAAGGAGCAGGCGGAGGCCATAGGCAGGGCAGCCAGAGAGAACGATGTAGTCCTTAGCATGCATGCGCCTTACTTTATAAACCTGGCCAGCCCCGAGCAGGACACAGTGACCAAGAGCATCGAGAGGCTCAGGGAGTCAGCTCTGGCCTCAGAGGCCATGGGGGCCTATGCTGTCGTCTTCCACCCCGGCTACATAAAGGGTAACAGCAGCAGGGAGGAGGCGCTCCAGAGGGTCATAGATGCCCTAGGACAGCTGCTGGACTCCCTGGACCTCAAGGTTGCATGGCTGGCCCCCGAGACCACTGGTAAGGTGTCTCAGGTGGGCGATATCGATGAGACCATAAGGATATGCCAGTCCCATGAAAGGCTCAGACCCGCCGTTGACTGGGCTCACCTCCACGCCAGGGCTGAGGGGAAGGCGATACTAAGCGTTGATGAGGTAGTAAACATAATCGAGAGGATAGAGAAGGAGCTGGGGAGCTGGGCGGTGAGACCTCTTCACACGCACTTCTCAAGGATAGAGTACGGCAAGGGGGGTGAGAGGGAGCATCACACGCTTGCTGAGAAGGACTACGGGCCAGAGTGGGAGATAGTCTGCAGGGCCTATGTGGAGACCGGCATAGATGCAGTGGTGATAAGTGAGAGCCCTATACTGGAGCAGGATTCCCTGGTTATGAAGTCAACATGTCAAAAGTACCTTTAGCCCGTGGCCTTAGCAGCATCGCGCTGGAGGTCTATTATCTGGGCAGCAAGCCTAACCCTCTCCAGGTAAGCCATGACCTCAGGTATCAGGAGGTACCTCATCCTATGGAGGCCCTCCAGGGGCACATAGAGCTCGCCGGCGTCCCTGTAACCACAGACCTCGCAGGTGAACGAGTATGTTATCCTTACGTACCTCTCTCCATCCCTGTCAACGGGGCCTTCTATAGTGTACCTATAGGTCCCTGGCACACCGCATGAGGGGCACAGCGCCGGCCTCTGAATAGTCCTGGGCTCCACGGGACCCCCAAGGGGTTTCTCTGACGCTAGGTATTAAGGGGGCTGGCCCCTCCGAGGCTTATAATCCTTGGACTCCCAAGACACTGCGCCGCCGAGGGCCGTGGTAACCGTGGCGGCCAGGAAGGGGAGACCTGAGGGGCCTCCCGAGAAGCAGGTGGAAGAGGAGCGTAGGGAGCGCATAAGGAGGCAGGCCGAGGAGGCCTCATACCAGCTCGGCAAGGAGCTGCCGGAGTCCGTGCTGAGGCTGCGCAGGCTTCTGAGGAAGGCCATAAGGGCCTCAATAGCCTCAAGGAAGAGGTTTATGGTTGTCGTAAGTGGCTCCGACCCGGTAAAGGTTGGTGTCGCTACAGCAAGCATAATAATATTCTATGAGTCTGTTGTAAGGGGGATCAGAGGCAGATCTCATATAAGTGTTCTCTACGCCTTTAACGAACAGCATGAGGACTCTCAGCTGAGGAAGGAGCTTGTCAAGAGGTCAGTCAAAGAGCGCTGCAATATAACCAGACTTACCATAACCAAGGCCGAGGACGCCAGGAGGTACCTGGGCACCACCTACCAGGGCCTAGTGCTTGACCTAGTCAACGACCTCAAGCCCAACAGAATCGGGATACTGACTGGCATAGTAGAGGGAGGAGGCTTCATAATACTCCAGGCTCCTGCCTGGGATGACTGGGACACGCAGGTAACAGAGTTCAAGAGCAACCTTGTGGTTCCAGGCCATGAACAGCCAAGGCATGTATTCATAACCTGGTTCAAGAAGAAGCTGTTGGAACATAACAGGAACATATTCATAGTTGATCTTGACAATGACAGGCTCATAAGTGGGGAGCCCATAGAGCCCACGTTGCCCAAGTCAAGACCAATAATGGTTCCCTCAGACTCCAGGCTGCCTGAGGGACTCTACAAGCTAGCACTGACACAGGATCAAGTTGAGGCCATAAGAGTAGCTGAGCAGCTGCTTGAGGAGCCCAAGGAAGGTGCCAGGAAGAAGCTGGTTGTGATAACGGCCGACAGGGGCAGGGGGAAGAGCTGTGCCGCTGGCATAGCTATGGTAGGCATAGGGAAGCTCATGGCTGACGGGCGCGGAAGGAAGGTCAGGATCGTCGTCACGTCACCTGACCTAGAGAACACCCAGAGCCTCATGGAGCTCGCCGCCAGGGCCTTCGAGGCCCTTGACGTTAAGGCAGAGGCTATCAAGGACAGAGGACTCATAGTAGGCTTCAGGTCGCCTAAGGTAACTATCAAATATGTGATGCCTGACGAGGTTCCCGACGTTAGCGCTGACCTAGTTGTCATAGACGAGGCCAGCGGGCTACCAGTGCCTCTGCTCCACAGGATATGGAGGTCAAAGTCGAGGATCCTTGTGGCCTCCACTATACATGGCTACGAGGGGGCCGGGAGAGGCTTCAGCGTCAGATTCCTTGGCGAGGTCAAGTCAGATCCCTTAACAGAGGTCAGGACGTATGAGATGGAGGAGCCAATAAGGTACGCCGCCAACGACCCGATAGAGGAGTGGCTCTTCGACGTCCTCCTTCTTGACGCTGAACCAGCGGAGCTCGATGAGAAGGACTATGAAGACATAAAGTCCGGAAACCTGAGTTACCTAGTCATAGAGCCTGAAGAGCTCTTCTTTAGGAAGGAGAACCTGCTGAGGCAGATATTTGGCATCTATGTCCAGGCCCATTACAGGAATGAGCCCGATGACCTAGCCCTCATAGCCGATGCACCGCACTACAGCGTTAGGGCACTGCTGACCTCCTCAGGCAAGGCTGTCTCGGCAGCGCTGCTGGCAGAGGAGGGGGGCCTTGACCCTGAGACGTCGAGGCTTCTCATGAACCAGGACAAGACAAAGGGAAACATAATACCTGACAGAGTGATAAAGCACCTCAGGTTCCCCGAGTTCGGGCCAATGAGAGGCTGGCGGATAGTAAGGATAGCGACGCACCCAAAGGTTCAGGACAGGGGCCTGGGCTCGAGGCTCCTGGCGGACATCTATGAGGAGTCCGTAAAGAGGGGCTACGACTGGGTCGGAAGCGGTTTTGGTGTCAACGAGAGGCTGACACGCTTCTGGACAAGGAACGGGTTCCAGCTGATCCACATAAGCCCCGACAGGAACCCAGTCAGCGGCGAGTACACCGTTCTTGTCTTAAAGCCCATAAGCCAGGCTGCCAAGGCCTTAACCGAAGCTGCTAGGAGGGAGCTGAAGGAGAAGCTGCTCGGCAGCCTCCATGACACCTACAGGACCATGGAGCCAGGCGTAGCCGTTGCCCTACTCAAGGCTGCTGGACCCCTTGACAGTGCTATTATGCCGCTGAGCAAGCTGAAGCTTCAGAGGCTCTGGGCCTACCTCTATGGCACCATGACCTATGAGACTACCAATGATGTGATAAGGGAGGTAGTCATGAGTTACTGGAGGAGGGCACCAATGGACAAGGGAGCAATTGATGAGGTTGAGGAGTTGGCTATAGTAGCCAAGGTCCTTCAGGGCAGGTTCTGGAAGAACGTGGCCGCCGAGCTGAACATAGGCTTTGAGGATGCCCTGAGAACAGTTAAGGAGGCCGTAAGAAAGCTTGCAAAGCTCTACTACGGCATCGACGAGGCCTCATTGGAACCCCTCACCAGCTCTGACCTAGGGGCTCCAGGACCTTAGACGTCTGAGACCCCAATGACGTAGACGTAGAGGGTCCTCTGCCAGCCTCCCTTGTCACCCACCACCTTAACCGGCTTCCAGCCCGGTATCTGGAAGTCCAGAGTCACAACCCTGGTCCCAGGCCTAAGCTCCTGTTTGAGCTTTGGTTTCAGTGCCTCGTTGACGCTGGTCAGCAGATACATGTAGACTACTGTGGCATCACTTATTGGCACCTTGAAGAAATCACCATGTACTATCTCAACACGGCCCTCGAGCCCCTCCCTCTTTATTCTCTCAATAGACTCCTTGTAAAGTTCGTCCCTCAGCTCAACGCCCACGGCCTTCTTTATCGGGTACCTCTTGGCGGCCTCGGCTACTATCCTTCCGTCACCCGAGCCCAGGTCGTAGAACACATCACCATCCTTAAGGTCTAGCGCCTCGAACACCAGGTCAAGCACCTCGTACCTCGTTGGTACGAAGGGTACTGATGGCCCTCCTAACGCCATCCCTATCCACCCTAGGTCCTCATTCAGATCCAACCCTAACACGCCCTAACTTATGCTTTATTACAGGGCTGGCCTAAATTTATGCAGCTCCTAGCTAGCAGCCATAGAGGCTCGTGTAGGAGCGGTTATGGTACAACAGGGGACACTTAACATCGAGAGCCTCTCCATCTATGACCTCACCGATGACTATTGAGTGGTCCCCTCCATCGTAGATAGCCCACCGCCTGGCCACGAGGCGGGGCCTCGGAAGAGGCACATAGGGGCCGTACTTGTCCTCCATGAAGCCAGATTGCCTGAGCTTGTCGAGGGGGTCGCTGGACTGCGTCATCAGTCTCGCCAGCCACTCGTCCTCCTTTGCCAGCAGCATCACTATAAAGTGTCTGGCGCTCACCATGGCCTCATGACTCCTCGAGCCCTTGTCAACAGCCACCATAATGAGCGGCGGGCTCAGGCTTATGCTGGTGACAGCGCTGGCCGTGAAGGCAGCGTAGCTGCCCCCTGGGCTCCTGGCGGTGACAACATAGACCTGCTGGGCAGCCCCCCTCATGAACGCCTTGACCAGCTCTGCAGCCTCCAAGCTGGTCCCAGGGGCTGGCAGTGCCCTAGGTTATAGCTTTAGGACGTTATGAGTCCAGTGCGCCAGGCCCATGAGCTAGGGTCACGGCCTGAGGCATGATGAGGTGCAGGACTTGGCGAGGCCTGGCGGGTGTTACCTGGCAGGTTTCCCTCTAGGCCCTGGGATCAGTAACCATATGCTGGGGGTCTGAGGTGACCCTACAGGCCATACAGCAAGCTGTGGGCACCCTGTTCGGCCACATGCCAGCCCAGAGCCTGTGGTCTGGGCTCGGCTACGCCTTCGTTATTATAGGCATAGCCATGCTGCTGGGGATAGCAGTAGTAGGGGGTTCCGTGCTACTAGCCAGGGGCGTGAAGGCTATAGGAAACATGACTCCAGGAAGCTTCGTGGCCCTGCTGCTGGGCATTGGTGTTGTCTTTATACTCGTTGGGGTACTACTGCCCTAAGCGCTCCGCCCTGCCACGGCTCTGGCCTCCTCGGCCACAGCAAGCCTTCTTTTGAGGTGCTTGAGCCTGACAAAGTCCTCCCTAGCCCTCTCGTCGAGCACCATGGCTATAAACTTCATGGCCTTCTCGTAGCTTGGCAGTATGACGTAGTCAAGGGCGTTTATGAGCCTCTGGGTCTCCCTGAGCTCGTCTATGAGCCTCATGATAGTCTCCTGGTACTGGGCCAGCTTAAGTATTGCAGGGAGCTGCTCCCTGAGCATAAGGTATGCCAAGACCAGATCAGGGGAAGTGCCCGGGGGCAGGGGAGGGCTAGGTATCGAGTCTGCAACAAGCGTAAAGGTCGGAGTCCTCACTGAGAACATTACGGATGTGCCTACCCTTACCCTCAGTCCCTCCTTAACCGATTGCGAGTAGGCCCAGGTCCTCTCCGGCCCCTCTGCGGCCTCCCCCCTATAGAACGACGTGTATATGGGCTCCAGGGCGGCGAAGACCTCCTTCTGGTACCTGTTGTAGTCCTCAGCCACGCTCCTTATGAAGTGAAGGAGGACCTCCCTCTTCTCCTCCATAACCCTTCTTATCCTCCTTACTGTGGCGTATTCCCTCCTCAGCCTGATCAGGTTTATCTTGGTTGGGAGTGTGGCCCTGACGTCAATTGCCAAGGGGGACTCTCCTGAGGGCCTGGACCTCACCAGCTTTTAAGCTTCGAAGGCCATGGGTATTAGCGCCTAGGACAAGGGGCCTCGGTAGCACTTAAGGCAGCAAAATTAAAACACATTTAGCCTAGAGCTGCCTTCAACCTCAGGGGGCGCCCCTGCCTCTGCTGTATACGGATCTCGAGAAGGTCTTTGCCGACGCTGCTGGCGGCAGGTTCTCGAGTGAGTGGGCGCTCCGTGAGGCAATGATAGAGGCGATCAAAGGGGAGCTCTTTTCTCGCTGCCCCCAGCAGATTAATGATGGGAGGATCAACCTAATAATCGATGAGCAAGTGAATGTTAAGAAGTCTAAAGTTGTCGTGGGTCTCAGGATCTCTAATCTGGTAGTGGGCGTTGGTATAGGAGGCAGGTACTACGATGTCAGGGACATGATAAAGGACATAATAAAGGCCCTCTACGGCAGCAGTCTGGCCCCCCTGACTCCCATTTATGGTATCGTGACTAATGGCGTTGACGCTGAGATGTACGTGGTTGATGATAGGGGAGGGCCAAGGAAGGTGGCCGACGGCAAGATGCATGAGGTCCTCGGTAAGGCCCTTGACGACCTCTGCAGGCGTAAGCCCCTCATAATAACTCCAGAGGACCTGGCAGCCTCCATATGGAACTGGTACGGGGGACTGAAGTGCGGGGAGGCGCTGAGGCGCCCCATACTTGGCACCTGCTCCTACGATATGGCCAGAAAACTGGCTGAGGAGCTGATCAAGGCTGCCAGGGAGTCCGACGTTGATGTCAACTCAGTAGAATGGAGGGCTGAGGTTGAGCCCAACCTAAGCATTGGGGATAACGTGAGGAGGTTTAAGGAGAGAAGAGCAATTGTGGGCATAGCCCCTGGGGCCCTGGCCAGGGCGGCGCCAAGGGCCCCAGAGGCCGTTGCTCCCGAGCCTCCAAAGCCCTCCCCGGCCCCTGTTACAACTGAGGCAACAAAGACCCCAGCTCAGAAACTACCAAGACCCTTCAACAAGCCCGAGGAGGCCTATAGCAGGTGGCTAGAGGACTACAAGGGACAACTCAGGTATACGGATCAGGTTAACAGGGCGCTTCAGGCCATGAATAGGAATGATGCTGTCTCAGCCTGCGACGAGTGGCAGAAGGCGCTGCTAGCGGCCGTGGCAGCAGGGTATACAATGGCTCAGGACCACACGATAAGTGAGGCGCAGCTTAAGGACATATTTGAGAGGCTCATGGATGCAGCGACGAGCCCAGCCGACGTGACCCCGGCGAGGACGCTGGAGTTGGTCAGGAGTACACTAGAGGCCGGGGATGCAATGAGAAAGGTACTAGTGAAGCCCGACGCCAGCCCAGAGGAGGTCAGCAAGGCCGTTAACGACTTCTACGCCGCCGTGGGCGAGGCTGCTAAGGCCATGGCAGCTCTGTGCAGCACTGTTAAGGCATGAAGCCTCATATACGCGACTTCAGCCATGTCCTTGTGCGTTGCCGCTCCTAACCTCCTTGCAAAGCGAAAAGGTAAACCTTACCTTTAAGGCGG
>DAJS01000015.1 GCA_002496425.1 Acidilobaceae archaeon UBA162
CGCGGGCATGCTTGCGTACTACCTAAGGACTCCTCCTGGACAGCTCAAGCTCACGACGGGCCTTAGCGTGGAGATCTACGTGAACGGCTCGCAGAGCTTCATGGGCTACACGCTGTTCGACCTGACGCCAGGCAAGGTGATTAACGTCTCAGCCCTAGTTGAGTACCCCAACGGCTCCGCCGTCACGTCGGGCCACGTTGAGCTGAAGCTGGTAAGCCCTCAGGGAGTCGTGCTCGAAGAGCTTATGCATTACAACTCAACCACGGGGCTCTGGGCGGCCACGTTCTCGGTGCCGGGCACGGGAGCCGGAAACTCGCTAATAGAGGTCAACGCGTCCTCAGGAAGCTACGAAGGCGTAGGTGCAATGGAGGTGTACCTTGGTTACTTCGCTTCCTTCGAGTACCCATTAGCTGATGAGCCCTGGGACTCGGCCGTTGGCATCCCCGTGGCTTACATGATTACAACACTTAACGGGAACCCAGCCCCTCACAACCTCACCTATGAGTTTGAGCTCCTTCAATACAGGCCCCTCAGCAACAGCTACGAGACGGTGTTCTGCAAGAGCCTTCAGGGAGGGTTCACGGGACAGCTGGTGTCTAATGTCAGCGCAGAGGGCTACTACATAATAGAGATAAGGGGGCCAGCGGCGGGTTATGTGCCGTTCATTAACGGCATTGGGCTTCAGAGCGTCTACGTATTGCCCCAGGTGCTGGCGTCGCCGGGCGAGGTCCAGCAGGGAGGCTACATGATAATATATGGGCTGCCGATGCCGCCCCTAGAGTCCTACTCACTAGGCTCTCAACAGCTTGGCACGCCCCTCAGCACGGCAATAGAGTACGGCTCTAATATAACAGCCTACCTAGTGTTGCCGAGCGGGAGGGTGGTAAGTGAGGCCTACGTGCCTCTTAGCCCGGCCGGCTATTACCTGGGAGAGCTCTACGTACCGCCTAACATAAGTCCTGGGCTCTACTATGTAATCCTCAGCGCGTCCTACAACTCATCCTCGATAGGCCTACTGCTGGGCGAGGGTGAGGGCATGATATACGTGTCACCGCCGGCGCGGGCGAGCATAGAGGCGGTGCCCAGGTACCCAGCTGAGGGCCAGCCTGTCACAGTCTATCTCAACGTGACGCTTAACGGCAGGCCCGTCACTTATGGTGCCTTCTCGCTGACAGTGCTGCCCTCGTCGGCCCAGTACCTATATGGATATGCGACGTACTACGTTGAGATACCGCTGTACTATAACACTACCTTAGGTCTCTGGGTAGGCACTGCGCAGTTGCCCTCACCCTTCTCCAGCGGAGAGGCGCAGGCCTACGACGGGCTTTACGTGGGCCAGCCCTGGACAATAGCGGCCTCAGGCGTAGGGGCCGTGGGAGGTCCTGTCGCCAATGTGAGTACCCAGGTTATGCAGACTCGTTACATCTACTACGCTCACCAGAACCTTACTGAGGGCGACTTCTACCCGTACCTAGCCCTCCTCTACGATGATAACATAACCTTCAATGGGCTCATAAGCGACAGCGCGTTTGTGGGAGTCAACTACATAGTTAACAGTAACCTGACGCTCCAGGACTCACAGGTCCAGGGCCTCCTAGTGCTGGTGAACTCAGATGTGACACTGGTAAGCAGCAGGGTTCACTACATCACTGCCTACCACAGCAACGTCACTATAGTGGCCTCATGGGTTGACTCACTCGAGCTGTTAGATGGCTCGAGCGTCTCCTACGCTGGACCCCAGGTCAGCATATTCAGTGGGAACCAGACCTCCGTGCTCAGGGAGCTCGAGAGCCTGTGGAAGGCCCTGAGGCAGGTGGAGGGAGAGCTGGCAGGCAACGTAAGTCAGCTGAGGGAGGAGGTCAGCTCACTGAACGCAACCGTGAACTCCGAGATATCCCAGCTCCGTTTGCTAGTGTCAGACTATGTGCACGAGGAGCAGAGCATGGCTTTGCAGCTTAGGAATATCTCAAGTGGCGAGGGGGCTGCCTCAGGGCTTCTGTTAAACGTGACCGTGAGGCTCGACGATCTGGCCCAAGAGGTCAGCCAGCTCAGGGCCTCTGAGGCCCAGATGGCCTCAGAACTCACTTATGTCAACTCAACACTTCAGGGGGCTCTCAGCTCCTCGACCACATTGCGCTCCTATGTGGCCTCGCTGGGCTCGCAGCTATCGCAGCTGGAGGATGAGATGAGCATGTTAAGCTCCGAGCAGGCTTTGCTGGAGCGGGGCCAGAGGGCCATAATGGGTGAGGCAGCCTTCAGCGCCTGGCTTGCCATGGCTGCCGTGCTCGCTATGTCCACTGTCCTAGCAGCCTCGTCACTTCTCCTGAGGCGCCTGAGGGGGCGCATAGGTCATTAGCAAATTAATTACTAACTTAGGTCTAGTATCATGAGAGATCGCGTTGCAGCCGGCCTTGCTGGCAGCTCTGGGTCTGGCGCTGTTGTTGATGCATGCCAGCGTGCCCCTAGGCTACTACGCTGCCGCGCTGAGGGTTCTGAGGAAGCACAAGGCCTCAGGCGGCAGAGTGTCAGAGGAGGTCATAAGTGGTGTGACCATAGTCGTGCCCACGTATAACGAGAGAAACAACATAATTGACAAACTCAACAACGTGGCTGATGAGACCAAGGGCATGGGAGAGTCTGAGGTGATAGTAATTGATGGTGGAAGCGATGATGGGACTGCTGACGTTGCCGAGTCCTGGAGGCCTCCACCGTGGGTGAGGCTCAGGGTGTTAAGGGAGGGGCTCAGGAGGGGCAAGCACGTGGCAGAGAACGAGGGGCTCAGCAAGGCCACTGAGGACTATGTAGTCTTCACTGACGCTGACAGCCTCTGGGCTCCAGGATCCCTCAGGGCTGCCCTGAGGGCTCTCTCGAGAAGTGACGTGGGTCTAGTCACCTGTGTAAAGAGGCCCTTGAATATCATGGAAGTGGAGTCAGGCTACAGGGACCTCTATAACATGCTCAGACTTGCTGAGTCAGCGATGCACTCGACCCCTATAGCACATGGGGAGCTAATTGCCATAAGGAGGGACCTGGCCATCAAGCTCGGGGGCTTAAGGCCAGGCGCCGATGACAGTGAACTAGCCCACAGGGTTGCTATGAGTGGCCTCAGGGCCGTAGCTGTTGATGGTGTTATATGTGCCGAAAAGGTCCCCAGAGGCCAGGGCTACGTTGAGTGGAGAGGCAGGAGGGCCCAGCACCTAGTGGCCTATTTCGCCAGCGCCTTGAGAGACCTCCCAAGGGCTCCGAGGGGCTACCGCCGCGTCCTTGCTGTGGAGGCTTACCTGCACCTGGTCAACCCCTGGCTAGCGCTGGCAGCGTTGGCACTTCTGCTCGCGGCTGCCTCAATGGGCCAGCTGCTAGCCATAGCAGTACTGGCGCTTGTCGCGCTTACAGTCCTTGCCATACCTCATGCCAGGTCATGGGCCTTGATGCAAACATTCCTCATTGTTGGAGCCCTGAGGAACATCCGGGGAAGGAGCGAGGTGTGGAGGAAGGTCGAGAAGTGAGGGGCCTCATGGGGTAACCCCTCATCATCCTCTCGGTCCGGGCACTGACGGTCATCTCATTGGCCCCACCAGTTACATCTACTTATGGTACCTAAAAGCGCCCTAGGAAGCCTTAAGGCTGTAAGCAGCAAAGCAATTAGTTAGAAAGATCAGGAAATCCCTGTGGGGCTAACATCGCTATTATAGTCTCCGGGTTCAGAGCGCCTGGGCAGGCTTGAGCCAAAGGCGCTTGGTGGCGGCTCTGCTGGCAGTAGTACTAGTCGTGGTTCAACTGGCTGTAGTTCCTGTGAGGGCCCAGTCCACTTGCGCGCAGGCGATGGACCTAGCGATAAGGGATTACCTATATGCATCTAAGGCTTACAACCTTATGCTTTATAACTACACCTACATCTCGGACCTAAACGCGGCCCTTGCTAACATCTCGGGGATCAGCGCGACCGTGTCGGGCTGCTCCTTAGCCCTCGGTGCGCTCTCGAGGCTCAGCTCCGTGGGGCCCTCTATGGTCTCGAGAGCCAGGGCGAGCTTCTACTCATTCATAGTTGAGGTTTCGGCATCTTCAGCCGCGGCTATTATAGTTGCCATCGCCCTTGACAGATGGGGCAGGAGGCTGGCGTGGCGCCTGTGGCTTTCATCTCACGCCAGACACGTGGTTAAGGCACTTCGTGAGCCAAGGGAGGAGGAGCTGGCGGGTGTTGGCAGGCCAGCGCGTCACGGCAGGGATCCTGACTCATACGTCACCTATGCTGTAGGTCTGCTGATACTAATTGCCGTTGGACTTGTTAGTGCCCTACTCTTTCAGCTTTACTGGAGGCCAGGGCCGTACTCGGTGATAGTGCTCCTAGGCCCCCAGCGCGAGATAGGGGGCTACCCACGGAGCCTGGCGCCAGGGGTCAACACGACCCTTTACTCGGTAGTGAGCAACCACATGAACAAGCTTGAGATGTACCAGCTGAGGGCCTACATTACCTATGCCTCGGTACCGCTTCAGGACACGGCGTCTAACTACACCGAATCCTACACGTACTACTTTGTTATCTACCCGGGCTCAAGCCACGTGCAGCCGATTACATTTACGGCCCCCACGGTACCTGGCCAATACAAGCTCGTCATATTCCTCTATGCCTATAACATCACGGGCTTTGGCTACCTTGGTCTCTACAACCAGCTGTACTTCAACGTGACCAGGTGAGAGCCTTTTGAGCGAGGAGCTGCTCAGGAGGCTCAGGTCAACAGGTGGCGAGGCCGAGCTGTGGGAACTGCTTGAGTCTATGAAAGGTGTCAAGGCCGAGGTCCTGGGCAGGGCCCTCTGGGACATGAGGACTAGAGGGATCATAGACATCCATGCGCCGAGTCGCCGCAGCTTCGCGGCCTATCTCTCAGGCCCTGTCTCCTGGTGGCTCTGGCTCTACATAGCTGGCGCAGCCCTTGGGCTTGTGGCGGCCTTCCTGATGCCCAAGGGCCCACCCGAGGTGGAGTTCGTCAGGGTAATCATGGGCGCCCCGTCGCTGTTCTATCTTCCAGGCTACGGGCTTCTAAAGGCTCTGTACCCGGAGAGGAGATGGGGGTCGCCAGAGGAGGCCGCAATCTCAATATCGCTCAGCTTGGCAATTCTCCCTCTTGTCGGTTTGGCTCTAGTCTATACCGTGGGACTGACGCTCTACGCGCTTGAAGCAGTAATGGTCTCCCTTTGCCTGGCCCTTGGTCTAGTCGCGGCCTATAGGAGGATGCCTTACGAAGTAGGCGTTAAGCCAGTAAAATCCTAGGCGCTGGGGAGCTGCGCGGGAGCCTTGACCATAAGGGAGCTGGGCTACGCTGTGCTGGCATTCTCGGCCACTCTAGGGTTCCTGGCCTACTTTGCTCTGGGTCTCAGGCCTCTGGCATACTCAATGATAGGGCTAGCAGTAGTGGGTCTGACTGCCATAGCCATAGGGAACTCGCCGAGGCCTGAGCCCGCGGCCGAGAGGCTGATCCTTGAGTCGCTAGCTATCAATATTGAGGCGTTGCTGGAGGAGACAGAGGCAGCGGGGAGAGCGATATTTACGCCCACCAGGGACGGCTTGGTGAGGGCCTTCGTGCCCATCTCTGACATAGGCGACCCTGTTCTCGTTGCAAAAGCCCTTCTTGAGGCACCGCTCAGGGTCAGCTCTGTTGCGGCCGGCGTCAGGGGGGTCACAGTGTTACTGCCCCAGGGCAGCCCTGAGGCCCCTGACATGGAGCATGCGGTGAGGGAGGTAGTGGTCGAGAAGGCCGAGCTTGCTGAGGCCGTCAGGGTTAGACAGGAGGGCGACAGGCTGGTGCTTGAGGCCGTCAGACCAAGGTCGAGACGTCTACCAAGGTTTGACAGGTCCCTCTCGCCGCTACCGCTCGCACTGGCGGCCGCTGCAGCTGCCTCAAAGCTCTCGAGCTCCCTGGCCCTCCTCTCATCCTACTACACTGAGGAGGGGGCCGCAGCCGAGTTCATGGTAATCAATGCGTAGAAGCATGGAGCCGCCGCCGGGACTTGAACCCGGGACCTACGCCTTACCAGGGCGTCGCTCTACCTGCTGAGCTACGGCGGCCTGCCCGCTAGGGGCCTGTGCGTTACTTGAAGGTTAGGCTAAAAATGGTTGCGTCCACGCCTCTGGCCTTGTCCACTCTTGCTGTTTAACAGGGGCTGAGGCCGTCAGACCTTAGGCAGGCCTATGTTAACGCTTAAAAGGGCCCGCTTGTGCACATATATCAATAGAAGTCAAGTGAGGTGTGCACAGAATGAGTGCGTGGGGCTGGGCCTACTGGCTGCTAAACCCGCCGCAGAACATAGGCGTGGGCTTAGCGCTGCTGATATCATTTATACTCGGCATACTGCATGGAGCTACCCCTGACGAGCACACCTGGCCCATAACCTTCAGCTACGCTGTAGGCAAATACAGTACTAAGGGAGGGATGAAGGCAGGCTTCCTGTTCTCAGCCGGCTTCACGGTGCAGAGGGCTCTGCTGAGCACCATAGGATTCCTGGGCCTGGCCTACTTCTACCAGAAGTACAACCTCGACGGTCCAGTTTATATAATTGTTGGGGTGGTGATGGCCATAGCTGGCTACATGATACTGAGCAAGGGAGTCTACGGCCACTTACATCTGCTGCCGAGCAAGGTCCACAGTAAGAGGGCTGAGAGGGTAAACCCTGAAGAGGCCCTAGGCGACGTGCCCCTCTGGATGACACCGATACACGGCCTCATAGCCGGCTTTGGCTTTGGGGCCTATGCCACCGTAGTGACGTTCATACTGGCCCCCAGGATGCCATCGCTGCTCTACGCTCCCCTGCCCGGACTCCTCTTCGGCCTTGGAACTATGGTGATGCAAATAGTGTTTGGCGCCGTCTTTGGTAATATTGTCAGGGTTGGGGGGCTCTCAGAGTCGGACGTAGCTAAGGTAGGAAGGCTGACGGCCGGTAGAACCCTCTACTATGGCGGCATTGCTTTTGCTCTGATAGGCTCACTCATTATAGCCCTCCCAACCATAGACTCGTTCGCCATAAGCACCGGGATGCCGATACCTAACCTGAGCGCCATAGACATAGGCTTCATACTGGTGGTGCTTGTGGTTGGCACTATAGGGATAGGGAGCATGATTAAGGCCTATCGCGACATCAAGAGGTCGGCGTCGCTGAGGCACGAGAGCCTTAGGTCTAGAGCTTAAGTTGTTAACCCTAAGCTCTAAACCCTCCTTGTCTAGGAGACCTTAAGGTAGGCTTGTCCAGGGCATCTGATCTGGAGCTGCTGGAAAGGTATGAGAGCGGCTGCAAGGTATATGATGAGCTCTACGGCGAGGAGCAGCTGGAGAAGTACGTGAGTGGCCTCAGGCTTCTACCACCTCATGGTAGGGTGGTTGACGTAGGCTGTGGCACCGGTCTGCTGGTGGAGTTCATGGCGAAGACAGGGCTGCTAAGCTCGGTGGACCTTTACGTCTGCGTCGACATTAGCCAGTGCATGGCCAGGAAGGCTGCGCTCAGGACCATGTCCTTATGTAGTGATAAGTGTCTTGTAGTGATTGCTGACGTCTACAGCCTGCCCTTCAAGGACGCCGAGTTTGACATAGCTTACTCGTTCTCGCTCATTAACCTGCTTGAAGACCCAGTTAAGGCACTTGAGGAGGTGGGCAGGGTGGCCAGGAAGGCTTTGGCTACGGCCGTGGGCTCCTTAGGCTCCTTTGCAAGGCTGCCGAAAGGCTGGTCTAGCGTAGGGCACGTGGGCAAGGACCATGCCTACCTTCACTTCTAGCGAGAAGCCATGGAGGCATCAGGTAGACCGACGCGAAGGGAGCGCCAGAGCTGTAGAGCGTGACCACGTAGGTCTTCCCATCGCCGCACCTCTCAAGCCTTGTACAGGTCGCGGCGTTAGGGCACCTTACCAGGCGCGTCAGGTAGACCTTCTGCCTGAGGCCGGGCCAGAGCTCAACGACTACGGTGGCANNCTCTCGCCGCCCACGTCCATTACCTCAGCCCTCGGGAGCCTCAAGGTTTCACCTCTATTTAGAGTAAGTCAGGCCAGTAGATACCCCTAGGCCCTCACGTTTATTTTACGCTCGCCCACACCTTTTACCTTAAATGAAGTCACTAGCCTAGATCCCTCGTACCTGGCGAACCTTCACTTAGGGGTAGCGTGACCTTGTGTAGCACCTTTTCGTGGAGCAGCGCGTCAGCCCCATAACCCATAGTTATCATCTTGTATGCCTTCTCCCTGTCACTCACCACGGAGCCCCCCAGGGCTCCCCTTAGCCCAGGGAACGCGGCCGCTATCATCGGTGTTGTGGGCCCTGACACGATAACCTGGGCGCCTCTGGCAAGCTCCAGGAGCCTGTCTATGGTCTTGTTAACCACTGCGACCCCGGTCACTATCACCAGGTTGCTGCCGGGCAGGAGCTCCTCCTCAGCATACCACGGCAGCACACTGCTATCCTCCTCCACCGGTCTAAGCTCGAATACCCTAAGCTCCACACCCTTATTACTGAGCCTCCTAACGTAGCCCCTTATGTAGCCAACCATAGAGACCCTCATGCCTGGCCTAAGCTCGACCAGGTCAAGCGGATCAGCCTCGACAATGCCCTCGGTGTCATGAAGGGCATTTATGGTAGCAACTCCGTAGGCCGCCTCAATGGGGTCGTAGGAGAGGGCGAGGCGCACGGCCTCCTCGGCTTCCTCAGGCAGGTCCCTGTACCGCCTGAAGGGGTTAACCCAGTCCCAGTCGACGAATGCTACGCCTGCCCTGCCGTCCTCCAATTCCACATACGCGTAGCTGCCTATAGCGGCCCTCCTAACCCTAAGCCCTCTGGCCCTTGAAGATGCTATGTCCACCAGCGCCCTGACGACATGCAAGGGCTTCACCGGGCTCAGGTAACGGAAGGAGTTAATCTGCCAGCCCACAGCCCTCAAGGGCCTCGCGGGGGTTCTCAGCCTCGCCCTCACACATTACTGGCCTCCTGGATCTGGTAGGCAGGGCCACCCTGACCCTATACATGAGCCCCTCGGCAGGCTTCGGGAGCTCGCCGAGTGGGTTGAAGTAGTCAACAACGTTACCGTGCTGATCCAGCACCTCGCCCCAGGCCACCGAGCCGTCGCTAAGGCGTGCCTCGTACCAGGCTAGATCCCTCAGCGCGCTCCTCCTAAACCTGTTCCTGACCTGAATCCTGTCCTTGAAGACAGCTGGACAGAAGTGGACTGGGACCCTAACGTTCTTTGCAGCCCACGAGAGCACCTCCATGGCTATCCTTAGCGCTCCTTCGGCCGCCGCTCCCCTGTTCCTGGACGGCTTAAGGCCTTTCATCCTTAGCGCGGCCTCGTTGGGTTCCGCGAACTCAAGCTCATCAAGGTTCACGAAGTCCCCGCCAAGCCTGTCAACTTCTGCTATCACCTTCTTGGCCCACCCTGCCAGGCCAGGCCCTATAGGTATCTCAGCCCCGACACTCATCCCCGTCAGCTTTCTCGCCAGCTCAAGGCCCCTGAGGTAGGAGAGGTTCACGGGGTGGAACCTTATCTCATCAAGGCCAGCCCTCCACAGGGCCACCAGGGCCTCAGGAGTGGCGTACCTCCCTGGCGTGTAGAGGTGTATGTGGAACCTAGGCCCGAAGGACTCCTTAAGGCATCTGATAACCCTAAGGGTAAGCGGTAGGTCAGCTAACGGGTCACCACCTGTTATGCTGGCCCCCGTGGCCCCCTGTCTCTCGACCTCATCTATTATGTCATTGATATCCTGAGCTAGCTCATCATTGATGTAGATCACTGTTCTGCCGAACCTGTCCCTGTCGACTGGACAGTAATAGCAGGACTCGTCGCACTCACCTGTTATAAATATGACCGCCTTGAGTCCGGCGAAGCAGAGCTCGCAGCCCCTGGCCATCGGGCCTGTCAGGAGCGCTCTCTCAGGATCCCCTATCACCTTCATCAGTTGACAAAGCCTATAGTAAGGGTTAAAAGGTAGCAGCAGGATAGGGCAGTACAGTATGAGTAATATTCTGTATATACGAGGTTGGAGAGCTTGAGTGTCATGCCTAGGAGGCTGCAGAGGCTAGGGGCCTCGTCCATAGTGGTGACGCTGCCCCATGAGTGGGTCAAGGCTCACGGACTCAAGGCTGGTGACACCGTTTACATAGTAAACGAGGGTGACAGGCTGAAGATAGTGCCAGCACTGTCCGAAGAGAAGAAAGGTGCGTACATATTCAGGCCTCCTAGGGTTCCCGTGCCTGAGCTGCTCTCTATGACCTTGACCTGTCTCTACGTGAACAACTATAATGACGTTATAGTTAACCTCAAGGATATGGGCCTTGAGGCCCTTATGGCTCTGAAGGACGAGGCCTCCAGGCTCCTTGGCGTTGAGGTGGTTAGCATTGATAAGGATAAGGCGGCCGTGAGAGTCGTGCTTGACGACTCGAAGCTTGATCCCAGGCATGCAATCAAGGGGCTTGGCATGACAGTGGCTAACATGGCAGGCCTACTCAGGAGGGTAGCCGAGGGAGATACTGTGTCAGACCAGGAGGTCAGGCTGGCCCTGGACGACCTCCACAGGTACCAGCACCTGATTATGAGACACCTGGTGGGTAACACCACTGACATCGTAGGGCATGAGGGCCTGCTGACGCACTCTATGATGCTCGGTACGGCCCTGCTAGGCGTCGTCGGCAACACGCTGATTAGTACAATAGAGCTTAGCAGGAGGTCTGGCCTGAGGTCCGCCCAGGTGGCCCAGGTGGCTACAGCGCTGACAGATCTCCTGCCGCTAGTGAGCGCTCTTGTGGCCCAGCCGAGCCTCAAGAGGCTTCACGAGATAACTATGAACCTTGCGGCCCTCCTGTCGTCTACCAGCACTGCCATAATGACTGCTAAGGATCCCGTTGATGCCGCCGTGCTCTCAAAGCTGGAGGAGGTACTCAGGACCCTCCAGATAGCATTCATGTCCATACTTTGTAGCGCAGTAATAGGCGAGGGCCTTGTTAGTCCTGAGGAGAACGTCAGTGAGGCCTAGGGGCCCTGATTCTGCCCAGCAGCGACCTAGCTATGACTAGTCTCTGGACCTCGTTAGTGCCGTCTCCTATCTCAACCATCTTGACGTCCCTATAGATCCTCTCCACGAGGCTCTCCTTGCTGTACCCGAACCCTCCCTCAACCTGGACTGCCATTCTGGCCACATCGACACCCCAGCTGGCCGTTGCGAGCTTAGCCATGCTGCTCCACATGGGGTACTCAGGGTCTCTCTCATCGACGCGTCTTGCCGCCTCATAGATCAATAGCCTTATAGCCTCAACCCTGACCTTCATCTCAGCCAGCATGTACTGCACCATCTGATGCTCCGCTATGGAGACCCCCATGGACTCCCTCTGCTTAGAGTACGCCAGCGCGTCCTCAAATGCTGCCTCTGCCAGGCCTAGCGCTGTGGCAGCGGTTACTACTCTGCCCTCGTTCAGAGCATCCATGACTATCTTGAACCCACCGTTAAGCTCCCCAACCATGTTCTCAGCCGGAACCCTGCAGTCCTTGAAGAGGACCTCGCTGGTCCCGCTGCCCCTGTATCCCATCATATCTAGCTTGGAGACCTCCACGCAGGATCCCTTGTCAACTACGAACAGCGACACGCCGCGGTGCCTCTGTTCAGGTGTCCCGGTCCTGGCAGCCACCAGGAAAAAGTCGGCGTAGGGGGAGTTAGTTATCCAGGTCTTCCTCCCGTTTATGACATACTCATCGCCTTCCTTAACAGCCCTAGTAGTTATAGCGGCTGCGTCACTGCCACAGCAGGGCTCGCTGAGGGCGAAGGCCCCTATGGATCCCTTGGCCAACCTGCTCAGGTAGCGCTCCTTAATGTCGTCGCTTGCGTAGTGTACCAACGGATAGGCAACCATAGTGCCCGAGACCGTGGCCATTATGGCCAGGGCCCCTGAGGCCCTGGCCAGCTCCTCGACAGTCACTACCGACTCAAGCGTGCTAAGGCCAGGACCGCCGTACTCGGTCGGCACCCTGAGGGCGAAGTAGCCCATGCTCGCCGCCTGCCTTATTACGTCTTCAGGCATAGAGTTCTCCTCATCGATTCTCCTGGCTACGGGCTTGACCACCTTCTCCGCGAACTCCCTAACGCTGTTCCTAAGAAGTTCCAGGCTCTCCTGCGACCCCATCCAGATCCCTGGGAGGTGCAGCTTAAGGTAAGGTAAATAAAGGGGCCTTGAGTGGGATTATAGAGCCTGCAGAGTCTGAGTCATTAATGATGTAAGGGATAAGTGGTGCATATTAAATATTCCTAATATTCCTATTATAATGCGGTTACGGGATCTCGCTTGCTGGACGTGGGCTCGCAGGTTCCGGACCTAGAGCTTGAGACCACAATGGGCCGCATAAGGCTTGGCAGCCTCAGGGGCAGGAAGTTAGTTATCTACTTCTTCCCCAAGGCCTTCACTCAGGGCTGTACTAGGGAGCTAGAGAGGTTTACGGAGCTGTATGATGATTTTGTCAAGCTGGGCGTTGAGGTGATAGGGGTGAGTGCTGACAGACTCGAGACCCAGCGCAGGTTTGCCGAGAGGCACGGGGCCAGGTTTCCCTTGGCCTCAGACACAAACAAGACTATTATTAACGCCTTTGGGGTGTTAAATGAGAGGGGCACGGGAGCCAAGAGGGTCACGTTCGTCATAGATGAACATGGCGTCGTCAGAGCTGTAGTTGCTAACCTTAGGAGGGCCGAAGAGCACGCCGACAGGGCCCTGGAGGTGGTTAAGTCCCTGGGCTGAGCGCAGAGAGGCGGACGTGGCTTGCTGATAGGGGTGGTCAGCGACTCGCATGACGATATCGAGTCCGTCAGGACCGTTGGGGTCAGGCTCAGGGAGCTTGGTGTCAGGATGGTTATACACCTGGGCGACATAGTTGCCCCGTTCACGCTCAGGGAACTGGCCAACTCAGCTAAGGCGCCCATAGAGGCCGTCTTCGGTAATAACGACGCTGAGATCCCTATGCTGCTCCAGGTGGCCAGCCAGGTAAACGCCAGAATATCATGGTGGCCCAGGATAGTTGAGGTTGACAGCAGGAGGCTACTGTTAATGCATGGTGCTGGCCCGAGCGACATCACAGCTGAGGTGGCGCACGCGCTTGCCGAGTCGGGTCATTTCAGCGCAGTGCTCTATGGCCACACTCATGTTGCAGAGCTGAGCTACGTCAAGGGGGTCCTAGTGCTTAACCCTGGTCCAGTGTCCAGGTTCGTTGGAGGCCCCTCGGCAGCTGTTATAGATACAGAGACAATGGCGGCGAGGCTGATCAGGCTCTGAGGGACTTGCCTGAAGCGCTTGCCATGGGAAAGGGACTGGCGACGTACCTGGCCAGACTGGCCGAGGCCGGGGACTACGAGAGGGTTGGCGTGGCGCTCGGCGTGCGGGACAGGATAATGCTGCTCTTCCCCGTAGCCAACGTAGTTGGGTCTCCAGTGGCGTTCCTGGCAGACCCACTCGATATGATAGCTGCCCACTCATTGGCAGATAACTTGGGCCTACAGGTTGTAGCCCTTTATCACACGCACCCCCACGGCCCTCCGGAGCCGAGCGGAAGGGACGTAGAGGGCATGAGGCTGTGGCCCATACCGTGGCTGATCTCATCACCTCTTGGCATTAGGGCATGGATTCTCGGGCCTGCAGGTCCCAGGGAGGAGCCATTGATAATAGCTGACAGTTGAGGCAGAGCTTATAACCGGCGGCCTCAATGAGAGGCATAAGGACTTCGCGTGACACTGCTCCTGGCGATCACGGCGCCAGTGGCTCCGGGCGCAAAGGGCGCTAAGGTCCTGGGGATCCTGGCGCCCATGGTTAGCGGCGTGGTCCTGAGGCCTCAGTCCATAGCAGGCGTAGGCCTTGACGAACTCGTGAGGCTAAGGGCCGAGGGGCTCCTCAGGCTGGCCATAGCTGACCTGGCACTGGACTCGCCGGCCGACTTGAGGCACCTCAGGGATGCAGTTGATGTGGTCACACTGGCTGCCACGGCCCCTGACCTAACGGCGGCAGCTGAGTCCGTGAGGTCAAGCGGCCTTGAGCCTGCCGTCAAGGTTCCCGTCGGCTGCAAGGTGAGTGTTGAGGAGCTAGTAGCTGCCTCCAGGGATCTCAGGTTCTGGGGCTTAGTTATTGACGGCCGCGACCTCGGGCTGATCAGGGGCCTCAGGTCCTCGCATCTTGAGGCCAGGATAGCGGTCGACTTCAGCCTTGAGGTCAGGCCTAGGCTTGGCGACGGCATATGCGCTGGCGCCAGCTACGAGATTATTGGGAGGCCGCTGGAGGAGTCCGGCAATCCCTTGGAGCTGCTAAAGGCCCTCATCTACGAGCAGAGGGTCGGCATGTCTAGGTGCTCTGGCCAGCAGGGCCTTCAAGGGCCTTCTTGACAGTAAGGGAGCGCTGAACCACGGTTACAACCCCAAGGGCGGCCACTATGGCTACTACTATGTTCCCCACAAGCCTCAGGCCTAGGGCGACTAGGATAGCCACAAGGAACAACACCAATACCCTTTCGCTTCTCTCGAGCAGTCCCACGCCCTCCATCTTGACCCCGAGGAGCTCCCCCTTGGAGCGGGCGTAGCTCACCATGAGTGAGAAGGCGGCTGCGGTGAGGGCTATGAGTGCGTTTATGCCAGCAATTGCAAGCGCGAGGAAGTAGAGGAAGTCCTCAACACGGTCAGACATTGAGTCAATAAAGGAGCCGAAGGGCCTGGCGGTGCCCGAGGCCCTGGCCACGGCTCCATCAATTACATCCATGACCCCTGATATGATTATGATCACTGGCAGCGCCCAGATGGCCCGCAGCCAGGCAGCCACAGGAGCTAGGGCTGCCACGGCCAGGCCAATGTAGGTTATATGATCAGCCTTGACCCCAGCCCTCGCCAGCGCCCTGCCGATTATTGACGGTGCTAGCCTGTTCACCAGGTTCCTGAGCCTGCCCAGCACCAAGGTGCTTCACCAGGTGTTTCTACTGGCACCGCGGCGTCAGCCCTAATTAGCTAACCTTGGGTTGCGGTACCTTGGGGCTCCTTCCCATCAGCGCCCTCAGCTCCGCCACCCTGGCCTCGACCTCGCGTAGCTCCCTGTCCTTAGCCTTTCTGCCCACGACAAGCATGTCTACCATTGCCGCTAGTTCCAGCGAGTGAACCCCAAGCGACCTATAGAGCTTGGCCTCCTTGGCCAGGAACTCATAGGCCTCCTCAGCGAGCCCCCTGGAGTAGGCCTTCACAGCAGCTATGAAGAGGTCAGGCCTCCTGAGTTCAACAACGCTCCTAACCAGAGGCTGCGCGCTACTTGTTGTGAGGTCTGAGGGTCTATCCACGTCCTTGAAGACTATAGAGCTTGAGGTCAGGAGTCCTGAGCCCACTAGGAGGCTCCTTGAGGCCCTCAAGTAGTTGCTAGGCCTTGAGGTTATGAGGGAGAG
>DAJS01000016.1:0-434 GCA_002496425.1 Acidilobaceae archaeon UBA162
CCTCTCGCCCTTTAGGGCGAGAGTCCCCTTAGGCGGTTCATTGGTTTGCGGTTTACCGCCTTCACCACTTCTTCATAGGGGCTCAGGATATTTGCTGGTGCAGGGACGCATTGGCATTCGGGTGTGCCCGCTATAGCAGACTTCCCTGCACCCGCTCTATAATAACCTTCAAGACCTAAAGGCTTACCCGTTCACTTTGTCATTTATCTCTGAAGTATGAGCTTCTCAGGGTTATAGAGCTTCACAGAGAGCGCCACGAATGCAGCCGCGTAGGCTAGCATGATAGCTATGCTGAGGAGCGTCATGGAGTACTGGCCGACCGCGTAGCTTGTCAGCGCCAGCGCCGCCTCGGTGAATGGGATCGCCATCATGGCGTACTCGATAGGCCTTGGCAGCGAGGACGGATTGACGAATAGCGCGCTGAAGTAAATCGC
>DAJS01000016.1:565-32650 GCA_002496425.1 Acidilobaceae archaeon UBA162
AGAAGTACCCGCCAACATGAAGATGTAAATTATGAGCCCCGTGCTGTCAGCAATAGCTATGGCAAGGCCTATGGCTGCTGCTGAGATCAGTTTGCCCAGCACTAGGGATCTGCCCTCCAGCGGCGACGTTAACAGGACCTCTAGAGTCTTGCGCTCTTTCTCACCCGCTATGGAGTCTGACATTATTACTATAGCTGGGTCCACCACGAAGAACAGTGAGAACGCCAGGAACTTGACGGATTCCGAGAGCTGCACCTGCTGTGATGAGGCGGCAGCGCCGCTGGGCAAATAGTAGCTTGAGGCCACTACTACCGGGTTCAGAACATAGCTGGGGTTGACGCTTATGTTGGCTGCCTGGGCAAGCCTCTCCACCCTGAGCTTGGCCTCATAGCCTGCCAGCTGCGATAGGTAATTCATTATAACGCCTTCAACCTCCTGCGCCGCGTAGCTGCCCACCATCTCCTTGACCACTAGCAGCGCCTCCCTATCAAGGGAGGTCAGGTTGTTGTAGAAGCCTGAGGGCACTAGGACCTCAACGTCGTAAGTAGCGTTAGGCGGGCCTTGGCCTACGGCCACGTAGAGCCTTATCCCCTGAGATACTGCCATAGACGACACGTTGCCTGCTATCCACTCAGCCACGGCCTTTTCAGGAGTATTGTTGTACTGGACGTACATAGTGATCATCTGAGCCGAGCTGAGACCACCAGCGACTACCGCCAACAGAGGCAGGCCAACCAACGGTATGAGTATCATGAGCGCCAGCGCCCTCGTGTCCCTGGATAGGTCCAGGAGCTCTTTCCAGACCAGCGTTGCCAGCCCTGACTTCAAGCTCTTACCGCCCTCACAAACGCCTCCTCAAGGTCAGAGGCCTTGTAGGTCTCTAGGGCTTCAGCCACGGAGCCCGTGAACAGCACACGACCATAAGCCATGAATGAGACGGTGTCCGCCAGGTACTGGGCCTCAGCCATGTTATGCGTGGCGATCATTATTGTGGTCCCTCTCCTCGACAGGGACTTTATCAGCTCTCTGACCTCATGCGCGGCCATTATGTCAAGCCCGTTCGTCGGCTCATCAAGCAACAGGAGCTGAGGGTCATGCATTAGGGCCACGGCTATGAGCAGCCTCTTCCTCATGCCGTTGCTGTACTCGCCCGTACGCCTCCTGAGATCCTTGTCTTCAAGGCCTGATATCCTAGCACCACGCTCAATAAATCTCTCGACCTCCTCATCTTCTGAGGCATAGAGCCTGGCAAAGAAGCGTATATACTCATAGCCTGTGAGCCTCTCGTAAGGTCTTGAGTCCTCAGGTACGTAGCCTATGAATCTCTTCACCCTGCCCCACGCACTCTCGTTAGGGTCATGTCCGAGCACGTAGAGGAGACCGCCGTCCCTTCTCAGCAGGCCCACAGTTATCCTGAACAGCGTAGTCTTGCCGGCCCCATTGTGGCCTGCCAGCACATGCACTGAGCCCCTCCTTACCTGAAGGCTTACCCCCCTAAGGGCCTCCACGCCTCCCTTGAACTTCTTAACTACGTCCTTCATCACTACAGCGTAGCTTGAAGACAGATCTTTGTAGCTATTGTCTATAGGAAGTCCTGCTGCGCCCCCGTCAACCCCTTCATTTAATGCCACTGGCTGCCGCCTGCAGAGCGGTGCGGGATCTCAGACCCTATAAGGTCAGATAACTATGGTCGAAGAGCCTGAGACCTCGGAGGAGAGCCTTAAGGGGTTCCTAGCACGCTACGGCGAGCGTGGCTACTACCTGCTCAAGGCAATTCTCGAGGCCTCTCTGAGAGCCTCAGGCGCTAAGCTAGGAGACTTTGACCTTAGAACGCTCAAGGCCGTGCTGCAGGACTACGGCCTTGACTATAACCCGGTGCCTCTGCTTTACACGCTTGAGCGCCGTCTGAAGGTTATTAGAACCACATACAGGAGCTCCCAGCAGCACTGGTGGGAGATAGCGAATAAGCGCGAGGTCGAGGAGGCCCTAGCCGAGTTTGACGGTAGGGAAGCTGCGGGGCTTAATGACTACGAGCTGAAGCTCCTCAGGGTCCAGTTCTACTCCCTCGAGCCCGAGAAGGTGCTCAGAGCCCTGAAGACGGCTGAGCGTGAAGGGGACAAGGCCCAGGTAGCTAGGCTAGCCTTCACAGTGCTACCCAGGCTAGTTAAGTTCCTTAAGGTAGCTAGAAGCAGGTACAGCTCGGAGCTGTCGGCTGAGATAAGGGTTGCTGAGGAGGTATTGGAGCTTGCTGAGAGGGTGGCGCTCAGGGGGCGCTCAGAGCCTAAGGAGGTCGTCACCGAGGCCGAGGTCTATGAGGACTCCCTTAGATGAGGCTTCCCTTAGCCGCTTTAACATGGCCTCAAAGGCCTTCATAAGGGTTCTCCTGTTATCATAGGACTTCAGCACGGCCCTCAGCTCCTCGGGACCTAAACGCCTTAGCTCCCTCGCCATCTCTACCATATTCCTGGTGGCCCTAATAGCCTCGTCCACTATGGTTATCGATGCTGCCTGCGCGGTCCTGCTGAAGGGGTTAAGGTCTATGGCGGCTACGACCTTTCCAAGCCTCCTTAAGGCCTCGGTTCTGTCGCCGTCCTCTATGGCAACAAGTACAAAGTCCGCGGAGTAGATACCCTCCTCACAGACTATACCCCTTGGGCTCTCTAGGTTGGGCAGGTGCACCTTCTTACAGGAGGTTCCATAGACCAGCTTCGTCCCATGGGCCTTCATGAAGTTCTCAATTGCCGCTACGCGCTCCTCTGTCCTATGGAAGAGATTAACCTCTATCGGTATTCCTAGCCCATTAGAGAGCGCAACTATCTCATCAGCTGCCAATGCGGCATAATTGCCGTTAACCGATATTATCGGCCTCTTGGCCAGAAGCATTGCGGCTACTGCGGCCCTCTCGGCCTCCAGAGCGAAGTCAAGGCTCGTCTCACCCAGTATATAGTCAAAGGCCTCACCCCTCCCATGCGATATGAGGCCGTGAGGTACAACTATGCCCATCTTTACGGCGTTGACCAGCTTCTGGCGAGTCAATAATGACTGATACCTGGGGTGCGACCTCGGTATGTCCTCTAAGCCTTCCAGCTCACTGTCTCCGGTCGCCAAATGTAGGGGCCCCTAGCTGAAGGCTCTAGTAGCCTGACGTTTAACGGCTTTAGCTCGGTCAACAGGTGCTCAACTGCATCGTCAAGTCCCTGCCTCTCGACCACTATTACCGTCACCTTCTTCTTAACGTAATAAGATATGAGGTATGGCGTCCTCCTCACTGCGTCTGCCCTAACTCCTAGAAGCGAGTCAAGGAGGCCTAGGGAGTCCGTGAGCTGCCTAATGCTGGTCAGGAAATTATCAACGGAGGGCTCCGAGATCAGGCTATCTATGAGCTTCTTGGCAGCCCCAAAGTAACTGTCCCCCAGGCCTGAGAGGAAGTCAGGCGTGCTCATAGTGCCCGCATCCACGCCTATAAGTCCTAGACTCCTTGGCATGAAGAGACACTCCACCGAGCCGACCCCTGGGGCCCCGGCGCTGCGCCTTATGACCAGCCCCACGCCACATGATATTGCAAGCACATCTCCTAAGCCAGTCCTATTATCAACCTCGACCTCATGCGCTCTGGCCATCTCAGCATAGATCCCTCTGCCCTTGAGCGAGGCCGCCAGCAGCGCTGCTGACACGGCAGAGGCCCCGCTGACAGCATATCCCACTCTCCAGGGAAGGGGCATGAAGGCGGTGAAGTCGCCTGGGGTCAGGCCCTCAGACTCCAGAAGCTGAGCTGTCGTGCGGGGCAGCTCGGAGCCTCCTCGGACGCCATGACAAATGGTGAGCCTGGGCTCTACGGCAAGTCCAACGCCTATTGAGCCCGTGCGCTCTGTTGTAGGCCCAGTGACGGGAACGAAGACTGCGGTTATGTGATGCGGTGAGGAGGCGCAGAGTGGCATACATAAGCACCGCTCGGTCAAGATATGTGTAAGTACTGCACGACATCCTTAAGGGATGGTGAAGGAGGCATGGACCTTTTGTGCGTGGTGGCCCTGTTCATTGTGAGCATCCTGTTGACGATCTCCATCGGCACCCCTGTGGCCTCGGACACCTGTGATGGACTCAGGCCCAGGTCCTCAAGTGCGTAAATAACTAAGTCCACCTGATCATAAGAGATTCCCAGCTCACCCTCAGCTGTCTGGCCAGCCCAGAGCCTCGGGCTGCTAGGCTTGAAGGCAACCTTCTCTGGCACCCCTAGCCTTACGGCCAGCCTCCTGACCTGGCTCTTAAGCAGAGGCGCTATGGGCAGTAAGTCGACGCCGCCATCACCGTACTTTGTAAAATACCCCAAGAAGGCCTCGCTTCTGTCGCCTGTGCCCAGGACCGCATAGTTCAGCTTGTTGGCATAGTAGTAGAGTAGGCTCATCCTTATCCTAGCCCTTAGGTTACCGGTTGGCACTAGGTCTGAGGGCTCATAGATTGGTATTGTTGATGTGTAAACATCTACTATTGGGGCTATGTCAATTATGTGCAGCGGGCTGCCAACAATTTTGGCAAGCATCTTGGCATCCTCAACGTCCTCCTTTGGCGTCACCGTCGAGTCATGCATTATCAGGGCCTGCAACCTACTTGAACCCACCGCCTTAGCGGCTAAGAAGTAAGCAGTAGCCGAATCAACCCCGCCACTTATGCCTATCACGAAGCCCTTAAGCCCAGAGCTCTCTAGGAAGTCAGCTATGAACTTCTCAATGACCCTCTCTGCCTTTTCATAATCTATTGAGGTCACATCATTTAAGGTTATCCTGGGCAATGCACCCTCAGAAATTGATACCCAACAGGCACTATATATAAATTTGAATTTTTATGGCCTAATGGGCTGTGCCAAGCAGGTTGAGAGCTTCATCAAGCAGGCGCCTAGCCACAACCTCCTTGCGCTGGAGCCCTAGATCTATTATCTCACCTGTCCTAGTTCTGACGATTATCGTAAGATCGTAAGGACTATCAAAGCCGTAGGTGCCTATGTTGACGGGGTTTGCGACTACCAAATCTGCGCCGTACTTGGAGGCCTTCTCCATAGCTGAGGCCCTTAGATCCTCCAGAGAGCTGGCCATGTCAGCTGCAAACGAGACCAGCACCCTAGGCCTATGGGCTATGAACCTGAGAACCTTGGGGGCGGGCTCCAGCTCCACTGTGTAGCTCGTGTCGCTCTTCATCTTGCCCTCGAAGAAGTTCTTAACTGTGAAGTCCAGCGGTGCCGCCGCCCCAACCAACACATCATAAACTTCCTTAGATGTTAACTCCTTAACAGTTCTAGCCATGTCCTCCGTGCTCTCTACCTGGTAAGACCTTATGAAGTGGGGAACGCTCACGTTAACACGGCCATGAACTAAGGTAACATCGGCACCCCTTGAGTAGGCCTCTATGGCTGTCTCTACGCCCATTCTTCCAGAGCTCGGGTTGGAGATGAACCTAACCCTATCTATCCAGCTCCTGGTGGCGCCCGCCGTCACAAGTACCTTCAAGCCCCTCATGTCAAAGCCACGAAGCACGAAGGCCGTGAACGCTCTGGCAACAAGGAATGGATCTGGATACTTGGCGGCTCCCTCCACTACCCTGGGTGGTATCACGAAGACTCCCATATTCCCGAGCTCCTCAACGGCCCTCTTGTACTGGGGGCTCCTCTCCATACCCTCATGCATGGCTGGAACCAGCGACACCGGGATCCCATAACCCATGGCAGTTACTGCAGTTAGGACCACGGAGTTGTCAGCTATCCCGTTGGCGAGCTTAGCTATAGTGGAATAAGTTGCTGGCGCTATCAGCATGCCGGTGCACCTCTTGGCCATATCTATGTGTTCTATCCCGCCACTAATGTCCACCACGGGCTCTACGCCCGTGGCCCAGTGAAACAGCGTAGGCGAGACCAGACGGGCTGCCTCCTTTGTCATCACTACCCTTACCTTGGCTCCCCTCCTCATCAGGCTTCTAGCAGTGTCAAGAGACCTATAGATTGATGCGCTGGCGGTCACGCCTAGGATGATGCAGTGACCTGAGAGCTCCTTGCTTATGGTGCCCATGAGTTCAAGAGAGGGGTGCTCTGGAAGACCGTTCACGCGCTAGGCCCTGAGACGCTCATCTCACTGATTTTTAAACCTTAGACCTTTACAATAGCCTTTATACCCAAGAGATCGGCAACAGTAATGACAGAGCTTGAGCGAGGAGAGACCTGAGAAGAGAGTGAGCTTTACGATAAGGAAAGTTGCTGAGGACGAGTTGGATCAGGTTATAGAGATCAACGAGCATAGCCTGCCGGAGCACTACTGGTACGGCTTCTACAAGTACATACTTGACGAATGGGGTGATGTTTTCTTGGTGGCCGAAGTCAATAACAAGATCGTGGGCTACATAATGAATAGAATTGAGGAGACCAGTGATAAGGTTCTCATGGGACTTGAGAATGAGCTAGAGAACCAAACAAAGCCACATGAGGGGGGCCCACTTGACAGGCTCAGGAGGATCTTCGACGTTGAGAGAGCAACGGTAGGCCATGTAGTCTCAATAGCCGTCCTTGAGGGGTACAGGAGAATGGGGATAGGATCAGCGCTGTTGAGAGAAGCCATAGGACTTATGCTTAATCATTATGATGTTAACTCTATCTACCTTGAGGTAAGGGTCTCAAATAATCCCGCGATAAGACTTTACGAGAAGTTTGGATTCGTGAAGGCCAGGATCATAAGAGGCTACTACAGAGACGGAGAGGACGCCTACGTGATGGTTAAGAGGATTAAGCCTATTACATCAGGAGGTCAGGCCTAGCCCTCTCCTGGCCTGCTGTTCGGCCTCTTTAATTATCCTCTCAGCCTCTGTTGAGACCTCTTCAGCGGGCTCCTTCATGGGCTTGCTGCCCGACGCGTAGGCCAGCTCAAGCGCCTGGGCCAGCTCAGCTATCATGGCTGAGAGCTCAGCCCTTATCCTTGGCTCATTCAGGGTTGAGTACCTGTACATGGCCTTCCTTACCACCTCCAGGCTGACAGCAAGGGATCTCCAGTTAGTGTAGAGCGATGTCTTTATCATAGTTTCAAGTTTGAGACGTACATAGTCAAGCAGGTATTCGAAGGCCTTAACCTCACTCAGGATCTCTTGCACCTGTACGACCAGAGGGTCGTCAGGCCTAAAGCTGGAGCTGTCATGACTTATTAGCCACCCGTACCTCTTCAGGCTCTCGGAAGCAACCATAACGTCGCCGTAGGCCTGCAGCACCAGCCTTCTCAGCTCCCCTTCCCCTTTTTGGCTAATCTTGGCCCTAGGCACTTCCGACCCCCGTAAGCTGCATGCGCCAGAGCTTAAAGAGAAACTGTTATTTGCCTGCCTCAAATGCAGGGCTCGCCGTTAAGGTAGGCCAGTCCACTTATAGAGGAACACCACGACGCTGTAGAAGTAGGTTATGTTAGAGCCGACCGGGCTCCAGGCGTATGGAACTGATACGAAGACCTTAACTGGGATGAAGTAGGGCTCGGGGCTCGGCGGTCTCACGACCTGTGGCATTAGGCTGCCTGTGGTCGGATCCACGTAGCTGACGGCAGCTGGAGCGAACGAAGTGGCGTTGTCAAGCCACTTGGCCCCGGTGCCCCAGTAGCCGTACTGCTTGAGGACTGAGATGCCGTAGAGCATAAGGTCATAAATTGTCGTATGTAAAGTTATGGTAACATTCTGTTGTGGCCCTCCCACGAAGGCAGGGAACTGGTAGAACTCGTAGTTATTGTATGAGACGTAGACTGAGGTGTAGTTGGAGAAGAAGGGTGAGCCACTATAGGGGTTAACCCTGTGGGCTATCCTTAACATCTGATATGACTTAGCTATGTCACCGAGGCCATAGGTTATAGCGTAGACGCCGGAGCCTATGGCCACTACATTGGGGTATGGCATCAATATGACGCCACCCGTCTGGTTGTTATATATTCCTACGAAGATTTCATATGTCAGCAGGTAGGTGTTGTTGGGCGGCAGCCTGAGCATGTAGAGGTAGGCACCGCTCTGGTTGATCGGAGCTGTGAGCGCATTGGCGACTAGCTCTATCTGGGTTCCGTTGAGCGTAGAGCCGTCAACCACTGTTGTCCTGTTGCCGAGCGCGCCTATCCAATAGCCGTAGTCCCACCAGGAGAGCACTACAGAGCTAGGCGGCGTGTCGTTCCTAATGTAACCTAACGCGTCCAGCCAGGCGCTGTTGCGCGGCACTATGACCTTGGAACCTCCTGTGGGCGTGGGAACTGAGAGGGCTGTGAGCCAGCCGGTCGTTACTGCGGGGGCATCCAGCTTAAGCGTAACATAGTCCTGTGGCGCGTAGTAAGCGGCGAACCCAAGAACCACTATGGCTAGTAGCGCCCCAGCCGCGAGCGCTGAGTAGTTGACCTTATGCACAATCCTCCTGAGCTTCTTATCGTAGTGGGAAGTCCTCATTGAGGTGAACGTGCCCACAGCGACGCCCGCGGCCATGGCTGTGAAGAAGGCTGCTGAGGGAGCGAAGTACGCCTCGTTGACGTTAGCATAGATGAAGAGGAACGCTAGTATAAAGAGAGACAGCTTCATTACGTCTACCTGGCCCAGTGATCCTTTTCTGCGGTGCAGGTCGTAGAGGAGAGCTATGAAACCTATGGCAGCTACAAACACCGCTGGACCGTATTCAACCATTATCTGCGAGAACGGCATGGACTCATACTCGGCCACGGTCAGCGGCACCACGCCTGTCAGCGGAGTTACGCCTAGGGCCAGCAGCACCCTGCTAGGCAGCGATACTATACCCGAGGTGATTGCCGCCACCAACAGGCCCACTATAAGCAGTACCACCCAGAGGTGGACCTTCCACGAGAACTCCCTAGTCAGGTGTATCCTGTCAAGGCGCAGCTTGGGAAGGTTTGCCTCAAGGGCGTAGATAACCAGCAGGCCCAACAGGCCGAGACCTAGGTCATGAGCAAAGTAACGTATGCCCACTGCTGGTGATGAGACCAGTATTGCAGCATAGCCTATTATGTAACCTGCATACCTTAGGAGCCTGTCGGTGGACGGCTTAACGAGGAATGGCTCAACAAGCATAATGACTGCCAGGACCACTGTCAGGTACTGGTAGCCTCCCCAGAACCAGGCCACAGCACCTCCGACCAGGCCTGCCGCCAGTGCTGCTATGAAGGCGCTCACACGCGACTTGGCATAGTAGGCTATGCCTAGCAGGAACAGGGACCAGCTCACTATAGCCAGCCCTGTGACCTGCTTGCCAGGGTAGGTTGCGAAGTCTTTGTCCAGGATAATTACAGGGTATAGCGTGTAAACAGAGGCAGTCACGATAGCGCCAAGCCTTGACTTAGTTATGTAAAGGGTGGCAAGATATGTGCCAACTATACCTAACGCCGCGAACAGCACTGGCTCAAGGCCTAAGGCTTCAACCACCTTTACGTGAAGGGCTGACGCCAAGGATGAGGCCACTAACGAGAGCCCCAGGTACTCGCTGGTCAGGAAGTCCCTGCCCCAGGGGTACCACCATGACTTGACGTCCTTTAGGCCTGCTAGGTAGAAGCCATACTTGTGGAAGTATGTAGCTAGCCAGTAGGCTATCCATGGGTCATTGCCGTTAACGTAGTTAAGTCCATAGACCTTGGCTGGCACCAGCCTCAGGTACAGTCCTACTGCTAGCAACACTACCAGTACCGCTGCTGATAATGGCGTTGAGTAGTCGAACAGGAACTTAAGTATGAGGTTCTCAGATGGCTTTCCTGCCATGCAGCTTGCCCTCACCCAGGGCCACAGAAGGAGGAGGTAAAAACTAGTTGCCAGAGAGTCCGTGTTAAGTTGATGGCTCCCACGTAAGGTGATAAGGCCTTATAGGCCCGTGGCCAACATCCAGTGGCAGGGAGGCCATGAGCGAGGACCTAGAGAAGAAGCTGATGGTCGACAAGAGGACGCTCAAGGAGGTGCTGAAGGAGCTCAAGTCATGGAGTGCCCCTGCCACAGTGCTCCTCAGCCTCTACGTGCCTCCAGGCCGACCTATCAGTGATGTGGCCCAGATGTTGAGGGAGGAGCTGTCTCTGGCAGATAACATAAAGCTCAAGAGAACCAGGAACGCCGTCAAGAGAGCCATAGCTGCGGCGCTCGACAGGCTCTCAACAATATCTAAGATACCTCGAAATGGCCTTGTAGCCTTCTGCGGCGAGAACCTTGACACTGGTGACTTCAAGTGCTATGTCTTCAGCCCTCCCGAGAAGGTGCCAGTGTTCTATTATCGAACCGACAAGAGGTTCGTAACTGAGATACTTGAGAGCATGATAGAGTCTGAGGACTCAATAGGTATAATCATAGTTGAGAGGGATCAGGCCACCATAGGGCTTGTCAAGGGCTCAAGGGTTGAGGTTCTCGATGAGCTCGAGGACTACATACCTGGCAAGCACACCATGGGAGGACAGAGCCAGAGGCGCTTCGACAGGATAATAGAGCAGATGGTTGATGAGTTCATGAAGAGGGTGGCCGGGAGGGCTAACGAGCTCTTGTTACCAATCTATGAGTCCGGCAGGCTTAAGGCTGTGGTGGTCGCGGGTCCAGGCTATGCAAAGTCTGATTTCGTCAAGTCAGGCTACCTGGACTACAGGCTTCAGAAGCTTATAGACCCGCACCTGATAGACGTGTCATACCAGGGCGAGGAGGGCATTAGGGAAGTGCTAAGCAAGGCTGATGATGTTATTCAGCTAGCCTCCTACAGGGAGGCCATGAACGCCTTTGAGGCCTTCAAGCTACACCTAGCCAAGGGCACAGGCCTCGTGATCTATGGCCCTGATGACGTGCAGAAGGCCATGGAGTTGGGCGCGCTGGCGACGCTACTAGTTCATGAGGACAGGCCTGACGCTGAGGCCTGGAAGGAGAAGGCCGAGGCCATGAGTGTCAAGGTGTACTTCGTGCCCTCAAGCCTACCGGAGAGCGAGTGGTTCCTTAAGACCTTTGACGGACTTGCTGGGATACTCAGGTACAGGATTGACCTGTCCCAGCTGGGCACCTCTTAATCTTCTGAGATAAGGCTTCTAATACGATTAACGCCCCCTATGTCCTCTATGAACTTAGCCACTGAGGGAGTCACTAGATCCCTCCAGTGTTGATCGCCACGGGCTATCAGCTCGCGGATCCTCTCGCCCCTCCACTCCTCCCTATTGAAGCTAGGTGGTGTGATCACCTTTATCCCAGCGTCAGCGAAGGCCTTACCTATTACCGGGTTCCTGGTCAGGATAGCTGAAACTCTCGGCACATATGAGAGCACGTAGTAGGCACAACCTATGCTGACCTCAAGGGTCTCTATCGTTGCAGTGATTATCCTGTCCAGCGGTATTCCCTCGTCCCTCGCCGCAAGCCTTGCCATCTCTATCCTCTCGCCGGCCGTGAACGGGTTCCTTGGCGTGTAGTTCTCTGAGGCCATGCCTATCAGGAGCACGACTTCGTCAAATCCATTGTTAAGGGCCCACTTGACTAGGCTTACGTGACCGTGGTGAAACGGCTGGAACCTTCCGTATATCAGGGCCCTATCTAGCACAGGGTTCCCTGTTGCAGGGCAGTAACACAAGGATATTTAACGCGTGTACAGCTGCTCATCGTCACAGGCCAGGAAGTTGACCTACTGGCGTCCCAAAGCACCCTGGTATAGGAAGGAGATGGGCGAGCCCTTATCGTGGATTGCAGGTGTTTTGTCGGTTGTAGTTGCGTGGGAGGGCCCTGGACTACTGAACCCTCTCAACTACCTAGGACCTGTCGTGACGGCCATAGTGGTCGGTATGGTTGTTCATGAACTCATGCATAGGAACGTGGCCAGGCGCTACGGTATGAGCTCGCAGTATGTGATCAACTGGTTTGGAGTGCTAATAACGCTGATCTCAGCCTTTCTCCCAATAAAGCTGTTGGCCCCTGGCTACACGAAGATCTACGCCTATGGGCCTGACGTCAGCAGGAGAGGACTGCTGAGGTCCGTGGCTGCTGGGCCCGCAGTAAACATAGTTATGTCCATTGTGACCTTAGTGGCAGCCCTGGCAGTCGGACGTGTCAGCGCCTTCGCCTACTACTGGCTGGTGGGCTTCTCTGAGGTGAACGCCTACCTGGCCCTCTTCAACCTGCTCCCGATACCACCCCTTGATGGCTCCAAGATATTCTCATGGGACATCTTCCTATGGGCAATAATGATAGCCTCTTCAGCAGCCCTCTTCGCCGTCGTGCTGATGCTCTAGCGCTGGATAGTATGAAATCTTTAAGCTTGCGGGTCTCAAGTGCCAAGGTGGGGGGTTAAGCGTGTCATCCATATCGCCTGACGACATGGACTCATTGGAGAAAGAGAATGGTAAGAAAAGGTGGATCCTAAGGATGGTTAAGAGCGCCAAGAGCCAGCACAAGCTGTGCCCGTACTATGACAAGAAGACCCAGGTCTGCTTCCTCAAGGTCACCATGTATAACCAACAGGGCAAGTGCGACAGGGAGGGCCGCTTCGATGGCTGTCCCATGTTCATAGAGTTCTTGAGCAAGGTCTATGATGAGTACACCTCGAAGAGGAAGGTTCTACCCAACAGCTTCCAGGATATAGTGTGGGGAATAAGCAGCCTGTGAGGAGCTCCTGAAGGCTACTGCCCGTCGTAGTGCTCAGAGGAGCCGTCTAAACCGTCGGCGCTTACAGAGTTCTCCTCATTACCAGGATCTATGTTGGCGTAGTACCCCGACTCCATGTCTTCCTGCGACCCCTCAAGGAGTTCAGTGATGTAGAAGAAGCCTTGACGATCCATGGTAACTAGGTCCCTGCGAAGTAGGTCACTGAGCGCGTACCTTATCTTGTCCTCACTGGCTAGCCCAGAGAGGTACTTATGGAAGTCCTTAACGCTCATCCTACCCTTCTCACGCAAAAGGTTTAACAGGATATTCTTGAGCTCCTCCTCGTTAGGAGCTGTGTAAACAATGACATCGTCATCCTCATAAATTCTAGAAAGCAAGTAAGTTACATTATAGCCGTCCTCACGCGAGCCCTTGTCATCACTCATACGTTGCACACCTTAATACTGCCGTACTACTGGAGCCTATAAATTGCCTAGAAATTATAAGCTGAGGGAAATTAGGTCCACTTGGTTTATTTATGAAAAAACTAGGTTTTAAATAACGGGCTTTAGGCCGCAAGGCAATGCAAAATAATAGGCCCTGAGGTAAGGGCCTGTGAGGGAAAGGGTTTGTGGATGTCCAGGGCCAAGTCCTCCGCGGTAAAGGAGGCCTTGATGACACAGATTAAGGGTAGAATAGACTTTGATGAGATAAGGGAGTGGCTGTGGGAGGACTTTGGTATAAGGGTTCGGGGCGGTTGGGAAGAAATGAAAAGAATCATAGTCTCTGACACCAAGATAACACCACAAGACGTCGCAGCCTTTATGATCAGTGAGGGGGTGGAGCCTGATGAGAGAGCCTGGGACATCGTGCCTGTCCCCAGAGGGCTGCGGGGCCGTATTGAAGATAATGGCAGTGGCAAGGCCTGAACGAGGGGGCTCCCCAGCCTACACGCCGTGGCATGTAATTGAGGCCCTAAGGCTTCTCAGTCAAACCCCCATTGGAAGGCCTACACTTGTTGGGGCCCTCAAGCTTGGCGAGTCATCTGTTAAGACTCTTGTCAGGCGCCTGGTTGAGACAGGATTGATTACAAGGACTCCCAGGGGTCATGTTGTAACTGATGATGGTAAGACAGTGCTCGACGTAGTGACCAAGGCCCTGACCATAGGTAAGTGTAGGGCTAACGCTGAGGGCTTAGGGCTGTGCAGCTACGTCATAATCCCCTATCCTCCGCCTATGGAGCTGACAACTGTATACAGTATCAGGGACTTTGCAGTTGCCAGGGGGTGTAGGACGGTTGTAGTTGGTTATGTGGAGGGGGGCAAGGTAGGCTTCCCGGGCCTGCCTAGGGACGTCGAGTACGGACTCCTGAGGTCCCTGGGCCTCAGGCCTTCAGCTGAGCTCCGGGGTACGGTGTTGATAGCACTTGGGGGCTGTGAGCCCAGGCTCATGTCAGCGGCTCTCGACCTGCTGGCGGAGTGCTGCGCGTTAACCCCCCAGTTTACAGGGACTGGCCAGTAACACGGCCCTGGCTCTCAGTTAGACCTCAAACCACAAGGCTCTAAAGGGGCTGACTTGCCCAAGGGCGACGAACAAGCTATTGATAGAGAGCTTGCTGAGACGCTGTCAGGTACTGCCAAGAGTAGAGGGGGGCCCAGGAGCTCCCTGGTGGACGCTATCTTCCTATTGCTGCTCTCAAGGCCTATGAGAACTTCTGAGATGGCTGAGATTGTGAGCAAGGAGCCGAAGTACATCTCCAGCTACCTGTCATATTGGAAGTCGAGGGGTTATGTGGACTACGACATGGGCCTGTGGTTCCTGACCCCCAAGGGTGAGGAGTACGCCAGGCAGTTGGCGGAGAGGGAGAGCGATGAGAGATTCAATGAGTATGTTGCGCTGGCCCAGAGGCTCCTCAAAGTAGTAAGGCAGACAAGAAATGACAAGCGCGTCCGTCAGGGCGCAGGTGAGGTGAGTGGATACCAGCAGTTCCTTGTCCCGAGTACAGGTAACAGGGACAAGAAACAGCAGGAGAGCAGGGCCTCCAAGGCGGCCTGTGTGTTGGAGAGGCTCAAGGACAAGGTAGATGATGAAGAGCTTGATGTTGTTATGGAGCTGCTGCAGCACTACTCCAAGTTTGGTGTAACTTACCTGTACCTCGACCAACTCGGCGAGGCCTTGAAGGCTGACTATCAATGGCTCCTCAAGAGGTTGAGGGGGTTACAGAGCAAGGGTATAGTATACATCTACACGGACCCACGTCTGGGAATCAGGGTTGGGCTCTCTAAGGGGCTCAAGCAGGCCCTTGAGGACTGTGAGTAGCGTTTGCAACAACTATACAGCGCCGCTATTATTGACTCTATAGGAGTCCTAGGGGTTCGCCTCTGAGGAGCTATTGATATTACCGTTTGTATAACGTATATGGTATTACTTGCTTACGACCTCTGGCCCCCTACCTGCTGGCTATGATAGCGCGCCTCTGGCAGGAGAAGTAGTAGCGCATAACAGGTGATAACTGGGGAGTTAACGCACCTACCTTATTGACCCTGTAAGGGGGTTCAGATAAGGGCGCGGGTTAAGGGGGTTCCTCCCCTTAAAAAGAACTCACCTTAAACTGCGCCAGGGGCTTGGATGTCACTCAGCGAGCCAGGCAAGAGTGTCAAGGGGAACTCGGAGGAGGACGAGCTATCCCTCCTCAAGGAGAGGGTCAAGTACCTGACGCAGCTCAACATGAGCCTTGAGCGTGATCTGGAGTTCTACAAACAGGAGCTCAATAAGCTCCTGGAACCACCATACATAGAGGCTATGCTGCTGGAGACCCTCCCCGACGGCAGGGCTATAGTGAAGAGCTCTACTGGGCCCAACCTTGTGGTTAGGGTCTCCTCAAACGTTGACGTCTCAAAACTAAGGCCCGGCGTCTCTGTGGCCCTCAACAATAAGGCCTCGACAATAGTTGAGCTACTTCCATCGATCCACGATCCCCTAGTGGAGGCCATGGAGATAGAGGAGAAGCCACCTGTGACCTTCAAGGATGTGGGGGGCCTGGAGCAACAGGTGAGGGAGCTCTATGAGGTCGTTGGACTCCCACTTGTGAAGCCTGTGCTGTTCCAGGAGATAGGAGTTGAGCCTCCTAAGGGCGTCCTGCTCTACGGTCCTCCGGGCACGGGCAAGACGTTGTTAGCCAGAGCCCTCGCTGGGGAAGTCAAGGCTACCTTCATAAGGGTTGTGGCGAGCCAGTTCGTGAATAAGTTTATCGGCGAGGGGGCAAGGATAGTTAGAGAAGTCTTCAGGCTAGCCAAGGAGAAGAAGCCCTCAATAATATTCATCGATGAGATAGATGCCATAGGCGCCAGAAGGGTGGACATGGGCACCAGCGGTGACAGGGAGGTTCAGAGGACTATGCTTCAACTGCTGGCAGAGCTCGACGGCTTCGACCCCCTAGAGGGCGTCAAGGTGGTAGCGGCCACCAACAGGATAGACCTGCTGGACTCAGCACTACTCAGGCCAGGCCGCTTTGACAGGTTGATAGAGGTGCCACTGCCCGACAGGAGGGGTAGGGCTGAGATACTGGCCATACACACGAGGAACATGAAGCTCAAGGACGTTGATCTGGACCGGGTGGCCGCTATGACTGAGGGCTTCTCAGGAGCCGAGCTCAAGGCAGTAGTAGTTGAGGCGGGCTTCTTCGCCATAAGGGAGAGCTCCAACCACGTCACTATGGATCACTTTGTTAAGGCCGTAGAGAAGGTCAAGAACAGGATGGAGAAGAAGAAGCAGCTCCTGGGCACCACGCACTATTAAGCATCACCGCCCTTTAACTCACTGATGGCGAACTCAGCTATAGCCTTGGCTAAGGGCACGGGCACTGCCTCACCGACCATGTTGTACTGGGAATCCCTACCCCCAAGGAATATGTGGTAGTCTGGGAATCCCATTAGCCTTGCCTGCTCCCTCACGGTTAACAGCCTGTCCTCAAAGGGGTGGATGAACCTGGAGGAACCCATGACCGTTGGGGCTGGCCTGTTGGGGTCAAGTCTTATGTAGTTCCTGAACCTCCTTCCTCCTGCCCCCTCAAAGAGTATCAGGGCTCTGCCCCACCTCAGCTTCGGTACCTTCCTCTCAACCCTTCTCGGCAGGGGCTGTGGGGCATCGTGGTTAGGGGGCCATGGGGATCCAGGGGGTGGAAGATTCTTGAGAGCCTCCATTACAGGTATCGGCTGCCTTCTTTCCAACCTAAGCTCGACGTTGGACACGAAGACCCTGACCCTCTCGCTTGGAACGCCGTACTGCTCGGACCTGAGCACGTTGAAGTAGACCCTCTGGTAGCCGGCCTTCCTGAGCTCACGCTCTATTATGGTCCTGATAGGCCCTTCAGCTACACCGCTAACATTCTCTATGAAGAAGAGTTTAGGTTTCATCTCTCCTATCAGGCGTATCGCGTGTAGGTAGAGCTGGCCAATAGGATCCATTAGTATCCTGTCCTCGGGATCTGGCATCCTCCTCTTATTAGTTGGCGTGAAGGGTTCGCAGGGCGGGCTGGCTATCACAACATCGACATCGCCAGGGCCCACCCCTGCCAGGTCCTTCAGCGTGCTCGCCATCACGTCCTTCACATCATCAGCTATTACAACAGTTGACGGGAAGTTAACCTTGTAGGTCTTGGCTACAGGAGGGTTGTTCTCAACAGCGGCTGTTATCCTGAAGCCCGTCTCCTTGAAGCCTCTTGAGAAACCTCCTCCACCTGCAAAGAGGTCAATGGCTGTAAAGCTTGGCCTCATCCTGTTTTATCTCCTCCTCAAGCTTCTTGACACGCTCCTCAAGCACCTTAACGTAGGGGCCATTGTTGTCAGGGATCAACATGGATCCGCACTTAGGGCACGTAAACTCATACTCGAAGGCGTAGTCAAAGGTGTACCTTGAGCCATCCTTAGGGCAAACATAGAACTCGTTTGACTTCTCATAAGCAAGCCTCATCTTAAGCTTCTCTAACACCAACTTCTTCCTCCTCAACAGGGAGGCGTCAAGGTTCTTGGGGTCGAGGTACCAGTAGTATCTCGTAGACCCCGTCTCAGGTTGTTTGCCCTTACGGTATGAGGCCAGCCTCAGATCGTAGAATATCCTGAAGACCTTCCTCACGTCGGCCTGCTTGTAGCCCTTTAAGGCCTCGACCTCCTCGTCACTGATCCCCTTCTTGGGATCCACGCTGAGCAGGAGATCGAAGAGATCATCAGCCAGCGCCTCGTCGATCCCTGAGCTGACCGCCAGCAGCCTTATCAGCCTCCTTAGTCCCTCTATGTTCCCTAAGTCCTTCTCTCCACTCAACCCTCTTCCCTCTCTCACTGGGAACTATTACCGCCTTGGAGTCCGAGTAGTTTAATAAGAGCTCCCGACCTTTATATAGCCTATCTAAGAAAAGCGCCAGGGCTGCCACCTCGCTATGGGGCTGCGAGCTCACTGCTACATTATAGTCAGAGCTCTGGTAGTAAAAGGACTCCACCTTCTCAGCCCCTACAACTACTAACTTAGGCCTAGGGGACGAGGCTATCTTATCAATGACTAGGTCAAGGGGCAAGCCGTACATAGTTAGGTGTATTACCTCCCCGCCTGTCTCCTTCCAGTCCTTAACGTATAGGTGTCCATTAACGCCGCACTTGTAATGTATCAGCCCTCCCCACATCCTTGAGGCCTTGACCAGCGAGTTGTAAACGGAGTCGTCACAAACACCCTCAAGTATGAAGCCGTTGGCCCCGAAGGCCCTGGCCACCAGGGCTACATGGGTTGTAACACGCTTATCCCTTGCTGGCCTGTGGCCTAGTCTCAACACGTAGACCTTCCTGTAGGGAAGTGCTAGCTGATCTAAGCATTCTAGCAAGCCCTATCACCTCCTTGAGGAGTAGATCCTGGTTCCAACCCTTTAGCGCTGAGAGCTCCACCACGGGCGCCTCGCCCACCGTCTCCCTTAGCATCTTCTCCACGGCCGCGCGACGCGTTGACAGCGTGCCAGCTGGAACGAGGTCAATCTTGTTCAGTGCTATTACTGTGCGCTTGTCTAGGGCCCCTAGCCTCCTCAGCGTGCTCAGGCCAGCCTCAAGCTTCTCCTTAATCACTTCAACTTCCTCAGAGACGTCTATAACAAAGATCACTATGTCGGCGAGGGCCGCCTCCTGTAACGTGGAGTAGAAGGCCTCAACGATCTCAGGAGGCACGTCCCTCACAAAGCCTACCGTGTCAACGAAGACCACCTGAAGGCCGTCATAGTTTACAGACTTGTGCTTAACAGAGAGCGTAGTGAAGTACTCAGGGCCTACAGGCTTTGACTCCCCGGTTAACATGTTGAAGAGCGAGGTCTTACCGGCAGAAGCATAGCCGACTATAGCGGCTATGACGAACCCGCTCTCCTTCCTCCTTAGCTCCTCACTGACGACCCTTTCCTTCACTTGCTCGAGCTCGCGTCTTATCCTGGCGATTCTTGACGTCATGTACTTGACATAGCTCTCGAAGGCGTACCTGCCAGGCCCGAGGAAGTCGACTTGCTCGCCCATCTTAGACCTCCTAACATACTCCCTCACGATTGGCAGGAGGTGCTTGAGCCTTGCCATCTCTATCTGGAGCTTGGCCTCCTTGGAGCCAGCATGCTGTGCAAATATCTCAAGTATGGTCATCACTCTATCTATAACCCTTAGCCTGCTAGCTTTCTCAAGCCTGTAGATGGAGGAGGGTTCGAGATAGCCATAGTATATAATGACCTCAGCGCCACCTTCCTTGGCTCTCCTAGCTATCAAGTCGCAGGCGGCATCTGAAAGCCTACGGCCCGGCCTGGGTCTCATTATCACATCAACTACCTCATAGTCGGCGCTCTTAGCGATTGTTATGGCCTCGCTAAGATGGTCTTCAAACTCCTTAGAGACCACCAGGAGGGCCTTCCTCATTCCCTGGGCCCCAGACCCTTATGGCTCTCCTTCCTAACAACGGCCACATCACCAAAGGTCAGTGAGCTCTCTGGCGAACCAGGCTCCCCCTCCTCATACTCAACAGGCTGCAGCAGCTGTACCTTGAGCAGGCCCTCAATCCTTCTGGCCAGGTCGACGGGAGGCTTAAGCTTACCTGACTCTATTTTCCTCAGCAAGTCCTCGCTGATCCTGAGCCTCTGTGCCAGGGCTGCCTGAGTCCACCCTCTGGACTCCCTGGCTCTCCTTATTATGTCAGGGTAGTCATCAACAACCTCAAGCATAGTGGAGTTGCTGGGCCTTCTGGCCGCTTTTGGCCTGACCTGGGGCACTTGGGCTTGGCGCTTCGGTACGGGCATCACGCGTCCGCTCCTGCTCAGCTTGATAAAACAGTCGTCGCAGAGCACAACCTCAACACCATCAAGCAGGACTCTGTGACCAGGGCCCTCTATGGGTCTGCCGCAGACCTCGCAGTAAAGCGTGGACAAGCTCCTTCCGCTGTCACCCTTGGGCCTGAGGTTAAACGGCTACTGTTTCACTTCTGCTCCAGGTACATCTTAAGGCCAACCTTCCTGAAGGGGCACTGCTCGTAGTCGGCCTCGCACTTACGCACCTTGGACCTCGCTATGTAGGACTCTAGCACCTTACAGTACGCAATGTAGGAACCCCCTACCTCATATACTTCGAAGAACTCACACTTAGATTCCGGCTTGTAGCTCAGCTGGTAGATGTTTATGTAAAACAACCTCTTGGGGAGTCTGGACTCCGACTGGCTCATGCTAAGCCCCTGGACGACTTTACTCAGAAAAACTTAAGGGTAAGAGGCTAAGGCTTAAGACCTGTACTCCTGCGGCAGGGCGTTTATCAGATCCCTCACAGCCTTGATGCTGGCGTCTAGACCCTTCTTCTCCTCCTCGTTAAGTGGCAGCTGGATTACCTTCTCTATGCCCTTTCTACCTATTACCGCAGGTACCTCAGCTATGACATCGTTGTAGCCATACTCTCCTTGCAGGTAGGCGCTTACTATGTAGACCTTATGCTGGTTCTTCTTTACGGCCTCAGCCATCAGGGCCACGCCAGCGGCAGGGCCCCAGTTGCTGCTGTAGCCGCGCAGCTTGATTATCTCAGCTCCGGCACCTATGGTCTGCTTAACCACCTCGTTTATTGAGTTATTGTCAAGCAGGCTCGTGAGCGGCGCGCCTCCAACTGTTGAGAGCCTGGGGGCTGGGAACATGTGCTCGCCATGCATGCCGAGCACTATGGGATTTATTGATGCCGGACTTATGCCAAGCTTCAACGAGGCGTAGTAGGAGAGCCTGGGAGAGTCAAGCATCCCGCTCAGCCCGAATACCTTCTCCCTTGGCGCCCCAAGCTTCTTGTACATGACGTAAACCATGGCGTCCAACGGGTTTGTGGTCAGTATTACTACGGCGTCAGGTGCATACTTCTTTATATTGTCAGCCACCTGGACTATGACGTCAGCATTGGTCTTCAGTAGCTCCTCCCTTGTCTGTCCCGCCTTCCTAGGGAAGCCTGCGGTCACTATGACTATGTCTGAGCCCTTCATGTCCTTATAGTCATTAGAGCCATAGGCCCTCACCGACAGCCCCAGGGCGGCTGCCATGTGGTTAAGGTCAAGGGCCTCGCCCTGAGGAGCGTTGGGCTTTATGTCTATTAACATCACATCATCAAGCTCCCTTAGCATTACGAGCGCGGCAGTCGTGACTCCTACCCTGCCGGCGCCGCCGACAACGGTTATCAAGACGTGCTCACCTCTCACTGCTCCTATAGAGGTTCCCATAAATAAGCAGAGATTAGAGGCACGTATAGAAACTCGCTGTTGTGAATCTCAAGCACGCTAAGGGGGCGCTATGTACGCGCCGCCGCCTATATGCATAGCATTCTCAGGCGGCGAGCGCTCATAGGTTCTCACCTTAACCCTGTGGAACGCCGCCAGGTCAGGGACGTAGTCAGCCAGAGAGGCCGGTATGTAGAGGATGGATTCGGCTATGGGCTCGCTAAGCCTTTTGCCAAGCGACTTCTTGTAGCCCCAGACGGCACTGTTGAGGTCCATCACCTTTACGGCGTCCTCAGCGAGCCTATCAACCTCACCCTCAGGCACCAGCGGCTCGGGCAGGTGCTCAGAGTGCACCGACTTACCGTAGAGCAGACGGTACGCGTAGTCGGTCACGAATGGCATTATCGGTGACAATAATATTATAGCTGACCTGAACATCCTGTGAAGCGCGTACCAGGCAGCCTGCCTGTCCTCGAGCAGGTAGGAGCTCGAGTAGGCCCTGTCCTTGACCATCTCTACGTAGTGGGCCGCGAAGGCGTTCCACAGGAACTCGTAGAGTTGCACAGCAGGCTCATAGACATCCATGTCCTCGTAGCCCTTAATGGCTAAGTTGAAGCGCCTCTGCGCGAAGCCCATGAAGGCCCTGTCAATGGGCTTGAGCCTGGCCTCGGCCGGCTCGGGGAAGGCTGAGATGAAGCGGGCCAGATTCCATATCTTCGTGGCGAAGTTGCGCCCCGTCAGTACCTTCTTCTCGTCGTACCTATAGTCGTAGCCCAGCCTAGCCGAGGCGGCGGCCCAGAACCTGAAGGCGTCAGCACCATACTTCTGCATTATAGGCTCAGGGTCAACTACATTGCCTAGGCTCTTGTGCATGGGTCTCCCCTTAGGATCCAGGCCCATGCCCGTTATCCTCACCCACCTGAAGGCAGGCCTGCCCGTCAGCTGGTAGACCCTCAGCAGCGAGTAGTAGAGCCACGTCCTGATAATGTCCTCCCCCTGGGGTCTCAGCACGTTACCTGAGGCCCTCTCGAAGAACTCCTTGTCCTCAGACCACTTAGTGACATAGAGCATTGACACGCTGGAGTCAAACCAGGTGTCGAACACCCTCTTCTCCCCAATCAGGCTCTCCTTTGGCGCGCCGCAAACCGGGCACCTGTCCCATGGTGGCTCTTCCTCCCAAGGCCTGTAGTAGCGTCCTGGCTCAGGTACCAGGAGGGCGCCACACCTTGAGCACCTCCATATCGGTATCTCAGTACCATAGTAGCGGTCCCTTGAGATGGGCCAGTCCATGGCAATTGCGTTTATCCAGTCTATGAGCTTCTGCCTCTGGAACTCAGGCCTTATATCAATTGACTTAGCTATCCCAAGCATGGCGTCGCGCAGGTCGAGTTGCCTGAGGAAGAACTCACTCCTGTGTATTATCTGCAGCGGCGTCTTGCAGCGCCAGCACACGGGCACGGAGTGTTTTATCCTCTCCTTCTTAACTAAAAGCCCCTGCCTCTCCAGCTCCTCCACCACCTTCCTCCTGGCCTCGTCGACCGTGAGTCCCCTGAGGAAGCCCGCCTCCTCTGTCATGCGGCCCTCCTGATCAATGATTACCTTGGGTTTGAGACCTAGCTCCCTGAAGAGGCGCACGTCATCCTCATCGCCATAGCTGCAGACCATCTCGAGGCCAGTGCCGAAGTTCATGTCCACACTGGGGTGTTCAACTATAACCACCTCATGGTTAAAGAGAGGGGCTATGGCACGTCTGCCTGCGAGTCCCTTGTACTTACTGTCATTGGGGTTATATGCAAGCGCAGCACATGCAGGCAGGAGCTCGGGCCTAGTGGTGGCCACGACCAGCTCCCTTCCGTTATCTGCTAGGCGGTACTTGACGTAGTAGAGGTACCCCTCCTCCTCCCTGTACTCTATCTCAGCCTCGGCCAGCGTGGTGCCGCAGCGAGGGCACCATCTGACGGGCCTCTCAGCCTCATATATCATGCCTCTCTTGAAGAGCTCTATGAAGGTCGCCTGCGTGAGGGCTCTGTACTTGGCGCTGTCAGTTCCATCATGCCAGTACTCAAAGGAGCATCCCATCCTTGTCCAGACCCTGACCAGGTCCTTCTCAGCAGCGTCGAGAAACTCCTTGCAGAGCTGGAGGAACTTCCTGCGGCCCTCAACTGTCCTGGCCATATCTTTAGCCTTTACGTTGTAGCTCTTCTCGACCTGCACCTCGACCGGGAGCCCGTTGCGGTCAGCATAGAATGGCACCAGGACGTAGTAGCCCTTGAGTCTGAAGTACCTGGCTATCATGTCTATCTGTGCATAGTGGGCAGCACCCCCAACATGCCACTTGCCGCTGGCATAGGGCGGTGGAGTGTCTACGAGCATGATGTCCTTATCATGCCAGCTTTCAGGCTTCTTGGTCTTCCTCTCCTCGTCCCAGACCCTGAGCAGCTCCTCCTCCTTGGACGGATCCCATTTGGTGTCCTTTATCTTGGGCGTCAGCTCGTTGGACGTGAGGGGCACCTTACCTCCGAATAAGGTGGGCTAGCTTAAATGAGCTCCGGGAGCCCAGGTGAACGTATGGACAGCAGCCAGGCTGGCCATCGCTATTCTGCTGGCCGCTACTGGCGAGGCGCTCTCTATTTATATCGTTAAGGCGACGTTAGGACTGACATTGCTTAACCTGAGTCAGTTGTTGTCGAACATGATAACCCTCGCGGCGCTTCCGCTGGCTCTGGCCATCATATCAGCTGCCCTAGTAGCCCTCACGGGGACACCGCTTAGCGGTCTTGCCATTGCCCTGGCACCCCTGGCAGCCAACTGGGACGGACCTGTTTCACTTGCCGAAGCGCTCTTGACATTCCTTTTGGCCGCAGGGGCCGCCGTGCTGGCCGGCATAGCAAGGGGGCTGTTAAAAAGAGGCTCTGGGCAGGCTCGCCCTAGGCTTGTCCCTGAAGGACGGCGGGCTCCAAGGCCAGCACCCCTCTCAGCCGCGGCGCTTCTGCTGGTTATTCAGGCGCTAGCCAGGGTGCCTTGGATCCCTGAGGGGCTCTGGCCACAGCTGATCTATGTCATGTCATCAGTGGTCGCGGCAGCCCTGGCATCACTTAGCCCCAGAAGGATCGACATCGCGGAGGGGGCCATCTCCTCCTTGGGCCCTCTTGGCTTAACAGTGCTGTTATCGATTAACAGCTTGCTCGGATTTGAGAGCTCTAGCTTATTAAACTCAGGGCAAGGACCTGACACAGGTAGCCTTGAGCCAAGAGAAGAACCACATGGACTACGCCCAGGAGCTTGACATAGCTGTCAAACCAGAGCTCATGCTCAGTAAGCTCCAGGTTGAGGTAGGTCAGCTGATAGGTCATGGCCTACCTCTCTTCACGCTCGGAGGGGGCTACCTGAGGGCCGCGCTCTCGCAGATGCTAGTCAACTTTCATGCTAGGCGTGGTTACTACATAGCTGAGACCCCAATAGTTAGCAGCAGCGCGCTCTTTGAGCTCTCAGGTCACATGGGCTTCTACAGGCAGAACATGTATGTCTTCAAGCTGGAGGGCAGGGACTATGCCGTCAAGCCCATGAACTGCCCCTTACACCTGACGGTATTCCTCAGCGAGGTCACAAGGTACCGCAACAAGGTCAGTCTCCCCTTTAAGATCTTTGAGGTCGGCAGAGTGCATCGCCTGGAGCCCAGCGGGAGCGTCTACGGCTTGCTGAGAGCCAGGGGCTTCACACAGGACGACGCGCACATAATAACCTCGGGCGACGACGCGTCCAAGGTCATAGAGTCCGTCTTCGATGAGCTGATAACCATTTACTCTAAGGTCTTCAACGTAGACATAAACCCCAGGACCCTCAGGATAAGGATCAGCCTTTCCGACAAGTCAAAGATAGGGACGGAGTTCATGGGGACCAGGGAGGAGTGGGAGAAGGCAGAGGGGTTCCTGATCAGCGCGGCTGAGAGCCTAGCCAAGAGATACGGCTTCGAGTACGTAAGCGTTGAGGGCGAGGCAGCATTCTATGGCCCCAAGATAGACGTGTTGGTCACTCTAGGCGAGGGGCAGAACGCCAAGGAATGGCAGCTCGGGACAATACAGTTTGACTTCAACTTGCCGAGGAGGTTCATGATATATGATATCGTCAAAGAGCTCTACGGAATCAACGATGTCTATATAATACACAGGGCACTGCTGGGCTCTATTGAGCGCTTCCTGGGAGCCTACCTGGAGAACTACAGAGGCAGGCTGCCGTTCCCCCTGGCCCCAGTGCAGTTCGCGGTGCTGGCCGTCAGGGCTGGTGACCAGATGGATGAGAAGGTGCTCGACATGGCCAGAGGGCTTCATTCGGGCCTGTTAACAAGAGGCTTCAGGTCCGGCTACTCCGAGACCACGCGCACCTCGCTATCAGGATCCGTCAGGCAGATAGAGTCGACAGCGAAGCCGCCTGTGATCGTCTACGTGGGCCGCCGCGAGCTGGAGGGTGGCTTCCTCACACTCTCAGTCTACAAAAATGGGTCAAGGCAGTCCACCCGTGTGCCGGCCAGGAGCCTGGAGGAGGCTCTTAGCTCCATTGAGCAGGTAGCCAAAGACCTTGAGAGTGGGGTCGCCGAGGTCGCGGGCACAGAGCTCAGAATACCGGGTGACATGAGCTACATGCTCTAAGGTGCAAGCTATGGGAGTCCGCAAGATCATACCTGTCATACACAACGTGTCAAGTGTTCAAAGGCTGGTGGATCTGGCCAAGATAGTGATAGCCCTTGGTCTTGAGTCCCTGGTTGCCACTAAGGTCTATGGCGCGGCGGCGCAGGCAGGCATACCTGAGGCTTACAGGCTGCTGATAAAGGATAACAGGGGGTTAGTGGTTCTTCCTGAGCTCAGGGATGCGGTAGAGGTCTTCTCGCCCTCAACGGTATTACTTGTTGATAAGGAGAAGGCCTCCGAGCTCATTGACCCCCTCTCCCCGCCAGAGCTCGAGGGCACAGTGATGGTAGTTCTCAATGGGTCCGACTCGTCCTTTGCCCCACAGGAGAGCGTGCTGGGCAGGGCCATCTACATAAGGGGGCTCTCGTCTAGGGCTGGGAGCACTGCCGAGGCGTCCCTGCTGCTCTACTCCTTAGCACTCATCAGGCAGTCCTCGACCAGGTTCGGCGATACTTCAACAACTATCTGACAGTCCGGTGCCCAGCCACAGTAGCCTTAATAGCTCCCGTGAGCTAAAGGCAGAGGGTACCTTGACTGTTAACAGCCTACAGGACAAGACGGGCGGCGAGACTAAGGTTCTTAACAAGTATGTCGTAATAGGCAGGCCCAGGGTTGAGGTCGCGATATACCAGGACCCTGAGGGCAGGCGCTACTATGACATATCCGAGCCACGTCTTAACACGGAGATCAGAAGGGCCTCCTACTTGGAGCTGTCCTCGATGGTAGCTCATGATGCGGAACTCCTAGAGAAGATGTCGTCGCTTGGCACTGTTGAGTCCGTCTTCGAGCTGTTGCTCCCCTACGCTAGGCAGCTCATAAGAAGGCATGTGGGGAGGAACCTGAGGTTGTTGCTGTCACCTGGAAGGATAACGCAGGCAGTGGAGGAGGCCGCCGTAGCCGTGGCCTATCATGTTGCCAGAGATTACGTAGGCTATGGCCCCCTCGAGCCCCTTATGAGGGACCCCTACATAGAGGACATATCATGTAATGGGCTTGGGATCCCCGTATTCGTCTATCATACAAACTATGAGTGGCTGACGACAAGCATAACCTTCACAAACCTCTACGAGCTCCGCTCCCTAGTGATGAAGCTCGGCATCAGGATCAACAAGGAGCCATCAATAGCTACCCCCATAGTTGAGGGCATACTGAAGCCAGAGGGTTACAGGGTCAATATAGTCCTTGATGAGGTCTCAAGGCTAGGGCCTCAGTTCACCATAAGGAAGTTCAGGGCGGAGCCGATAACAGTGTTGGAGCTCCTCAGGAAGCGCACCCTTGACCCATTCGTGACGGCCCTGCTGTGGCAGGCCCTGGATTTCAAGCAGGGAGTTGTAATATATGGTGTCACGGGCAGCGGTAAGACAACGCTGCTCAACGCCATAACCATGCTTCTCCCGCCCGAGTACAAGATAACCACTGTCGAGGACACGCCTGAGATATTCTTGCCGTTTCATGAGAACTGGGCCGCCATGACCACTAGGCTCTCCACGGACCCTCAGATTCAGAACGTGACCATGCAGGCTCAGGTTGAAGCGGCGCTGAGGCAGAGGCCTGATGTGATAATAGTGGGTGAGATAAGATCAAGGGAGGCTTACACGTTCTTCCAAGCGCTTGCTACCGGTCATGGTGGCGTGACCACTATACACGCGGAGTCTGCTGAGGCTTTGATAAGCAGGCTAGCATCACCGCCCATGGAGGTACCCAAGAGCCTCATAGCAACTGCCAAGCTCTTCGTCAACATACAGAGAGTTGAGCAGGGAGGAAACGTGGTGAGGAAGGTGATTAGAGTGCATGAGACTACAGGCTACGACCTGAACACAGATTCAATAAAGCTTCAGGAGGTCGTGGTTTGGAACCCTGAGACTGACCAATGGAGGCTCAGGACCAAGGAGCTTAGCACACTTAAGGTCATATCGAATCTGAGCCTCAGAAGATACGACGAGGTGTTTGACGACCTGATAATGAGGGCCACAGTACTAGACTGGCTGGCCCGTGAGAGCACTAACGTGACGACTCTCTACTCCATTACAAGGGCCTACAGGAGGAGCCCGGCTGAGGTGTACGAGAAGGCCGAGAGGGCCGTGGGCAGGTACAGGGTCCTGCTCGAGGAGGGCGGTGAGGCCCTTGGCGGTGCGTGAGCTCGGAGGGGAGGTCCTGGAGATAAAGGCATTAGAGGCACAGGTGCCCTGGCCCTGCCCCCTGGCGCTGCGCCTGATAGGTAACGAGGCCCCATACATAATACTTGGCTCGGGAGTGGCCCCGAGCATCAGGCACTACTGCAGGTCACACGTCATGCTAGCACCCATGATTAGCGTCCTGCTGGGCTTCATAGCCTATGCCTTCACCTCAAGGTGGGGCCTTGAGGTAGGCATAGTGGGTGGCATCCTAGGTGCTGCGACGGGCTTGCTGTTGGGCATAGCGCTTCTGGCAGCGCTCCCAATAATGAGCTACTCCTCAAGGGGTAGCATGCTTGAAACCAAGTTCCATGCGTTCGCCTCAGTCCTGGCGTCGGTTCTCGCTGGAGGGACGTCGGTAGGGGAGGCCATAAGGTCCCTATCGCTTTACGCCAATGACCTGAAGGAGTTTGCCGTGGAGATAAACTACGCTAACGAGCTCCTGGCCCTCGGCGTGGCGCCTGAGAATATATTTAACGAGCTGTCAAGGCTCACGCCTTCGCTAAACCTCAAGCTCCTCTTCAGGTCACTCTCAAGGGGGGTTAGCGCTGGCTCTGACCTCTCGTCTATAACTAGACAGCACCTTGAGGAGTACTCCAACTATTACTTTACGCTGATAGACAAGGTCTCCAACTCAATCGGGGTCCTGCTGGAGATATTCATGGTTGTAGGGCTCCTGGCCCCCATAACGGTGTCAATAATAGCAATGCTGTTTTCCATATACCCTACTGCTGGGCTTAGCGCAACTGAGATAACGTTTCTCATGACGTTTTTCCTGGTACCCCTCGTCTCTCTGATTACTGTGATACTTGTGGACAACCAGGCCTCTAAGCTTAAGCTGTAGGTGAGAGCCCGTGGCAAAGCCCACCAAGGCTGCCCCAGAGCCAAGGGCTGAGGGCGGCTGGCAGGGCCTAACGGTTATCTTAGCTAGCCTGGCTATCATAGTTGGCGGCCTGGCCCTGGCATCAAAGGCTGGCGTGATAACGTTTGAGCACTTCAGCATAGTACTCGTCCTAAGGGGCCCAAAGTCCATAGGGGTCTTCGAGGGCATAATGGCGCTTGGGCTGATGCCACTCGCGATCAGGTACAGGGGGCGCGTAAGCTACGTGAGGCAGCTGAGGGAGCAGGTCATAGAGCTCCTGCAGATATACCCTAACATATTCTCGTCAGCCAAGTCTATTGACGAGGCCCTAGAGGTCTCCATAAGTCTCATGGAGAGCCCCCTGAGGGATTTACTTGAGAGGCTGAGACTCGTCTATAGGTCCACAGGGGACCTAGAGGGCGCCTTCAAGAAGGTCTTCTCAGAGGTGCCAAGAGATGTGAGGCTGCTCCTCCTCTCTATAATTGTTGTTGGTCGCAGCGGCGGCAGGGCCAGGGAGCTGCTGGAGCTTGCAAGCAAGTACGCTATAGACCTTGACAGGATGGACTACACAATAGCCAACAGACTCAGGACCTACGGCATGATAACCTTTATAGCTATAGCTGTCTTCGGGATAGCCACGGCAATAAGCCTGGACCTAGTGGGAGCCCTAGCAGGGGCCCCCACTATACAAGCAGCAGGCATTGGGACTGCACCTGCGGCTCACATAAGCGTAACGGCCCTCCTAGGCATGATGTACTATACGCTCCTGATGCTCTCAACAGCCTCGGCCTATGTGCTAGCTAAATCAATAGACGGCTACGCGCCGCGCTCTATTGAGTACTTCGTGGAGCTGAGCGCCCTGGGAACACTGACCATGCTGTTGGGCCTGCTGGCTATGGGCGTGCACTAGGCAGCCAAGGCCTGGCCTGTCGGTCAGGAGCTCTTAGGCAAGGTTAAGGTTATTAGTTGTAGAGTTACACAATATTGGGGCAGCACAAGCGTTGGCCGCTGGGAGGCCTTCGATATCAGAGGTGGTGGCAGAGGTAGTTCTAATAATGGTTACCTTGTCGGTTGGGTCTGTAGTCCTGACCTACGTCCTCTCACAATCCTCAGCCGTCACCTCACGACACCTCAACGAGCAGGAGTACCTAGGTTATGTGACTCCAATAACTGCTACCGCGATCGGGGGCAAGGTCTACCTTGTAGTCGACACTGGCCCTCTGGGAGCTGACCTGGAGCAGGTCCTAGCCGGTGCTACGCCCTTGCAGTGCAACTACACGGCAATAGGTCCAACGGGCCAGGAGCTGGCTGGCAGGCTACCATTTAACGCGCCGGCCAACGCGATAGCGACCATAACGTGCGGCCTCCCGTCCTCGGCGACGGAGGTGTACCTTGTGACTAACGTGGGGGAGGTGAGCGTGTATGTCAGCCCGTAGGTCTCAGGCGGCCGTAGTAGGCGCAATAATAGTGGCACTGGTACTAGTCGCCGCTATTGGTGTGCTACTCTATTATGAGAACACCTACAGGCTGGCGTCTCAGCTGACCTCTGAGAGGATCCAGACCCTTGACATGGCTGCTGAGCTGGGCAGGGGAGCGCTCGCGGTCTTCATACCATCCACCTACTACAACTTGACGTACATATGCGTGCAGGAGAGCTTCCCCTACGCCTACGAGCTCTACTCTATAGCAGCTACCAACGGCTCGGGAAGGCCGCTGGTGCTGGGGCCTGGCAACAGCGTCTACGTTGGGCTGCTGGGAAGCCTCAGCAGGTCCCACCTCCCCATATCGGCAGGGCCTGGGGGCTCAGTGCAGCTCTTCATAAACGGCACGTGGAGCTCCGTGTACCTCGTGCTTCAGAGCGGCTGGGCGATCACTGCCGTTGAGGCTATCCCTGTCTCAGAGGTCAACAGCCAGCTGGTTCAGCAGGTGTGCGCTCAAAGCCAGCAGCTCAGCCTGTCGCAGCCAAGCCCTAAGGTGAACGGCACCGCTACGGTGAACTACCTCAACGGCACTAATAACACCCTTGGCGTGGTAGACGCCATTCCCATAACCATCTACAACCCTGGGGTAGGACAGCTGCAGCAGGGGGTTCAGCTCAACATTACTATAGACGTAAAGGCGCTAGAGGACTACCTCTCTAAGAATGGAGTTGACCTGGCTACAAACGATGAGGGCCTGCCAACCGACATAGCCTTCGGCGTCCCAGGGCCAAAAGGCACGTGGACCTTGACCAACGCGTGGGTGGAGTGGTTTAACAAGAGTTACATGCACGTGTGGGTCAAGCTGCCGTTCAGTGTTAATAGGAATAGAAACAGGACCCTATATCTCCTGGTGCTTAATGCCTCCACCCTCGGCTCAGAACAGTATGGCGTCAACAGCTATTATGACCCAGGCCTCGACAACATAGGGTACGTTATGAACAGCGGTCTGCTGTACCAGGTGTATAATGGCCAAGGCCAGCTGATAAGCGATGTAAGTTATTCCACGCTAAAGAAGCTGAGCAGTACTTGCAGTAGTCTGGCGCGTCAACTCGACTCAGAAACATGGGGATTCACATACTATAACCTGTCAAACTTCACGTACCTTCTACCCCTCTACACTGCGGGGACTCCCACCTTTAACTTGAGCTACCTGATTTGCGCCATCATCATGAACAATGGAAGCGTTGATTACATCAACAGTAGCCTCAGCACCAGCGGCTCCCTTCAGTTCCAGCTGCCGCGTCATGACGAGGGGCCTGAGGTGCTAACGCCTGTCAATAAGTCAGGTATGTTGCAGGCCCTGAACTTCACTAACGTCTTTGTTAACCTGAGCCTGAAGCCTAACACTTCAAGTTGGCTGCTGAAGGCTGTGGGCTGGCTCTCGGTCAGGCACGTCAGTCCGCAGAACCCAACGATAAAACTAATCACTGACGACGGCGGCCTGTTCCTGCTCAGGCCCAGTCCAGGCTACTTCAACTTCACTGACTGGCTCGGCTACGAGCCAGGCCTGTCGAACAGCACGCTGAGCCTCTGGGCGGACGACGGTGCACCTCCATATGATA
>DAJS01000016.1:32670-40532 GCA_002496425.1 Acidilobaceae archaeon UBA162
CTCTCGAGCCTAGGCGTTAGCAACCCTGGAGACTACAGGGTCACGCTCATATATTATCAGGACGCTGGCTATAACTACGCACTTATCGTAGGTCAAGTGAGGCCACACGGGCCGAGCTCCGCACTGACTATAAGCTGGTACGCGCCCAGCTTCCCGTTAACCGACCAGTACCCATGGCTCCACAGCCCGGTCCAGGGGCTCCTTGTGGGCCCAAGTCCAAGTCAGGGATGGATCGTCGGCTGAGTTATAGGCCTGCACAGCGCCGTCGCCACGGCCTGGAGGTAGCTGAGGGACGGCCTGAGCCCAAGGAATATGGGATCGTCGGGGCTGGAGACCATTATTAGGTTCTTCACCATGTCGGACAGCTCGCAGGCGTCTATAGAGGCAGCCATCCTACTGCCCCTTGACGCCTCCTCATAGACCTCCCTGGCCTTAGCAATTACCCTGAGCAGGGATGCCTTCCACACCTTGTAGGCGGTCACGCTCATTATGGCTGCCTGGCTGTCAACTCTTGATACTCTCCTCTCACCCCTGTCCAGGTCGTCCACATGCTTCAGTAGCACCTCTATGATTGCATTTAGCTCCTCATAAGACATGGCCTCGGCCTACCCCCTTCACTTGCTGTTATGCCTAGGCCTAAAAGAGGAGAGAGGTGCCCGGCTCAGGGTATCAATGCTGCTAGAACCGCCTTCTCTGTGTGGAGCCTGTTCTCAGCCTCGTCCCAGACCACTGACCATGGACCGTCGATCACATCATCGGTTACCTCCTCGCCCCTGTGGGCAGGGAGGCAGTGCATGAATATGGCCCTGCTAGAGGCCCTCTCCATTAGCTTAGCGTTTACCTGGTAAGGCCTCAGCAGCGCTCTCTTCTGCTCAGCCAAGTCCTCCTGGCCCATGCTTACCCACACGTCTGTGTAGACAATGTCAGCACCATCAACTACCTCCTCAGGGGACTCAGCGAACTTTATGGTCGAGCCACTCACCTGGGCATCAGCCAGGGCCGCCTCGAGAATGTCCTTCCTTGGCATCAGAGAGCTAGGGGAGGCCACATAGATGTCAACACCCAGCTTAGCGGCAACGACCATCAGGCTGTGAAGCATGTTATCGCTTCCATCGCCCACGAAGGCCAGCTTGAGGCCCTTGAAGCGCCCCTTCTTCTCGTATATTGTCATAAAGTCCGCCAGCGCCTGGAGTGGGTGGGACAGGTCGCTCAGGGCGTTTATTACGGGCACTGTAGCGTACTTGGCCAACACCTCCAGATCCTCATGCCTCCTGACCCTAGCAGCTATACCATCGACGAACCTAGAGAGGGTCCTGGCGGTGTCAGGCACGCTCTCGCCGCGGCCCAGCTGGAGCTCCGAGGCGCTGAGCATTATTGGGAGGGCTCCTAGCTGGTAAGCAGCTACCTCCATGCTTACCCTTGTCCTTGTCGATGGCTTTTCAAAGATCAGGGCTATGCTCCTCCCCCTCAGGACATCAATGACTCTCTCCCCGGCATAGAACCTCTGCTTGAGCTGTGTAGCCAGGTTGAGGAGGAAGTTTATCTGCTCAACACTGTAATCCCTCAGGCACAGCAGGTCGCGCCCTTTAAGCTCATGGGGGGATGTCATGCGGGTCGCCGGCGCCGCACAGCCCTTGGCAACTTATAAGGGCTTCAGATTGCGCGTTTGATAGGACCCTGTTGCCGGCCAGGAGGACAGCCACGACTAAGGATCTGTTCAGGCTCAGGGCACTACTCTCAGCCCAGTTTGGGCCCTCAGTGGCCGGTGACCTGACCTCAAGGCCCCTTGAGGTTGAGCTGAGGCACGGCAAGATAAGGTATGTCTACCTGGAGGGCAGAAGACTCATGACCCTGAGGCCCAGGGACTTCACCTTCACGCTGAGCCTTGATGGAGCTGAGCTCGTCAGGAGCCTGCTGCCCCCTCCACGCCTCAGGGTCACGCTTGTTAAACCTGCAGACATAGTAGTGGGGGCGCTGGTGCTTAGTGCTGACAAGCTAATCAGGCCAGGTGACGAGGTGCTGCTTGTTGACAGCGATGATAGGCTCCTGGGCGTGGGCAAGGCCAGGGTTCCCGGGTTCATGATGAGCCTCCTGAAAGATCAGGAGGTCGTAAGGGTCAGGGAGGTGGTCGAGGTTGTCAGCCAGGAAGGGTAAGGTCGAGCTGGTAGTTAAGGTGCCTCAGGAGGAGCTGAGGGGCTCTGTGCTGTTGACAGGCTTTCCAGGTTTCGGCAGGATAGGCTACGTGGTGCCCAGGTACATAGCCTCTGCCCTCTCGCTCCGCAAGGTGGGTTACATTATAACTCCCAGGGTGCCATCAGTGGTGGTCATGGAGGATGACGGCGTTGGCCTCCCGTTCGAGATATACTACGGCAAGGCTGGCGACCAGAAGGTGATGGTACTGGTGAACAGGGCCGTGCCGGAGCCCTTGGATCAGCACGCTTACTGCAGCGAGCTGGCCTCATGGACAGCTGAGGTCGGGGTCAGCTACGCTGTGCTGGTCGGCGGGCTCAGCCGCGATTACGAGCCTGTTAACGACACATACAAGTACAGGTGGCTGCACAACAGCCACTTCACAGCCCCACAGCTGAGGGCGCCGAAGATGGAGGGGGGACTTGGGGTCATAGGCCCTCTGGCGCTCCTTCACATATACCTTGAGCACAGGGGCGTGCCAGCAGTCATGGTTTTGCCGTACTCGGTGGTTGATGGGATAGACTACGATGCTGCCCTCGTGGGCGCCAACGTTATACTTGGCGAGCTCCTGAGGGTACAGGCTTCTGTAGAGGAGCTGGCTGAGCTGGCGAGGAGGCAGAGGGAGGCGCTAGAGCGCATGGCGGAGGCGCTCTACCAGGATAGGAGCAGGGAGAGCTCAAGCAGCGCGCACATATTCATGTAATGACCTTGACTTTAGTCAGCTCTGGTCCCGTGAACCCTCTCATCAAGCCAGCTCGTATCTACGCCGAGCCTGCTGAGCTCTAGTCCCACCTCCATTGACCACCTCTTGCGTCTCGAGGCCTCCGCTGTTAGAGGCCATCCTCTCTCCCTTGAGCGTGCCACAAAGGTCCTGACAACGTTTATCAGGTCCCTGATCACGGCGTCGTCAACTGGCTCAGCGTAGGTGAACTGAGCAGTGGGATAAAGTCCGCAGGCCTCCGAGGGTATAAGGCCAAGGTATGGAACGTAGTAAATGACGTGCCTGGACCCTTTGATGCTAACCTCCTGGCAGCCCCTGGAGGTAGGCAGGGGCGTGAGGACATTGATCATGTCCTTCGGAGGCTCATATGACGTTAGCACCCAGCTCCTGTACCTCATCACCCTTGGGTTCCAGGTGCTCTCAATGCTTACAAGCCTGACGCCCCTTAGACCTCCCTTGCTGCTCGGGGTAAAGCTATCCATGAGCTTGTAGTACCTGCTTATGGCCCTTAGCGCCCTGGCGGTCTCAGCCCTATACCTCGACACCTCAACCACCAGTTCCCACAGTCTCCCCTCAGCTATGGCCTGCTTGACCCTTTCCAGGGAGCGCTTTATCACGTAGAGGTTGTGAATAGCTAGCAACCTCCTCCTCTGCTCAGGCGGCATCTCCATAAGGTCGCGCGGCGTGTACTTCCTGCATACAGGACAGGAGCACGGAAAGTACTGCAGGTCCTGGAGCTTTACGGTCCCGTAGTCCGTCATATATCTGTCGTCCCTGGCATAGAGTATATAGGAGGCAGAGTCGAAGGTGTCAACTCCTAGGGCCACGGCAAAGGGAAAGATCAGCGGGTGGCCAGCCCCAAAGAGGTGTACTGGCCTCTCAGGGGGCAGGACCTCCTTGGCGGTCCCTATCATCTTTAGTACTATGTCATACCTGTAGACCTCCATGAAAGCTGTGGGGCTCCCTATGCTGTACATCGGGTACGCTAGCTTCGATGACTCAAGAGCGCTGCGCCTTACCAGGTCAAGGTACTTGCCACCTTGTATGGGTAGAACCCATATGGTATCATCATTAACATCTATGATTTTCAGGGCCTCCTGTGCGTTCCTGAGGGTCTCGACGACGCTAGCTTCCGCCTCTCTCCTGCTTACGTCACCCGTCGGATGGTCTAGGATTACGGCCACGTCTGAGCCAATAGCCTTCTCGAAGTTGATTATAGTGTTCTGATCGACGTCTATGTTACCATACTCTAGCAGCTGGTAGGCCCCTGAGTCAGTCATTATTATGCCATCAAAGCCGAGGAACCTATGTACATCGAGCTTCCCAGGAACACTGCCGTCACCTGACTTAAGAGCCCTCTTATAGAGTAGGTAGGCGTTAGTTATGATCTGCTTAAAGCCAACCTCCTTTATATCATCTATAGTGATCTCCTGCCTTGCAGGGTCTACCACAGGAAAGAAGGCTGGGGTCTCAAGAGACCCAGACCTAGTGCGCAGGACTCCAATCCTGCCCGCCAGCTCGAAGTCCCTTATCCTGAAGCGTGACATCAGGCGACGCTAACCCCCTTGGTCCTGAGGTACTCCCTGAAAAGCGTGTTGACCTTCTGAGCTAGGGGTCCAGTGCCCTCTATGCCGTTCTTGGTTACCCTTACAGACCTGGTTATCTCAACTACGTTAGCGTCATCATAGACCTTTATGAGCGATCTGTCTATGTTGCCGAACCTGGTCAGGAACTCGGCGAACTCCTTGGCGTTGAACACCTCGCTCTCGCTAACTCTTATCTCAGCTAGGTGAGAGCCCATTATGAGTATCATGGGCCATGAGGTGCCCTGGGAGTCCCTGACCTCCTCAAGGATTATCGAGAGCGTGGATGGGTCAAAGCCCGTCAGCTTTCCTGTGTATGTCTTCCCGTTGTTGGTGACGGCCGTAACCACCCTATCTATTAGGCCGTTGAGCCTCGCCGTGAACCTCCTGGCAGGTTCCGCCGCTACTGACATGGAGACTTCCCTAACAGTCCTCATCATCAGGGAATATAAACCCATTTAAGTCAAGGCCAGAGGGATTGCGATTGGTTATATACTCCAAGACCTACAGGGTCTACTGGAGCGAAACTGACGCGGCCCTTATGATGCACTTCTCTAACTTCTTTAGGGTATGCGAGAGGACTGAGGAGGAGTTCCTGAGCGCGCTTGGGCTTAATCAGTCAGGGCAGCCGGGCAGGAGGCTCCTGATGCCCAGGGTTCACGCCGAGTGCGACTACGAGAGGCCCTTAAGGCCAGGGGATCTCTACCGTGTTGATATAGTTGATGTAATAATAGGTAGGTCCAGCATTACCTGGCGTTACGAAATATATGATGAGGCGCAAGGGTACTCGTCTGCCAGATGCACAATAGTATCAGTGGTTTATGATGAGAGCAGTGACAGGGCTGTAGAAGTACCTCAGGAGATCAGGGAGCGCCTAATTAAGGCCGGCGCCAGGCTAAGGGTTTAATCCTTTTCTGCATTAGCATAAATCCTTAAATATTCATTTACCATCACGTAAGGTATGGAAAGATGGCCGAGGCCTAAGTGAGTCTGCCAACTGCTAGGGACGGCAAGGCGGCATTCTCAGCAATCTTTTCAAAAGTGGAGGCGCTATTAGCTAGAGAATCGCCAGCTAGGCTTAAGCTGTCGAAGGACTATGAGGTTGAGCTGCATGTGGTTTTAACATAAACATGGATAGGTATAAAATACTATGAAGATTTAGGGACAAATGGTTGGTGAACCCACCCCTTGCTTATACTGGTAGGGGCTGGGCTTGGACCAGATTATGTAACCAAGAGAGCTCTCGAGGCTCTAAGGTCATCCGACGTAGTACTTGTCGAGGCCTACACATCTCCTAGGTCATCTTGGCTAGTTGACGTAGTGAAGAGTCTAGGAAAGGAGTATAGGCTTGTGGATAGGTCAGAACTAGAGGAGCGCTCAAGCGAGGTCGTAGAGCTCAGCAGGAACCGCAATGTCGCAGTACTGATTGCTGGCGATCCGCTGATAGCTACCACTCACTCAGCCCTTCTCGTGGAGGCCGCTATGTCTGGCGTCAAGACGTCAGTCATCCCAGGCGTCTCGGGGCCCTGCAGCGCTATATCGGCAAGTGGGCTTCAGTTCTACAGGTTTGGCGCCTCGGCTACAGTGCCTGGTCCCTGGAGGGGCGTCTCCGCTGCAGCCACAGCCTTAACCCTTCTGAGCAACCTGTGCTGGGGGCATCACACGCTTCTCCTCTTGGACGTAAGCCCTGAAGGCGAGACCTTGGGGCCGAAGGAGGCCCTTGAGGTACTGTGGAGGGAGCTTGGGGCGCTAGGCAACGCAGATCGCCTGGGCCAGCTGCTGGCGCTATTGACCTCTGTGGGGGATGATGTGACTGTTGCCTATACCACGCTATTAAGGCGTAACCTGCCGGGCGTCGAGGTGGGCAGCATAGCAGTGCCGGCACTGCTTCAGCCTATCGAGTCCGAGTACCTTCGGTATGTGATCAAGGTTCCTGAGGACCTTATAGACAAACACCAGGACGCCATTAAGAGCTCCGACTTCTGCGGACTTTACAGGACCCTTCGTGAGAGGGTCATAGCTTAATAATAGCTAAGCTGTTAAGGCCTGGTAACCAAATGACAGCAGGATAACCTTGAGCCAGCATGAAGAGGAAGTTGATATCATAGTAAACAAGTACTTTGACGTTACTAACAGAGAGTGGCTTCCAGGAAACGCGATAAGGTACAGTGTGGTGGGGGTCAAGGGTGACTACACGTCATCGTTCAAGAAACTGTACAGTGAGCTGGTGGCCCGCGGCTACGCCCCTGCCCTGAAGAAGGATAACGATGTGATCTACCTGATACTAGGGAAGATAAGCACTAAGGTCAACTGGGCCACGTGGTCAACGCTGGCTGCTTTAACTATATTGATGGTATACCTCTCAGGCACCGCTCTGGGCGCTGGTTGGCAGGCCCCAGTCCTGTTCTTACTGGGCCTCCTGGGACCATTGCTGATACACGAGTCAGGTCACTGGATAATCATGAGGTTCTATAGTGTGCCTCGCAGTCCTCCCTATCTTATACCGGCTCCGCCGCTCCAGCTGGGATTCCTTGGGACCCTAGGGGCCGTCATAAACATGAAGTGGGTTCCTGCCACGGCTGATGAGCTTGCAATAGTAGGCATTATGGGACCCCTATTTGGCTTCATCGCCGCTATACCTGTTGCTGTGATAGGCATACACATGTCCCAGCTAGTTCCTGTGTCAGCAACCGTCTCAGCCCCAACGCTAACCTTCGCACCTCTGGCCTTTGAGGTCATAGCCGCAGCGCTCAGTATACCCTCAGGATACTATATAAGGCTGTCACCTCTAGCCTTCGCCAGCTACGTGGTTCTCTTTGTCACCTTCCTGAACCTGATACCAATAGGGCAACTCGACGGAGGCCATGTCGTCAGGGCAGCTGTTGGCGAGAGGTGGCATTTGTTGATATCAGTTGTATTTACTGTATTGCTGCTGGTGTTAGGGACTATTAGCGCGACATTTGTACTCTTTGGCATCATAGCCCTCATACTGCTAGCCATTACTGGAGGCAGACATCCTGGGCCAGCAATACAGGAGTCAAGCATGAGCTGGAAGGGGTATCTGGCGGTGGTCGTTTATGGCCTGCTTCTGGCGCTTACTATGCCTATACCTGTCTGACGCGGTCAACATAAGGGCTAAGAAGGTTAAGCTGGTGGGCCCGGGGGGACTTGAACCCCCGACCTCCGCCGTGTAAGGGCGGCGTCCTGTCCAGTCTAGACTACGGGCCCGACTTCGGCTCCTTAGTCAACTCTAGGGCAGGTGATTTTATCTGCTTCGGGTAGAAGCCAACTTCTCCCTGCCCTAAAGGGAGGTCCCCTTTATGGTAGCTCATCATTTCAGCATAAATTCAGGCTTACATCTCTGATTT
>DAJS01000016.1:40659-44019 GCA_002496425.1 Acidilobaceae archaeon UBA162
GAGGCTTTCAGTCTCTTGTAAAGGGTCTAGGCCTTGGAGTACTATGACATGCACTGCCATCTCAGCGAGTTCAGCGATAGCGAGATAGATGGTATCCTGAACTCGTTAAAAGGCCTAACCGTGGTTGCCGTGAGCGAGGACCTGGCGAGCTTCAGGAGAACCCTGGACCTGGCCCAGAGCTACGGCAGGAGGGTTGTCCCCTGTGCCGGCTTTCACCCCTGGTCACTTAGGAACCACAGCATAGATGAGGCATGGGAATTGCTGGCCGAGGCCCAGAGGGCCGGTGTCACGTGTATAGGGGAGGTAGGCCTTGACCTCAAGTTCATGGATAGGTCCACGCTTGAGCCTCAGCTGAAGGTTTTCAGAGCGTATGCAAGGCTTGCTGCGGAGCTGAGGGCCTTTCTCAATGTGCACTCCCCCGAGGCCTGGGACCTGGCCCTTGCTGAGGCCTCTTCACTAGGAGTTGAGAAGGTTATGTTCCACTGGTACACAGGGCCCCTCAACTTAATAGGACCAATAACTTCAAGGGGTTACTTCATCTCGATTAATGCAGCGCTCAAGGTTCAGCGCAAGTCCGTGGCCGTAGCCACGGCGGTACCCTTGGATAACATGGTCTTTGAGACCGACGGGCCTTACAACTATCATGGTCTCAGGCTAGTGCCTCTAATGTTGCCTGAGCTCTCGGCCCAGGTGGCGTCCCTTAGGGGACTGAGCGTTAACGAGTTGATGGAGAGGGTTAACACTAATTCAAGGAGGCTTCTAGGCATGGGCTAGACCTGTCGCATACCTGACTCCGTCTATTATAGTCGTGGGTCTATCGCACAGGCTCGCAGATGAGACCTCCAGGAACCAGTCGAACTCCATAACCTTAACCCTATGCCCCTCCAAGCATATAGATCTCCTGAAGAGGGGAGCTCTGAGCACGAAGGTCTCAGCCTCACCGCCTTCAAAGGCTGGATGAAAGCCATAGCGCCTAGCAGCCCTGACTATCGCCTCGACCTGACCTAGCTCGGTTATGGGTACTCCTATCAGCTTAGGATCGAGTCCCTGGGTAGTGATCTGGGTTATTATGTAGACTATACCGTACCTCACCAGCTCTCTCATGTAATCCTCCGGATCTGCTCCCCACTGAGGGTCGTAGAGCCTGATGCCTAGCTCCCTGGCTATGGCTGAGAACCTCTCGTATTGGTACCTGCTGGCAATTCCACCTATCGTCAGCATATCGAAGCCTATCGATGATTTTACTGCTCTGAGAGCCTGAACTAGCTCCTCGACCTCCCTCTCCTTGACCCCTGAGACCTCAATTTCATAGAACCTGTCTGCTAAGCCCATAGCTTCAGCCTGTAACCTGACGAGCTCCACTAGAGGCCTGTGGAACATCCAGCTGTCACGCCTGGCCGGCCTGATTGAGACCACGCAGGCTACCTCAGCGCCCTCCTGAAGTGCCCTGTGAAGCGCGTAGATGCTATCCTTGCCCCCTGAGAGCAGGGAGCAGGCACTCACGGGTATATCCTCTCCCTGAGCCTTGGAAACGGTATCGCGTCACGTATGTGCTCTATACCTGTTATCCACATGACCAGCCTGTCTACACCAAGGCCGAAGCCACTGTGTGGCACTGAACCATATCTTCTGAGGTCCAGATACCACTGATAGTCAGCCGGGTTAAGCTTCTCCTCGACGATCCTGTTGTAGAGCACGTCGTATCTGTCTTCCCTCTGACTCCCGCCCACGATCTCTCCATAGCCCTCAGGAGCCTCCAGGTCAAAGCCTAGCACAAGCCTCGGATCCTGATCATAGGCCTTCATATAGAAGCTCTTTAGGTGCTTGGGGAACATGGTCAGGAAGAAGGGCACGTTAAGGTCCTCTGTCAGGGCCCTCTCCTCGTCAGCGCCTATGTCATCGCCCCACTTTATGTTGAACCCCTTCTTCTGCAGCCTCTCTATGGCCTCGTCATAGGTAACCTCCTTAAACTTAGACCTCAGCGTTTCCTCCAGCGGGTCGAGCTTGCGCTTCAGGAACTCGAGCTCTTCAAGTCTTTTGTCGAGCACCTCCTTTATGGTCGCCTTCACCATGTCCTCTACAACTCTCATCATGTCATGCATGTCCATCCAGGCGGCCTCGGCCTCAAGGTGCCAGTACTCGTAGAGGTGCCTCCTGGTTCTGCTCCTCTCTGCCCTGAAGCTCGGAGTCAGGGACCAAACCCTCTCCAGGCTGAATATCATGACCTCAAGGTAGAACTGAGCGCTCTGGCTCAGGTAGGCCTTCCTGCCGAAGAAGTCCACTGGGAACAGCGTAGAGCCCCCCTCCACCGCGCTCTGGGTCAGTATTGGCGGGCTGACCTCCCACCACCCGTTATCTATGAAGTACCTCCTGAGCGCGTCGAGGACCGTGGCCCTGACTCTCATTATCTGCGTGAGCTTACGGGACCTGAGCCAGAGGTGTCTGATGTCGAGTAGGTAGTCTAAGCTCTCACCGCCCTTTATAGGGAAATTCTCGGACAGCCCAACTACCCTGAGCGAGGACAGCCTCACCTCCTTGCCGCCGGGAGCCCTGGCATCGGTAGCTACAGAGCCCTCCGCCTCTATAGAGGACTCTATAGTAGCCCTCTCCGCCTCCTCTACCAGCTCCTTGGGCGCGCTCTCCCTGTTGACAACGCACTGTATAATGCCCTCGGAGTCCCTAAGTACTATGAAGATGTTGTTAGCCAGCTCTCTCTTCCTGTAGACCCAGCCGCGGAGCCTGACTAACTCTCCATCGCTCCTTGTCAGTGCCTCCCTGGTGCTCACGAAGTTCTCTGCCTCCAATTGGCCCTCCCTTCGTTACCGCGGGAAAAGGTTATTGAAGGTTAAAAGTGGAACCTGAAGTCTTAAGCCTTAAGCTGTCTAACCAGGCTGCGGTAATAGTCATACACGAAGCGCCCATAGTCCATGTAGCTGGAGACCATGGCGTTAAGCGCCGGTGCCGGGATCAGCGCGACAATGAGGTAGGAAAGTCTCCAGAGGATCACGTAGTGTCTGCCCAACAGTGAAGCCATTGAGTACTCAACCCCCATCTCGCCTCCAGGGGTCGGCACATTGCCTCCCACGTATGATAACATGAGCGCCTCAAAGGCCAGGAGAATCTTCTCGGACCCTATCAACGCTATCACGGAGAGCGTCTCTATCAGGTAAGCGGTTAACGTCAGTGCAAGCAGGTACCTAGCTTCCTGGGAGCGCACTATGGCCCTCATAGAGCTGGTGAGCCTGACGTACTGGTCCCTCAGGAAGCCCCTCACACTGCCTTCGCCTTCTGCGGCCCTGGGCCCTAGCGTCAGGGCTGCAGCCCACGCAGCTATAACTAAGATGCTTAGGATCAGTGGTA
>DAJS01000016.1:44108-47020 GCA_002496425.1 Acidilobaceae archaeon UBA162
TTCGTTGCCTACAAATGAGGCTACTGTAGGTGCTGCCCCTGAGTAGGCAGGAGTCAAGACCCCAACAAAAAGTCCAAACAAGTGGGCCTTAAGAGCCTTAGGCCACCCGAGCCTGTACCCTCTTACCCTTGCCGCAACTACAAGACGGTAACTCTTTAGTATCTCGCCTGTAAGTAAGAGGGACACCGCTAGAGCCAGTTGCGTTGGGTGCTCCTCGATTTCGTAGGCTAACCCCCTCAGCCCTAGGCCCAGGGCCTTTAATGTTACTAAGAGCAACGCTATAAGGGCAATGAGCGCTACAAGTAGTGCCAGATAATAACTGACCTTAGGGCGTTGGTCCCTCCTAGCCACCTCCTGCACGTACCTCAACTGCGCGGGCCGCCTCCTCGGCCTTGCGCTCTATGTAGTTTACAATCCACTTTATTGCTGCCCTCACCAACACGTACCTACTACCCTTGAGGTAGAATCTGTCTACTATGTCCCTAGCCCAGTAGGCGCTATGCCTTAGCGTAGCCTTCAGTAGCTCTACGTGTTCCGGTCTTATTGAGTTCCTCCTGAACCACTCTAGGTTCTTGAAGGCACCCATAGGAACGAAGAACATGGGCACTATGAGGCTCCTATAGGGCCTCAGCCTCTCCACTAGCTCTGTGGTCGCAACCACGTCATCTGGTTCCTCGCCAGGAAGACCTGCTATCAGTGTGGCTGCTGGTATTATGTTATGTTCATGCATTATGGCGAACGCTCTCTCTACGACTTCAGGATACTCCTCAATTCTGTATGGCGCCGCCTTAGCAGGCATAATCTTCCTGGCCAGCTTGATGCTACCTGTCTCCAAACCAACCTCAACGCCTAGGTACCTCTGCTTCTTACTTGAGAATAAGATGTCCGTTATTTTCGTGACCAGCTTGTGCTTCTCCTCAGCATAGGCTATAGCGGCCAGACTTGCATGACTCCAACCTATAGGTTCATCTGTTAGCTGCCTCACTGCGCTGTGAAGCTTTATCAAGGGTTCAGGCCTAGGCCTTATACCATCAGCATAGTATAGTAGTACGTCCTCGCTGTGTAGTATTATGCCCTTCTCGCCCTCGGACATGTTCACCTTTATCTCATCAAGAACCTTTTCAATAGGTATTGATCTCCAAGGCCTTAGGGTCACGCTGCAGAACTTGCAGCCCCTGGGGCACCCCCTCATTATCTCCACGAGCCCGTTGACGCTGGCATGATTTATATTAGGTATCTCCTCGACCGTCTGAGGCACGTCAGCTGGCCCTATAAACACATAGTCCGGCAGCTCCTCGCCGGCCAGCGCCTTCTTAGCTAGGTCAACCACTACTCTCTCGGCCTCACCATCAACTACGGTGTCAACGCCCCACTTCCTCCACTCATCAAGGGCCCAGAGCCACTGCCAGGCGGCAGGCCCTCCTACGATTATCTTGACGCCCCTCCTCTTGGCCTCCCTAATCGCCGGGCTCTCCATGAACCTCCTGAAGCTTACCCTGTTGTATGGCTCCTTTCCAGTTATAGTCCACCACTCGCTGCTGGGGGGCCCATAGGCGAAGAAGTCATGGTGCCCAATCATGAGGACCTTCATTGTGTCTAGATGTTTATCTATGTGATCTGGATCCACAACGGCCGCATTGAATCCAGCGTCCTGAAGCGCCGCCTCTATTTTCCTTAACCCGTAAGGTGCTACCTTGGGCCTGCCAAGTTTGTCTACCTTAGGCTTGGGCGCCGCTATCCAACCCCAGAGCCACTCAGGAACCCCAAATGCCGGGCCCGTCGTCATGAATCCTAGGAACTCGTGGTGATGGTGATCGGACATCATACTCCTGTCTGTGGTAATCACTATGTCGAATGTCATGCTCATTCACCGCTACCCCTAATGCGCTCCACTATAATTGTCTGCGCTATAAACTCAGACAATATCTCTCTGAGCTGCTCCATATAGCTTATATCGTCAGCTATAACCCTCACTACAACTCTCTTAGAGGCCTTAAGGAAGGCCTCCCTTAGCGCCTTTCTGACAAAGTCAGGCCCTTCCTTGCGCGGATCCCACACTATGATGTAAGGCGTGTCAGCGGTCATCATGCCCCTAGCGGTCAAAGCCCTCCCGGAATTAGCGACAACAGGTAGGTTTTAAGAGTAAAGCAAAAACCTTATTTTATGTTTAAAATGATAATTATTTAAGGTCAGGCACCGATGCTTAATAAGTCTCGTAACAGCACAGGCTCTGGGTGCCTTTACCTGTGCCAGAGGGTGGCCAGGAGAGCCAGCCAAGGTCTGCCAAGGAGGTTATACTGAGGGCTTTTGAGGCCAAGCAGAGGGATATAGGCAAGAAGAGGGTGCGCATAGATCCTGAGATAATGAAGGAGCTGGGCGTCGAGGCTGGGGACATAGTTGAAGTAGAGGGCAGGAAGAAGACTGTGGCAGTAGTGTGGCCTGCTCTGCCCGAGGACCTAGGGCTTGACATAATAAGAATGGATGGGCTTCTCAGGAAGAATGCTGACGTGAATATAGGCGATAAGGTAATAGTTAGGAAGGCCACGCCTAAGCCTGCCAGCAGGGTCAGGCTCTCGCCTACCGTGCACTCGCTCTCGATAGACGAGAACTTCAAGAGGTATGTAAAGAAGAAGATCATAGGCTTTCCAGTGATTGAGAATGACATAGTTAACATACCTGTTATTGGCCAGGCAGTGCAGCTGGTAGTTGTAGACACTAGGCCTAGAGGTGTTGTACTAATAACTGACAAAACTATTGTTGAGATCCTAGAGAAGCCCATCTCCCAGACCTCGCTGCCTAAGGTGACCTATGAGGACATAGGGGGGCTCCACGAGGTCATAGCTAAAATAAGGGAGCTAGTGGAGCTGCCTCTGAGGCACCCAGAGATCTTCAGGAGGCTGGGCATCGAGCCA
>DAJS01000010.1:0-151 GCA_002496425.1 Acidilobaceae archaeon UBA162
TATGGATAGTTACCTATAAGCATAATGGACAGCTATCAGTCTATGCCTTCAGCGGTGTTGGGAATGGCATGTTAGTTCCCAACCCTGGTGACCTGGTCTGTGTCAGCGTCGAGTACTTCCCCTCTAATAACAGTATCCTGGGCGTAGCCTT
>DAJS01000010.1:200-3100 GCA_002496425.1 Acidilobaceae archaeon UBA162
GCACCTATGCCTTTGGCGTTGCCGGTACTAACGGTGCTGGCGCCGCCAACTGGGCCGTACTATATGCCAACTACACTGAGCTGCCCAAGGTTTAGAACTTGACGTACTTCCTTATTGAGAACCTCACCCTCTCACCCTCCCTGTACTTCCTGTCACTGAAGCCCCTCAACTCAACCTCATCATGCTCTATGTAGACCAGGTAGCGGCCCGTGAGGAACTCAACGCCGGTCACAATGCCCTCCAGCTCGCCCTCCCCAATGGCTATGTCTTCGGGCCTCAGCCCTACCCTGCCGTCCAGGCCCAGCGGCTTTCCGTTAACTATAACCATGGGCGGGTCACCTATGAAGGCCGCCACGTGCTCGTTGGCCGGCTCGAAGTAGAGCTCCTCAGGCGTGCCGACCTGGAGTATCCTGCCGTCCATCATGATAGCCATCCTGTCAGCCACAGCCATGGCCTCTATCTGGTCATGGGTCACGTATATTGTGGTTATCCTCTCCTTCCTCTGCAGCCCCTTTATGAACCTCCTAGCGGCTATCCTCTGGGGCGCATCTATGTTGCTAAGCGGCTCGTCAAGCAGCAGAACCCTCGGCCTCTTGACCAGGGCCCTGGCCAGTGCCACCCTCTGCTGCTGCCCGCCGCTCAGCTGGTTAGGGTAGCGCTTAAGCAGGTCAGCTATGCCGAGCTCCTCCGCCACCTCCCTGATCCTCCTGTCGGCGTCAGGCTCGCCCTCTATAGGCATGATCATGTTGTCATAGACCGTCTTGTGGGGGTATAGGACGTAGTTCTGAAAGAGCATCGACACGTTCCTCCTGCTCGGCGGCAGGTCTGTCACGTCCTGCCCATCTATCTCTATCCTGCCCGAGTCCACCTTCTCAAGGCCTGCTATGCACCTCAGCAGCGTCGTCTTGCCGGAGCCGGAGTAGCCGAGGATCACAAAGAGCTCGCCGCTGTTTATGTCAAGGTCTATGCCCTTTAGGACCCTGTGGCTCCCGAAGCTCTTGGTGACGCCCCTTAGCGAGACGCCCACTGCCGCTACCGTTAGGTGCTGGGGCCCTAGGACTTTAAGCTGAGCTGAGGCTCAACGCAACAGCCTGTTGGCCAGCTCAAGGTAGAACCTAGCCGTGAGCTTCAGGGAGCTTAGAGACACGTACTCGTCAGGGCCGTGTATGTTACCGCCTAAGGGACCGAAATCTATGACCTCCATGCCAAGCGGCGAGAAGTGGCCTGAGTCGCTGGCCCCAGCCATCTCAGCCACCCTCGGCTCTACTCCTAGGGACCTGAGGACCACGAGGGCCTCGTTGACAAGCCTTGAGTCCCTCGGTGTCAACAGGTAGCCCCCGTGGGATTCAATCGCAACTTCTACCCCCTCGCCCACGTAATCCTCTACTGCCTGCCGCACCGCCGCCTTCACGGACTCGGCATCATCACTTATGGCCCTGAGGTCCAGGAGGACCTCGTGTGTTCCCTCGAATGACCTGTAGTAGTTCGGCGTTGCAGTAACACCGTAGGAGCTGTAGCCCTTGACCTGTACGTGAGTCCTGCTGGCGGGCAGGAGTGCCCTAATGAGCTCCGTGAGGCCCAGGTCGACCTCCTGCTCTGGGCAGCCGCTACACGGCTCTACTATTTCCGCCTCTACCCAGGCTGGGAGCACGTTGGACTTGATGAAGGGACCTCTCACCGATATCAAGTAGAGGCCCTGCTGGGAGACGAGCTTAGATAGGGACAGTAATGGATGCGAGTCCACGCCGGGAGTGAAGTAGGCTGCGTGGTAGACATCGCCGGCCCCTCCCCTCAGCTCAAGCCTTAGCGTCCTCCTGGTGCCCCTGACGGTTGTCTTGAAGACCCTGGCCCTCAGCGATATAATGAACACAGCCCTCCTCCTGTTTATGACAACCATTGAGTTGCCGTCGGCGTTTATCACGTAGTCCGGCCTCATGTTCTCAGACAGTAGGAGATCCTTCACGGCCCTTGCCCCGTTCTCCCCGCCTATCTCCTCGTCCCCAGTGAACGCCACAAGTAGCGTGCCCCTCGAGGGCTCAAGCCTTTCAGCGGCCCACAGCGAGGCGGCCACGTTGCCCTTGTCATCTAGGGTCCCTCTCCCGTAGGCCCTGTCGCCCTCGATGGTAAGCAACAGGGGATCCCTGGTCCACTGCTGGCCGACGAAGGGTACAGTGTCAACGTGGGCCATGAGCAGCACAACCGGCCTGCCTGAGCCCTTAGAGCCGAGCAGGCTAATGATTCCGTTGCTCTCAATCCTCCTCACCGAGAGCCCGGCAGACCTCATGGCGCTGAGCAGGTACTCGAAGGCCCTTGGGTCAGGCCTCTTGCCCGAGGCCGGGTCTATGGTGGTGTCAAATGACACCAGGTCCCTGAGCAGGTCCAGCAGCTCCAAGGCACTTTCGAGAGGTGCGGTGCCCTGAGGTATATTGAGTTGTCGCCAGGCTGCCATGAGACTACAAGGTGGCTCAGAGCCTTAGCCCGACCAACACACCTATTATTACTACTGTACTAGCCTATTAGATCATTGGACGGCAAGGCGCCTGATGGAGCGGTCAAGTGATTAAGGCCGAAGGTGATGCCAGAGGTAATCCTAGACCTCACAACAGCCCTTTACAGCTGTCCACGAAACGGCACTTATAGGTAGTTCCCACTGCAAGACCCTCAGGTGCCCTCAAGCCGGACTTCATCAAGCTGGTGGGACTAACTGTGGCCGTCTTGGCCTTTGAGGCCCTTCTGCCAAGGCCTTTAACTGTGGCCACTGCGGCCAAAGGAACTGGGAGGCTGAGAAACGGCGCCAAGATAGCCGTGAATCACCTGACCTTTGAACTGCCCTATGTTATACTCATAGGGCTCGTGGCCTATTACATGAACCCCTCATGCAGCAGCCCGTGGCCAAGTAC
>DAJS01000010.1:3136-24668 GCA_002496425.1 Acidilobaceae archaeon UBA162
GGCGCTGACCCTTGCCATTAGTCCCACCATAAAGGCTTACCTTAGGCCCCTGCGTCAGCAGCCTTGCTCTTACAGCCATAAATTCGTTCTTACTAATCTGGTGGCTGACGGCAAGCCTTGTGTTAGTTCAGGTAGTGTCTACCATAGATCTCGCGCTCTGTCCTCAATAATACACCCGAACCATGTATGGATGAATTACGCCCGGCTGGACCTCATGGCTTTGACTTACAGCGGAGAGGGCAGGCTGCTGGGCTCTAGGAGCTACAGTCGGCACCTACGCAATAAGCTAGCCAGCCTAAGGCTTCCTAGTTATGAGCACTCCCTCGAGGGTCGGCACTATCGAGTACCTCCACCCAGCCCTCACAAGGGCCTGGAAGGTCTCAGCTGGAGGCGGCGGCCTGACAGCATTATGGAGCATCAACAGCCCTCCCTTCCTCAGCTTCCTCATGAGTAGGTCCAGTACTGCCGGGTAGAGACGGACCTCTACGTCAACGAATGCTGCGTCAATGGACTCATCATCTATGGCCTCTATTACCTTCAGCGCATCGCCCTCAACGAACTCAAGCCTGACCCTTTCGAAGCCGGCCTGGCCCAGCAGTCCCCTCGCCCCCTGGAGCCTCTCAGGCCTGACCTCAACAGCCGTCAGCTGGCAGCCTGAGCCACAGCCGTCCTCCATCGCCTTAGCGAGCCAAAGGGACGAGTACCCCATGGCAGCCCCCAGGTCGTAGACCCTGAGGCCTTGTTTGCCAAGCGCGAAGGTGAAGAGGGCTGAGTATATGACAAGCCCGTCCTCGAAGTCTATCCTGCTTATCCCGGCGCTGTCAGACGCGAGCCTGATCCTGAGCTCCAGGTCCCTGAAGTCCAGGTCCTTCAAGCCTGTCACCAGGACTCCAGGGTCCTAGCAAATATTAAGCGCCTGGCCTCAGGCCGTGGAGTCTCGTCACCTGCTCTGCGGTTGGGCTCCGAGTGAACGTGACTCCTCATCGGCCGCCCTCTAGGCAGGCCCCGGGCCTTAAATCAATAGCAGGGGCCAGCATCTAACGCTTAAATCCTTGGAAAGGACTGAGATCCTCGGCGGGCCCGTAGCTCAGCCAGGTTAGAGCGGCGGGCTCCAGACCCGTAGGTCGGGGGTTCGAGTCCCTCCGGGCCCACCACACCCCCTCATATATCAACCACGAACCTGAGCCTCCAGCAGCCGTCCTGATCCTGAGCGAACTCAATCTGGGAGTAAGTCATGGCCTTAACTATAGTCCTCTGCTCATGCCTTGAGGGGTCGAAGCGCTCGCCCCAGACTCTCGCCTCCAGCCTAGTGCCGTCCTCGCTGAGCCCGCAGACCCTGAAGATACTGAACACCAGCCCGTCGGCATCCGTATGCACCAGCAGCTCCTCTATCCAGCGGTAGACAGTGTTGTAGAGATCCATGCCCTCCACTACTATGTTCACTGGAATCAGGGGCCTGACCCTAGAGGTGTCAGTCATAACCTCGTACACTGCTAGCGCCGCCTGCTCAAGAGCCTCCTCCTGGGTGCGCCCCCTGGCCTCTATCAGCACGTCAGCCGTATGATCAAGGAACTCGAACCCGGGACAGCTAGCCAACCCTCCCGCCCAGCCTCAGGCTCAAAAAGGCCTGGCCTCCGTAAAAGCCTGGAAGCTCTTTGGGCGGAGAGCTACACATAGTAGGCTCTGGCCCGGCCGGCGCCGCTGCGGCCTACGTTGCTGGTAGAGAGGGGCTCAGGCCAATAGTCTATGAGGCCAACCCAAGGCCAGCGGTAAAGCCCTGCGGCCGTGGCGTGCCAAGCCTCCAGGACCTCGAGGTTCCGATACCCAAGGAGTCTATCCTCATAAATATCAAGGGTGCCGTGCTCTACGTCAACGGCAAAAAGAGTGTAGAGATCAGGGAGGGGCTGAAGGGTTATGTTGTTGACAAGGAGCTGATGATAAGGGCCCTTGTCGAGTCCTACGGCGGCGTCCTAATAACTTCAGCCCCTGCAAGGCGCTGCTGCGGCCGCTGGACCGTGAGGACCTCCAGCGGCCCCATGGAGCTGAGGGAGGGGCTGTTAGCCGGGGGCGTGGCCTACTACAGCGGTGAGAGGATAAACGCTGTCCAGGCCATAGCTAGGTCAAAGGAGCTTGAAATCATGGACTACCTCTACATAGACTTCGACACGAGGCTCCTCGGCTACTACTGGATATTCCCATACCCTGAAGGGGCCGAGGTGGGAGTAGGAGGGTTCGCTGACATGCAGACGCTCCTTGGCCTCCTGAGGAGCTTCGCCAAGAACAACGAGCTGCTCCGTGGCGCTGAGCTCAGCGCGCCCTCAGGGGCCCAGATAGCAGTAGGTGGCCTTGACCTGGGCTACGTTGACGGGCTGTTGAAGGTAGGTGAGGCAGCGGGGTTCGTGCTGCCGCTGACCGGGGAGGGGATAAGGCCCTCCATGATTTCCGGGGCCGAGGCTGCTAAGGCAATAACGAACGGTGAGGACCCGCTCTCCAGGCTCAGGAACCTCAGGATATCCAGGGCCATATCAGCCCAGAGGTCAATAGTTGAGGCCACCAAGAGGATGAGCCCTGAGCAGAGAGCCGAGTTCCTGAGCGCCATGCCGGCGGCAGTTCATGAGGAGGTGGCGCTGGGCACCATGAGGCTGTCGAGGATTGTGGCCTCCCTGGCCTCCAGACCTGACCTGCTGGCCAAGCTGCTCAAGTACGTGGCAGCTGTCAGCTTCACGTGAGCCTGAGTAACCCTGATACAAGGGTGACGCCGAGGAGCGCCAGGGCTGCGGCAGCCCAGTGCCTCGGCCTAGGCCTCCTCTGGCCGCTGGCGGAGGAGAGAACAGCGGCCGCCACCAGAGGCCTAAGGTTCTGGAGCGGCGTCACCACGTCAACTGGCAGCGAGGTGAGGGCCACGTACCTCATTGCCTGTCCAGCGGCGGCCGCCACCCCCATTGAGATCACTGGTCCCTTCCTTGACCTGATCAGCAAGCGCGCTTCCTTCCACCTGTCTGCCAGTGCGGTCAGGCCAGCCGCGTAGGCTATCAGGAAGCCTGCAGCTGGGGAGCCCCCGAGATCCTCCCCAACCTTTATTATTGCCACTGAGCCCGCTATTGCCAGACCCACTAGGAGCCCTGTGCCTATGCCCCTGAGAGATGCCCTCCCCCTCCACTCCGAGATCAGGTAGACGCTCGTTATTATCATGACTATCCCCATGGCCTCAGAGCCTGTGACAGGCTCTCCTAGCAGGAACGCCATGATAGTTGAGAAGGCGGCGCTAGTTGAAGTCATGACGCTGGCGCCGTTGGCCGTGAGTAGCCCTGTGGCAACATACATGAGGGTCCTGCCAATGGCAAAGTTCAGCACGCCGGCAGCTATGAAGGCCAGGGCCGCCAGTGGCGGTGCCCTAAGGCCTCCTGACAGAGGGCTGATTGCGAGGAGGACTGGAATGCCGGTGGCTAGCGTGGCTGCCGAGAGGGCGCCTGGGTTGGCGTCCTCCATATACTTCTTAGCCACAGAGTCGTGGATCCCGAAGGCTATACCAACGGATATAGCTACAGCTAGCGCAGCATAGAGGGCTAGGTGCATCAAGTCTGCCTCCTGCTGGCGAAGAGGGCTGGGAGGCCTATGGAGGAATCCTGAAGCCTCCAGAGCTCACCATCCATTACAACTATGAAGAGCTCCACGAGGGGGCCCACAACCCCCTTTACCAGATGGCCTGACACTGGCCTGTGGTCTGGCAGCGAGGCGGTTACGTGTAAGTGGGGCGAGGGGGAGCCGTCCTGGCCTACGGCTATTGAGCCGAGAAGTGAGGTGAGCTCAATGGTCTCGCCCTCCCTGACCTCGTGAGTCTCCACATCATACTTGCCCTCCTTGAAGACCCCGACCTCAAGACGCCTGAGGCCCCCTATGCCTACTACTAGGGCCGCCCTGATTGACCGCTCTCTGGCAATAGAGACAAGGCTCTCTATAACGTCGTCACCTGGCCTGAGCCTAGCCACAACAATGCCTGAGGCTGGATAGGCCTTCTCCAAGGCTGTTCCCCTTTCTGAGTCAAGGCCTGAGTTTTATGCCTGTGTCCTGGCCCTGTAAAGCCATATGTACATCAGCGAACCGGCTACGGCTAGGACATTGGCGATTATGCAGGTAACAGCAGTGCCGAGCCTAAGTGAGTGCGGGTATATTGAGGCGGCTATGTAGGCCGAAAAACCTCCCACGAGCCTCCCGACTAAGAAGACCAGGTTTGTGGCCGTGGCCCTGAACTCTATAGGGTATACCTCGCTGGCCCAGATGCCGATGAAGGAGAAGTAGCCTGAGAGGAAGAACATAGCTGCTAGGGCGGTCAGCACGTACTGAGGTTGTAGGAGGGCCGCCAGGGCCGCTGAGGCCGTAAGGCCCAGTGAGGAGAAGGCGAGCGCCGTGCCTGCCCTGCCAGCCCTATCAGAGGCCAGGCCGGCTAGCACGAAGCCCACGAAGCCCAGGGCCGAGAGGGGGACAAGCCATGAGCTCGATATGCCCTCGCCTTGCAGCATAGCTGGCACAACGCTGAGGAGTGGAGTACTGAACATTAATGCTCCCAAGGTGAGCAACGAGAGGGCCGCAGTGGCTATGGCCAACTCCCTGCCCATGCCCAAGAGGCTAGCCCTCCTAACTACACCTCTCCTGACGGTCTCAGAGACCAGCGGCGTGGTGGTCATGGTTAGCGCAAGGCTGATCGCGCCGGCTATGAGGAAGAAGTTCCTCCAGTGCGGCACGAACATATATGTAACCTCGTCAAGCAGAAACCCGATGAAGTAGAGCCCCTGCATCAGCCCGCCCACTAGGCCCGTGGACGAGCTCAGCGTCTCGACTACGACAGGGTAGGCGACACCGTTCTGGGAGCCGACGCCTACGCCGACGAAGAACCAGAACAGATAGATCTCCCATAGGGCGGTCGCAGCCGAGGCGACTAGCACAAAGACACTGAAGAGCGCCCCAGCTATCAGCAGCGCTGTCCTCCTGCCGTACCTGTCAGCCACGTTACCCAGCACCAGGCCCCCAATGGCGCCGCCTATGAAGTCTACAGGTATGGCTATCAGGACCTGGCCGACGGTCGCGTGAAAGGCCTGTGCCAGCTGGGGCACCACCAGTGAGAGTGAGGAGACGGAGTAGGCCGAGAATAGGAAGGGCACCAGGATCCCTAGCAAGGAGGCGCTGCGGCCTGGCAATCAGGGCACCGCCGTTAAGGCCTACTCACATGATTTATCCTTTCGCTAGAGTACAAGGTGAGTTAATCGGGACCCTGGCGGCTCGGCCAAGGCTGAAGTCATCACTAGTCAGTTCCTGCCAGAGTCGTCATCGCCGTCTTCGCTGCGGCCTGGGAGACTAAAATCCTCTGAAAGCCACTAGCGCGGCGAAGAGCGCCAGGAAGGCTATGTGATGTGGCGTGACGACGCGATGCCTGAGCTGAGCCAGGAGTGCTAGGAAGCTGGCCTCTATGGACGCTATGGCTGTCAGCGCCCATGGATCTAGGTACCACCTGGTGACCAGAAGCCCTGCTGCTGGATAAACTGTGGCAGTGAGCGCTGCCTCGCCGAGGAGCGCGCTCACGCCGAGCTCATCGAGCCCTCTGAGCACCCAGACTATTGACGCTATGGATTCAGGCAAGGCCGTGACCACCGGTACCAGCAGTGCGGACACCTCAACAGCTGACACGTCCAGAAGCCTCGCAATGACAATTATGGAGCTTACCAGGATGGTAGAGCCATAGTAAAGCATTATGATAGAAGCAACGCCTGCTGCGGTCAGCATCATGACCCCTCTATTGCCAGACGCCCATGACTTTACCTCAAGGCTCTCTCCCTTCTCGTAAGACACTACTAGGTAAGCATAGGCTACGTAGATTGCCAACAGGAGGGCCGCCAGGACTGCTCTAAGGCCCTCAGAGGCCAGTAGCTGCCCTATAATGATTAGTGGAAAGCCTATCAGGAAGGCTATGAGGGACTTCCAGAGGTTGCTAGGGGCCCTGATCCTATAGTTTCCCCTTCTGCCTGAGGCCCATAGCAGGAGCGCCAGGAACGCCTCAAGAGGGATCACTACGGTTGATATGACGAGGGGCTCGCCTATTATTGTGCCCAGCCCTACCTCCTGGCCCCCTAAGTTGCCATAGAGAACAAGCGATATAGTTATCACGATAGCTTCAGGGGCTGATGTGAAGATTGGCGAGACGAGACTGCCTAGAACTGAGGACCTCATATTCAGCCTGCCGCCGAGAGCCTCGGCCCACTCGGAGAAGAGCAACGAGCCGACTAGGGTTATGAAGATTCCAGCCAGCAGCCCAGGCCATGGCGAGCCCAATCCTACCCACTACGCCCCTGGCCCTCGTCATTATAAACGCGCCTAGCCATTAGGTCCTCTGCCACTTCTACAAGCCCAAGCGAGATCAGCTTCTCAGGCGTTGGGACCCCGTCGCTGGTCCATCCCCTGACCGAGTAGTACTCGTCGAGCATCACATCAAGCTCATGTACGTGACCCTTGGCTGGGCCAGAGGGTAACGGCTCCTTGAGGAACCTGTTCGGCAGCCTATCGTCCTTCCTCCTTATGCCCTCCCTCACTAGGTAGGCTCTCTCAAGGTTCACTATCCTCTCCCCAGCCTCCCTTATCTGGGCCGGCGAGGCCTCGACACCTGTTATCGCCGAGTACATCTCGGCCGCGCTCTCAAAGGTTAGGACTAGCATGTTCTCGGCAGTGTTCTTACAGACCTCGAACGAGTCTACTACTGCGTTGAGGTCCTCGAAGAAGGCCACCAGCTTTCCCTTGCCCTTAACGCCTAGCCTCATGGCCGCCTCTGGCTCACCAAAGAGCCTCATCCCAAGCTCAGGGTCGTCCTCGACCTCTATGAATGGCTCTGATCTGAGGTGGTCAGCGCCCCTGCTCGCCACGGCAAAGCCCAGCCCATAGCCCTTGAGGGCCCTAGGGTCTGCCTGTATCATCTCAAGGCCCTTAACATGAAAGGCCAGATCCTGTCCCCTGCCGAGGATCTCCGAGGCCCTTTTGACACCATCAGCGAGCACCTTGCCTATGCCACGCCTATAGGCTATCATCTCTACTAGTCTCTCAACGGCATCGGCCTCGCCCCACTCAAGCTTCATGCCAATCTCCTCATCACTTATGAGCTCCCTCTGCCTCAGCTCCATCAGCCACGATATCACCTCGCTGGTAGTTATGGCATCCATGCCCATGTCAGTGACCTTCATAACTATCTTTAACGCTCTGTCCAGGTCACTGATGCCTACCCTGACGCTGAAGCCGGCGAGAGGCTCATACTCCGGCCCCTCGCCCATAAGACCTGCAAGAGGACCGCTCTTGACTACGAAGAACCTGGCGCAAGGCAGGGCGCAGCCGGCAGAGCAGGCCCTGACCTTAACATTGTACTTAATTGCTAGCAGCTCGCCGCTGACTCTGAACGCGTAGTCAGCCGTGGGCTCCTGGAAGTGCCTTGCTGGTAGGAAGCCCAGCCTATGTCCAGCCAACAGGATCCTCGAGGTTCCCATGACCCTCCTGGGCCAGTACTGGGGGTTTGAGTACAGGCTGTAGATCAGCTGCTCGAGGGCCCTCAGGAGCCTCTCCGGCTGCTCAGCCTCAACGTAGCCATCGCCTCTCACCACTATGCCCTTCACGTTCTTGCTGGCCAGGACAGTGCCCATTCCGGTCCTTCCAGCGGCCCTGTATGCGTTAAAGATGATGCCGGCGAACCTCACTAGGTTCTCAGCAGCCGGGCCGACAACTGCCACCTGAGCCCTTGGATCTCCAACCTCCTTCTTTATGGCGTTGAAGGCCTGCCTTACCGTTAGCCCCCACAGGCTGCTGGCGTCCCTGAACTCAACCCACGAATCAGTTATGTAAAGGTAGACTGGCCTCGGGGCTCTGCCCTCAAGTACTATCTGGTCGTAGCCTGCGTACTTCATCTCCTCGCTGAAGTGAGTGCCGGCGTTAGAGTCCCCCAGGAGGCCCGTGAGGGGTGACCTGGCAGTTACGTTGATCCTTGAGCCCAGGCCGTGGGGGAAGCCCACCAGGGGGCCAGTGGCTATCATGAGCTTGTTCTCTGGTCCCAGGGGATTAGTGCCAGGCGGCACCTCCCAGTAGAGCCTGTAAACGTTGAGGCCCCTGCCACCGAGGTACTTGAGCGCCACGTCACGCTCAAGTTCCTCAACCCTGTAGGTCATGTGGGTCAGGTCAACCCTGAGCACCCTACCCGCATACCCCTTAGGCGCCCTCGTCGTCCCTCACCTCAATCCCCCAGCCCTTGGCCAGCTTCGAGAGCTCGGTGACTGCAAACCTCTCGGCTGTGGACCTGGCTGGCAGCTCCACCATGGCATAGCCTGAGATCGAGAGCGCGTTAGTGGGGCAGGCCGCTACGCAGGCAGGGTTCCCGCCGCACATGTCACATATTAGTGGGTACCTGCCCTTTGGATCCATCATTGCGGCGCCGTAGGGGCAGATCTCAGAGCAGACCCTACAGCCTATGCACTTGGACTTGTCAAGCTCTATGCCTCCTGCCCTCCCCTTGCTTAGGGCTCCTGTGGGGCACAGCTCGACACATGGCGCTGGCTCACAGTTCTGGCACACCACGGGGTAGTCAAGACCCACCAGCTCGTAGGTTATCACCTGTATCCTGGACATGGACCTTGAGAAGACCCCTTCATGTTCAAACGAGCACCAAAGCTCACAGATGTTGCAGCCGGCACACTTTGAGGGGTCTACAACTACATGCAGGCCCCTCGCCGGCTCAGCCATTGGCCTGACATGACGCCTCCCAGGCCATTAAGGCCTCAGGATATATAGGTGTTAACCCGTATTCGGGTAAACAAATGGAGCACAGGTAAGGACTGCCTAGGTCGGCTACTGCTCACAGTATCAGCTTAGGTGTGTTCAGGGCCTTCTGGTACCTGGCCTCCACGTCGTCCCAGTTTACTAGGCTCCACCAGCTGTCAACGTACTTGGCTCTGTCGTTCCTGTAGTCTATGTAGTAGGCATGCTCGAAGACGTCAACTGCGAGCAGCGGTATCAGGTTGCTGGTGACCACGTTGTTGTGCTTCTCGACCTGAAGCAGCCTCAGCTCGCCAGTAACAGGATCGTAGGCCAGTATGGCCCACCCTACACCCTCAACGTTCTTAGCAGCGTCACCCATCAGTTTCTGGAACTTCTCGAAGCTGCCGAAGTACTTGATTATGGCATCACCTATGGCGCCTCCTGGCTTACCTCCTCCCTTGCCCTGCGGGGCCATGTTGAGCCAGTAAAGCGTGTGGAGCAGGTGGCCTCCATAGTTGAACTCGAAGTCCCTCAGGACAGCCCTGATATCTATGCTCTCAAGCTGTCCGTTGAGGTGCTTCTCCAGCTTGTCAATAGCTGCATTGGCGCCGTTGACGTAGCCTAAGTGGTGCTTATCATGATGGTACTGCAGCGTCTCCTTGCTTATCACTGGCTCGAGCGCGTCATACGAGTAGGGAAGAGGAGGAAGCTCGTACCTCTTCAGGCTCACCATATTCTCACACATCAGATTATGTTGCTCTGCTCCAATATAAGCTAATCGCTGTAGAATCTAATCAGAAAAGCTTTTTAGTTGTAGTGTGGACTCTGGCAGCAGGACCTCGCCATCAGGGCCCTGGTAGCTCCTGAAGCGCACGCCGTAGACGACGCTCAGAAGGCCCTCATCAAGGACCTCTGAGGGCTGACCAGAGGCCACGAGCCTGCCAGCGCTCAGTATGAAGACCTTATCTGCTCTCCTCACCATTAAGACCTCGTGCATTGCTGCCAACACTGTAACACCCTCGTCTGCCAGCTCCCTCAGGATCTCCATCACCGTCATCTGGTTTCTAACATCAAGAAATGCCAAAGGTTCATCAACTATCAGCAGCCTTGGGGACCTCGAGAGAGCGGCAGCCATGAGGGCGAGCCTCTGCTCCCCACTGCTCAGCGACATGAGAGGGCGACCAGAGGCCCAGCCCATACCAAGGACCTCAAGCCAACGCCTAAATGACTGTTTCCAGGACCCGTCCAGGGAGTCATAACTCATGGCCTCAGCCACGTCATCTACCGTAGCCAAAGGGTCAAGGGACAGCTGGGCAGGCATATAGGCGACATGCCTCCTGGCCCTTGATGGTGGCGCCCCGTCTATTAGCACCTCGCCCTTGGTGGGTAAGATTATGCCGGCCACGAGCCTCAGCAGCGTGGTCTTGCCAGCACCATTAGGGCCTATGATCACGTTAAGGCCCTCAGCGACGTCGATGTTTATATCCCTGACTATCCATCTTTCCCTGACCCTGTACGAAACGTCCCTGAACTGCACCCTCACCATGAAGTCTCAGCCCTCGACCTGACAAGTATCAGGGCCAGCACAGGGGCCCCGAAGATACTAGTTACGGCCGTTAGCGGTGCCTCTGAAGGGGCTATGATGATCCTAGCTATTACGTCGCTCACTATGGCCAGCTCCGAGCCCAACACTATGGCAATAGGGAGGGCTTTCCTGAACGAGCTGCCTGTCAGCCTCCTAGCAGCCCATGGCGACACAAGGCCTATGAAGCCCACTGGGCCAGCCATGGCCACCACCGCTGCTGTGGCCGCTGAGGCCAGGACAAAGGTGAGGGCTCTGACGAGAGGCACCCTGACCCCGAGCGACGTGGCAACCTCATCGCCCAAGAGGAGCGTGTCGATCCTTCTTGCTAGCAACACTAGACCTATCACTGAGGCCGCTACAGCTACGCCGCTCCTAAGCACTATGGGCCACGTGACGAAGGCAACGCTGCCGAACAGCCAATAGAGCGCCCCAGGTATCTTTGGGCCTAGCTCTATCATGACTATCATTGTGGCCCCGCTCAGCACGTAGGATATAGTGATCCCGGCCACAAGCAAGGAGAGCGAGGAGAAGCCTGCAAACGATGAGATAGAGATCACTGCCAACAGAGTCAACAGTCCGCCGCCGAGGGCGGCAAGATAGAGGGCCAGGAAGCCATGAGGCCCTCTTAGCAGCTCTAAGGTCACGCCGAGCAGCGCGCCCGAGGCGATGCCAGCCAGGTAGGGGTCAGCCAGCGGGTTACGGAGCACATACTGAAGCCCCATGCCCGAGGCAGCCAGGCCCGAGCCGAGGACCGTTGAGGCCACGGCACGGGAGAGCCTATAGACCTCCAGATCCCTTGAGATCCCTGAGGACAGGCCGAACATAAACTCCAGGGCCTCGAGTGGCCCCACGCCAGGGGCCGCGCCCACCGAAAGCGACAGCAGGTATGACGCGAAAAAAGCGACTGTTAACAGGGGGGCCCAGAGCCTAGCCCTCAATGTGTGGCCACCGATAACGTTGATGGCGTGATATAGGTGGGTATGGAGGTCAGGTTGAAAGCGCTAGGGTGAAGGACCTCAGCCAGCAGCCTGAGCGCAAGGGGGACCATGACTGACGGCTCGCTGATCACGGACTCGTACCAGCCGCCAACAACATAGACCTTCCCCTCCCTCACGGCACATATGTTCTGATAGGCCTGACCAACCGTTGACTGAAGCCAGTGGTAGAGCGTGCTCCGGTTGAAGAGGCCCCCATTGCTCATTAATATTATTACGCAGGGATTAGAGGCCACGAGTTGCTCGGGCGACACCACAGGCCAGCCGGTGAAGTTATGGAACACGTTTACGCCGCCAGCCAACATGAGCAGGCTGCTAATGAAGGTCCTGCCGCCCACGGCATATGTTGGGTTGATCCAGAGTATCACTGTCACGTTAACTGGACTCACGTTATAAAGCAATGCCTCCACAGACGCTATCTGAGACGTCATGTTATTTACAAGCTCAGCGGCCCTGGTAGGGACACCGAGCGCCTCGCCGACCATCACCACCGACCTATATAGATCTGATAGTGATTGCGTCGAGGGCAGGAGCAGCACGGGTATCCCGTACTGGGACAGCTCAGAGGCTATGTAGTTGTTGTAGCCCCAGCCCGCGGTGCCTATCACCAGGTCAGGCCTTAGCGCTAGTATCTCACCAACGCTTGGCGCTGAGTAAGTGCTTCCTATGTCAACCACCTCACCTGACCTATAGAGGTTCCACAACGTGTAGTTGTAGGGCGGGGGCATGTAGTAGATGCTGTTGTTATCAACGCCGACCAGCAGGTAGTCCTGGCCCAGCGCCATGACTGTCTCAGTGGCGGCCGGGTCAAGAGTTACGACACGCTGGGGCTGTGATGGTATGACCACAGTCTGGTTAAGCGCATCTATGAGTATGACTGGGTACCTTGAGGCCGAGGAGCTGTTGGCCGCTCTCTCCACCTGCTCCATGGCTAAGCCGAGGTCCCTGCTGAGCGTTGAGTTGATGGCCGCCAGCCCTGAGCTCAGCTCTGAGCTGATTGACTCTAGTCTCGAGTTCAGTGATGACGTCTGAGACCTGAGCTGTGACACCTGGGCCGCCAGCAGTACGTTGGCCACCACGAGGGCTGCCAACACCACTGCCATAACCAATATCGCGACTTGGGACCTATCGCCCATGATAAGTACCTGGGTACCCTACCCAGAGGATAGCTTAAAAAGCTTTATCCCTAAGCCCTGCTGCACTCATGTAGTACAGCCTCAAGAGGTGCTAAGATATACAGAGAAGGTGACTACTCATATTCAGGCTGTATTTGTTAATTTACAGCGCGCTCTGAGTTGCACGTTTATAGTTAGTCCCTAAGCTTGACAACATGGGCTGCCTGTTTGCTTGAGAGTCTTAAGGAGGCGGCATCTGAGGTTAGCAGGGAAAGGATCCGCGGAGCCGCCTGGAGCGCTGAGAGGCTTGCTGATGCGCTAGTAGAGGATGAGAAGGCGGGCAGAGCCTCATGTGATTATATAGATGACATAGTAAGGGTTGTGATATCCACGAACCCTACCATGGGCAGCATAGCCAGCCTTGCGTGGGCTGCGAGAGAGTCGTGTTATAGGGGGCTGAGGGCATCAGATGGGGCGTCAGCATTCCTCGAGTACATGAAGTGGTCAAGACAGAAAATGGTGTCAAGGGCCTCCGAGCTGACCAAAGGAGGGCCTGTAACCATAATGAGTATAAGCTACAGCAGTGCTGTAGCCGACATCCTTGTTGCTATGGGGCAGGGGCTCAGGAGGGCCTACGTGCTTGAGAGCCAGCCCGGTGGGGAGGGGGCTCACATGGCGGCTGAGCTCAGGAAGAGGGGCGTTGAGGTGATCCTGGTTCCCGATGCCATGGCCAGCAGTTACGTGGGTTCAGCTGATATGATCATGATAGGAGCTGACAATGTAACATCTGACGGCTGCATCTACAACAAGGTCGGCACTAGAAACCTGGCCATAATAGCTGGTTACTTTGGCAAGCCAGTTATAGCGGCTTTCGAGCCCTACAAGATATCAATTGAGGCCCGCTGCGGCGAGGTCAAGCTCGTAGAGCGCAGTTACACTGCAGACCCGTGGGGCGAGGTGAGGTACTACCTGTTTGACGAGCTCACCAGGGACCTAGTGGACTCCATTTTCAGCGTTAACGGCCTTGGCGACAACACTGCCCCCCAGCTCGCGGCCCTACGCAGGTCATTCGAGGAGTGGGTGAGCTCAAGGCTAGGCGGCCAACCTAGAAGGACTTGAGAGCAGAGCTTAAGGCTAAAATAACTGCAGCCCCAATAGCCCAAGAACTGCCGTGACTGAAGTGCTGGAGTTCCTGACTTTTGAGGACGTAGTGATAGTTCCAGGCAAGGCGCCTGTAGAGCCATCCCAGGTCGACATATCCAGCAACGTAACCAGGAGCTTGAAGCTCTCAATACCACTGGTCTCAAGCCCCATGGACACCGTAACAGAGTGGAGGATGGCCACGGTACTGGCCAGGCTCGGTGCCTTAGGCGTAATACACAGGAACATGCCAGCTGAGCAGCAGGCCATGCAGGTGAGCCAGGTCAAGGCCCAGGGCCCTGACCTGTGGGAGGAGGTGCCTAGGGTCAGCGCAGACTCCCGGATCTCCGACGCCCTGGCAGCTAAGGGTGACTACTTCGCTGTCATAGGGAAGAATGGAATTGAAGCAATGATACTCAGGGTGGACTCTAACTATGAGCTGGAATCATGGAAGGTTGACCGCCTGGCCAAGCTTCTGTCCATGGTCAGGGTCCACCCTACGGTTGATAAGGACGGCAGGCTCGCCGTGGGCGCAGCTATATCGCCCTTCGATGTTAATAGGGCTAAGATGCTTGACAGGGCCGGCGTCGACGTCTTAGTGGTTGACGTAGCTCATCTTCACAACGAGAACGCCCTGAGCTCCCTTGCCAGACTCGCTAAGGAGGTCGGCACCGAGATAGTGGCAGGCAACCTAGGGACCGCGGAGGGAGTTAAGGATGTGTTGGCCAAGGTCGATAACGTGGCTGGACTGAGGATGGGAATATCGAGTGGCAGCATATGTCTCACTGGCGAGGTCGCCGGGGCCTCCGTGCCAACGCTGACAGCTGTCATGAACGGCAGGAGGGCCCTCGAGGAGTTGGGCCTCATGGGTAAGATACCTATAATTGCCGATGGCGGCATAAGGAGCGCCGGTGACGCTGCCAAGGCAATAGTGGCCGGTGCCAGCAGCATAATGGTTGGCAGGTACCTGGCGTGTGCGGAGGAATCCCCTGGGGCCAAGATAAGGGTTGGTAATGCGGTCTACAAGCAGTACCGTGGTATGGCCAGCAGAGGAGCCATGGAGAGGAGATATGCTGAGGACAGGTACTCAAAGCCGAGCAAGGCCATAGAGGAGGGGGTCGAGGGCCTTGTGCCCTACTGCGGCAGCGCCATCAAGGCCGTGAGCGAGATGGCCCTTGGCCTTCAAGCTGCCCTGGGCTACGCTGGGGCCAGGAGCGTGGAGGAGGCGTGGAATGGCAGGCTTGCCAGAATAACAAGCCTAGGCGCTGGGGAGGTTGGAGTGCATGATGTTGAGACCTCGCTCTGACAGCCAGGCTTTTTATTCTTGGTACCATAGCCTAGAGCAAGATGACGGACAGGCCTGAGGCAGGCTACATTGCTATAGTGGACCTGGGCTCCCAGTACGCCCACCTGATCTACAAGAGGCTGACATACCTAGGCGTCAGGTCTGTGCTGGCTGACTGGTTCACTGAGGAGGTGTACAGGGCGTCAGCCGTGGTGGTCTCTGGAAGCCCCATGAGTGCCCTACGCGATGACGTCAGGGAGATAGAGGAGCACGTGAGGGTATTCATTGATAATGGCAAACCGCTGTTGGGCATATGTTTTGGTCATCAGGTACTGGCCTCAGTCCTCGGTGGTAGACTCACTGTGAGGCCAGAGTATGGCAGGACGAAGGTGTTAATACATCGCAAGAATGAGGTCCTAGGCGACTTTAATTATGAGGAGGTAGTCTGGATGAGCCACAGCGACTGTGTCGTTGACACCGGTGCAGCCTCGGTAGACGCCATATCCGAGAATGGCTGTGTGGCAGCCCTGAGCCTTCCGGGGAGAAAGGTCTTTGGGGTTCAGTTCCACCCCGAGGTCAGCCACACGCCTAAGGGAACCTCAGTCTTCAGGGGTTTCATCAGGGCGGCAGGCCTTGATATAAATGAGATAACGGTAAAGGACAGGGTAACCAGCTACTATCCCCAAGCCCTCAGTTACCTTCAGTCATCCTACAGGGGCGGCAAGGTGGTCTCAGCGGTCAGCGGTGGGGTTGACTCAACGGTGGCCACGTACTTGGCTATTAAGGCTATAGGGAAGGATAACGTGATCCCAGTGCTAATAGACCACGGGCTCCTCAGGGAGGGCGAGGCGGATGAAGTTCTGAACAACATTAAGAAGGTTGGCATAGAGCCTATTTATATTGACGCCTCCTATGAGTTCCTCTCAAGGCTTGAGGGTGTCGAGAGCTGTGAGGAGAGGAGGAAGATAATTGGGGAGTTGTACGCCAAGGAGCTGTCCAGGATTATAGAGGAGGTCGGTGCCAAATACCTGCTCCAAGGCACCACATTCCCCGACGTGATAGAGAGCGGCAGAACCAGACACTCGAGAAGGATAAAGTCACATCACAACGTGGGCGGCCTACCCCAGATTAACGTCGAGGTTCTAGAGCCCCTTAAGGGTCTCTACAAGGATGAGGTAAGGGAGTTGGGCAGACAACTTGGGCTCCCGGAGGAGATAGTCTCAAGACACCCGTTCCCTGGTCCTGGGCTCGCAGTTAGGGTCATAGGTAGGTTCACCAGGGAGAAGCTGGAGCTTCTCAGGAGAGCCGATAGGATAGTCACTGAGGAACTCATATCAGCAGGGATCTATGACAGACTGTGGCAGTCAGTGGTGACCATATCAGAGTCGTGGGTTGGGATCAAGGGCGATGAGAGGGACGAGGGTTACATGGTCAACGTGAGGCTAGTGACCAGCGAAGATGGCATGACTGCTGACTACGTTCTCCCATCACCTGAGGTTGTTGACAGGATCTCGAGGAGGATAACCAACGAGGTGAACAGAATAACTGCAGTCTCATTTGTTACCTCAACCAAGCCCCCAGCTACTATCGAGCCCTGCTAACGGGGTCCACGATGACGTCTATAACCCTCCCCTCTTTGACGTCTACTAGTCCCATGTCGGTTATTCTTAGCTCTGGTATTACGGGTAGTGAGACGAATGCTAACACCATGAAGACGCTGTCAAGTCCTGAGCCAGCGGTCCCTAGGGTTCCCTCAAGCTCCTTCACCTCATCATAAACTCTCTCGTAGCTCTCGTCACTCATAAGGCCAGCTATAGGCAGTCTGACCATTGCCTTTAGCCTGCCGCCCTCTGCATAGGCTATGCCCCCCTGGGCCTCAACAACAGCCCTGGCGGCCAGCTCCATGTCCTTTGGGTCGTAGCCGGCCACTATCAGATTGTGCGTATCATGAGCTATTGTCTGGGCCAGCGCCCCCTTTGTGAGCGGGAGGCCCTTTATGAAGCCTCTGCCCACCCTGCCCGAGGCCTTGTGCCTGTCTATCACAGCCACATGCATGATTCCTCTTGAGGCATCCGATCTGACAATACCTCCCTCCACGGAGAGCTCCTCAACAGACTTGAGAGTTATCATGCTGCCTGGCCTGACCGAGATCACGTTAGCCCTCACTGACTTTAAGTTATCGTTAAGCATGATCACCAGGTCATCAGCTGAGAATGGCCTAACCTTGACGCTGTTACGTGCCCACGAAGGGTACTCGAAGGGCTCAGGGTCACGTAAAAGTCTCCCGTTGGCATAGATGAGCCTACCGCCGACAATGGTCATGGACACACTGATCCTCTCCAGGCCTCTGGAGAGCACCATGTCAGCGTACCTGCCCGGGGCTACGGCCCCCATTAGGTCATCCATGCGTAGGTGCTGGGCCGGGTTTATGGTAGCCATCTGTATGGCCTTCACTGGATCTATGCCCAGCTCTATTGCCCTGCTGACTATGTAGTCCATGTGTCCATGTTCCACCAGGTCAATAACGTTAATGTCATCGGCTACAAGTGTGAGGCGCCTCGTGTCGGGCAGCTCTGAGGCCAGCCTCGCCAGGACTTCTAGGTCCTTACCTATGCTGCCGTACCTCAGAAAGACATACATTCCCTTTCTAGCCTTCTCCAGCGCCTCCTCAAGGGTTGATGACTCATGGTCACTGCTGGCGCCGCTGACCATGTACGCGTCAAGCTCAGCGCCATGGAGACCTGGCGCATGGCCATCAATAACCTTGCCAAGGGCTTTGGACGCTTCGACCTTAGCAATCACGTGGCTTCTGGTACCCAGAACGCCCCTGAAATCCATCAGTTCCCCTAGGCCCACGACGCCCTCAAGAGTAAGCAGGGACCTCACCTCCTTAGGGCCAATGATGGCACCGCCACCGTCTATGCCGGCGCTAGGGTCAATGGCAGGCACGCAGCTAGGCGCCTCCACGAGGACTCTTATCAGAGAGCGCCTAGCCTCCTCAATGAATAGCCTGACACCCTCGTAACCAAGGACGTTAGCCACCTCGTGGGGGTCAACCACGGCAGCAGTAACTCCATGGATGGCCTCCAGCTTGCTGAACTCCCTCACGTTCAGCAGGCTGGACTCCACGTGTAGGTGACTGTCTATAAGGCCGGGCATGAGGTACTGGCCCCTAGCATCTATAACTGTTGTGGTGGGACCAACGTAGTTATCAAGGTCTTCTTCGTTCCATATCACCCTGACCACAAAGCCGTCATAGGAGGCCACGGAGGCTTTTTCTATGACTTCCCCTGTGAACACGTCAATCAAGTTAGCACCCTTCACAACTAAGTCTGCCTTTACCTTGCCCAGGGCAGCCTCTATCAGGTCCTTGGTATTATGGCTCATGACGTGATACCTCAGCTTATTTGTATTTAACTATATGGTTAGGGCTTATGAGTTTACCTCCTGATGATCCGTAGGACAAGGCTATAGGAGGCCTTCATGCATACTACATCTGTGGCATGCCTACCCCCTAGGACAGCTAGATGTTCAGCATGCATTGCCGGCTGCTGAGGACTTGAGCCCAGGGTGGCTAAGTGGTGTTGCTGGTGGGCCCGGGGGGACTTGAACCCNNAGGGCGGCGTCCTAACCAGTCTAGACTACGGGCCCCCGGTCTCTTGCCGCCAAGGGCGTTTTAAGCGTTTGCCATCACACCAGGCCTTGGAACTGTGAAGGGACTCCGCCCCTCCTTGGCTGGGTAATATAGCCTAAATCTCCTTCCGCAGGAGGGGCACTGAAGCGCCCTGACCCAGTACCCCCCGAAGGCCCATGGAGGCCTTGTCAGTCTGAACCTCACGTAAGGGGCCTCGAAGCCGCAGTAGGGGCACCTGACCTTCTCTGTGGCACCGGCAAGTACCATTCTCAACGTCTCGAGGAACCCCTGAAGACCCTTGGACTGGCTTGCCTCGAGGGCCTCGGCCAGGTCACTCCTCCCTATGTATTTGAGCCAGGACGTTATGTGGCCCTGCATTACGTGGTACTCGAGGGCCTTGGGATCCTGGGAGGCAAGCCTGAGGGCCTCGTTAAATAGCTCAGACTCATCATGCGCTACGCCTACCACCCTATTAAAGCTTCTGAAGTAGAAGGGCTCGTGCTGAGCCAAAGTGTTACCCCTCACTTTTAATAAACTGGCCTAAAATGCTTAAAAGGATTTAACTTCCCAGTTCTATACCATTGCCTGCTCACGGTGTTGAATGTTGAAATTAACAATGATGCTGACTAATGATGACGGTATAGACAGCCCTGGCCTCAGGCTACTGGCTCGCGAGCTCTCGTCCAAGGGCGTTGAAGTATACGTGATCGCCCCGAGGACGCAGGTAAGCGGGGCTGGCAAATCCAACTCATTCATAGTACATGCTGAGGAGGTTAGGATTGAAGGGGCTAGGAGCGCCTGGGCCATTGACGGCAAACCAGCAGACGCCGTTGTCATAGCCCTGAGAAGGCTGCTCCCTAAGCCTCCTGACCTGGTGGTAAGCGGAATAAACATAGGACCCAACATGGGCCTTGTCGACTTCTTCACAAGCGGTACTATAGGTGCTGCCATAGAGTCTGCCATACTTGGGTTCAGGGCCCTTGCCGCCAGCTATTCAGTGCTCAGGGGGCTCACTCAGCATGACATGCCTCAGCTCGAGGCCGCAGCGCAGCTAACAGCAGAGCTAGCCATTAGGCTCGCCGCGCTCTCACCACCCCTGGATGGCGTGGATATAGTTAACGTTAATTTCCCCAGAGGTAAGCCAAGGGGAGTAGTCATGGCCACTATAGCTGACGTGGTTAACGTGAACGTAAGTTATGATGCTGAGAGCGGCGCCCATCATGTGCTTGGCTGGAACACAGATGACATCAACTTGGCCTATCCCGGGGGCGAGGAGGGGAGCGACGTGCAGCTCGTTAAGATGGGCTACATTGCTGTCACACCCATATGCCTTAGGTGCATGATAAGGGCTGCTGTGAACCCACAGACGCTTGCTGCCATAAATGAGATACTAAGGGACTTCAACTCCAGGTTTTCCTGACGACCATGGAAGGCATGCCCTGTAGAGCGCAACCGAGACCTCAGCCAAGGCTCTGCCACTAAGCCCAAGCTGCTCCACTAGCGCCAGGTAGTCACCCCTGCAGCTAGCCTTTAGTTCCATGCCCATGTAGTTGACGACTACCTCGTCACGCCCCTCAAGCCTTATAGTGACTCCTGACACCTCTATGGTCTTCAGCTTTACCTTGCCCTCAAGAAGTGAGACTCCTAGGTCCTTAGGCGGTTTAAGCCAGGCCAGGGACAGCATGGCCATATCGGCCGCCGCCCGAGCCTCGCTCACTAACCCCCTTGCTTTCGGGCTGGCCTCCTCTACGAGAAGGCCGGAGACTCCAAGCTCTGCTGCCAGCGACACCATGAGGGCCGTGGAGCCTGAGGTGTCAGCATCCATGAGCTCCACCACGTTGCTTACCCCGATCATCTTGGGGGCATCAATGCTAGAGAGCATGTGCAGTCTGTCTATTGTCCCCCTCAGGCCTGGTGAGACGGGCGGAGTCGCTACTGGATCGAGCACTGGCCTAACTCCAATTGACTTGAGTCTCCTCACGGCCCTATCAGCTGCCTCGATATCCCCCTCATCCTCAGCCAGTAACACGACGTAACTGTCCTTAGCCCACGAGAGGTCCTCATCCAGGGCCTTAAGGGCCTTAAGGCTTAGGAGCAGCGTTGCTCCAGCCTTGACGGCCTCCCTGAGAAGCTCCGTCGGTCCATCAAGGCCCAGCACCACTGACATAGATCCCTTGAGTCCTCTAAGAGCCTCAAGGCTGGTTCGTTGGGACCTATTGCCGCCCACAGGAGCCAGCACTACCGCGTCAGCGCCATCAGAGGCCACCTGCCTGGCGCTCATCTTGATCTCATCAACATCATCGTCATCGTCTATCATAATCTCTGCCAGTACTCTAACAGGAGGTGGTGAGGTGCTCAGGAAGTCCCCAGCCCTGAGGCGCGAGAGGGTCTTGGTGGCCGCTCTTGAAAGCGCCTCAGGATGTGCCTTCTCAAAGCTAAGCGACGGGCTGAGGCCGTCAAGACCTACCTCAGCTATAGCCTCAGGCAACAGCCCTGGGGCCTCAGGCCCCTTGACTATCTTGCCGCCAAGATGACTCAGGTCCCAGGGGTAGCTGCCAGGCACCACGACCTTATCGTAGGCCTCCTCCCAGCCCTTTGATATGGTCTCGAGAAGCTTGGAAGGAGGCCTAAAGATTACATCAGGAACCTTGATGATATCAACCTCTAGGCCCTGAACCCTGAGTAGGTCTAGGACCCTCTCAGGTATGTCTATGCTGGCCACGAGGAGAACCCTGCGGGCCGGCATCTGACCTCCTTCCCGCCCTAAAGTGTGAGGGCTTCCTTTGAGCGGTTCATAGGTTTTTGGTTTACCGCCTTCACCTTCACCACCTCATAGTCAATGGGTTTTAACCCACCCCGCTCCACTCGTTCAGTGTTAGACCGGGCAAGCCTTCAGTCCGGTTACCCCTATCCCTTAGTTGGAGTCTCTCACGCTTACTTGGGACTTGAGGATATGTGTGCCGGTGCAGGGACACAGGGCACATTGTCAAATCACTAACA
>DAJS01000024.1:0-34216 GCA_002496425.1 Acidilobaceae archaeon UBA162
TTTGATGAGATAGACTCCATAGCCGCGGCCAGGGGCTATGGAGAGGAGGACAGCGGGGTCGGTGAGAGGGTCGTCAGCCAGCTGCTGACAGAGATAGATGGGATAAGCAACTTGAGTAATGTGGTTATAATAGCTGCCACTAACAGGCCTGACCTAATCGATCCTGCGTTGCTGAGGCCTGGCAGGCTGGAGAAGCTCATTTACGTGCCCCCGCCTGAGGAGAGAGGCAGGCTTGAGATACTTAAGATACACACAAGAACCGTTCCTCTTGCCGAGGATGTGGACCTAGCCGAGCTGGCCAAGGTGACTAACGGCTACACTGGCGCCGACCTGGCGGCGCTAGTAAGGGAAGCCACACTAAGCGCCATGAGGGAGAACATAGCCTACACCAAGGTTTACTTCAGGCACTTCGAGCAGGCCCTGACCAAGGTCAGGCCAAGCGTGAACAAGTACATGATAGACTACTACATCAGATGGCTCGAGACTGCCAGACAGATAATCTCGACAAGCCAGCAGAGGACCTCACAGGGTCCGCTCACAGTATGAGGTGAGATCATGGCTGTGTGGTACAACGAGCCTATCATTAATATCGTCCTGGAGAAGATAAGGGAGCTCACCAAGGGTGGCTCAGTGCCTATAAGAGAAGACGAGCTGCTCTCGGCGCTAGAGCGTGATGGCTACTCGATCTCGAACACGGATCTAGCTAAGGCGCTGATAAGGCTTGAGCTGTTGGGCGTAATTTACGTGGTCTCAAGCGGTAAGGATGAGAAAGGTTCAAGAAACATAAAGCTCGTAAGGAGGACCTCTACATCATCTGCACTCCAGCTGTAAGAAGTGCTATGCAGAAATAACCGTAGGTAGAAACTAACTGTCAGGGTTCCCCATTGGGTGTAAACCTAAGGGACATCATACCGTCCCAGGCAAGGCAGGAGGTAGACCTTAAGGCCCTCAAGGGCTATGTACTCTCCCTTGATGCATATAATATGCTCTACCAGTTCCTCTCTGCCATACGCCAGCCTGACGGCACACCGCTCAGGGACTCTCAGGGACGCATCACCAGCCACCTGAGCGGACTCTTCTACAGGACCATAAACCTCGTAGAGGAAGGTATCAAGCCGATCTACGTCTTTGACGGCAAGCCTCCTGAGATTAAGAGGAAAGAGCTTGAAGAGAGGTCCGCGAGACGCAAGGATGCCCAGGAGAAGTACATCAGGGCCAGAGAGGCAGGTGAGGTTGAGGAGGCCAGGAAGTACGCACAAGCAGCCTCGGAGCTCAGCAGCGATATGGTGTCTGAGGCCAAGAGGCTACTGGATGCCATGGGGATACCGTGGGTCCAGGCCCCAGCTGATGGCGAGGCCCAAGCAGCATACATGGCTGCTAAGGGTGACAGTTGGGCCGCTGGCAGCCAGGACTATGACAGCCTGCTCTTTGGAGCTCCAAGGCTTGTGAGGAATCTAGCTATAACTGGCAAGAGGAAGCTACCAAACAAGGAGGAATATGTCGAGGTCAGGCCAGAGGTCATAGACCTGAATTCCCTGCTCAAGTCCCTGGGCATCACCAGGGAGCAGCTGATAGTGCTTGGCATACTGGTTGGCACTGACTTTGATCCAGGCGGCGTCAAGGGGTACGGGCCTAAGACGGCGCTCATGTTTGTCAGGAACTATAAGGATCCAGCTAAGGCTCTCGAGTTCATAAGAGATGCGCTCCCCGATGTTGATGTCTTTAAGGTATATGATTACTTCATGAAGCCACCAGTCAACCAGCAGTACTCGGTGCAGTTCAGGGAGCCTGATAAGGCTAAAGTGAATGAGATACTGGTTAAGGAGCATGACTTCAGCGAGGACAGAGTTAGTAAGGCGTTGGAGAGGCTCAGTAAGGCCTATAGGGAGAACCTGAGGGCCAGACAGTCAAGGATAGACATGTGGTTTAGCTAGACTTGATGTGTTTCAGGGCGTCTAGTAGCTTATCCTTGTCAACCTTTCCTATACCTACATTAGATGATCTGACAGCCGTCGACACCTGTTCATACTCGACAAAGAGCTCGGCCCTCTTTAGCGTAGTGAACACTTGCCTCGCCCTGTCTATAACCTCCTCGACTCGGCGTCTCTCCGAGGCTGGAACAAGGGCAACATAGGACACGGTGTTGTCGGGCAGGTAATGCTTGTTGACTGCTAGGACCGGCACGTTAAGGAGGTTTCTCAGTAGAGACTTGTCATCGCTTCCCTCAGAGATGGTGTATACCCTCCTAACTCCTAAGCCTTCCAGAGCACCGGCCAAGGCCTTTCCAAGCTCCCTGCTGACCACATTGACTCCATCTAGGACTACATAGAGGGAGTCGCCAACCCTTATGGACTTCCTGTAGACGGCACTCCTTAGCTCCCTGAACTTGGACTCTAGGTTTAGCAGGGCTCTCATAACATCCACTTCCCACTTCTCATACTCACCGGAGTCTATCTTGGCCTGGCACCGGTCACAAAGTATGCCACTCTTAACGCAGACCTTGTCAAGCGGTATTTGCACTCTGTATCACTCTGGTACTGCTTATCAGTAGGTCAGAGGCTAAAACTTATTTTGCTTAATTAACATGATTGGAGAAATAAGCTTAACCGTTCACTTATGTTAGAGCCGCTTTCAAGAGCCCCACGTAGGGCGGGCTAGGCTGCAATGGCCTACTCTTGAACTCCGGATGTGACTGTGTACCGAGGAAGAACGGGTGTTCATTCCTCGGCAGCTCTATGGCCTCCACAAGTCCTTTGGGACTCCAGGCGCTGATTATGAGACCATGCTCGACCAGCTTATCTACATATTTAGGATTGACCTCATATCTGTGTCTGTGCCTCTCATAGATTGTATCGCGACCATAGAGAGAGTATATGGTGGTTCCCTTAACCAGGTTTATGGGTGACGCACCGAGCCTCATGGTGCCTCCTAGCTCCTCGACATCTCTCTGCCACGGCAGCAGGTCAACTACTGGGTACGGCGTGTGAGGATCTATCTCAGTGCTGTTAGCCCCCTCGAGGCCTACTACGTCCCTGGCAAACTCAACCACTGACAGCTGAAGCCCAAAACATATTCCCAGCGTAGGTATCTTATTCTCGCGGAGGTACCTTATGGCTTTTATCTTGCCCTCGGCCCCCCGCTTCCCGAAGCCAGGTAGTATCACGGCGCCGTCAACTGTGGACAACACATCATTAACGTTGATCTTGCCCTCTTCAACATCTGTTGATTCGATCCAAACAAGGTCAGGCTTAACACCCACGTAAACGCCAGCATGCTTGAGGGCTTCAACTATGCTTATGTAGCTATCCCTCAGCCTAGTGTATTTGCCTACCATAGCTATCTTCAGGGGCTTTGACAGTCCCTTCAGCTTATCTACGAACTCCTTCCAGCCGCCCAGGTCGGGCTCCCTGTCCTGAAGGCCCAGCCTCTCTATGAGCTGAGAGCCGTAGCCCTGGGACTCCAGCAACAGCGGTATCTCGTATATATTATCAACGTCATGGTCGCTGAATACTGCGGAGGGTGACAGGTTAGCGAAGAGCGCTATCTTTTGCCTTGACTCGGACTCCAAAGGCCGCGGGCTCCTCACCACGAGCGCCGTGGGCTGTATGCCTATGCGCCTAAGCTCTTGGACACTGTGCTGCACTGGCTTAGTCTTCTGCTCACCAGTGGTTGAAAGCACGGGGGCCCAGGCTACATGAACGAAGACAACGCTTGATGAGCCCAGCTCCACATACATCTGCCTAGCGGCCTCAAGGAATGGCAGACCCTCTATGTCGCCGACAGTGCCGCCAATCTCCACTATAACCACGTCGGCACCAGTATCCTTAGCTATATAGCTCAGCTCCTCCTTTATCTCGTCAGTGACGTGAGGAATTATCTGGACAGTCTTGCCCAAGTAGGCGCCCTTGCGTTCCTTCTCTATTACCCTGAGGTACACCTTGCCAGTAGTTATGTTGTTATTCTTTGAGAGGTTCTCACCTAGGAAGCGCTCGTAGTGTCCTAGATCCAGGTCTGTCTCGCCACCATCCTCCGTGACGAATACCTCTCCATGGGCGTAAGGGTTCATAGTGCCAGCGTCAACGTTGAGGTAAGGATCTACCTTAACTATGGTAGTCTTATAGCCCCTGGACTTTATAAGGAGACCCGTGGAGGCAGAGACGACCCCCTTGCCTATTCCCGACATCACGCCGCCAGTTATGAAGACGTACTTAGCCCCCACCCAGCGCCTCTCTACACATGTAGCTAGAGCTCTTAAAACTGGATAAGGGCCTACTCCCTATACCATTATGGTGGTCGCCTTACTGCTAATCTACCTAATGGCCACTGTGGCCGTAGCATTAGCTGTCCTCTCAGCAGCGCAGAGCATAAGGCTTTACCTTGTCAAGAGAGAGTTGAGGCTCCTCAACAGGTCAATAGATGAGCTAGCCAGGGCCAGGGCTAGGCAGATTATAGAGAAAGAAAGGGAGGATGCAATTAAAAAGAGCCAGGCAGTAGTAAGCGGCAAGATCTATGAGCAGCTGGCCCCCTTCCTACCCTGGTTCAGGTATAACCCAAGGGACGCGAGGTTCCTGGGCTCACCTGTGGACCTCGTGGTTTTCGATGGCCTTGATGAAGGCAGGCTCAGGGCAATAAGGTTTGTGGAGGTCAAGAGCGGCCAGTCGAGGCTTAGCGACAGAGAGAGGATGGTAAAGGAGGCGGTGGAATCATGCCGTGTTACCTTTGAGATCGTTGAGGCGAGCCAGAAACAGTAGTAGCCCTTAATAGCGCTCTGACAGACCTCAAGGCTGATGAAGACATACTACTTGGAGAACTACGGCTGTGCGCTGGCAGAATTTGACGCCTCAATCATAGCTTACCAGCTCGAGCAAGCAGGCTACACAAGGGTCAACAACCCTACGGAGGCCGATGCAGTAATAATTAACACGTGCGCAGTCCGGCTCGACACTGAAGCTAAGATAACTAAACGACTTGATGAACTAGCCAAGATGGGTCTCAAGGGCAGGTTTATAGTGGCTGGGTGCCTAGCTAAGGCTAGGCCTTCGCTAGTTCTCAGGCACGCGCCCGACGCCAGCCTTATCTCGCCTCAGAACGCATCTAGAATAATGGAAGTGCTGAGCTCACCTGGAAAGGTCTTCCTGCTTGATGGTGAGCGTGACACCTCTCAGATGCCGGTCCTGCCGCTGAGGGACAAGATAGCTACGATCATGATAGCCGAGGGGTGCCTTGATAACTGCAGCTTCTGCGAGACCAAGCTAGCCAGAAGGACCCTGAGATCTTACTCACCAAGGTTGATAGTGGACACGGTCAAGGAGCTGGTGAAGCGCGGTGCCAAGGAGATAAGGCTGACCGGTCAGGACGCGGCGGCGTATGGCTACGACCTACCTGGGCGCGTTAACCTGGCGGACCTACTGTCGGCCATCCTTGACAAGGTAGAGGGCGACTATAGGATAAGGGTAGGCATGATGACACCAAACATGGCTATGGAAATAATAGATGATATACTCGACATATACCGCGACGAAAGGATCTACAAGTTCTTCCATATTCCAGTCCAGAGCGGCGATGACAGAGTCCTCAAGATTATGAACAGAAGATATTCGGTGAGAGAGTTTATAGAACTGCACAAGAAGATCAAATCGGCGTTCCCTGACTCCCTCTTCGCTACTGACATAATAGTTGGCCACCCAGGTGAGGACGAGGAAGCGTTTAGGAATACCATCAAGCTTGTGAAGGAGCTTAGGTTTGAGAGGGTTTACCTAGCACAGTATAGTATAAGGCCTAGGACCCTCTCGGCCTCGATGCTTCAGGTGCCTGAGCCCATCAAGAAGATGAGGAGCCTGGAGCTTAACGCAGTAATCGAGTCCATAGGTCGTGAGGTCTACGGCAAGTACGTGGGCCAGAGGGCTAAGGGGCTTGTAACCTCGCGTAGCTTTAGGAGCGGCTATCTGACTGCCAGGCTAGAGAACTACTTCCCCGTTACACTGCCTGAAGGAAAGGGATTCATGGGGTCATGGGTTCTCCTGCGCATAGTTGGCGCCTCGTACTTTGACCTGAGAGGGGTAGTAGAAGGGGTCACCGTCTCCTCTTGAGCTCCCTGATACCCCTGTATCTGACCTTTATCACATCTATGTTGGCTCTGAGCGCCACCGACTGAAGCGCGTAGTCATCGGTAGCCAGGCTAGCCTGAGCACCGCAGCCTCTGAGCTCCATTGCCAGGGCGAGCAGGCTCAGGTCAGTCTGGCTAAGCCTCGACAGAAGACCTAATGATGAGGCTAGTCTGCTGGCCTCCTTGACATAGTCTCTAGATGGCTCAATTATCGTTAATCTACCCACCTCAAGGGAGTCCTCTAAAATCTTGCGAGAATCCGCATCCTTAACCTCGTTAACTGCCATCGGCGTAGTGACACAGGCGGCCGGCAGCCTCATCTGGAGACCAGCTATGAGGGCCCCTGTGTCAAGGACTGTAACAGGGCCCTTACCAGTAGCTGAGCAGACGGGCGTAGAGCCTCTCATAGTATCCCGACCACCAGTACCGCCTGGCCACCCTGAGGGGCTCCTTGCATTGCCCTATAGAGATCGTGTCGCCAGCCTCTACTAGGTACTTAAGCTGTCCGTCAAGTATTAGCAGCGCGGGACCGCTGTCAGGCCTGAGCCTCAAGTTTATCTCCTCATTGCTGGAGAGCACCACGGAGCGTAGGAACAGCTGGACAGGGTTTAGAGGAGTCAAAATCATAACGTCAAGCTTGGGGTCTATTATGGGACCACCAGCGTTGAGGCTATACGCCGTTGATCCAGTGGTTGTAGAAACTATTATTCCATCACCGTCAACTCCCATAACTCTCTCGCTGCCCTGATACACGTCAAGCCTGACAAGGGTTCCCTCCCTGGTGAAGACAACAACATCATTTAGAACGCATGGCAGCTGCTCACCCCTGAGGCTGGATCTTAGCCGTGAGTGCGAGATTACCTGTAGTCTGCCCTCCACAAAGTCTCTGAGTGCGGGCTCCAGCTCCTCAGGCCCCACATCCATCAGGAAACCGCGTTTACCAGCCCTTACGGCCATTAGCACCACGTCGCCGCTTCTGGCCCCCAGCCTGAGCCCTACACGTAGGAGTGTGCCGTCGCCACCTATAACTACGATCCTGCTAGGAGGGTTGGACTCGAGCGAGAATACGTCATCTCCACTTACATCCGGGTAGGCTTCTAAGGTCTCGCGCTCTATGAGAACCCTGAAGCCTATTGACCTGATTGTGGTGACTGCCCTCTGCAGGAGCTTCTTGGAGATCTGGCTCTGTGGTCTGGCCACCAGACCTATGCCAGTGGTCGTCATCATATAGCTTCCCTTACAGTAGGGGTTCTGGAGTTACTATTACATGCTTTGTTTACGAGCTATATTGTATTTAGCCATCCTTGTCACTAGCAGATGGGGGCTGGGGCTGGCGGCCACGGGCTCGAAAGGGCCTGAGGAAACACCGCCCTCCCAGCGGCAGCCGGGCCCCGAAAGGGGCCAGGGTGATACCCTGGGCAACGGCACAGAGACGATACGGCCCCCTGTGGATGTTAATGACACCGTGAGGCCTCCCTGGCAACAGGGAGGCAGCAACCGGCTGAGGAACACAGGGGGATGCGGTGAAACGGCCGTCCCCGGCGGAGTAAGGCGAGGGTCTGTGAGGAGCCGCGGGAGACCCTCGGAAGCCGCTAAGTCAAATGCCGCCGTAGTACAGAAGGCGGGTTATAGCCCCGGCCCCCCTAGGGCTTAAGGCATCGTGAGCCAGCCCCTAGCTGGTGTCAGCAACGGACTGCGTCTCAGTGAGGCTCAAGGATGCCCAAAAAGCCCTTGAGGCGCTGAGGAGGTCTGGCGTGCTGGCCAACGCCAGGCCAGCACGCCTTGCTGAGGAGCTTCACATACCTGTGCTTAGCTTCGAGATGGCAAGCGAGGTTCTGGAGGGGCTCTCTATAGCGTCAAATCCCTGCTCAGGCAGCTTTGAGGTGTATGTTAGAAAGCCTACTAAGCTGTCGGAAGTAGTTCCTGGGCTTACAGGCTTTGTCAAACTGGGCTCAATAGTAGTGTTCAACTACACCAAGAACCTGGGCCTGCATACCTACCTACAGGCAGCTGAGGCTCTGAGAAGCATGTATAGTGACCTGACATCGGTCTTCGTGAAGCTGGGTACCACGGGGGAGCTGAGGCTGCCTGAGCTGTTGCTCATTTATGGCGACGGTAATACCGTGACTAAGGTCAGAGAGAATGGTCTCGAATTCCTAGTTGACGTCAAGAGAACTTACTTCAATGTCAGGCTCTCAGGCGAGAGGGCGAGAGTGGCCAATATGGTGAGGGACGGTGAGCTGGTGCTAGACATGTTCTCAGGAGTTGGGCCCTTTGCGATAACTATAGCGTCCAGATCCAAGGCATTTGTATTTTCTGTTGACTTAAATCCATACGCCTCCTATCTGGCAGCTATGAACGTGCGCCTCAACCGTAAGAGGCTAAAAGGGCAGGTCAGTATAATAAGGGCTGACTCCATTAGGTTGCCTGACTTTGTTAAAATGAGGTTTGACAGGATCATAATGAATAACCCTACGGCGTCACTCATCTTTGCTGACGCGGCCTGCAGACTATCAGGGTCTGGCTCAACAATCCATGTATATACCCTCGGGAGCTCTGAGGGCGAGGCCGTGAGCAAGGTTGTTAACTCGTTTGGAGCCAGCTGTAACGTTGAGGTAGTATATCACAGAAAGGTGCTGGAGTACAGCCCGTCGAAGTCAATATATGTTGTTGATGTTATCCGTAGGGGCTAGAGTGCCAGCAGGAAAGCCAGCACGCCTGATATGAACACACCATCAAAGACGCCAGCACCTCCTATGCTTAGCACCGAGGCACTTAGCTCCTTGTAGCTTCTAGAGAGTCTCAACACGTCAGCGCCCAGCAGACTGCCAAGGGAACCGGCTACATATGCCGCTGTGGCCGCCTCGACATTAAAGTACCCAACTATCACCACGCTTGTCAGGGCTGCCACCAGTGGCGGGACAAAGGCAGGTACACCAATGCCAACACCTGGCACAGGCCTGGCTACTAGATACGTGACTGCTGTGGTAACTACGAGGTCTACTATCGTGGCCATCAGGAAGCCGTAAGTGTAAGGTGAGCGTAACATAGTATAGGCAAAGATTCCCGAGACTATAATGGGGACCAGCGCTCCTCCCACGTTGATCGCCAGGGCTGTCCTCACCTCCTTGGTTGAAAGCCTGGGTATTGGCACTGGCACACCGAAGAACTCCACATAGTCAACCTCTGCAACTGTCACCAGAGACCCGGTTTTCAGCGTAGTTATGACTATGTTCATGAAGCTGAGGAGAGGGCTGAAGTCTATTAAGAGAATGGCTAGCACCGCCAGCGGCAGCGCGCCAGGGGCTGTGGAGCTTGATGCTATAACAAATGGCATCCTGACCAATAGCAACGATATGAGTAGCCCTATGAAGAGGTACATGCCAAGAAAGGCTGGATGTGTTGGGTATAGAATTAGGATCCTTCTGGTCTCCCTCGTCAAAGCGCACTTAGCCTAGCAGATCCTTAAGGCCGAGGGTTTAACTTCCTTATTCTTACCCTTTAGTGATTGGCAGCTCCCGGGCCTGTCTGCGCAGTGAAGAACTTAGGCAGCCTGACCCCCCTCTGACCCTTGTAATCTCCTTGGTAAGGCTTCGATGATGGCGTCTCAAGCTTGACCAGAACTAGATGAAGGAACCTGTCACCAGGGTAAAGGGCCACTGGGAACTCGCTCCCTATGACCTCTATTGTGAGCTGCCCCTCAAACCCCGCGTCAACTACGGTGCTTGGTATATAGATGCCAGTTCTTGCCCATGTGCTTCTCAGGTTGACGAGGCCAGCGACGTAGTCAGGTATTCTGATGTACTCTAGAGTGTGAAGCAGGTAATGCCTATGCGGCTCAATGACTATCCTGTTTGCCTCAGCACACTCGTAAAAGTCAAGGGGGTTCCCAGGCATCTTAGAATCAAGCACCTTCTCTGAGGCCTTAAAGGCGCAGTAGCCCCTGCCTAACCTTAAGTCAAGTCCGTTCTCCCTCACTATCTCCTCTTCAAGGGGCTCAACAGTTAGATCCCCTGACCTTATGAGGATCCTTAAGTCCCTGTCACTAAGTATCAACCCGATCCCCCGACCGGCTTTAGCCTAATTAATCTCACTATCAGACGCAAGTGATAAAGGGCGTATAACCTTTGAGCGCTAGAGGCCTAACAAATGTTTACTACCTTGAGTGGTAACTGCATCTACTCAGCGTGCGCCTGTCCGCTAAGGCTAAAACGCATGCCCTTATGTAAGGTCGTGAGGGCTGACCATGAACTCGGCGGAGCTTAGAGCATTGAGCATCCTGCTCAGGGAGGCCTGGAAAAGGCCAAAGTATAGGGCCATAATGATTGCTGTAGCGCTCGTAGCTATCCTGGCTGCTGTAGGCACAGGCGTTGCTGTGGCCCACGCGGCTGGGACCTCGGCTGCCAGCGCCACTGACCAGACACCCTATACCATGTCAGTACTCGGTAAGTCTATTGGAGCCGGCCTTGCAGTGGGCCTCGCTGGCATAGGCGGCGGCTATGCCGTAGGCGTCGCTGGCGCTGCCGCAGTAAGCGCCATCACTGAGAAAAGGGAGGTGTTCGGTACCGCGTTCCTCTTTGTAGTGCTGGGAGAGGGAATAGCCATCTATGGCCTGCTGGTAGCAATAATAGTGGCCCTCGTGCTGCCCACCACGTAACCTCTAGGCTCTAAGGACTCTCTTTAAACCGTGTTTTTTAAATGTCTCTTCTCGGCTCCTAGAAGTCTTGAGAGCGGCGGGTGGAACGCGTGCCAAGGCCTTCAAGGGAGAGGTGGCAGAGGAGCTTCTCCGAGTGGTTCGACTGGGCGCTTATGCGTGCCGAGATATATGACTACGGCAGGTATCCAGTTAAGGGCATGGGCATATGGATGCCCTACGGGTTCCAGATAAGGAAGCGTGTGTTTGACATAGTGAGGGAGCTCCTCGACTCCACAGGGCACGAAGAGGTCCTCTTCCCGCTGCTGATACCTGAGTGGATGTTGGCTAAGGAGGCAGAGCACGTGAAGGGGTTTGAGAACGAGGTCTACTGGGTCACGCACGGCGGCCTGGAGCCCCTTGACCAGAAGCTGGCTCTCAGACCAACCAGCGAGACTCCAATAACTTACTATGAGTCCATGTGGATACAGAGCTACAAGCAGTTGCCCCGCAAGTTCTACCAGGTAGTCAGCACCTTCAGGTACGAGACCAAAGCCACGAGACCTCTGATAAGGCTGAGGGAGATAACAAGCTTCAAGGAGGCCCATACCGTTCACGAGAGCTTTGAGGATGCTGAGAGGCAGGTCTCAGAGGCTATAGACCTATACAGGAAGATATTTGAGAGGCTTGGGATCCCATACCTGATATCAAGGAGGCCCGACTGGGACAAGTTCGCTGGAGCCCTATACACAATAGCCTTTGACACCATAATGCCTGACGGCAAGATTTTACAAATAGGCACCGTGCATAACCTGGGCCAGAACTTCACCAAGGCCTTCAAGTTCAGGATACAGGGAAGGGACGAGTACTTTGACTACCCGTGGCAGACCAGCTATGGGATAAGTGACAGGGTTGTGGCCGCTGTGATCTCCATGCATGGCGATGACTTGGGCCTCGTGCTGCCCCCTGAGATAGCGCCCGTACAGGCCGTCATCATACCTATACCAGCCAAGGACCCAAGTGTTGACCCTAAGATAATCGACTACGCCAAGGACGCCCTGCGCTCACTTCAGGAGTCACTTTTCAGGGTGAAGCTTGACGATAGGCCTGACGTTACTCCTGGTGAAAAGTACTACTACTGGGACAGCAGGGGTGTTCCAGTCAGGGTTGAGATAGGCAGGAGAGAGCTAGACAGCGGCACAGTAACGTTGGTCAGGAGGGACACACTGGAGAGGAAAACTGTAAGACTCCAGGAGCTGCCCGAGGAGGTCAGGAACCTTATGTCACAGATCTACGACTCGCTCTACAGGCGCTCCTGGGAGTATCTGCGCCAGAGAGTCAGCAGGCACGCCAGCGTCGAGGAGGCCAGTAAAGCCCTAGCGGAGCGCGGCGGCATGGTGGAGCTACCATGGTGCGGCAAGGAGGAGTGTGCAAATAAGATGGCAGAGGCCCTGCAGGCTAAGGTAATTGGAACCCCATGGCCTACAGAACCAGCGCGGGAGGGCGACAGGTGCCCCGTGTGCGGCTCAAGCGCAGTCACATACCTAAGGTTAGCAAAGCAATACTGAGGCCCCTAGCTCCTACATGGCGGCTCAGCGGGCTCCTAGTCCTCATCGCCAAGGGCTCGGCGTCCACCACACACCTCACTGCCGCCATCCCTTAAGTTGAGGGCCAAGGTTAATGGCCTTAGCCCTCGGGCCATCCATATTTACCCACCAAGGGCACGAAGATCACGTCTATATCATAGGTGACTGTTATCTCACCTCGCTCGCCCTTCCTTATAATCTCGAGCCTCTGGAAGTCCCTACTGCCAACAGGGATCACCATAACTCCTTTCTCGCGCAGCTGCTCAATGAGAGGCTGAGGGGGTTCCGGCGCCGCGGCTGTAACTATAATGCGGTCAAAGGGAGCCTCGGAGGCCAGGCCTTCAGTTCCATCACCAACTACTACTGTCACATTAGCTAACCCTAAGGCCTCGAGCCTTCTCCTTGCAGCCTCGGCTAGGCCAGGAAGCCTCTCAATAGTCCACACGTGTCCCTTAGGGCCAACTATTTTGCCCACTATGGCTGCCTGGTAGCCCGAGCCTGTGCCAACCTCAAGCACCTTCTGGCCCTCCCTAACGTCAAGGAGCTCAGTCATCCTAGCAACGACGCTCGGAGCGCTTATTGTCTGACCTTCACCAATGGGGAGAGGCTTATCCTCATAGGCCAGATGTCTTAGGTTATCAGGTAAGAACAGCTCCCTAGGAACAGAGAGCAGGGCCTCCTCTACGCTTTTTGACTTCACGTACCCAGACTCCTTGAGACGCATTACCATGAAGCGGCGGAGCTCCTCGTAGTTAAGCAATTGCGGCCCATAATTAAGAGTTGAGGTGCGAAGTTATCTTGTTTACCGCATGCGTCTCCATTGACCTCGAGGCTGAGGGGCTTGAATGAGCTAGAGAGCAGATGGTTCCACTTCAGGGCTAAGGGGCACCCAAACGTAAGGGCTACCCATAGAACCACTATTGAGATAACCAGAGAGGAGAGTCTCACCCCTCGCGGGGACTGCATTATAGGTGTTTCCTCTGAGGCCTCTGCCAACGACCTGCCCCCGTGGCTTAAGGAGCGCATAAGGTCCGGTCACCTGGTTGTACTTGTCCTTTGTGCTGGTAACATCTGCGACTCGGTTATTGGCCATGGATCACCTCAGCTCACGTTGAAGAGCACTGTAAAGATGATTATAAGGAGAAGTGGGTACGTGGAGCCCTCTACTATAATGTTAGAGAGCAGCAAGGCTGCCCGTGACCTAAGAAGGGACCTCGTGGAGGCACTGTCCCAGGGCCAATACCTTGATGTTTACATAACAACCTTAAACTTGGGCTTGTCCCACTGATAGGTCATCTGTGTATACTCGAGTACCCTTTATAACCCTCGAAGGTGCTGTCAAGCCGACGGCTGCATAGGTGGCACATCTATGGGAGCAAGGGTCAAGATGGTCTCTGAAATTGAGAAGATAATGAGCAACATAGAGCAAGTGCGCAACATAGGCGTCATAGCCCACGTGGATCATGGCAAGACCACTACCAGTGATGCGTTGCTGGCAGGCGCTGGTATAATTTCAGAGAGGGTGGCTGGAGAAGCCCTCGCCCTAGATTACCTGAACGTGGAAAAGGAGCGTCAGATGACAGTTAAGGCCGCTAATGCCAGCCTGTACCACGAATATAACGGCAAGGGCTACGTGATCAACCTCATTGACACCCCAGGTCACATAGACTTCACCGGTATGGTTACTAGGAGTCTAAGGGTCCTTGATGGCGCCATAGTGGTCGTTGATGCCGCTGAAGGTGTCATGACGCAGACAGAGACTGTGCTAAGGCAGGCGCTCGAGGAGAGAGTCAGGCCAGTCCTTTACATTAATAAGATAGACAGGCTCATAAAGGAGCTAAGGTTAACTCCCTCGCAACTGCAGGACAGGTTAGTCGAGATAATAAAGGATGTCAATAACCTGATAGACATGTACGCCGAGCCTGAGTTCAAGGACAAGTGGAAGCTTAACCCAGCCGCGGGCAACGTAGCCTTCGGTAGCGCTAAGGATCAGTGGGGCATAAGCGTCCCAATAGCCAGCAAGAAGGGCATAAACTTCCAACAAATAATAGAGGCCTATTCATCTGATGATAAGAACAAGATCGCAGCGCTAGCTAAGAAGGCTCCGCTTCATGAGACGCTGCTGGATATGGTCGTCAGGTTCATTCCAAACCCAAAGGAGGCGCAGAAGTACAGGGTGCCAAAGATATGGAGAGGTAAGCTTGACAGCGACCTAGGCAAGGCCATGGTGGAGGCAGATCCCAACGGTCCTGTTGTATTCTACGTAAATGCTATAAAGGTCGAGAAGGCTGGGCTTGTGGCCACTGGCAGAGTCTTCTCGGGTACCCTGGAGCCTGGCAAGGAGCTCTACATAGTGTCCCAGGGTACAACCGGCCGCGTGCTACAGGTAAGCCTCTACATGGGTTCCTTCAGGGAGCTTACAGACAGGGTAACCGCTGGCAACATAGCAGCCGTGATGGGCATTGAGAACCTCAGGTCAGGAGAAACTCTGGTAGACGTGAACTACAAGGCCGACGCGGCACCCTTCGAGCAGCTGCACTACGTAGCTGAGCCAGTGGTCACAATAGCCATAGAGCCCACAAAGATACAGGACCTACCCAAACTCGTTGACGCCCTTCACAAGCTGACCATCGAGGACCCCAACCTAGTGGCCAAGATAAATGAGGAGACGGGGGAGTATTTGCTCTCAGGCATGGGCCAGCTGCACCTGGAGATAGCCCTGTGGATGCTGAAGGAGTTCTATGGGCTTGAGGTCAAGGCCAGCCAGCCGATCATAGTCTACAGAGAGTCCATAAGGGCCAAGAGTCAGGTCTTCGAGGGCAAGAGCCCCAACAAGCACAACAGGTTCTACATAAGTGTCGAGCCCCTCAACGATGAAACTATAGAGCTCATACATAAGGGCGTCGTAAGAGAGGACCAGGACCTAAGGGACCGTGCTAAGATACTGAGGGATCAGGCTGGCTGGGACTACGATGAAGCCAGGAGGATCTGGGCCATTGATGAGAATATTAACGTGTTTGTAGATATGACCTCAGGCGTCCAGTACCTGAAGGATGTCAAGGACACTATAATTGGAGGGTTCCGCGTGGCCACTAAGGAGGGACCACTAGCCGCCGAGCCCGTCAGAGGAGTTAAGGTGATACTCCATGACGCCATAGTACACGAGGACCCTGTCCACAGAGGACCAGGACAACTATATCCAGCTATAAGGAACGCCATATGGGCTGGCATACTCACATCAAGGCCAACGCTCCTGGAGCCCTTGCAGAAGCTTGACATAAGGGTTCCGATAGACTACCTAAGCGCCGTCACCACTGTGATAGTCAAGAAGAGAGGCAGGATAATTGATGTTGAGAATGTCGGCTACCAGGCTAAGGTGCTCGCCGAGATACCTATAGCTGAGAGCTTTGACCTGGCATCAGAGCTGAGGGGCTCCACGGCAGGCAAGGCCCTGTGGGGCACCGAGTTCAGCAGGTGGGCACCAGTGCCTGACTCTGCACTTGATGATCTAATCAGAAAGATAAGGGAGAGGAAAGGCTTACCACCAAAGCTGCCGTCGCTCAATGATCTGCTGGGGCCCTAAATGTTAACGTGCATGAACTTCACGGTTCTGAGGTCTCGCAGCTCACCCTTCTTGACTCTTATGAAGTCCTCCTCATCCACTAGGCCCTCCCTATACATAATGTAGGCACACTCAGGGGTTACAGCACCGCTGAATAAGCCCTCCTCCGTGAGCAGTTCAATGCCACTCTTAAGGTCCTTTTGAGAGAGCCCACAGGCGCCTGAGGGGTGGGTGTGAAGCATCGCCAAGGAATTAACAAAAGGCACGCTGACCCTGAACCTCTCTCCCTCAAGTACTGCTACCTTGCCGTCCTCTAGGTAAATCAACATGTACTCTACTCCAGTCGAAGAGGTTTCCTGCGCTAGATGCCTAAGAAGCTCCCTGTCAAGCGCGACTACGTTAACAGGGGTCCTCTCATATAGGCGTAGCAGGCCAACTCCGTCCTTGACATTACCTGATTTCACCTCGATAGTTAAATCGCCGACATTGTAGACTTCCTGCAGCTGGGTAACATTGACGGCGATGCTTACCTTGCGCGACGTCTTAGCCATCTTAACAAGCGATTGATCAAGCAGCTCCGGAGTTACGATTACCTGGGATATATCTAGATTCTCTCTACCTTCGGCCAGGAGTAACAGGCTAGCGGCTATTGATAGGTATATGGCGCCAGGCGTCTCCTCGAGCCACTGTTGTCTGGTCAAGGTGAGCTTCTAGATACGCAAGCCTGTAGCTTAACTTAAAAGCGTCAGCACTGATCTAACCAAGGGTTAACCTGCGCTTGTATGCCGAAAGCGAGCTAGAGGAAAGGCTCAGGAAAGCTAGAGACCTAATAGGGCCAAGGCTAGGGCTGCTGGCAGAGCGCTTCAGGAAGGTGGGCGCTGAGGAGCTGGTAAAGTATATGACGAAGGATGGCAAGATGTTGAGAGGTTTCCTTACTATACTTGTTGCCGAAAGCCTCGGTGGAAACGCCGAGGAAACGATAGATGCGGCCGCTGCAATAGAGCTTGTACAGGCGGCCAGCCTGGCTCTGGATGACATTGTTGACTTTGACTCCCAGAGGCGCGGCCGGCCTGCTGCCTGGCTACTTTACGGGGTCGGCAAGAGCGCCATGATATCACTGCTGCTGGTTCCAACAGCCATAAAGATGGTGGAGCGCTACGGACCTGCCGCCGTGGGGTACAGCATAGAGGCCTGGGAGGCCATGGTGAGGGGCGAGCTGTTAGACGCTTATTTAGCTGTCAATACCATTCCTACCGACTACCTACAGATAGTTAGACTGAAGACAGCAACCCTATTCTCGCTGGCCGCAGTCCTAGGGGCCATAGCTGCCGACAGGCAAGACCTGGCCGAGACTGCATGGAAGTATGGCGAGGAGGTTGGCATAGCCTATCAACTTGCTGATGATCTGACAGATTACACCACCTACCTGAAAGGATCCAAGCCTAAGCTCGACCCCAGCGAAAGGCTCTTCGCGCAGTGGGCTGGTGGTCGGTCTGACGCCACGCTAGAGGAGGTTGAGCCGAAAGCTATAGATGAGATAGAAGCCCACAGCGCTAAGGCTGCCGAGCTGGCAACGCAGCTGTCTGAACATGGTCCAAACGAGCCGCTTAGGCTCTTCCCCTACTTTGCTGTGAATAAGATGTTTAAGGGCGCCGGGCTATCCCTGCCCATCCTTAGCCCTTAGAGCCCTTTGACTCTGAGCCCCCTCAGCGGCAAAACTGTCCAGGGTCTTAACTTGTCCCCTGCTGTTGTCTGAGGCCTGATAGGTGGCCTTCAGGAGCTCCTTAATCCTATGGGCCTTAACCTCACCGACCCCTTCTACGCTGGCTAACTCTGTGACGCTTGCCCTGATGAAACCCTCTATGCTGCCAAAGCGTTCCAGTAAGCGTTCTGCTGTCTTGGCTCCAATGCCAGGGAATGACTGGAGGACGTACAGCTGCCAGTCCCTTATAGAGTTAAGGCTCTTCTTCTTCATTATGACCACGCTGCCGCTGTGACGCCCCTCAAGGAGCCTACTGGCTAAGCGCTCAATAATAATAGCTGACTCTTCTGCGTCGCTACTCCAGAGCAGCCTCACATCAAAGTCTACAACAAGGCTGACAAGAGCTCCCACCAGCTGCTTGCGCCTTGTGAACCAGTACCTGAGCTCGTTTTGGAAGTCGCCCTCTATCAGGTAGTACACGTAGCTGTAGGAGTTAGACAGGCGCCTGGCTTGGTCGAAGAGCCTGCCATCAAAGAGCGAGGCCACGAAGTCTCTTGCGCTCTTGCGCTCTATTACGTGGTCCTCAGGTATTATGTAGTCACCATTAGGGAGCTGCTTCCCTATCGCCAGGACTCCAAGCCTCTTGAGCAGCCCTGGGACTCCTGAGGCCTCCTCCCTAACGTCATAGTAAACCCTTACTGTATGTTGCGGCATTACCTCTCCCTCCTTGAACATGACCTGGCGACATGATTAGCTATGATAGACAGCACTCTCTGCTTGAGCTTCTCAGTGTTGTTGGTTTCGGCTGACAGCTTAAGGCCTGCAGCCCCCCTGTGCCCTCCTCCCTGGCCTCCCAGTTCGTCTCCTAACAGCTCAGCCAGTGCTCCGGCCGAGACGCCCCTAGCCGATGCCCTCCTAGAGAGCCTCACGGACATCCTATCATCCTTGATTGCCACGGCCACGTCAGCCCCAAGAACTACTAGCGCCTTGGCCACGTCAGCCTCATAAGAGCCCACATCAGTTACGGCAACTATGATGTCGTTGCATACCTTTGATGCCAGGAGCCTTGAGGCTCCCTTGACCTTTGCCATCCTGAGATCCACGGGCTCCTCCAGGGTCTTTTGAACCCTCCCCAGGGCCCACTGGTAGTCACCCCCGCTCCTCAGCAGGTAAGCCAGTGCATCGAACGTAGTAGCCGAGGCCCTTGAAAGTGCTGAAGTCTCAACCAGTATAGCCAGCACTGCCAGTGTGGCCACAGACCTGCTAGGTCTGACACCAGCCCTAGCCATGAGGGCCGCCATTATCTCTGTGCAGGACGGCGACTCGCTGATGACTAGGCTTACCGTTGAAAGCCGTGCCAGGCTGCCCACCTCATGATGATCCACCAAGAGGAGCGGAGCCCCTGCATAGTCCCTGAGGACTTTAGCAGCCTGCACCTCTGTCGAGGTGTCAACAAGCATTAGAAAGGCCTTATCGGCGGGGTTCTGGATCTCGGCACACTGAGGCAGCGTAACGTCTAACAGCTCAAGGGCTTCGCGGGCCTCCTTGCCCACGCCCTCAGGATTTGTCACGCAGCAGAGGCCTCCAAGATTATTGACTAGCTCACAGGCAATAGCCTCTGAGGCCACAGAGTCCAGGTCAGCGTTGGGATGCGAGGACACTGTAGCTATACGTCGAGTGAGCAGGGACTTAAGGCTGCGTAAAAAGGCGTCTAAGCTGCTAGAACTACTGATCCCTTCTTCATGATCCTGCGGCTCCACCTGCAGCACCACTGCTGCCCCTGGCTCCCTGCAATATGACCTGAAGCTCTGACGCCACCCTGTCAAGCTCCTGCTTTACCATGCTCTCCTGGTTCTTCAGCGCCTTGATCTTGAGCTCTAGGTCCTCCTTGCGCTCCTGCAACTCCTTAACCAGGTCGCTCTTAGTAGCTCTAACCAGCACAAAGCCCGTCATCTTGTACAGCTCAGCGTTGTCAGAAAGACCACCTAACCTCTCAAGTACTTTCTCCACCTCGCTTAACGACGACTCAGCGGCCAGCCTCTGCTGAACTATAGCGTTATAGGTATCCCTAAGCTGCACGTACTTGTTGTACTTAACCTCGGCCTCAGGTGGCACACGCTCTACCAATGCTCCCCTCGCTAGTACGACACGCCTGCGATAATAAAGCCTTACTCCAGCAGCCTAGGAAGCGGCCTGCCACTGACATATTCGGTTAATCATTAACGAATTTATATCAGATCTGACGCTCATAACCTCGGCGGACAAAAGATGGGCTTTGCCTATAATCCGTACTCGTTGTCTGCCAACTCCTTTGTGATAATACCCACAGTCATATTTGCCGTACTTGTAGCCACTATGTTGCTCCTGAGGACGCTGCTCAGGTCTGATAAGAGGGTTGACAATGTAGAGCTCTACAAGTATGTCCCATTCGAGTCCTCTAACCCTCCCAGGGGCACAGGCAAGTCAAGGCTTACCTTCCAGTACCTTGGCTACCTCGTTATGTTCTTATCCGTTGAGCCTGCTGTGGTGCTTCTGACATTCCTTACCGTTGCTCCACGCAGCTACTCAGGTGACCTCCTAATGCTGTACTTAATACTGGTAGCAGTCTTCGCCCCTACCATAGCGTTCGGGGCCTATGTGGCCAAGAGGGTTCATGAGTGGGGGTGGGCGTGAGTGGAGGCCCAGCAGCAGGAGGGCAAAGCGTACATAGGCAACCTTGAGGTTGCCGCACAGCTCGCCAAGGAGTATCTAGTCAAGGGTACCGTAGCCAAGCTTGTCGACTGGGCCACTGCCTTCAGCCTGTGGCCAGTTCACCTAATGACTAGCTGCTGCGGTTGTGAGATAGGCGCCGCGTGGGGCCCAAGGTTTGACAACGAGAGGTATGGCTCGTTGCCGTGGGTTAGCCCGAGGCAGACAAACCTGATAATAGTAGAGGGTACAGTCACTAAGAAGATGGCCTGCAGCGTTAGGATCACGTGGGAGCAGATGCCATACCCTAAGTTCGCTATAGCCATGGGGGCCTGCGCACTTGACGGGGGGATATTCTACAACAGCTACAACATAGTCAGGCCCTGGCAGGTAATACCTATAGATCTCTATATACCCGGTTGTCCACCACGCCCTGAGGCCGTGTCTAGAGCCATAGTGGAGCTACAGAGAATGATCAGGAACAAGGGGCTTGCCTCCAAGTGGGTTGTCAGTGGCATAAGGAAGGATCTGAAGTACGTGCTACCGAAGGAGGATCTGTGTGGGTGGAGGGGCGAGAGGCTTGAGCTCAGCGCCTGAGAAGAAGCCTAATGCCCCGGCGCCCCAGGCGCCTACCCCCGCGCCTAAGCCAGCGGCGCAGCCGGCAGCGCAGTCAGCAGCTAAGCAGTCTGCTGTCCCCGCGGCGCCCCCCAAGCCGACGATCCCGCCAGAGTACCAGGAGCTACAGAAGAAGGTAGCTGAGGTTCTGAAAGGCCTCAACCCTACCTTTGAGCCCTCAAGGGGCTACCTTGACGTAGTTGTAGCCAAAGAGCACCTAGTAGAGGCCGCCAGGAGGCTGAAGGAGATGGGCTTCGACCACGTCATATCCGTCGGTGCCATAGATTACATAGCCAAGAAGCAGTTCAAGGTGATGTACCACCTGACTAGCTATCTAAACGAGGACCTATCAAAGTACGTTGTGGCTCTCTCCACCTACATAGAGCGCGACAGCCCACACGTGCCCAGCCTCACCGGCATATGGCTGAGTGCTGAGTTCCATGAGAGGGAAGAATATGAGATGTTTGGCATCATATTTGACGGGCACCCTGACCTCAGGCCTCTCCTGTTGACCCCCGCTGTGGCGGCCCTCAGGCCCCTTAGGAAGGACTTTGTCGTGAAGGAGGAGAGTGATGACATAGAGACTGATTATGAGGCCTATCTGGCCACGAAGTGGTGGTGATAAATCATGGAGGCCGCTCCTAGACTTCCTGGTATGGAGGTAAGGCCTGTAGAGAGGCATGTTTACGAAGTGCAGATAGGGCCTGCCCACCCAGGCTCAGGCCACATGAGGATCTTTGTTGAGGTTGATGGGGACATAATGGTCAGGGTTGACCCAGACATAGGCTTTGTCCATCGCACTATGGAGAAGCTGGCCGAGGGCAGGGACTGGATAAAGAACATACCGCTCTTTGAGCGCATGGCCATACTCGACGCATGCAACATAACGCTGCCTTATGTCGAGGCGGTCGAGAAGATCTTGGATATTGACCCCCCACCCAGGGCCAAGTACCTCAGGACACTGCTCTGCGAGATCAACAGGATAGCCAGTCACCTCTACGGCATGGGCATCTTCGGCGTGTTCCTGGGCCACTCAACGCTCTACATGTGGGCCTTCGGCGACAGGGAGGTATTCGTCCAGCTGGCCGAGGATCTAACTGGGGCTAGGCTAACGCACTCGTACCCTGTGTTCGGCGGCGTCAGGAGGGACATACCTGATGACTTCCCGCAGAATGCCAGGAAGGCCGCAAGGTACATGAGGAATAGGCTCAACGAGTACGCCAAGATATTCCTTAACAACCCCAACATAAGGAAAAGGCTCGAGGGCGTCGGAGTCCTTGATAAGAACAGGGCAACAGAGCTCGGGATAGTAGGTCCCAACGTCAGGGCCAGCGGCATAAAGTACGACGTGAGGCTAGTAGAGCCCTACGAGGCCTATGACGAGCTTGACTTCGAGATCCCGATCTTCGAGGAGGGGGACTCGTTGGCCAGGGCTTGGGTAAGGGTAGAGGAGATCAGGCAGAGCCTCAACATAATAGAGCAGGCCGTGGACTGGCTCGAGAGACACCCGAGAGAAGGCTTCATGCACGACAGGTTCTGGAAGAACGCGCCTCAGCTCTACAAGGACATCTATAACGGCAAGATAGACTACGCTGGGAAATATAGGGTTAAGCTGATGCCGCTCTTCGCCAGCCTGAAAGTCCCAGCGGGCAAGGCCTCGGCGAGGGTAGAGGCCGGGCGCGGCGAGATGTTTTACTATGTCGAGAGTGATGGTAAGAACGTCCCATACAGGGTCAGGGTCGTCTCACCGTCGTTCAGAAACGTCATAGCATTTAAATACGTGATGCCAGGTCACAGGCTCATGGACTTGCCTGCCATCTATGGCAGCTTTGACTACTTCCCACCTGAGTGGGATAGGTGATAAGAGATGGTGACAGCAGCCCAAGTAGCCTATGACGTCGGCTGGGGGATTCTGCACTACATAATATTTTACCCGCCGCTTTACCAGTTAATAATAATACCTGGCCTTATAGCCGCACTGGTAGTAGTCATATTCATCATATGGTTTGAGCGCAAGGCGGCGGCAAGGGTCCAGATGAGGTACGGGCCGTGGGAGATAAGTCCAAGGACCGGAGGTGCCACGCAGCTGATAGCTGACCTTATAAGGTACACGTTCCAGGAGATCATAGTCCCACGCACTGTTGACTTCATGTCATACATAATAGCTCCTAACGCCGCGGTAATCTTCTCCATCCTGCCACTCGTAGCTGTCCCCATGACCTCAGTAAGCCAATACTGGCCCATACCTATGGACTTCAGCCTCTTGATCGCTGTGGCTCTCTCCACGCTCTCGCCGATCTTTGTCGTCATGATGTCGTGGGCCAGTAACAACAAGTTCGCAGTTGTCGGCGGCGTCAGGGAGTCATTTATAATTGTGGCCTATGAACTCATAGCTGTCATCTCGCTGCTAGCGGTAGTCCCGCTGGTAAGCACGTTCAACCTAGTCGACATAGTCCAGGTCCAGATGGGCGGACGCTGGCTTGGGCTCCTGAACCCTATAGCACTCCTCGACGCCTTCATAGCGGTCATAATGTCGACCAGCGCCTTCCCCTTCGAGATACCGGACTCGGAGAGCGAACTAGTGGCCGGGCCCTACACCGAGTACAGTGGGCTCATGTATGGCCTCAACATGGGCGCAGGCTACATAAGGCGTTGGACTCTATCAGTGCTCATCACGCTCGTCTTTCTCGGTGGCTGGGCTCCTTACAGGCCTGGGCCAGGCGTAGTGGCTGGATACCTGGTACCCAGCCTCATAGTTGTGGCCAAAGCAGTCGTAGTCATGGCCATCATGAGTTTCCTGAGATCTGTCTACGGCAGGTACAGGCTCGACCAGGCCCTCAGCCTAGCCTGGGAGGTCCTGATACCCATGGCTATCGCGGCCTTCGGGATCAGCATAGCAGAGACCTATTTTGGGGTGATACCCTAGGAGGTGATTGCACGTGCCCGCCAAGCCTTCACCGAAAGAGGTTCCCAGAGCCACGTTCCTTGGCAGGGCAGTGGCTGGCAACCTAGGGGCTCTGGCGGTGGGAGTCAAGTACTTCTTTGACCCGAACAGGATCACGCTGCTCTATCCACATGAGTACATTAAGCTCAGACAGGGCTACAGGGGCTACATAGTGCTCATATTTGATAAGTGCATAAGCTGCGCCTCATGCGCCAGGATATGCCCGGCTAGGGCAATGAAGATGGTGAGCATAAACGTCTTCGACAAGAAGCTCAAGAAATACATGAAGAAGAAGTACCCAGTGATAAACTATAACAGGTGCATCTTCTGCGGCTTCTGTGTCGACGTCTGCCCAACAGAGGCCCTCTATCACGTACCCTATCACGACCTTGTCTACAACAGCATGGCTGACATGGTGCTGACCCTTGAGGACTTCCAAAAGGAGCCAGAGTTTGTGACGGCTAAGGAGGGGGTACCCGTGACCTACATCTATGACGAGAAGAAGGGGCTGGTCAAGGTACACTATGAGGAGGAGGGAGGCGAAGTGCAAAAAGCCGAGGGAGGTCAGGCGTCGGCGGCAACTGAAGCGCAGGGTGAACAGGCCCAAGGGGGTGGGGGTTAGTGTTTGCGCCTATTGAGATGCCACTCTTCGTTGGCGTTATGGCCGTGGCGGCGGCCATAGCTGCCTACTACGTAATTAAGCTTAAGGACATGATATATGCCAGCATCTCACTGGCACTGCTGGGATCCCTCACGGCGGCCCTAATAGCTCTAGCTGGGTTCCCGATAGTTGCTGCCTACCTGGTTCTCGTTTACGTTGGCGCAGCCGTCATGTTCTTAATAATTACGATCAGCATGCTGGGTCTGAGAGGGTCTGAGGAGAGGGACACGTTCAGGGGCATCATAGCCGCAGCAGCGGTGTTCACACTAGTGATAGCCATAGCGTTCAGCTCGAAACTCTACAACTTCTATGTGCTCCCGTACTCTGTCAGCGCACAGCAGGCGGCCTCCCGGCTGCTCTCAAGGTACCTGTTGGTCCTGGCCCTGATATTTGTTGGGCAGGCTACTACTATCGTGGAGGCGATATCGATAGCCAGGAGAGGTGGCAGGTCATGATAATAGTTGACCAGCTCACGGGGGTCTTGCTCGTATTGGTCTCGGCCATAATAATGTCAATAGGAGTCTATGGGTTTACGGCATCTAGGAACCTCTTCAGGCAGCTGCTATCAATAGAGGTCTTATTTAACGGCGTCTTCCTCCTAGTGATCACACTCCTCTCGGCCTCTCCACTCGTGACAGTCTACTACTCGATAGTTGTCATCTCGGTTGTCAGCGTTGAGGCGATAGTTGTTACGGCCATACTTGTGGCCTTCCTCAGGGCGTACAGGACCCATTCGTCCACGGATCTTGAGGAGTCGGAGGTGTGAGCTATGCTGTTGAGCTGGTCAGCCCTCTGGGCCACTATAATAGTCCCAATCGCGCTGGGCGTAATTGCGTGGCCCCTTAGGAGTAGAGCAGCGCATCATGCGTTGACCTACCTCTCCGCCGCATCCCTGCTGGGCCCCCTGGCCGTGGTTATCTATGGCTATGCCGTGGGAGCGCTCGGCAGAGGAGGGGTCATAGACCCATTCATCTTAAACGCCACCTCCTACTCCATTGGCACCATGGCCCTAGCCATCGATGGGCTCTCGGCTCCTGTAGTGATAGGCCTCTCTATAGTTACCGCCTTCGTGGCCATCTACAGCATAAAGTACATGGAGACCAGGATCCATGAAATGGAAGAGGCGGGCGAAAGGGCCCCCTCATTTGGAACCTACCTGTTACTCTACAATATCTTCGCCGTCACTATGCTCGGCATAGCTTACTCCACTAACCTAATCGAGTTCTACGTGTTCCTCGAAGGAAGCCTGATATCCTCGTTCCTGCTGATAGCCTTCTATGGTTACGGCGACCGCAAGAGAATATCGCTGCTCTACTTTGTCTGGACCCACGTGGCAGCCGTAGTTTTCCTTACTGGGGTCCTCTACTACGGCTATCTTGTCCACACGTTCAACTACGCGGTTGTGATAAACGGGACTCTTGAGCCGGTGACAAGGGCCATAGGGCCCATATACCAGTACGTTGGCAGTGCCGCCCCTCTGATAGCAGCGTTACTGCTCTTCGGGCTCCTTGTAAAGATGGCCGTGTTTGGCGTCCACATGTGGCTGCCCTACGCCCACGCCGAGGCCCCAACACCCATCTCAGCTCTCCTGTCGCCGAACCTCATAGGGCTTGCCGGCTACGCGATAGCCAGGTTCATCATACCGCTCTTCCCGCAGCAGATGCTCGACTGGAGGCCGTTCCTAATGGGTCTAGCGTTTACCACAATAATCTACGCCGGACTTGTCGCTCTGAGGCAGAGGGACTACAAGAGGTTCCTGGCGTACTCAAGCATAAGCCAGATGGGTTACATGTTGCTGGGCCTCTCGACCCTTAACATATATGGCATTATGGGCGCTATGCTGATATACCTCTCGCACGCCATAGGCAAGGCACTGCTCTTCATGAACGCCGGGGTCTTCATAACCGAGCTCCATGGGCTTAGGGACATAACGAAGATGGGTGGCCTCGCCAAGCGCTACCCACTGGTCTCAGCCCTGGCCCTCTTCGGCTTCATGAACCTCAGCGGGCTGCCACCCTCTGTAGGCATGTGGAGCGAGATATACGTGGTGCTTGGCGTAGTCAAGACCCCATACTTCTTAGCCAGTTACGGCAACCTGGTAGGCCTTACCCTGCTGTTGATAGTGGCGCTCACAGTTACCGCCTCATACTCATTCATAACCATGAAGAGAATCTACTATGGCCAGCCGAGGTCAAAGATAGAAGCCAAGGAATCAATCGACGGTTTTAAACTGTCCCTGTTAGCTATAGCTATCTTTGGTGTAGTGTTTTTCCTGGCCATAGCCCCACTGACGTCCTCTCTGAGCTCCGTGGTCCACGCTTCAGTACTTCTTGGATATCTTAGCCTGAAGTAGGGGGTGATGGATGTGAATGTGTTAGGCTCCATACCCTTGATGACTGGTAAGGTGGTCTCCGAGTATTGGCTTACCTGGTCAATTACCTGGCTCTCACCGTATGTTGGGGCAGCGATACTGGCCATAATGTGGCTAGTCGGCGTCAGGAATGAGAAAGCCTATGGAGTCATAAGCGTCCTGAGCATCCTCATCAGCGCCATAGTGTCCACGATAGCTATGTATATAGTGTTGACACAGCACACAATAATCAGTGCCGTTACGAGCGGTTACTGGGACCCCGTGCTCAAGGTACAGGTCGGAGTCTACCTTGACGGTCTTGGAGCAATAATGGCTACCATAGTTTCATGGCTGAGCTTCCTGATAGACCTCTACAGTGTTGAGTACATGAAGGGCGACTGGGGCGTTCAGAGGTACTTCTTCTTCATATCGTTCTTCGTGGGTAGCATGATGCTTGTGGTAACCGCTGCCAACATGATACTTATGTTTGTAGGCTGGGAAGGCACGGGTCTAGCCAGCTACGCGCTTATAGGCCACTGGTACACTGATGAGGAGGAATACTGGGTCGGCGTCCCTGGCAGCAAGGCCCTTGGCAAGCCTATGTACTTTGAGCCCAGCACCAGCGGCGTCAGGGCCATGCTCTTCACTAGGGTCGGCGACGTTGGGTTCCTGATAGGCTTTACTGGGCTCTTTGCGCTGATAACCACGCTTGTCCCCAAGGCTCAGAACCCGCTGAGCATCCAGACAATAGCCAGCACCGCTGGCACCTGGACGTCGTTCCTAGCGTCCAAGGGCCTGCTGACGGCCTTCCTCTTCATATTCACGTTGGGAGCGCTGGCCAAGAGCGCCCAGTTCCCATTTACGGAGTGGTTAGTCACAGCAATGACAGGCCCAACACCAGTATCAGCACTGATACACGCGGCTACCATGGTTAAGGTAGGAGTATACTATATGCTCAGATTCGCGCCCATATTCTTCATTGGCGCCCTCCTGGCGGCCACGGCAGTTCCCACTGCTGTAGCCCAGACTCAGCAGTACTTCCTGATAGTGGCCAGCCTAGCAGCAGTCACGGTGTTCATGAACGCAACCATGGCTGTCGTGAACCATGAGTTCAAGCTAATACTTGCCTTCTCAACTGCTGAGTACCTAGGCTACATGATACTTGCCGTGGCTGCCGGCGGCTTCTTGGTGTTCACGCATAACTTGGCCTACATGGCTGACGCAGAGATGGCAGGGCTATCAATGCTGCTTGCGCACGCCCTCTTCAAGGCAGCACTCTTCCTCGTGGCAGGCTATGCACTCCATGTGAGCGGGAGCAGGTTCATAGATTACATGGGCAACTACTCCAAGTACATGAAATTCACAATGGTCTCAAGCTGGCTGGTCGGCCTTAGCCTCGCCGCCGTGCCGCCGTTCCTAGGCTTCTTCGGCAAGGAGCTGGTTCTGGGATCCGTGGCCAAGACCAGCGTCTGGTCGCTCTACCTGCTGGCAGTGGTAGCGGTGGTGTTCACAGCCGCGTACATAACCAGACTGCTCATCAGGGTCTTCCACGTGCCACCGCTGTACGAGGCTCACGGGGGGCATCACCTGCGCGAGGCACCACCGTTAATGTTAATACCGTACCTGATACTTGGCCTAGCCTCCATAGCGCTTGGCATAGGCTGGTTCTTCGGACTTGGTAAGGCCTTAGCCCTAGGAATCTATGACACATTGGCTGTCATAGCAAGACCCGCATATGCAGTATCGTTTGACGTCACTACCGTAACGATAACGGCTATCATAATTGTAGATATCATAGCCGTCGCCCTAGTGTACCTGAGGCGCCACTATCTCGTTGACCTCATAGAGCGCAGCAGCGCTCTCAGGGGAATCTATGACTTCCTATTTAACAGGTGGTATGTTAATTCAGCCCTATACTACCTGTTCCTTGACTCTTTCAACGGCCTCTCATGGCTATTCAACGTGATCAACAGGGCGATAGACCTGTTCTACCACTACGTGTTGCCCGAGGCCGGCTTGTTGACCTCCCGCGGGCTCAGGGGGCTCATGAGAGGCAGGACTGACTACATACTCACGCTGTACCTAGTGATGATAGCTATAGTCGGCATATTGGTCTACATGGCCTGGAGGTGAGGTACTGTGTGGGAGATATGGACGGTTGAATTCCTGCTCTATCTCACCCTTGCAACCTCACTGTTGGCCCCGCTGACCTCGCCCAGCGGCAAGAGGAGACTAGCACCCTTCGGCGTGGCCCTGGCAGGCTTGGGAGCCTTCATAGCTATGAGCTCGGTGTTACTCTACGCCACATCCCTTGGAAAGCCTGTTAGTTTCTATGACGGCCTGATTGTGCAGGACTCGTTCACGTCACTGATGTTGCTTGGCATAGGAATTGCCACGATAACCTACCTGGTAGCCGTGACTACCGAAGGCCTCGGGTGGACCTCGAGCCCGTCTCTCTACAGCCTCGTGCCATTGGCGCTCTTCGGCTCATTCTTCCTAGCAGGGGCTAATGACCTCCTGGTGATCCTAGCCTCATGGCTTCTCGTGTCAATCATCAGTTACGTAGCGGTCGCCCTCCCAGACAGCAAGGAGTCCAAGGCGGCAGCCGTCAGATACATATTTGTAGGATCAGTGGCTACGCTTATGCTTGTCCTCGCCATAGCCTTTGCAGCCGTCGCCTCAGGGACCTACTCGTTCTCGCTGACCTCCCTGCAGTCGCTGCAGTCCTACGCAAAGGCCCTAGCAGCGCTGGCCGTGCTCTTCCTGCTAGCTGCCCTTGGCTTCAAGGTAGGCCTATTCCCGTTCCACTGGTGGCTCCCAAGCGTCTACGGGCGTGGTGACGGTAGAACCATATCCCTAGTGGCAACGGTAATCAAGCTGTCATTCATAGCTACGCTTACAAGAGTGTTCGTGGTGATTGCCGCCGGCAGCAGCATCAGTGGCCCGCTCGCCCTTACCTTGGCGGCGCTCGCGGTAGCCACGATGACTTACGGCAACGTGGCAGCATTCACCACCAGGGACCTCCAAGTGATACTCGCCTATAGCTCCATGGCCCAGATAGGCTACATATTTGCCGCTATGGCTGCTGCAGCGTACTTTGCTGGAGACCTCAACATGCACATGCTTAGGATAGCGCTCTACGCCATAGCCCTTCAATCCATAGCTTACGCGCTGGCGAAGTCTCCGCTCTTTGCCTTCACAGGGAGCACCGCCAGGGGACTTGACTCCCTTAGAGGGCTCATGAGGTCAAGCCCACTGTCAGCGGTTACTTCATCTATACTGCTTTACAGCCTCCTCGGCGTGCCACCCCTGCTCGGCTTCTGGGGTAAGCTGTACCTCTTCCTGGCTTCAGCTGGCTACAGCGTCTGGCTTGTTCTAGCAGCGTTGATAAACAGTGGCGTGAGCTCAGTCTATTACATCATAGCCTCGAGGGAGCTGTTGAGCAAGGAGGGTCCTGCGCCCTCGGTGCCAAGGAGCTACAGGGCGTCGCTGCTGATTGGCGCTGTTGCGTTAATTTGCTTAGGAGTCATAGCTCCGCTGCTACTTAGTGGCCTTGTTACCATATACCTGTGAGTAGTTTTAGGTTCCCTTCGTATTTTATGACTTAAAGCGCCATAACGGCGCAGAGGCATCTTAGGGTCTGGAGGGTGGTGCCGCCGCCGGGGTTTGAACCCGGGACCTCCGGATCCCCCAGGCCCCTTCGACCTCGGCTTTTGGGGCCGTATGAGTCCGGCGCTCTTACCCGCTGAGCTACGGCGGCACCATAGGGGTCGGACTTCATAGACTTTATTAAGGTTTCGCCCTCCGGTAGCTCAAGCAGACTTCCGGGCAGCTGGGGGCGAAAGGCCAGTTCCTAACCTGCCTTTAGCTCGATTCCCTCAGGATGTGCAGGGAGTCACTGATGGGAAGGCCTAAGGCGCTTAGGATAATATCGTTTAAGCTTGATGTGGACACCCTTCTTGAGCTTGATAGGTTGGCTATCAAGGAGAAGAGATACAGGAGCGAGCTGATAAGGGACGCCATAATTAGGTACCTGGAGAGCACGCGCGAGACGATGGAGAGTGTACGTTAATAAATACCCTTATACATGAGTTAACGCTTTAAAGCGCAACCCTCTTTGCTGGCCGGGTAGAGAGCTTGGCAAGGTCCGTCAGCGCCTGGGCCCTGNNCTAGTAGTTGGCCTGGTAGTTGGCCTGGTAGTTGGCGGGGCAGTGGGTTATATTGCCGCCCCACACAAGACCGTTACCGCTACAGCGACCAGCTCCGCGCCAACTACAGTCACCTCTGTCACTACCACCACATTAACGACTACAGTATCTACGACAGCACTGACCTCAAGCGCTCCCTTCTCAGTTGGCGCAGCTGGCACGCTTAAGTTCAGCTTTACGCAGCTCCTCAACATGTTGAAGAGCTACGATCCATGGATAAACGAGGGTCAGCCTCTATTCAAGGGCAGCGGTGAGATAGCTCAAGATGAGACCGTTAACAAGCAGTTCAGCGCGGTAGCCTCAGCAGACACCAGCACCATACCGTCAGTGCTCTTCCCAGCAGGTCTGGCCAAGTACGAGATAGCCTTTGGCATCACTCAGATGGTGATAATAGTCGACCTTGAGACCTCAGCTGGCAAGGAGGTTTACGCGCTCTGGAAGCAAACCCAGGCCGAGACGCCGCTGAGCGCCCAGTGGAATCAGACCTGGAAGGAGATATTCAAGATAATAGCGCTTAACCCAGGCACCGTAGTAGGGGTCTCCAACCCGTTCACTGATCCCAGTGGCTACCAGGCGCAGTGCGTGCTTAAGCTTGCAGGGCTGGCGTTCTTCAACAACGCCTCATACCTCTGGAGCGCAGTATACAGTCATCCAAGCAAGTACATAATGAGGAACACCGAGATAGACCTGCTGACGCTTATGACGGCTAACAACTCGGTCCAGTTCATTCTCTCGGCCTACACCTCCAACGCCATGCCGCAGACAAAGTCATATCAGCAGCAGGGCTTCAACATTACCTACATAACGCTCCCGCCATTCATAAACCTGGGCAACCTCAGCTACGTCAACTTCTACCACAAGGTTAATGTCACCTGGACCGAGCTTGGAACCACAAAGACGTTCACCTGCGATCCAGTGGTCTACACGATAACTATACCCACGGCGGCCCCTAACCAGCAGGCCGCCATAGACTTCCTGTTGTTGCTCTTCAGCCCTGCCGGCCAGCAGGTCCTCGAGTCCTATGGCATACAGCCCATAGTGCCTGGCGTGGTATACGGCAACTACAGTGCCGTGCCGTACCCACTCAGACCATTCGTAGTACCGCTGTCAAACGTGAGCTACCTCTCGTCAATATTTCCGTGAGCGTCCATGAGGCGTTTCACGGCGCTTGTGGCGCTTTTTTCGATAGCAGGCGGCCTTGTCCTGCTCTTCTTTTCATACCCAATAGCTGTGCTCTTCCTGGTGGGTGGCAGGGGCCTTATAGAGGCACTCAAGGTTCCAGCCTTCGTGCTGGCACTTTTAGTCACCCTGATAACTTCGACCGTGGCCGCTGCCGCCTCAGTAGTGTTTGGCGTTCCGCTGGCTTACATATTGGCCAGACATAGCTTTAGGCTCAAGGGGGTAATAGAGGCCCTAGTAGACGTGCCTATTGCGATACCTCACATAATAGTTGGCGTAATGATAGTGCTGGCATTCGCCAGCTACTATGGCCTTGGACCGCTGCTGGCAGCCCATGGCATAAAGATCGTTGACACCCTTATAGGGGCTGCGCTGGCGGTGACCTACGTATCAGCAACTTACACCATAAGGGTCGTACAGAGCGCTGTCCAGATGCTTGACCCAGAGCTAGAGGTTGTTGCCATGAGCCTTGGGGCTTCCAGGCTCAGAACCTTCTTCAGCGTTGTCCTGCCTAACATAGGCAGGTCAGTGGCCAGCGGAGCCCTAACGTCATGGGCTAGGGCTGCCTCTGAGGCAGGGGCCCTGTTTATTGTAGCTTATGAGGTGCGTTTTGGCCATCAGCTGGTATATCCTGCACCAGTAGCAATATACGAGGCGTACGTGGGCCTTGGGGTCATAAGCGCTGCCAAGTTCTCGGCCGCGATGCTAGTTGTCGTGCTAGGCATTTTTCTTGCGGCTAGGCTCTTATTAGGCGGTCACAGGTGAAGAGGGACTGAGCGACAGCCTGCTGACTGTTAAGGAGCTGACAACTCGTGTTGGCCAGTTCACGCTGGGCCCAGTAAGCTTCAGCCTCGCCAAAAGGTCGATAGGGGTAGTTATAGGTCCCAATGGGGCCGGCAAGACTACGCTGCTCAAGAGCATACTAGGCGTCTACAGGCCCGTCTCGGGCAGGATCATAATTGACGGTGTTGACGTTACTGACCTCAGCGTGGAAGAGAGGAACATAGGCTATGTCCCACAGAACTACGGGCTGTTTCCAAACATGAGCGTGCGCGCCAACATAGAGTTCGGCATTAAGGTCAGGGGTGTTCCAAGACAGGAGAGGGAGAGAAGGGTCAGGGAGCTTGTAAGGCTTCTGGGGCTGGAAGGCCTCCTGGACAGGAGATCTCAGGAGCTCAGCGCAGGACAGCAACAGAGAGTCGCGCTGGCCAGAGCCCTGGCCATAAGGCCTAAGCTCCTGCTCCTTGACGAGCCCCTCTCTAACCTGGATCCCAAGTCAGTGAGGCAGTCGATCAGCTACCTAAGGGGCCTAGTTGATGAGCTCTCAATAGGCTCCCTGGTCGTGTCCCATGAGATCTCGTCACTGCTTGAGGTGGCGGACGCTGTCTTCTTCATGGAGTCTGGCAAGCTCTACAGCCTTGGAAGTGCGGAGGAGGCGCTAAGGAATCCAAGGTATCTCTCCGCGGCCAGATACCTTGGGTTTGAGACCTTCCTTAAGGTTCTAAGGATCGACGGGAATGAAGCCATAGTCGAGGGGCTGGGCAGCGTAGACCTGTCACTGTTGGGCAACAGGCCTGCTAGGCTGGACAGCTCCTTAGCCCTCTATCTGGCCCTTAGACCTATGGGCGTTGTTGTTGAGGATGCGGGCGTGGGCTTAGATGCTGTCAGATGCCATCTAAGCGTTGAGGGTACAGCTCAGGGCTCATACATGTGGATCGAGGGCATGTGGAGGGTCAGGGTCAGGCTTCCTGACGGCGCTGAGGTTCTGGCGGTGGCGTCCAGGCGTGTCAAGGCTAGAGAGGCTGTAACCTTATGCATTGATACTAACAAGGTGGCGCTAGTGGCTGGCGAGAGGTTTTAGACCCTGCCCAACCTAAAGGAGTCTGGAGCCGGGGTGGCCGAGCGGTCCAAGGCGGCGGGCTGCAGTGGGCTCTAGGCCCTCGGAGACCCGTTATATCCCGGGTTCGAATCCCGGCCCCGGC
>DAJS01000024.1:34338-43259 GCA_002496425.1 Acidilobaceae archaeon UBA162
CGAAAGGCCCGCATACTGGGCCGGACTATACTACCGCGGCACCTTAAGCCATCTATAGCGCTTAGGAGAATTAAGCTTTAGGCTCTAGGAGATCCCTTACCGCTAGCTCTATGGCCCTACGACTTGAATTTACCTTGGGCCGCCACCCCCATGACTTGGCCTTCCTTATATCGAGCTGCATGTACTTTACGTCACCCTTCCACCCTCTCCCGCCGTCAACTCCTCCTGTCAGCCTTATCCTTGGACTTAACCCCATGGCCTCAGAGACTATATTTGCTATGTCCAGGACCGAGATCCTGTCCTCCGTGCCTATGTTGAATACCTCAAACCTTGAGCCCCTTTCCAAGGCTCTCTGAGTTAAGAAGACAAAGGCATCAACTACATCCTGTACGTGGACGTAGCTTTTGCTTTGGGTGCCATCGCCTAGCACCTCGAGCTCTGAGGGGTTATGCTTTAGCTTTTCAACAAAGTCATGAATGACTCCATGAGTGGAGCGAGGTCCGACAACGTTAGCTAACCTGAACGACACGGCAGTCCAATCAAAGGTATGCGCATAGCCGCTCATGAGACCCTCCGAGGCCAGCTTAGAGCCGCCGTAGACACTTATCGGCTCCAAGGGACCATAGTCCTCAGGGGTTGGGACCACCTTGGCATCCCCATAAACTGTCGACGATGACGCGAATGCCAGGACCCTGACGCTGGTAGCCCTCATGGCCTCAAGCACGTTGTAGGTTACCAGCACGTTCTGGCGGTATATGTTCTCAGGGCTCTGAGACCCTATCCTGACTTCAGGGTTTGCGGCCAGGTGATAGACCATATCAACGCCCTTAACAGCCTCTAGGGCCACAGAGGGATCCGCCAGGTCCCCCTTGATTAGCCTGAGCCTTGGACTGTCACTGACCTCTGAGAGGAACTCAAGCCTGCCGCTGCTCAGGTTGTCAACTACGACCACGTCATAGCCTTCGTTCACGAGCCTCTCCACCAAGTAGGAGCCTATGAAGCCTGCCCCGCCCGTCACTAGCGCTCTCAACGCTGACTCCCCCAGGGCAAGGGCGTGGCCGGGAAGTTAACCTAATACATAGCGATGTTGAACAGCCTTCTCGGCGAAGAGGTCAGACCTGCGCGGGCTCCTCATCCCACTTGAGGTCAGACCTTTCGAGCCTCCTCACTCCTTAGCCGTAACAGTGCGCTAGGGCCTCTTAAACTTGGCACAGACAAATGCTTCCCTACCCGTGTAGGGGGAGGGGGTCTCCTCAGATGGCCTCTCGTCAGGTCTATACCTTATTGAGGCCACCGTGCCCTCAAGCTCGAAGCCGAATGGGGCCACCATGTTGAGGACCTCTCCTAGGCTGTAAAACCTGGCTGATGAATAGAACGGGTGCCCCTCTTTGCCTAGCTTCTCATAGAGTCTGCCCCACGGGGAGTCCCTTGTTATTATACATGTCACCAGGAACCCCTCATGTCTCAGCACCCTAGCAGCCTCCTTCATGAAGGCCTTAGGGTCTTCCATGAAGCATAGCGTGAACGCCGTCAGCAGGTATCTCAGGCCCTCTGACCTAAACGGCAACCTCTCTGCCCTGCCCATCAGCACCTGAAGCCCCGACGCCCTGGCCACACTGCCCATTGCCTGCGAGGGCTCTAAGGCTATGCACTCCTTTGGAGTGAAGACTCCATGGCCTGCACCCACGTCAGCGCAAGGAGGCTCTAGCCCCCTTAGCGCCTCCGCTATAGTCTTGGCCTCATTTGATGCTGTCACCCTGTTCCTAGAGTACCACTCAACGTACTCCTTCCAGAGCCTCTCAAAGACCTCCCAGGACACAGGAGCATATAGCCTCCAGGGCTAAAATGATCTGGGCTGAGGCGATGATGTGTTGGGTAAGCCATGACAAAAGGATGAGGACAGGTCTGGAGCGCTGAAGCCTCAGCTCGCCATTATTCCCTTGGACTTCATGTAGCTCATAACAGTCTCCGCTATCAGCTTTATGCCTAGCCTGAGCTTGTCGGCTGGCAGATAGCTGAAGTTTATCCTCATGGCGTTGGTTCCACTGCCATCGCTGAAGAAGTTCTTGCCAGGCACGTAGGCCACACCCTTGTCTATGGCCATCTGTAGCATCTCTGATGTGTCAATGCCGTTTGGCAGGTATACGAACGAGAACAGGCCTCCCCTGGGCTTGTACCACTGGCTTCCCTTTGGCATGTACTCCTTCAGGGACTCTACAAGTACGTCCCTCTTCACCTTGTAGGCCTCGCGGGCCCTCTGGATAGTCTTATCAACAACTCCCTCCCTTATGGCATATAACGCTATGTACTGCGACAGCGTCGACGAGTGCAGGTCCACCATCTGCTTCGCCAGCTCCACGGTCCTCACCAGCTGCCTGTTGGCAAGCATGTAGCCTAGCCTTAGGCCAGGAGCGAGTATCTTGCTGAAGGTGCTAAGATATATCACCCTGCCCTCACTGTCAAGGGTCTTCAAGTGCGTGAAGCTTATATCATCAAACACAAAGAAGCTATATGGGTCATCCTCTATTACCAGCAGGTCGTACTTGCTTGCCACCTCTAGGAGCTCCTTCCTCCTCTCGTTGGGCATTATAACGCCTGTGGGGTTATGGCAAGTGGCTACCGTGTAGATCAGCTTAGGCTTCAAACCCTTTTGTATGGCCTCCCTTATCTTCTGCTCTAGCAGCTCCACTCTCATGCCGTTCTCGTCTATTGGTACAGAGACAAAGTCGGCCCCATAGTACCTGAATACGTTAAGGGCCGCCAGATAGGTTGGGCTCTCAACTATTATCGTGTCGCCCGGGTTTATGATGGTCATGGCTAGAAGGTATATGGCTTCCTGGCTACCCGTCGTCACAATGACGTCATCGTCGCTCTCAACCTTGACACCCTTCGATCTCAGGAAGTCCATCACGGCCTCTCTGAACGGCCTGACTCCCAGCGTGGGCGAGTACTGAAGCGCGCTGTCGCCCAGCTCCTCTATGACCCTAGAAGCTATCCTAGCCAGGTCGTCCTTTGGGAAGACCTCAGGGCCTGGGAGGCCGCCGGCTAGGCTAAGAACCCTCTTACCCTCCGTCAGGGCGAGGATCTCTCTGACCTCCGAGGCCTTGAGATTTCTCGTAGACCGTGATAGCTTGCCCGTGATGTCTACCACGGCTCTGCCTATTCCGTTATTGGATACTAGCACCTTTTAAGTGATTACTAGAACCTCTCTTGTGCTTAAGCAAAAAGGCTTAGTACACATAGTGGGATACATAAGGCCAAGGCCGACTCAGAATTTTAAACCTCAAACCGTTATGGCGTTATGGGGCCGCCGTAGCTCAGCAGGTAGAGCGCCGGCCTCGTACGGTATCTATGACCCGAGGGAGCCGGTGGTCGCGGGTTCAAGTCCCGCCGGCGGCTCTGCCTCTCATACTTTAACAGGACCATTGCCGCAACTGCTGATATCTAGGCCTACTTAACTGATAGCTGTAATAGTGTGCATGTAGTCAACCCCCCATTTCTTCTCTAAAGGCACAAGCTAGAGAATCCCCTTAGCGGCAACACTTGCTTATCAATAGTCAACCTCTCATAGGCTAAGCACTTAAGGCCGAGGTTGGCCTCTAAATACGGAGAGCTAACAGCGCTTCCAGCTATACATCAAGGCTCGACCTCAACAACCTTAAAGGACTTTTTAACGCTGTGACTAAGGCCCGCCTGGGCGCGGCTTTGGCTACGAGGCTGCTGTTTCAGGAGGACTCATATCTTAAGGAGTTTGAAGCGACGGTAACCAAGACATTAGGCAACGTAGTTTACCTTGACGCCACGGCCTTCCATCCAGGCCCCTCAGGAGGCCTTGACACCGACACCGGCTACCTGATACTGCCTGACGGGGTCCAGTTAAGGGTAATTGAGGTCAAGGAGGAGGGTGACGAGGTCGCTCACGTGCTTGAAGCGTCAGTTAACCTTAAGCCAGGTGACAAGGTCAAGGGAGTTATAGACTGGGACAGGCGTTATGCCATGATGAGGCTCCACACGGCCAGCCACGTGTTGGCCGCCGTGCTCTACAACAAATACAACGCTAAGATCACTGGCGGTATGATAAGGCCTGAGGGGGCTCATGATGACTTCGACCTGAGCGGTGTTCAGGACTGGAGAGGGGCCGTGCTTCAGGCAGTTGATGAGACTAATGACCTGTTGAAGAGATGCATAGACGTCAAAGTCTACTGGCTGAGCCGTGACGAGGCCATGAAGATACCTGGAATTGTTAAGCTCGCTGGGCGCCTACCGCCTGCTGTTAACAGGCTCAGAATAGTTGAGATAACTGGGATTGACATTCAGGCCGACGGAGGGCCTCACGTAAAGAACACCTGCGAGGTTGGCCAGATAAAGGTGGTATCTATAGAGAACAGGGGCAAGACCAGAAAGCGCGTCTACTACCAGCTGTCTTAGGCAGATGAAGGTGCTTGAGGTTGAGTGACGACTGTGCCAGCAGGCGATGTCGCTCCGTAGTCTTGCTCTTTCGCGACCAGAGCCTACTGCCAAAGGCAATGGTTGACGTTGCTAACGGTGGCAGAGCCACTTATCTGAGGCTCAGGAGCCTGGCAGACGAGCTCCTTAAGGTGCTGGTAGACAGCTATGAGGCCTCCGTGACTCTACCGCGCAACGTGAGGCTTCCCGACGAGTTCAGACTCTTGGCATGGCCAGATATCGTTGACGAACAGCTTGGCCTCTACGGTCTGATCCTCTACTCCTGGTTCCCGTTCTCAATATTCAAGAAGGACCATAAGAGCGAGTATGAGCCGCTGGAGATAGTGTTCCATAAGTCCAAGGATGGCTACAGGCCCATCTACGCCTATGGGCGCGTACACTATGACATATGCGAGTACAGGATAGACCACTTGAGCAGGATTGATATAATGTACTTCTTCCATGGGCACACGCCCTTTATAGATGGCGTAGGATACGTGAGGGTGCTGTGTCCCAAGACCCGCTCGAGCAAGCGCAAGGTAGGGCGTAGGTACTGGAACAGGATTTGGCTGGCATCAGGCAAGATCTTCCTTAAGGCCACTAGGCCCTTTAAGGTAAGCCTCTCCAGACTGGCCAGCATAGGTGTGCTCAAGGTCATGGAATGCCCTGACGATGGCTCCGTTAACCTGGTCAGGTCAATCATAAGACCTCTTTACATTAATCCGCCATAGGTATCAGTAGCTTAATACTAGCTAGAGATGTGTAGCCTAGGTAGCACGCTTGCCTGCAAGGCTTGTGGCGCCTAGAAGCATCAGGAGGGTCTGGATACTGACCTTCGAGTTGTCGCCGATAGTCAAGGTTGGGGGTCTGGGCGAGGCCGTAAGGTCCTTTGCTAGGTCACTTGCCTCTGAGGGCCTTGACGTCACAGTTATGATGCCCTCCCACGGGAGGCACCTTGACTTAGGCGTTAGAAACAGGTACGGGCTCAGGCCACTCGACTTCATGATTTGCGGCGAGAGAAGAGGGCTGGACGGCAAAGGGTATGGATATTGTCTGGGCGCTGAAGAGGGGCAGGTGGACAATATTAGGGTAATCATGTTTAAGGGTCTTGATTACGTCACAGGTTCAGTGTTCGACTCATGGCATCCCTACAGCTACGTTGAGGAGAAGGCGGCCATGCTAACCAGAGCTATTAAGGCATTCTCATGGAACGAAGTGCCTCCTGACCTTGTTCATGTGAATGATTGGCACACGGTGTTGGCAGGTGTAGCGCTAAGGGATGAGTTTGAGAAGAGGGGCTTCGCAATACCGGTTCTCTTCACCATACACCTGAGCGGCTCGCCGAGCTTTCCATGGCACTACGCATCCCCAAACTGGGCTGGCCTAGACGAGGATCCTCACCTGGTCTGGAGGGTGTGGCGCCATGAGCTAGTTCTTAACAAGGCTCTCTGGGACTCAGTAGGTGGCAACGTCGAGCTATTTGGAGTTCACAGCGCTGACGCAGTACAGACTGTAAGCTACTCCTATCTTGAGGAGCTCAAGGGTAAGTATGGCACCTGGATAGCAGGAAAGTCCTGTGTAGCCTACAACTCGACTGACTGGTCTATAGATGAGGTGGATGCGTGGCTGAAGAGCAATTATGGTAGCATTAACAGAGAAGTAGCATATGAGATAATCGAGAGGTATGTTAGGCCAGGCTCCATGGGCTCGGTGGATAGCACTGACAGACCGCTCGTACTGTTTGCCGGCAGACTAACGTCACAGAAGGGTGCAGACCTTGCCGTGAGGGCTCTTGACCATGCGCCTAGCGTTAACCTCGTGCTTCTTGGAATCCCTGTGGGTGACTATGGCTACGAGCAGTACCTAAGGTCGCTGATCTCAGAGCGCAACGGCAGGGTGATAATGACAACTAACAGGGTGCCTGATATGGCCTATAGGGCGCTGGTGAGACTCTCATCCGCGGTGGTGGTGCCATCAAGATGGGAGCCATTCGGCCTTGTTGCCGTCGAGTCCCTAGCCGTGGGCACCCCAGTAATAGCGACGTCTGTTGGAGGCCTAAGGGAAATAGTAACTGACCTAAGGAGTGGTCATGGTGACGGCCTTCTTACGAGACCTGAAGACCCTGTTGAGCTTGGGAACGCCATGGAGTCTCTAGCACATATTATGTGGGATCATGACATAAGTAAGGTACCAATCCCTGAGCTAAGGACCATGGCTAAGGAGAACCCAACGTTAGACTCCGACATAAGCTCCTTCGCTATGAGTCGTGTTGAAAGGGACTTCAGGCCCAGCTCAACTGCCAAGCAATTACTTAAATGCTATGAGCTCGCCAGGACCATGGCTTATTACAGGGCGATAAGTTCATGACAGAGCGCGTGATTTTCTTCTTTGAGGTCCATCAGCCAAGGAGGCTTAAGAAACTCTTCGACTTCTCGCCGGCTAACATGCCGGAGCGCCTAGAGGACATGTTCGATGATGCCGCAAATGATGGAATACTTGACAGGGTAGTCAGGAAGGCCTACATGCCCGCATCCAGGGCGCTTTACGAGTCCCTAAGCAGGCTCAAGGGTTACAGGGTTACAATGAGCTTCTCGGGCCTACTTTTAGAGGCCGTGAGGAGGCGCCACCCGGACCTGCTGAGGCTTTGGCAGGACATGGTCTCAAAGGGCATGGTTGAGCCCTCGGCACAGACTTACTATCACTCGCTGGCCTGGCTCATAGACAGGTCCGAGTTCAGGGAGCAAGTAAGGATGCAGGCGGAGCTAATAGAGGAGCTGTTCGGCGTGAAACCCTCAGTAGCCGAGAATACGGAGTTCATATATAATAATGACATAGGGTGCGAGCTCTATGATATGGGCTTCAAGACTGTAATGACTGAAGGGTTCGGAGATATTCTGGGATGGCGCTCGCCAAACTATGTCTACTCTAATCCTCTCTGCCCGGTGAAGCTCCTGTTGAGAAACTACATGCTGAGCGACGACATAGGCTTCCGCTTCAGCAACAGGAGCTGGGTGGGGTTCCCTCTTACGGCAGACAAGTACAGCCAGTGGGTTCGTGATACGCCCGGCGATCTGGTGGTGGTGGCATTGGACTATGAGACCTTTGGGGAACACCACTGGCCTGAGACTGGAATACACGAGTTCCTCAGATGGTTGCCAATCGAGTTAAGCAAAAGAGGTGTAAGGATGATATCTGCCTCTGACGCCGCCTCAGAGCTAGAGGTCAAGGATTACGTTGACGTGCCGCCATGGCGCACCATAAGTTGGGCTGATGAAAGAGACCTGTCGGCTTGGACTGGTAATCCGATGCAAGCAGAAGCCCTGAGAGAGCTCAGGAGGATGTACTACTTTGCTAGGGCCCTGGGCGGCGAGGTACTAAGCTATTGGAGACTGATGTCCATAAGCGATCACTTTTATTATATGGCTACTAAGATGGGTCCCACGGGTGAGGTTCATAGCTACTTCAGTCACCTTGGCTCAGCCTACCAAGCCTATGCTACCTACTCGATGGCACTTCACTCGCTTGCGATAAAAATAAGGGATGGGCTCCACACCGACCCATGCGCTGCCCTGAGAGTCATGCTGCCAGACGAGCTCTGCTTCAGGCTCCCGCAGGGTCGACAATTATGCAGTATTAAGGAGCTAAGGGAAGTTGTTGGGAACATAAGGGAGCTAGAGGAATCCATAGGCCGTTGGCTCAGTGATGTCTTTGGTCTAAGCATTAATGACGTGGTGAGGTTAGAGAACCATTGCAGATCATAAACAACTGCCTACCCATGCATGTACACTAGACAAAACTTAAGTACGTTCCCAACTAGTAACAGGTTAGGGGTTCTTGTGCCAGCTGTGAAGAAAGCCGCAATACCAATAGGAGGCCTTGGAACAAGACTATATCCATTCACCGTCGACGCATCAAAACCTATGGTGAGGTTCCTTAACAGGTTTATAATAGACTTCATACTCAATGAGCTGGCACTTCAGGGCATAGATGAGGTGTTCCTGGGGGTTAGCGGCTTCTACAACTACAGGGATCTCTATGATCACCTTGGCGAGAGGTTCTCAGTCAGAGTTGAGAATAATAGAAAGGAGACGCTGAAGCTCAGGTACCAGCCCAATATACCTAGCGTTGGTAATGCACATTCTGTTGCAATACTGGCCGACTACTACGATATTAATGAGCCGCTGCTAATAGTCCAAAGCGACACAATAGTAAGTCTTGACCTAGCAGACCTCATAAAGCAGCACGAGAAGTCCGAGGCTTCCATGACCATAGCGCTGTCGGAAGTATCTGACAAGGAGTACCTCAGACAGCTGGGTGTTGCCAAGCTAAGGCCAGATATGAGTATTGAGTACTTTGTCGAGAAGCCCTCAGACCCAGAGAAGGCTCCCTCGAACCTAGCTAACACCGGCGTGTACCTGCTGTCCGATGATGTCGTGAAGTTCCTTAGGTCCGATGAGTTCAGGAATATGGTCAGC
>DAJS01000024.1:43280-45514 GCA_002496425.1 Acidilobaceae archaeon UBA162
TCAGGCTATGTGTTAAAGGGTTACTGGTTCGATATAGGCTCCATAGATGCTTACTACAAAGCCGCCTTCTACCTGCTCAAGACTCTGCCACCACAGCAGCTTGGCGCCACCACAGTCTACCATGACACGATATACATGCAGGGGGCTAGCGCCAGGAGCAGGAAGGATCACGTAGAGCTGATAGAGCGCGCCGCCAAGGGTTTGGTGACCCTCGAGGGGCACGTGCTTCTTGGAAGGCATAGTAGCATTAGTGACAATGTTGAGATATCTGATTCAATAGTTGATAACTACACCGTGATTGGGCGTGAGACCAGGATCTCAAGGTCGATAATCATGGACCGCACCATTGTGGGCTCCAAGAGCGCGATAGAGCGTAGCATAGTGGGCAGGCACGTGAAGATTGGCGATGGCGTGAGCATACGCGACAGTTACATAGGCAATGACGTGATGATAGGTGATGATGCAGTATTGGAGAATGCTATAGTGTGGCCCCACAGATCCATAGAGTCGGGAACCCGCATTAGCGGGAGGTATGGGGTCACTTAACTCGGCTTGCCTTTAACCTCCTTCATACTCCTCAGGTACTTCTCGACCCTAACCTTATCTAACATGGCTGTTGCCTTGGCTATGGCCTCCTCTACGTTGTTCGCTGCTACGTTAATTAATACATCATACCCCCTAACTTTTAACCTGTATCTATGTTCTCCATTAAGATTATACTCCTCTAAAATGTCAAACTCGTACTTAGCCAAGCCACTAGCCTCTACAGCTAATAAGTGGGTAGGGCGCTTAAAGGCTGGTGTCCAGCGTGGCTGAGGCACCTCTGATAAGGGTTGAGCCTCCGGGCCCCGTGGCCAGAAGCATAATAGACCGCGACTCTAAGGCCTTGGTCCAGTCATACGTCAGGTGGGTGCCCCTAGTGGTTAAGGAAGCGCACGGCGCCGTAGTGGAGGATGTTGATGGCAACAAGTACATCGACCTGAATGCTGGCATAGCTGTCATGAACGTAGGTCACAGCCACCCTAAAGTTGTCGAGGCCATAAAGCGTCAGGCCGAGAGGCTTCAGCACTACTCCCTTACCGACTTCTACTACGAGGAGGCAGTCACGGCCGCCGAGAAGCTAAGGGAGATATCGCCTGTCAATGATGGCAAGGTATTCTTCACCAACAGCGGTACGGAGAGTATAGAGGGCTCTCTCAAGTTCGCTAGGTATTTCTTCGGCGGATCACGCCAGTACTTTATAGCCTTTCTCGGAGCCTTCCACGGAAGAACCTTTGGTTCCCTCTCGCTCACAGCCAGCAAGGCGCACTACAGGAAGGGCTTCTCGCCTCTGCTCCCAGGCGTGATTCACGTGCCTTACCCCTACCCCTATCGCTGCCCCTTCAAGACCGATGATCCGCTCGAGTGCGGGCAGGCAGTACTTGACTACATAGAGGAGTGGATATTCCACAAGCTGGTTGATCCGAGCGAGGTGGCGGCCTTCGTGGTTGAGCCCATACAGGGCGAGGGCGGCTACGTGGTTCCGCCAGACAACTTCTTACCTGGCCTCAGAAAGCTGGCAGACAAGTATGGCATACTGCTAATAGATGACGAGGTTCAGTCTGGCATGGGGCGCACTGGCAAGTGGTTCGCCATTGAGCACTGGGGTGTTAAGCCAGACATAATGGCGCTCGCCAAGGCCATAGGCGGCGGCTTGCCGCTTGGTGCTGTGGTGATTCGCGGCGACATAGCGTCAACGCTGGTAAGGGGAAGTCATGCCAACACCTTCGGGGGCAATCCAATAGCTGTGGCTGCCATGAGTGCCGTGATAGACTTGATAAAGGAGGAGAAGCTGCTGGACAGGGCGACCCGTCTCGGAGAGTACACACTAAAGTACTTCAATGACCTCAAGGAAGAGCTTGAGATCATAGGTGATGTCAGAGGTAAAGGGCTGATGATAGGTGTTGAATTGGTTAAGAACAGGAAAACCAAGGAGCCGGCCACGGAAGAGTTGGCGCATGTAATTGAGAAGTCGTTCAAGAGGGGCGTAGTAGTGATAGGCGCTGGCATGTCAACAATAAGGATAGCGCCGCCCCTTGTAATCGACGATGAACTACTGCAGAAGGCCCTGGATATACTCAGCGACGTGATAAGGGAGGAGAACAGGCAGCTGAGGCCCTAAAATCCTGGGTTTCTTGGCAATAGTGAAAGGGTAAGTCTCGCCTTTTAAGGCGGGAAAGCCTTTAGGTCTTGAA
>DAJS01000024.1:45553-46665 GCA_002496425.1 Acidilobaceae archaeon UBA162
GCCCACATATCCTCTGAGCTCCAAAGAAGCGGGACTAAGGGCGACTCCCGCTGAGGGGCAGGAGTAATCGGGCCGAAGACTCAGTCCATGATCTATCACTCTACGAGCAGAGCAGGGTAGGCGAACAAAACACTCACTAGCTACGAAGTGATCAAGGTGAAGGCGGTAAGCCAAAAANNAAAAACCTATGAACTGCTCAAAGGAAGTCCTCACCCTTTAGGGCGGGAAGGAAGTCGGCTTCGTCGCATAGGCAACCTTTTTTACTTCTTGGAGCATTCACTTTCACCTGAAGACCCTTGTCTGCTAGGCCTGAGGACTTGGAGAAGCTTAAGGAGAGGGTGCTGGGCATCATAAGCGACAAGGGGCTTACCTTCAATGAAATAGCCTCGTTACTTTCATGGTCTGGCGACAGGAGGCCCCTGAGGAAGGTGCTGGCCAGCCTTGTCAGGGAGGGCAAAGTGCAGCGCGTGCCAGATTATGATAAGAAAAAGATGGTCTTTAGAAGGCTGTCTGGTCAGGTGTAGGCCTGATTACCCTGTAGGCCCTGTTTGAGTAGCGCTCCACATAGCCCATCCCCTCGAGGGATCTAAGTATCCTGCCTGCCGTCCTGGTTGATATGGCGAGCCTCCTGCTCAGCTCTCTGACAGTTATGTAGTTCCTGTTCATATTCGCTACTATGATTCCAAGAACCTCTAGGTTCAGGCTGACCTTGCTCCTCACGCCAGCCCCCAAGACCAACGTAACCTTTTTACCAGGCCCAGGGCGTGTCGGCCTAGGCCAGGTGGCGAAAGTGAGCAAGGGCAGATACACCTACTATAAGGCTGTGGTGGAGCTGTTGGGCCTTAGGCAGCTTGACGTGTACAGGTTGCAGCGTAAGGGNNCTGCTGGACCCGACCACCCGCAAGACATACAATGTGGACCTAGGTGCCGTCAGGGAGTCCCTGAACCTAAAGGAGTTCGCCTCAAGAGTAAAGGAGTCGCTGGAGAAGCAGGGCTACAGGGTTAACGAGAGGTTATGGAAAGCCCTAGAGGACAGACTGAACAAGTTAGCTGCTCCTTCAGCTACTTCATCTTCTAGCAGGTGAGCAGGTCTACAGATCCTTAAGGTTCTC
>DAJS01000024.1:46730-66324 GCA_002496425.1 Acidilobaceae archaeon UBA162
GCAGGCCTACGCCAACGGGTTCTAAGCCCGCCCCCTTTGGCCGGGCTCGGGCACCCCCGCACCGTTAGCTAGAAGCCAGTTGAGTCTTTTAAAGCGATTACTTCAGGAACTCAGCCGGTGCTGGATGTGCCCGAGGAGGTCTCAAAGGCCCTCGAGTTCGAAGTCTCCTCGCTAGCGGACCTGGCCAGACTGGCAGCGTCCATGGTGGCCTACGCAGTTGTGATGCCCATATATGCCTACAACGAGGATGACAGGGTGGTTATGTTTGTACAGACCAGCTATAGGGACTACTACAAGCATTATGGCATACCAATAGTTTATGTTTACAGAGCCTCCTTGGTTGAGGCGCAGAAGGGCAAGTACGTCCTCCTTAAAGTTGATGACACTGGCGAAAGGGTCGAGGTCAGCGACAGGTCAAGGCCTGGATGGACTTCAATACCCATTGTCTGGCTCAAGAGGAAGCCCCCTATCATATCATGATAGTGGTCAGCGACAGCGCTTATGTCTGGGCCTCTCCATGGATCAATGGCGCTGACTGCTGCACCTGCTGCCCATGCTCTCCAGCTAATGCGTTTCTGATCACTTCCTCAGCCTCATGGCCGCTTTCCACCCTCAGGAGCAGCTCACGGCCTAGGTCGCTAAGTCTGAATATCTTATAGCTGCCCTTAGAGTAGACGCTTTCCAGAAGCCCAAGCTCATAAAGGCATGAAACGGTTGCCAGAGCCTTGTACTTAGGCACGCTAAGCTTCTGTGCCACGTCACCTGGTGAGAGGGGTCCAGCGTCATTGAACGCCTTAAGGATCTCTACTACCAGCTTCACTAACGCCCACCACTCTCATCAACTGTCCTATCCTAGCTTATTTAAGGTGCCAAACCTTACTGGTCCTGAGGCCTCACGGACTTGCAGAGACGCCTAGGCCTAACGTTGTCCGTAGCATTGCTTTTGATGGCTCTATTAGCTCCTATGACTTTTATTAACGCCACGGCTATACCGTCCGAGCAGTCACTTACGAGCAGCTATTATCCTTCATACCTTCTCCTGAGCAACTTCATTAATGAATCTGTATCTATAGGAACGGGCGTGCCGGTGCCTAACCCTATCTTGAATGGCCTGCCCTCAGGGCCTCTCATCATTAAGGAGATCTACATAGCTGGTCACCTTGAACCACTTGAGCTGAGCCTAGTAGGCAACCTGACGTCGAGTGGGGCATCGCTCGGCATTAATAACGTGATAAGCGCATGGGGATCCTGGGGTACGGCGTCCATCTTTATCCCCCCGTACACCAACTACCTTACGTTGTTGCTAAACACAAATGAAACGCTTGAGATTAATGTGAGCGCGGGAAACAGCTACCTCGTAGAGGTCAAACAGGGCGAGCTGGAGGTCATTAATACCACCCCCCTTATCTCTATCTGCTTCAACGCTACCTATGTAGGCCCTAGGGAAGCTCACTACGCACTCCTTAACATCAATAAGGGGGTCACGTACATAATTGTGTCAGCACTCAGCTGCCCCATCAAAAGCATGAGCTCGCTTGAGAGCCTCAACTCGGAGAGAGTCTCCCATTGGCTAGAAAGGTCAACGCCTCCACCCTCGGTCTTTAACGATACTCTAGCTGAGGAGTACTATCTCTCGCTTCTGGTGCTTAAGGATGACCAAAACCCCTACAACGGCCTCTTTGCTGCCTCTCCTAGCCCTGTCTATCTCTATTCATGGGTGAGAGACTCCTCCTTTGCGGCCATGGCTCTTCAGGCTGCAGGTCACACAAGCTCGGCTGCCAAGTATTGGCTCTGGCTAGCCATTAATGCCTCTCGGATGAGCTCTGGAGCCTGGTACACAAGGTACGACTTTTACACTGGTCAGCCCGACACACAGTTTGGCATTCCTGAATATGATAGTGAGGCCTTATTTGAGATCGGGCTTTACCAGTACTATAACCTAACCCACAACGTATCTCTGCTCTACGCAGCACTGCCAGCTCTGGAAAAAGTAGTCCTGTTCCAGGTGCGTGAAGTGAACTCAAGTAAGCTTCACCTAATGCCAGAGGACCTAAGCGTGTGGGAGGACAGAAACGCATACCACTTCTGGACGCAGGCGCTAACTATGATGGGCCTGAGGGACGCCTCGTATTTACTTGGCATTGTCAGTAACTACTCGCTGGCCTCAGAGGCTCTTCAGGCCTCAGAACTCCTCAACAGCAGTATTCAGGAGTACTTCTGGAACGGCACTTTGTACTGTTCCGCGTTGATGCAGTACCTCTATTACTCAGCCCAGGGGTCTAGGGCCGTAACAGCTCCTTTGGCGCCCTGTGCAGACTCAGCCACTATACTGCCAATAGCCTTGGCGCCAGGCCTGTGGAGCATGAGGGGCAAGAGTGACGTAAACTATACGCTGAGCACGCTGTGGAACAGCAAGGTCGGCGGGCTAGCAAGGTTCGTCGGTGATGACTATCACTACAATGAATACCTCTTCGACAGCAGCGGTTCCAACCCACCATGGATAGTGACAACCCTCTTCCTGGCACTCTACTATGCTAATGTACACAACTATAGCGCCGCACTGAGGCTCCTCTCATGGTCTATAGTCCACTCCCAGCACGGTCTCCTGCCCGAGGCTATAGATCCCAACTACGGCAACCCGTTACCAACAACTTCGCCGCTTACCTGGTCCTCGGCCATGTACGTCCTTACCGCTATAGCTCTCAGGGCCTACAGACATACAGGAAGCGACAAACTAGCTATAGCTGTTGTCGTCATTGTTATAATTACTGTGGTCGTGTATCTGCTGAGGCGCTATGCGAGCGTGCTCAGGACCGAGCCCATCTAAACAATAAAGTAGAATAGCAAGAGCCTCGGTTAACGGGGAGCAGCCCTGGAGCACGCGTGGATACCTAACAGTAGGCCTGAGATAAAGGCCGAGATGCTTAAGTACATAGGGGTTAAGAGCATTGACGAATTGTACTCTGACATACCAGAGGAGCTACTGATAGACGAGGGCAGGTGGGCCTCCCTTAACATAGGCTTTGGTAGGCCACTTGACGAGCCCGAGGTACACGCATTGGTTAAGGAGCTCCTATCCAAGAACGTTACCTCTAAGGTGCCGCCATTCATGGGCGGGGGACTCTGGCCCCATTATGTGCCTGCCGCCGTAACTGAAATAGTAAGGCGTGGTGAGTTCCTTACCGCCTACACACCCTATCAGGCTGAGATAAGCCAGGGCCTCCTCCAGGCCCTCTTTGAGTACCAGAGCATGATGGCTGACCTGTTGGACATGGATGTAGTTAACTCAAGCATGTACGACTGGCCGAGCGCCCTTGGCGAGGCGGCCCTAATGTCAGTTAGGATCAAGGGCGTCAAGAGAGTTCTCGTCCCTGAGACTATCAATCCTTTCCATCTACGCGTGCTTGAGACCTACACCAGGCCCCAGGGCATAGCTGTTGATAAGTATAAGGTAGACCTGAGTACAGGCTATGCTGATCTGGAAGACCTTAAGGCTAAGGCTGGCCAGGGAGCTTCCTCTGTATACCTAGAGTACCCATATACGTTCACTGGAGTAGTTGACGTTAACGCCAGGGCCATAGGCGAGGTGGCTCATGATTCTAAGGCCCTATACATAGTTGGGGTTAACCCGCTGGCTCTAGGGCTTTACAAGCCGCCAGGTGAGTTAGGAGCTGACATAGCTGTCGGCGAGGGCCAGCCCCTTGGTCTTGGCCTCTACTACGGGGGTTCAACTCTTGGCATTCTCGCCGTCGGGTGGAGCTCTGAGCTTGTCAGACAGATGCCAGGAAGAATCATAGGGCTCACTACCACTAAGGATGGGGCCTCCAGGGCATTCACAATGATACTGCAGACCCGCGAGCAGCACATAAGGAGATCCAAGGCGACAAGCAACATAACAACTAACGCCGCCCTGAACGCCATAGCGGCAGCTGTTTACCTGGCCTTGCTGGGCCCCAAGGGACTCAAGGAGTTAGCGGAGAGCATATGGTATAGGTCTCACTATGCGGCCCTGAGGCTTAGGGAGGCCGGGTTTAAGGCTCCTGCGCTTAGCGGCGAGTTCTTTGAGGATCTCATCGTTGAAACCCCAGTTAGTTATGAAGGGCTGTTTAGGAGGCTAGCTGCTGAGGGTCTTTATGCTGGCATACCGCTAGCCAAGTACGCTAACTGGGCCAAGGACAGCTGGGGCCTGCTCTCGTTCAGCGAGCTTCACACTAAGGAGCACATAGACATACTGATCAACTCTATGAAGGAGGTGAACTAGGGTGACGTTCAGACAGGCAGCCTGGGACGAGCCGTTAATCTACGAGCTGAGCGAGGGCCGCCGCGGTCTCACGTTTAACGGGATGAACAGGCGCTTCAAGGAGATCCTAGGCGATGTAAGGGTACCTGAGGAGTTGAGAAGATCCTCCGAGCCCCAGTTGCCTGAGCTCAGCGAGGTCGAGGTAGTACGCCACTTCACCAGGCTGTCAGAGTCCAGCTATGGTGTCGACAACGGTCCTGTGCCCCTAGGCAGTTGTACCATGAAGTACAACCCCAAGGAGGCCCTTAGGGTAGCCTTTGACGAGAGCCTCCAGCTGCTACACCCTCTGATACCTGATGAGTACGTGCAGGGACTCCTGGAGGCTCTCTACAGACTCCAGGAATGGTTAGCCTCGATAACAGGCATGGACATTTGCACGCTGGCTCCCGCAGCAGGGGCCCAGGGAGAGTTCAGTGGAGTGGCAATAATTCACAGGTACCACGAGCTGAAGGGCCAGAGGCAACTAAAGACAGAGATCATAGTGCCTGACTCGGCCCACGGCACTAACCCTGCGAGCGCTGCCATGGGTGGCTTCAAGGTAGTTGAGATACCCACAGCAGAGGACGGCAATATGGACTATGAGGCCTTCAGGGCCGCCCTCAGCGAGCGTACCGCTGGACTCATGTTGACTAACCCTTCAACCCTCGGCCTCTTTGAGCAGCACATATTTGACATAGCTAAGGATGTGCACTCGGTTGACGGCCTTCTATATTACGATGGCGCCAACCTGAACGGAATCCTGGGCAGAGCCAGGCCGGGGGACATGGGGTTTGACATAGCCCACCTAAACATACACAAGACGTTCTCGAGCCCTCACGGCGGCGGAGGGCCTGGGGCAGGGCCCGTCTGCGTCAAGGATAGGCCCGTGAAGGACGGTATAACCCTGAGGGACTTACTTCCCGGCCCCATAATTGTATATGATGAGGGAAGTAAACTTTACAGAGTCTCGTGGCCTGGGTCAAACAGCGCTGGCCTTATCAGGTTCGGCATTGGCAATGTGCCGCAGCTGTTGTGGGCCTTTGTCTACATCGCCTCCCTGGGCCCCCAGGGCCTAAGGGAGGTTGGAGAAGTATCGGTCATAAATACTAACTACTTCATTGCCAGGCTCCTGAGGGAGACCAAGGGCTACAGCGTCCCCTATGGGCCTGAGCGCCCTAGGAAGCATGAGGCCGTGATCAGCGCTGAGCCCCTGTTGAACGAGACAGGTATAAGCGCAGAGGATGTGGCCAAAGCTCTCCTCGACAGGGGCTTCTATGCGCCTACAATCTACTTCCCGCTTATAGTGAAGGAGGCATTAATGGTCGAGCTTACGGAGTCCGAGACCAAGGAGAACATAGATAGGTACGTTGATGCGTTAAAGGAGATTGAAGAGATGGCCAGGCGTGATCCTGATCTACTCAGGCGCGCCCCTACCAACACCTCGGTAGGCCGTGTTGACACGGTTAAGGCCAATCACCCACGCTTTGTGACCCCTACCTATCGTGTGGCGAGGCTAAGGCAACAGGGAAAACAGCTAATACTTAGGTAAAGCCTACTACTAACTAAGCAAAAGCCTAAAGCCGATCGGAGATATATTAGCGAGAGTGATGGCAACTGGAAGGGCTAACTACAAATAGTGAAAGGTACTTCACTGTCTTTGGGCACTTCTATCAGCCGCCCCGTTTTAACCCGTGGACCGAGGAGATAGAGTACGACCCTTCAACAAGACCCTATCACGATTGGAACGAGAAAATAACTAGGGAGTGCTATGAGTCGAACGCTAATGCTATAATCGAGGATGAGAATGGTCTTGCAGAGAAGATAGAGAACAACTATAGAAGGATATCCTTCAGCTTTGGGCCTCTCCTACTGGAGTACCTGGCTAAGAAGTTCCCCAAGGTGCTTAATGCCATAGTAGAGGCTGACAAGGAGAGCCTCTCAAAGCTTGGTCATGGCAATGCGCTGGCCCAGCCCTACGCACACATAATAATGCCGTTGTCCAAGTACAAATACCGCAAGGTTGCTATAGACTGGGGGCTTAAGTACTTTGAAAGGTTCTTTGAGCGTGAGCCTGAAGGCTTCTGGCTCCCTGAGGCGGCTGTGGACAGCACGACGCTTGAAATATTAGCGCAAGCTGGCATAAAGTTTGTGCTTCTTGGCCCACATCAGATAAAATCAGTTGCCAGGAAGGATGGAACTAAAGAGGCCGTGGGGCCTGATGGCGCTGACTTCAGGCGGACATATAAGGCGGTCCTGCCCTCTGGCAACACGATAGGCGTCATAGTATATGACAGGTGGCTCTCGGGTCTAGTAGCCTTTGGCGACCTCCTAAAGAGTGGTGAGCTCCTTGCAAGGAGGGCGTTAGAGCGCTTTGACAATCGTGCTGGAGCTCAGATCGTCACACTAGCTGTAGATGGCGAGACATTTGGGCATCATAAGCGCGGGGGTGAGGTTGAGCTTGCTAAGGCGCTTGATTATGTCGAGCGCAACGGCGTTAGGCTCACCAATCTAGCGCACTTCTACTCCATTTCACCGCCCCAGGATGAGGTGGAGATAGCGGAGAACACCTCATGGAGCTGTCCTCATGGAGTTGAGAGGTGGAGGAGTAACTGTGGCTGTGGCTCTGAGATAAGGCCTGGGTGGACTCAGGAATGGAGAGCACCCCTCAGACAGGCCGTTGACTACCTTGCCGATAATGCACTTAAGGTCTTTGAGTCCCTAGCTCCTACGCTGCTTAACAACCCTGACGCTGCTCTGGATGACTACTTCACCGTGATGCTTGATAGAGAACCTGGTGTTGTAGAGAAGTACCTGGACACCTATGCTATTGGAAGCGAGGAGGCCAAGTCTAAGGCCCTTGAGCTCTTAGAGCTCTTCAGACACAGCCTGTTGGCCCAGTCCAGCGACGCCTGGTTCTTTGAGGACATCTTCAGACCCGAGCCGATACAGGCTATGAAGCATATGGCCAGGGCCTTAGAACTCCTCAAGGGGTTAACTGGTTATAACATTGAGAATCACCTGCTTGAAATATTAAGGAAGGCTAGGTCTAATGTGCCAGACGTAGGTAACGGAGAGGATATATACATCAGGTACGCGCTGTCCAGCGCCGTAAGTCCTGCCAAGGCTGCCTCCATGCTAGCGATGAGGTTACTCTTCGAGGCCTCCCCGTCCCAGGAGTTCGACTACTACTCATATCATGCAATACTGGAGGGCCTTGCTCCCCTTAGGCTAGGAAGAGCTAGGGGGCTGACCGGTATCGCCACGCTAATATCTAGGGTCACGTGGCAGCACTACCGCCTCATGTTTGCCTCACTCTACTACGGCTGGTACGACGTCTACGCCGGTGCCAAGCCCCTCGCAAACACAGACGAGTATGAAAGGCTTGAAAGGGTATTCTCAGAGTACTTCTCCAAAGGGATGTTACGTGATCTTGTCAGCTACATCTCTAAGGAGCTCTCTGAAGGCTTCATAGACGTCCTCGGAGCCCTACCCGATGAGAGAAATATCATAATTGGTTATGTCACCGAGAGCGCTGTGGTAGACCTTAGCAGGCAATTTGACCAGCTTTACGACCTATATGCGCCGCTAATGGAATACCTTAAGCAGACCGGCACGGAGTACCCTGCAGTCTTCAAAAGGCTTATGGAACACTATGTTGACAAGATCATGGAGCAGACCCTTATAGCTGAGCCTATTAATGTTGAGCTGATAAAGGCCCTAGCCTCCATTATAACTAAGACTGGCCTCAGGCTCAGCGACTTCGTGGGGCGCATTATAGCAAGGAAAGTTGCTGACCTAGTAGACCTACTGGTAAAGGACCCAACATCAAAGGATACGCTGCAAAAGCTCATAGCTCTAATAGACGTCTATAGGATGCTAGAGTTCGCTGAGGCCGGTCTTTCCGAAGCGCGCAGAAAGTTGCTCATGGCAATGCCGACCCTCTTAACTTACGCTGACCAGATCAAGCAGTTGGGCCTTGTCACCGATTATAACAACCTGGCCAGGCTACTGCGTGTCAAGAATCTGAGCGCCTGACCTTATCCTGGCAAGGAGAGCACTTACTATCCTTAGAGTCATGCCCCAGAGGACCAGCTTATGGCCCAACTCAACGCCTATTACTTGCCCTCTCCTCACGTGAGCCACAGGGTGTGGCCCTGGTATAGACTCTATATTGACCCAGAACACCGCATCAACCTCAGGATCCCGAGGCCTTGGATCTATGGGACCTCGGGGCCTCCCGAGTACGGCCTCTGTGTATATTATTGGCTGGGACTTGGTAGAAAATATGCCTAACGAGCCGAGGACCTTGATATAGCGTGGGGGCACCCACACCTCCTCCCACGCCTCCCTTAACGCAGCATCAACGCTGCTCTCATAGTTCATTATCCTACCTCCTGGTAGGGCCACGTCGCAGGAGAACCTGCTGAGCTCGGAGCAGTTCTTCCGTTCAAACAGCACGTGCGGTGGATCGCCCCATATGAGAACCAGGACGGCAGCGGCAGGCTTCTGCAGAGATGCCAAGACCCCTGCGCCCCACCAGAGACCCTCCTCTTAGCGCGGCCTTTTTGGCCCTGGCGTAGGCTGACGCACTGGGCGGCTGTTGAAGCTCTGCGACAGGTGCCATCTTAGGCCAGCGTTCGTCTACCAACCACACACTAAGATGGCTCTCTGCAGGAAGTGCTTCATAGAGGATGTAACGGAGAGGGTCAAGGCTGAGGTCAGGCGCTGGAACATGATAGAGCCTGGTGACGTGATCCTATTGGCCCTAAGCGGAGGCAAGGACGGCTATACGCTGCTCGACGTTATGTCAAGGATTTACAGACCTGACAAGCTTATTGGCCTCAACATAGTTGAGGGCATAAGGGGTTATAACAAGGAGGAGGACGCTAAGCACCTTGTGTCAACTGCCAAGCAGCTGGGGGTTGATGTTATAGTCACCTCAGTAAAGGACTACGCGGGTCTCAGCATTGACGAGATGGCCTCACTGGCAAAGGAAAGGCGGACTCGGATAAGTGTTTGCACCTACTGCGGCATCTCTAGACGGAGAATCATGAATGCGTATGCACGTGAACTTGGGGCCAACAAGCTTGCCACCGCCCATAACCTTGACGATGAAGCTCAGACAGCCGTGATAAACCTGGCCAGAGGGGATCTTGATAGCCTGCTGAGGCAGCACCCGCTGGGGGAGCTTGTGAGGGACAGAAGGCTGGTGCGCAGGATCAAACCCCTAAGGAAAGTCTATGAGTCTGAGACTGCCACATTCGCTTATCTTCGTGGCTATCACCTTCAGGAGACAGAGTGCCCCTACATCTATGAACAGCCAACGCTGAGGGCGAAAATCAGGAGAGCCCTCTACTCCCTCGAGTCTGAACGCCCTGGCTCTCTCCTAGCACTAATGGAACTCCTTGACGAGCTGCTGGAGCCCCTGGCAAAGTCACGGAGGCCCTTCACTGGTCTCTCCTCGTGCGCCAGGTGCGGCGAGCCGGTGCCGCCTGGCAGGACACTGTGTAAGCTCTGTGAGCTCCTTGATGGTCTTGGTGTGAAGGAGCCTAAGTATGCTACGCTAAGGGTACCGGGGAGGCTGAACGTAAGACCATGGAGTGTCTGAACGCTGTCAGGGTCAGCAGGCTCGGGCGCCTAAGTCTTGTTAGGCTGAGGCGCCCTTTCCCTATGGTAGGTCACATAGCCTTCGGTATCATAGACCGTGGCACCAACGTTATACAGGTAAGACCATCAACGCTGTGCTTCCACGACTGCATATTCTGTAGCGTCGATGCCGGCCCATCCAGTACACGTAGGGCCTCAGAGTACATAGTGGAGGATGTAGAGTACCTGGCCGAGTGGACTGGGGAAGTGGCAAGGCTTAAGGGGGGTGCCGAGGTGCTAATTGATGGTGTCGGAGAGCCCCTGACTAATCCTAGACTGCCTGATCTGATCAGGCTTCTCAGGGATCAGGAGGGGGTAACCACAATCGCTATAGAGACACATGGTGGCTCCCTGTCACTGCCGTTGTTGAGAAGGCTTGCAGAGGCAGGTCTCAATAGGGTTAACCTGAGCATAGACACGCTTGATCCGGCAAAGGCAAGGGTCCTCACGAACTCTGCATGGTATGACATTGCTAGGATCAAACATGTGGTCGAAGAGGCCTTCAAGCAGACAAGCCTGGACTTCGTGCTGACGCCAGTAGTTGTACCAGGGTATAACGAGGATGACATGGTTCAGCTGATCGAGTGGGCTCGTTCCCTTGGCCTGGGATCCAAGATAGGGTGGCCCTCTGCAGTGCTCATACAGAAGTATGAGGTTCACAAGCATGGCAGGAAGGTCAAGGGTGTGAGACCGTGGAGCTGGGGCAAGTTCTATGAGTACCTGAGGTCCTTGGAGAGACGCACTGGCTACAGGCTGGTGCTTAGGCCAGATGAAATAGGGATTCGGAGGACCCCCCGCCTCCCAAGGCCATATAGGCGTGGTAGTAACGTTAGGCTCACAACAGTTGGACCTGGTTGGCTCAGAGGCGAGAGCCTGGCCGTGGATCAGCAATGCCTGAGGTCATTCACACTCATTGCATCCGAAGTGAGACCAGGGACTACTGTAGTGGCCAAGGTTATAGAGGATGACAACAACATATACGTAGCTAAGCTAAGGTAGGACCTGGCTCCTAACTCCTAAAGCTAAAAAGTCCAAGTCTCAGAACTAAGGAGCTAGGCTACCAAAGATGGAATCTCAGAGCAAAGTCACGGCACTACACAAGAGACTTTACAGGATATACTATACAACCTACAGTGATGATCTCAACAAGAGGGTTATCGAGACCCTAAAGGAGAGGTATGGCATTGAACCAGTCTACTTTAAATCAATTGTGTTACCTGAGTTCAGGTTTCTGGAGCTTCACCTGAGCAAGCCTGGCCTGGAGAAAGAGATAGCGTCATTGGTGTCATCAATAGTAGGCTCTAGCTACATCAAAGTGGACTGGATAGATACGGAGGCGTAAAGACGTTGAAAGTTCCAGACGAGCTGGCCTCTGCTAACTTAAATCAAAGGGATGTGGAGGACTGGGTCATAGGGTTCTGGGACTCTAACGACATATACCATAAGGTCAAACAGGCCTCAAGGTCTAGGAAGAGGAAGCTCTACTTCCTCGATGGGCCTCCCTATGCTAGCGCGCAGAGTATACACCTCGGCACGGCTTGGAACAAGGTACTCAAGGATTCGCTGATCAGGCACTACAGGATGAGGGGGTTTGACGTCTGGGATCAGCCGGGCTTTGACACCCACGGACTTCCAATAGAGGTTATGGTTGAGCGCAAGATAGGCGTTAAGAACAAGCATGACATAGAAAATGCGATAGGAATAGAGAACTTTATTAACAGCTGCCTGGAGCTTGTTAAGAACAACATAAAGGGCATGGCAGAGAGCTTCAAGCAGCTTGGCATCTTCATGGATTGGGAGAACCCCTATCTCACATATACTGACGACTACATAGAGTCCGGCTGGTACCTAATAAAGGAGGCCTTCAAGAAGGGGCTCCTCTACCATGGTGGCAAGGTTCTGCACTGGTGCCCACGCTGCGAGACGACGTTGGCAGATTACGAGGTTTCAGAGTACGTGGATCTCGAGGACCCATCAATATACGTTAAGTTCCACGTCAAGGGCGACCCTAAGAGGAGCCTGCTGATCTGGACCACTACCCCCTGGACGCTTCCGGCCAACGCGTTTGTAATAGCCCACCCTGACCTAGAGTACGCTGAGGTTGAGGTAAACGGTGAAGTGCTGATAATGCTTGCTAGCAGGGTCGAGGCCGTAATGAAGGAGGTGGGGGTCAGCGGCTACAAGGTCCTCAGGATCTTCAAGGGCAGGGAGCTTGAAAACCTGGAGTACGAGCACCCCCTTGAGGATCTTGTGACGGCCCAGAGGGAGCTGAGCAAATATCATAAAGTAGTCATGGCACCTGAGGCTATTAACCCCAACGAGGGCACCGGGCTAGTTCACGCGGCTCCTGGCCATGGTGACATAGACTTTGAGGTTGGCCAGAGGCTAGGCGTGCCGCCCCTGAGCCTCCTTGGGAATGACGGCAGGATGACTGAGGAGGCCGGCAAATATGCAGGGCTCTACTTCAGGGGGGAAGCCAACGAAGCCATAGTCTCAGATCTCAGGGAGAGAGGAGCGCTCTTCTACGCCACTAAGGTGGTTCACAGGTACCCCGTGTGCTGGAGGTGCAAGACGCCACTGGCGCTCAGGCTCACGGATCAGTGGTTCATAGCTGTAAGCAAGCTTAAGGACAAACTGGCCAAAGGCGTGGACAGCGTTGAGTGGGTGCCAGCATGGGCCAAGTCAAGAATCGCTGGCCTTATCTCGCAGATTCAGGACTGGGTGATAAGCAGGCAGAGGTACTGGGGCATCCCATTGCCCATATGGGTGTGCACTAAGTGCGGCCACATAGAGGTCATAGGCAGCGTCGAGGAGCTTGAGAGGCTTGGCGGCAGGAGACCGCCAAACCTTCACAGACCGTGGATAGATAGGGTAACCCTTAGGTGCCCAGTCTGCGGCGGTGAGATGCGTCGTGTGCCCGATGTGGCTGACGTCTGGTTCGACAGCGGCATAGCCTTCTATGCCAGCCTGGGCTACCCTAAGGGAACAGAGCTGTTCTCGAGGCTCATGCCTGTGGACCTGGTGCTTGAGGGCCATGACCAGCTCAGGGGCTGGTTCTTCAGTATGCTCAGGTCAGGTATCATAGGCTTTGACAGCGTTCCATATAGGAGGGTGCTGGTGCACGGCTTTGTTCTCGATGAGCAGGGGCGCGAGATGCACAAGTCGCTTGGAAACTATGTGGCACCTGAGGAGGTTCTAGCCAAGTACTCAAGGGACGTGCTGAGGCTCTACCTCCTAAGGAACACCGTGTGGGAGGACCTGAAGTTCTCATGGAGGAACGTGGAGCTCACGGCAAGAGACTTCACAATAATAAGGAACGTCTTTGCGTTCGCCTCCCTTTACATGAGCCTTGACGGCTTTGACCCCAAGTTAGTCAGCTATGAGTCCGTAAAGGATTACCTTCAGCCTGAGGATAGGTGGCTTCTCTCGAGAGTCAACAGCGCTCTACGTGAGTACAGAAAGGCCTTTGACATGCTACAGGTTCACGAGGCTGCGGCACTCGTCCGCAACCTAATAGTCGAGGATGTGAGCCGCTGGTACCTGAGGCTGATAAGGAGGAGAGTCTGGGTTGAGGAGAACAATCCATCAAAGATGGCCGCCTACTACACGCTTTACTATGCTCTGAGGACGTGGATATTCATGGCGGCGCCAATAATACCCTTCACCGCGGAGTACCTCTACCAGAAGTTCGTCAGGCCCGCCGAGCCTGAGATGCCCGAGAGCGTCCACGTGGCGCTGATTCCCGAGCCCGATGAAAGTCTAATTGACGAGGATCTAGAGGGGCGTATGATCATAATTAAGGAGATAGCTGGGGCCGCGCTGTCGGCGAGAATGAAGGCTGGCATCAAGCTAAGGAGACCCCTAAGGAGAGCGATAGTGGCTTTCTTTGACCCTAAGGTCTCCGAGGCCGTGAAGGAGCTCAGGCATGTACTCGAGGCGGCAGTAAACGTGCATTATGTTGAACTGATGAGTCCAGAGGCCGCTGAAAACATGAGAACCTATGAGGTTGAGCCTATTATGGGTGAGATAGGTCGCGACTTCAAGAAGATGGCACCAGCAGTGGCCTTGGCCGTTAAGTCTGAAGGTGCCAGGGTGGCAAGGGAGCTCCTAAAGAACGGGCAGGTCAAGATAAGGGTCGGCGATGCGGAGATTGTCCTAGAGCCTAGGCATGTTAAGGTCAAAGTCATCTACCCTGAATGGCTCTCAGCCGTTGAAAGTAAGTATGGGCTAGTGGGAGTTGATATAAAGGTGTCTGAGGAGGAGGAGCTCGAGGGGCTTGCCAGAGAGGTGATCAGAAGGGTCCAGTTCATGAGGAAGGAGATGGGCCTCAAGGTTGAGGCATATATAGATCTTTGGCTCTATGGCGATGAGGACCTGATAAAGTCTGTGAAGGCCAAGGAGAGCTATGTTAAGTCGGAGACAAGAAGCAGGACTATAACTTTTGGGCTCCCTCCATCAGATGCCTTAGTGAGGGAGTGGGAGGTAGAAGAGAGACGCCTGACGATAGGCGTCAGACAGGCCAACGGAAAACAATCGTAAGGCCCAGCGAACTTCACACTTACACCTACTGTCCCCGCCTCCTCTTCTTTGAGCTCCACCTGCACAGGAGGCGGAGCCTGAGGGAGTACCTGAGGTTGGCACTCGGTAAGGTGTTCCATCTTCTCTTCAGGGTAAGTGACGCCGCTAAAGGGCTGAGGAGCGAGGAGCCCCTCTTGGCAACCATAGGCTCTGTTGAGCTCAGGGGGAGGGCTGATGCGATAAAGGTAACAGAGAAGGCAGTGCATATAATTGAGCGTAAGAGTTCACGGCCCCCTTCGAGGGGCGCCTGGATAAGTGACGTTGTTCAGGCTGCCAGCTATGCTATCCAGTACGCTTACACGTCTGGAAGCCCAAGGGACATTGACATTACCATAGAGGTTAGGTATCCCTCTGCTAGGAGGCTCTTTAGGCTAACAGATGATATCAAGACCATGACGCTGAGGAGCATAGACGAGGTCTCACTGCTTAAGAGGGCCGGCGTGGTGCCCTATGCCAAGAGAGGGCGCCGGTGCGCCAGGTGTCCCTATAAGGGCATCTGCGAGGCTCTGGACTCCGGTCTCGAAAGCCAGTATCAGGATGAGCTGGGACTGTGGCTGAGAGATCTCAATATAGTGACATGAGTCATGCAACACTAACTTTAAGCTAGTCGCCTGTCCTTAGTTCGTGGGGCTTAGCTTGAACCCGGTAGCGACTGCCATTGTTGCAATATCAGGTGAGCTCACGAGCGCCCTTAGGCTTGACGAGGTTACCACCTTTAGGGCACTCTTAGAGCCTACCGATGAGAAGTATGGTGACTTGTCATTTCCAGCTATAAGGTACACCAAGGACGTCAAGGGGCTGGCCGAGGATCTGAGAAAGTTCCTGAGCTCCAAGGGGCTCAACTATGTCTCAGTTGAGCAGGTCCAGGGGTTTCTGAACTTCAGGTTCATGTGCCCTGGCTTAGCCTCAGCCACAATAGCTTGGCTTCAAAGCGACGGGAACCTTGATGTAATAAAGGCTGAAAAAGTATCAACTGTTGTGGTGGAGCACACCAGCGCTAACCCAATACACCCCCTTCATATAGGTCATACTAGGAACGCCTGCATAGGCGACTCGCTGGTAAGGCTCCTGAGGGCCAGGGGGCACAGGGTGATCAGTAGGTACTATGTTGACGACATGGGAAGACAGATGGCAATAGTGGCCCTGGGCGTCCGACTCCTAGGCGGAGATTTAGACTCAATAATCACGAAGACTAACAGAAAGCCTGACTATGTTATAGGATGGATCTACGCTGTTACCAGCACAACGGTCGACCTGATGGCAGCTAAGGCTAAGGGTGATCAGGATGAGGCGTCAAAGCTTGCCTCAGCCCTGGTGAGACTTAAGTCGCAGGATCCGATAGGGGTCTTTGATCAGCTTTACAACTCAATCCTGTCCTTGAACGACCCTGAGAAGGCAATAAGCGAGATAAACTCCAGGTACGAGTCTGGCCTGGAGCCCGAGAGATCCTTTGTCAGGTCAATAGCCAACGCTGTCCTTAGGGGCTTCACGCAGTCTCTCAACAGGCTTGGGGTCTCCTTTGATGAGTGGGACTGGGAGAGCGACCTAGTCTGGAAGGGTCTCGTGAAGGCTATAGTTGATGAGATCAAGGCGAGCAGGTTCTACACAAAGCACAAAGGGGCCGACGCCATTGACGTACCCATGATAATAAAGGAAGTGCTCATTAATGATCCAGAGGCCATGAAGTCGATACAGCTGCCCAGGGGACTTGAGATCCCCCCATTGGTTGTGCTCAGAAGCGATGGCACAAGCCTTTACACCACGAGAGACCTGGCCTACAGCCTGTACAAGTTCTCGACCTCAGGTGCCGACAGGGTGATAAATGTTATTGGCGCTGATCAGAGGTTGCCCCAGCTCCAGCTCAGGCTCGCGCTGCTTGGACTTGGCCACAGGAAGGAGGCCATTAACATGTTCCACTATGACTATGAGGCGGTCAGGCTGCCAACAGGTAGCATGCATGGCAGGAGAGGTGAGTACGTGACCCTTGACGAGACTCTTGAGACTGCCAAGGCCAGGGCCCTTGAGGAGGTGAGGTCAAGGAACCCTCAAGTTGACTCACGGTGGGCTGAGGAGGTAGCCGAAAAGGTAGCAGTGGGGGCCGTGAGGTTCGCTATGGTTCAGGTTAGTGCCTCAAAGCCGCTTGTCTTCGACCTCTCTAAGGCGCTCAATCTCAAAGAGAACAGTGGGCCTTACCTGCAGTACACTAGGGTTAGGGCGCTTGGCATCCTTGAGAAGCACGGTCCTATAGACTATGGTGCTGCCAACCCTGAGGCCTGCAGCGAGCAGCTCAGATCATTAATGTTGAGCGCCCTGAGGTTCCCGCTGGTGGCTGCTAAGGCCGCTGACGACCTGGCACCAGAGCTTCTGGCCTCCTACCTGCTCAGTCTGGCTGACAGGTTCAACAACTGGTACGAGAAAGATGCGGTTATCAGGGAGCAGGACGTTGGCGCTAGGGAGCTCAAGGCAATAGTAGTGGCCCTGGTGGAGCAGGCGCTCAGGAGGGGCCTAGAGCTTCTCGGGGTTCCAACGCCAGACAGGATGTGAGCAGCCATGCCATATCACATAAGGGCCTCACGGGTGCCCCGGCGCGTACTGCTCACCGGGGACCCAGGAAGGGCCGAGGAGCTGGCAAACAGTCTGCTTAGAGATGTTAGCGTGCTTAACCGTAACAGGGGCCTCCTGGTAATTTCGGGGACCTATAGGGGTGAGGAGCTAGCGATAGTGTCGCACGGGATGGGAGGCCCCAGTATGGCAATAGTAGCAGAGGAGCTTGCACTCCTTGGCCTTAAAGTGGCCGTGAGGCTTGGCACAGCCGCGTCGCTGAGGGAAGACACAGGGGTTGGAGATGTGATAGTGGCTGCTGGAGCTAGTAGCCTCAAGGGCGGGGCCGGCCTAGGGCTTTACTTCGGCGATGTGACGCCTCCCTCCTTCCCAAGCCCTGCCCTGACGCTTAGGCTGCTTGAGGAGCTAAGGGGGCTAGGCCTTAGGGTTCGTTTGGGGCCTGTGTTCTCCAGCGACTCGTTTTATGCTGAGACGCCTGAGCTTGGGCGTCAGCTGAACCAGAAGGGCTTCGTTGGGATTGAGATGGAGTGCGCTACACTCACAGCACTCTCGTGGATGAGGGGCTTTGAGTCCGCCTGCGCGCTCGTGGTGAGTAACATTGTTGGATCTCATAAAGCATCGGATGAGGAACGCGTGAATAGATCCATAGCTCTTGCCGCTAAGGGCGTGCTAGAGGTGCTGGCCTCTTATCGACCGCTAGGCCTACCTGGCACAGGCAGCTCAACTACTACTGAGTCCCTGTGAAGGAGTTCTGATACTCTAAGGGCGCCTGCCTGACCTCTTCCATAATCAAACACTAAGAACCCTCCCCATGCGCTTAACGGCCTTAGGGCCTGAGACAGAGGTACCTCTGACGTCTCTATTATGTGAGGCCTAAGCTCCTGAGCTGGGGCCACGGCAAAGAGCCTCTCGTCCCAACTGAATCCCGTGAGTGAGATCACCTTCTTGACAGATATGGAGAGCCTGAGGGCGGCAAAATAGTAGTCCTGGGATCCAGGCCACCTGTACCTACGGCTCTCCGCTGCCACGCCAGACTTAGATATATCCATCTCTAGGCGTCTAGCCCTGTAGACGCTGTCCACAACAGCCACAGTTGTTGCTACTATGTGAGGCTGCTCGGCAATACGCTCTATTAACCTGAAGCTCCTTGTCGTGCCAACCTTTGGCCTATCACCACCATAGTCTAGCATGTAAACGGCGTACTCACCCTTGATCATCTTGTCAACCTCACGACAGGCCTCCAGGGCCCTCTCTGAGTGGTACTGGAGGCAGAACATGTACAGGGCCCTCTCGCTCCTGCTGTGCTTCGAGCAGTACTCTCTGTCACCCCTAACCGTCACTGGGCAATAGAGCCTTCTACGTGGGTCATCAGGCTCATCAAGGGGTCCATCGTGCCACTCGCAGTACCTGCTCCAGGGCCTAGGTGCCAGCTTGATCTGCGAGCGATACTCGAAGACGTCAGAGTAGCCAAGGGGCTGAACAAGCAAGTAGTCGAGATCTGCGTAGTAAAGGTCGAGCTGAGCAGGGCCCTGAGTCAATGAGAATACGAAGCCCTTTGGGGGGCCAAGCTCTTGTCTTTTGGGACCTGCAACCTTAAGTTTTACAAGCCTAAGTATTGCCCTGGTGCTTGTCAAGATAATCACTTCCCATAGACCTTCTTGGTGATGTCCTAGGCCTCTTCAAGGCTCTGCTGTGTCAAAGTTAAAGCCTTAGCGTAGCCCCCTGGCCCCCTGAGGACTCTTGAGCCAAGGAACTCCGCCTGTGCTGAGCGAGAAGGAGCGCGAGCTGTTGACCAAGCTTAGAGCTTACATGGCCTCCTCAGGCAAGGAGTCAGTGACCCTTGAGGAGCTGTCAAGCGCAACAGGCATGAGCTACAGCACAGTTGCGAGCATAGCAATGCTTCTCAGGGACAAGGGGTTAGTAGCCCTTTATGAGAAGCCTGTGGAAGTATTAGAGCTCACAGAGCGCGGTCTCGATGCCCTGCGTAATGGCCTGCCTGAGGAGCCGCTGATATCAGCGCTCAGCTCCCACGGGGGCTCCATGAGCCTTGACGAGGCCAGGCGCCTGCTGGGGAACAGTCTCAACCTTGCCCTTAAGGTCTCCATCAGGGAGGGCTACGTGAGGGTTGAGAACAACCGCGTGCTTCTGGTTGATGAGCATGCTGCTGAGCGCGTCACCAGGCTCAGACAGGCGCTCGAGGCCGCCAGCCGTGGCGTCAGGCCATCGGATGACGTTCTAAAGACCCTCAGGGAGCGTGGATTAGTCAAGGTTAGTCAGAAATACACATTCAGTGCAGCGCTAGGCACTGCGGCCTCCATAGTGATAAGCTCTCCAACATCTGCTCCTACCCCTCTGGCTCCTAGTGAATTAACTGCACCTGCGCCTATATCGAGGCTGACTCACGAGCTCCTGGCCAGCGGCAGGTGGAAGGAGTACCAGTTAGCCCCCTACAACGTGACCGCCGAGCCTCCGAGGCTGTTGCCTGCCAGGAAGCACCCGCTCGTCGATTTCATAGAGGAACTCAAGGAC
>DAJS01000012.1 GCA_002496425.1 Acidilobaceae archaeon UBA162
AGCAGGGCACTAGGGTTGAGGTTGAGTTCACCAACGGCACGCTAATATGCTCAGCTTCAGGTTCAAACATTACGCCTTCTACTACAACTATACCTCCGAGCTCCACTGCCACTGTAACGGCTACGTGTACTCCTCCTTCTGGCACAAGCATACCCTCCGGCACGCCCGTTGATGTCCTGGTCTACACGCCCAACGGCTACTACACCAGCTACACGACCACATGGCCGTGAGCAAGCTTCGTGGCCCTCGTTACAGGCTTTTTAAACCTTCCTTAGGACATTCTTGAGCTAGCATGCAGCAGCCGGATGACCAGCACGCCCAGGACAGGCTGGTGAGGCTAAGGGCCCTGCAGGAGAGGCTGCTTTCATGTAACCTATGTCCGAGGCTGAGGAAATTTGATGTGGAGGTGGGCCTTAACCCGCCGAAGCGCTTCAGGGGCCAGCAGTACTGGTCTAAGCCCGTGCCTAGCCTAGGCGACCCCCTGGCCCCCATAGTGGTCGTTGGCATGGCCCCCGCACCACACGGTGGCAACAGAACTGGGAGGATGTTCACCGGCGACCAGTCTGGCAACAACTTCTTCAGGGCCCTGTACATGGCTGGCCTGGCCAACAAGCCGACTAGCGTCAGCAGGGATGACGGGCTCCAGGTGTATAACGTTTACATAACTGCCGTGCTCCACTGCGCCCCGCCTGACAACAGACCCCTGCCGGAGGAGGTCAGAAACTGCGTGGACAACTACCTCAGGGAGGAGCTGGCGCTCTTACCCAACGCCAGAGTCTTCGTGACCCTGGGGAGGCTAGCCTTCGAGGAGCTCTGCAGGGTGTTTGGGCTCAGGCATGAGTTCAAACATGGACAGGCCTATCAGCTGCCCGACGGGAGGTGGCTGATAGCCAGCTACCATCCAAGTCCAAGGAACGTCAACACAGGGCTGCTCAGCGTTGAGGGGCTAAAGGAGGTGTTCGAGCTGGCGAGGAGGCTAGCGGGCCTGGGTGCCTGAGTTGGGTGAGGTCGTAGAGGTTATAGATGGGCTCTACGCGGGCCCTGGCTGCGTTGACCTTGACGAGGATGGCATTAAGGTGGATTACGTTGTGACCCTTGAGCCCTCCTGTCCCGCCGAGGCCAGCGGGGCCCAGAGGCTAACATTCCCGCTGATAGACATGGAGGCCGAACCCATAGAAAACGCAGTAGGCGCCATAGAGGCCATAGCCAAGGCCCTGACCAGGGGCAGGAGGGTCTACGTGCACTGCTACGCCGGCTGCGGCAGGACAGGTATGGTGGTCTCTGGCTACCTGGTGCTCTTCAGGGACATGACGGCTGAGGAGGCAGTCAACCACTTCGTTTCCCTCAGGGGCTGCGGGCCCGAGTCCGAGGAGCAGCTGCTCTTTCTCGACCTGCTAGAGGCCATGAAGAGGAGGCTGAAGGATCCCTGGAAGGTGATAGAAGAGCTTGAGGGGAGCGAGGGGATAGGCGACGCCCTCTCGCGACTCTATATGTTCTGAGCTCGCCCCATTAGTAGCCTCAGGGGCTGTCCTTGAACCCCTTATGCACCCAAAGCCTGGCGCCGTGACCAGGTATAGGTCGCACGCGGACAAGGACGTCATAACCTTCACAGTTCACTCAATAGCGGTCAGCACCGCGGCAATAACTGCTTGCGAGACCTCAAAGCTGGGCTCCGAGGACCCCATAGCTGACGGGCTTGAGGCCTACGCCTCAACGCTTAGGGCCCTTAGCATAGGAACCAATTTAGGCCTGGGCCAGGCCCTGCTCATAATACCTCTAGCCTCGGCGATCCCTAGGGCTTCGTCAGCTGAGGGCCTGGCTAGCGAGGCCTCGGGGCTGGTGAGGAGGGCCACGCCGAGGGCCACCAGGGCCTACTACGGGCTTCTAGCATCGCTGTCTCCAAGGCACCTGGGGCGCTACAGGGGGCCAGTGCCCGACGTTGGCTCACAGGGCGGGCTACCGCCGCTGGTAGAGGTGCTTGAGGCCTCCTCCTGGGACCTAGTGCACTCCGAGCTGCTGAGCTCTTATCAGGCCTCAAGGGAGGTGGCCTCGTGGGTTTCAGGGCTTGAGCCGGAGCTCGGCCTTGAGGGGGCCGCAGCCGTGGCCCTGCTGAGGCTCCTGGCCTCAAGGGGCGACACGCTGATAGCCAGGACATATGGGATGAGGGCTTACCTGGTTGCCAGGGAGGAGGCACAGCAGGCCCTCAGCTCCCCTGACCCCCTTAGGGCCGCTGAGGAGCTTGATATTAGGTGGAGGGCCAGGGGGTGGAGCCCAGGGGCGGCCCTTGACGTGCTTGCCACTGGCCTATCGCTTTACATGATTATGAGGGCCCATTGGCAGTAAGGGCTGGCCTCTGAGTTAAAGGCTAAGGTTCACTAACCCTTATTATTATCTGGAGCCCCTCAGGCTGTGGTGTATCTTATGTCCAGGAGAAGGTCCATATCAGACATAGTTGCTGTCATAATGCTTGTGATAATTGCCATAGCAGCAGCTGCTGTGATCTACGCCTGGCTCAGCGGCCTCCTGGGCGGAATAAGGTCCTCCTCGTCAAGCGTGACTGCCGTGAAGCTGGACGTCACGTCGGCCTCCGTGTTCACGAACAGCACAGGCACCTACGTTACTGTGAGCCTCGTCAACCCCCCAAACTCTCCGCCCACGAGTGTGGCGCTGATCGTAGTTGAGCTCTACAACGGCACTGTAATAGGCTTCGCAGGGCCCCAGTCGCCGATACCTGTGCCAACATCATCAGCTAAGGTGATAACCCTGCCTCTCACAACAGCCGCCAAGGTCTCGATACCCTCAGGGTCCCCGATAAAGGTCATAGTCTACACCACGAGCGGCTATTACATGGGCGTTGAGTCCACATGGCCGTGAGGGGCCTGGCCTAACGTGGCGGCTCTCTTAGGTGGCCGCGCCCCCAGCTTCCTAGAGCCTGCTACACATAATTATGACCAGTAGTGATCAGGATCCAAAAAGGTCAAAGGATTATAAAAAATGAGTAGGTTACTAGTTTAGTTAGCTGCTCACGGCCATGTGGTCGTGGAGCTTGCGTAGTAGCCGTTGGGCGTGTAGACCAGGACATCAACGAGCGTGCCGGAGGGTATGCTGCCAGTAGGGGAACACTTAGTCCATACAGTGGCAATGGAGCTCGGAGGTATAGTAGCAGTAGCTGTAGTAGTTGTAGTTGTAGTACTACTACTAATAGTAGTTGTAGTAGTTACAATCGGAGTAGATGGTGGACCTGAGCATATCGGCGTGCCGTTGGTGAACTCAACCTCAACGGTACTCACGCTGGTGGCCGCCGACCCAGAGGGGTTGAGCAGATAAACAGTAACATTAAAAGATGGTGGTGATGATG
>DAJS01000025.1:0-234 GCA_002496425.1 Acidilobaceae archaeon UBA162
AAAGGAGGTACTCTTCATCTGCGCCCACTGCGGTCACTCGTGGAGGGCCGAAGCCTAACAAGCCGCCTCCGGCGTGGTCAGGTGTCCCAAGTGCAGTGCCATGATGGTTGCCCCTCTGCCTGCATCGCAGTGGGGCGAGCAGGTGGCGGCGGCCTTTGCGGCGTGGCGTCGCTCCCCTAGGGCTAGGATGTCTGAGGAGCAGAAGAGAATGGTTAAAGAGGTCCTTGAGAGGTC
>DAJS01000025.1:239-515 GCA_002496425.1 Acidilobaceae archaeon UBA162
CAGAACATGGGCAGGTACGTAGTCGAGGCATTGATGACCCAGGGCGTGGGGCCCAGGGCAGCCAAAAGGGTCATGGAGGCCTACGTGAGGGGTGGCGAGAGAGCGTTCTACGAGGAGTTGCTCAAGGCTAAGGAGGAGTATGTGGCCTACAGCAAGTACTGGGCCAAGAAGGGTCAGGACAACGGGAGGGGTCGATAAGAGAGGTCTCAGCTGAGCAAAGCTAAAATAACCAGGGCCTAACATCACATTGGTGCCGCGGTAGTATAGCCCGGCCCA
>DAJS01000025.1:557-2674 GCA_002496425.1 Acidilobaceae archaeon UBA162
TCAAATCCCGGCCGCGGCACCAGGATCCTGAGGCTGGACAGCAAGGCATCAGCGCGAATAACTTCTGCCGCTCCCTTACAGGTGGTAGCGATGCCTAGGGGCAGGAAGAAGGCCGACGATGTCGCAGAGCAGGCCAAGGCAAGGGCTGTCAGGCGCAGGCTGTCAAGCAAGCGCAAGGAGATGAGCGCTGATGAGGTGAAGGCACTCGCTGATAACATACTTGGCAGGGTCTACGAGGCACTGGGCGTTGACCTGCTCGGCCTTAGGCCTGAGGACATAAGGGACCTTGTCCTGGACGCGGTTACTGGCCTGGCAGAGGGAAGAGTAACGAAGCTGACCGAGGAGGCCGCCCTGAAGAGGATAGTGGCCTCTAAAGACGGGCTCCTGAAGGCAATAGCGGCTAAGCTCCTCTCTGAGAGGAAGGTTGACAGTGTTGAGAGGCTTCAATTTGTTATCTCGTACCTGCCTGACGTGGCCGGCAGGGCAGCCCCAGAGCTGTACCAGCTGGCCAGGAGGCTCGGGGCGCAGGACGTCATAGACACGCTGAGGCAGCTGTGGGCCCAGTATGGCAGGCCGACTCCGATAGCGTGCCCTCGCTGCGGCTTCCTAGCTGTGACGCCTGAGCTCACATGTATGGTCTGCGGCGCTGAGCTGAGCGAGGCAGAGATCAAGAGGTCCCTGAACTTCCCCAAGGTCATTGAGGACCTGGCCTCAAGGCTTCACCCAAGGCTGATAGAGGAGATATTGGCAGCCGGCTACGTAGTGGTAGATGGCGACATAGAGCCTCCCAGTATGGCTTTCCAGGGCTTTAAGGTGATCCTTCATCTCAACAGGGAGGAGAGGGAGGTCCTCAGGAAGGCCCTTCAGGCCCGCCAGGCCCAGGGTGGTGCAGCTGGCCAAGGCGTTTGACTGAAAGGGCCTCAAGCCCCATGACCTTACACCTTGTGCACACGCCTCCCGGCGACAGGCCCCCGCAGATGGAACACCTAGGCCTGTCCTTGAGCTGGCCAAACAGGACTTCTGGTATCTTAAGGCCCCCATAGTCGACCTCGGGCCTGCCGAAGATAGACATGAGGACTCCCTTGGACGCGATCTTAAGCGAGCACATGGGCTTCACGTCGGCAAAGCCACTCAGGAACTCGAGGGCTGCCAGCGCCTCACGCTCCAGCTCAGCGGCCCCAGCCACCACGCTTATACCACCTACGCTTAATGATCTGAGAGCATCAGAGAGTGCGTCTCTGTCCCCTGAGAGCAGGGCCTCGAGAGTCAGCAGCGTCAGGTCAGTCCTAGAGAGCGGCAGCACAATTATGTCGGCCCCTAGGCTCTCGGCAGCCCTCAACGACCAGGCCCTGTCGTAGCGGATGCATGAAATTAAGTCAGCTGAACCTGGCGGAGGAGGCCTGACCTCGAACACCTCCAAACTAAGCCCCTCGGGTAGGCCCTGGAGGAGGACCCTGTCAGCCATGAAGTCCGGTACGGCCAGCACTACCTTGGTCCTGGGGAAGCGGCGCTCGGCGCCCCACAGAACCCTCGCCATTGCAAGGGACGAGGATGGTGCGAAGGAGGAGAGAGGGATCAGGAACGTAGAGGTTGGCCTTGGGTTGGCTGCTGAGAGCGAACGGGAGACCAGCCTCTCTACAGCCCTCAGGAGGCAGCGCTGGCACAGCCTCTCGCCGCTGTAGGACCTGTAGTACACAGCCTCTCTAACGCCACAGACGCTGCAGAGGGTCAACCCAGGGCACCTGTAAGGGTCCGTTTATTTCCCTGAGCACCCTTAGCGCATTTCAGACATGCCTATGGAGCCTGTTGACGTGACGCTCCGGGTTCAACATGCCTGAGGACCTTCACAGGGACCTGGAGGTCACGATGTCCTTTGCTGGTAACCAGTGATTTGTTGTTAACGAGGCCCTGCATCTCCTAGAGTCGAGGGATTAGGGCTTACGTGGAGACGATACCTTCAAGCCTCGTGGCTCAGAGGGCCGGGTCATGTAGCTCAAGTTGGAGGCCCTAACTGCGAGCCTGAGGCCTTACGTGATTTCACCGCCTCCTATGATACTTACAAGGGCTTGACGTTAAGAGCAGTTTCGAGTATGTTGAGAACAAGGTAGTCCTAGCCT
>DAJS01000028.1:0-252 GCA_002496425.1 Acidilobaceae archaeon UBA162
GGCATCTCAGGGTGAAGGATACCCTTGGTAGTCACGGCAACTACATTATGGAGGTTGAAGTGAAGCGCCTTGAGGAGCCTGTAGAAGGCCACGTTTGAGGCCCCGGCGCCAAAGAGTGTGATCCTCGTGTCACTGAGCTTCTTCCCTACAACCTTCAGCGCGTTCATGAGCCCAGCCAGCACTGCCGTGGCTGTGCCCTGCTGATCATCATGCCACACAGGTATCTGCAGCCTCCTCCTGGCCTCGTCAAGT
>DAJS01000028.1:480-5191 GCA_002496425.1 Acidilobaceae archaeon UBA162
GCTCAAAGGAAAGGTCAGGGTCCTGCTGTATGGCCTTGCTGACGGCAGCCACGCCAGGGGTATACCAAACAGCTAGGTCCTTAAGGCCCCTTACTGGCACCTTAGAGGCTATCTCTATCTTGCCGCCGTAGAAGCGGTGCATGTCAAGCGATAGCTTGTACCACTGTTCTGTAGCCGCCTCGCCTTCTGACATACTTTTTCGCCAACATCGAGGAGGGCCCAGCGGGAAATATTATACCTAAGACTGTAGTGACAGATCATTTAGTCAGTAGCCTAACTAAGCGCCCCCTATGGCGCGAAGGCCTATGTACTGGAGCAGGCAAGGCACGTACCTCATTGTCCTGAGGTTGGCGTACCTGTTCCCCCAGGCGGTTCTGTACCTGTAGCTGGCGCCGTCCAGCTTTCTAATATCATCCTCACTTAGCTCAAGTGACCCTCCGGCGGCAAGCTCATCTACGTGCTCAGGCCTCGTGGTGCCAGGTATCGGCAGAGCTGCCTTGCTCACGAGCCACGCCAATGCTATTGATGACTTAGAGACGCCCTTAGCCGTTGCTATCTCCTCCAGGACCCTCTGAAGCTCAGCATCTGATGACGTAGCTGCATACCTCCTGTCGGCTCTCTGCACGAGCTTCTGAGGCGAGGCCCCTGCCAGGGCTCCCTTGGCAAGCGGTGAGTAGGCGATTACCTTAGCTCCAAGCTTGTTAGCGACTGGGATCACATCGATCTCTGGGACCCTGTAGGCGAGGCTGTACTCGACCTGGTCACTTACAATATCAGCAGACTTAAGGCACTGAGCGGCCCTCTCTAACAGGTTGCCGGGGAAGTTCGAAACCCCTATGTACTCGGCTAGCCCGCGCCTCACAGCTTCCTCTAGTCCTCTGATCACACCGCAGAGGGGCACCCAGACAGGAGGGGGCCAGTGGAGCTGGAGTAAGGCTGGCCTGAAGCCTAGCCTTCTGACCGAAGCCTGGGCGCCCTTGACTATTAAGTAGGCGTTGGGCCTGAAGCCCCCCACCTTGGTGGCCACTACGGCCGAATCCACGGCCCCGAGGGATCTCAGGGCCATGCCAAGGGCCTCCTCGCTTCTGCCATTGCCGTAGACCTCAGCGGTGTCAAAGAAGTTTATCCCAAGCTCAAGGGCCTTGGCCACTATGTTCTTGGCCGCCTCTGGGCTGCCTCCCCAGGCCCTCGAGCCTATCTCCCAGAACCCAAGGCCTACAGCACTAACCTTTAGCCCTGTCCTGCCTAAGGTTATGTACTTCACTATAAGCGCCTAGCAGCCTTAATTATCTTAGATCTCTTTAGCTTTAGTAAGGGCATGCTATGTCAATAGTAGTCAGGAGGCTCGTCACCCCTGAGGAGCTTCACGCGGCAGTTGACGTCCAGGTGTCGGCATGGCGTATGAGCAAGAGTCAATGCGAGGCAGTGCCGGCCCACATGCTGAAGGCCCTCATAGAGAACGGAGGCCTAGTACTCGGGGCCTTTGATGAGACGGGCAGGCTGGTCGGCGTGTCAGCAGGCTGGTTCGTTTACACGCCTGAGGGTACCTACTTCTACAGCCACATAACTGGCGTCGCTGACGATGTGAAGTATAGAGGGGTTGGCTTCGCGTTAAAGATGGAGCAGAGGAGGCAGGTGCTGTCAGCTGGAGTGAGGCTGATAAAGTGGACCTACGACCCAATTCAGAGCCTCAACACCAACTTTAACCTTAATAAGCTAGGCGTTGTGGTTAGGAAATACGTCAGGAACTACTATGGGGCCATAAACGACGGCATAAACGCTGGCCTTGAGACCGATAGGGTCGTGGCTGAGTGGTACCTGGACTCAAGGAATGTGGCAGAGAAGACCTCTGGAGGCCTAAGGGTTCCAAGGGCTGAGGAGCTCCTACGCCTGGGGGCTCACACGGCGTTGCCCCACGACGGCCCCCTGGAGCCAGGGCTGAGGGAGGGGCCCGGGATAGTCCTAATAGCCTTGCCTCATTCTATCTCAGACATCCAGGCCAGGGACCCCCAGCTAGCCAGGACGTGGAGGCTTGCGACCCGTACGGCATACGAGTTCTACCTGAATAGGGGCTACATAGTCTCTGACTTTACCTCTGACTCCCAGGGCCGTGGCTACGCGGTGCTCGTCAGGGAGGGCCTCGATGAGGTGCTGAGCGGGGTGAGACCTTGGAGCTGAGGAAGCTGGAGCTCATAGAGGTCCGGGTCAGGCTCAGGTCAGAGTTCGAGACCAGCTTTGGGAAGACCGTCGAGAGGCCAGCCATACTTGTGAGGGTAGAGGAGAAAGGGGGTGAAGAGGGCTGGGCCGAGGTGGTCGCCGACGAGGGGCCATGGTACAGCTATGAGACCAATGAGACAGCGTGGCTAGTAATAACTAAGTTCATAGCAGGCCAGCTGAGGACTGACGTCAGCGCCCGCGGCTTCCCGGCCCTCGTGTCAAGGATAAGGGGCCATAACATGGCTAAAGCTGGCGTCGAGATGGCGCTCTGGGACCTTGAGGCCAGGCTCAACTCGAGGCCGCTCTGGAGGTACATAGGGGGCGTAAGAGACAGGATATTGAGTGGGGTCAGCGTCGGCATCCAGCCCAGCCTTGAGCAGCTGGTCAGGGTGGTCTCCGGCTACATAGAGGAGGGCTATGGGAGGGTCAAGATAAAGATCAAGCCTGGCTATGATGTAGAGCCCGTGAGGAGGCTGAGGAAGGAGTTCGGCGAGGGCCTAAGGCTCCAGGTGGACGCCAACGCCGCCTACACCATCTCTGACATAGACGTGTTCAGGGAGCTTGACAAGTACGGGCTGTTGATGATAGAGCAGCCCCTTGGCTGGAGGGACCTTGTGGACCACGCGGAGCTGGCAAGGCACATAAGGACCCCAATATGCCTTGACGAGAGCGTACAGGACCTAGGCGACGCCAAGGCCGCCTACCTCCTGGGCTCAGCGCTCATAATCAACGTCAAGCCCCCGAGGGTAGGGGGCCTTGGGGAGACCCTGAGGATCCACGACTTCTGGTACGGGCAGCTGGGCAGGCCCATATGGATAGGCGGCATGCTAGAGACAGGGGTAGGCAGGGGGCACCTGGTGGCAGCGGCCACGCTCCCAGGCGTGAAGTACCACAGCGACATAAGCGCCAGCTCGAGGTACTATGAGGAGGACATAGTTGAGCCCCCGTGGACCCTTAACAAGGACGGCACGATCTCAGCCCCTGAGAGGCCTGGAATAGGTGTTGAGGTCCTGAGCGACAAGGTCTACAGAATGGCTAAAAGGCGCCTAGAGGTACCGTTGGCCCAGGGCCCGTGAGGAGGACTTTTGGGGCTGAGCGGTGAGGAGATGGCGGGTTACCGAGGCCTTATGCCTCTGCTCGATCGTTAGGTGCCTGTGGAGCTCTGCACTCTACCAGTACTGAAGTTCATCAACTGAACCATAGTTTTGTTTACCAGAGCGACCGTGGTTGCACTGAGTACTCTGGTACACCATTTACATATCTAATCTAATTTGCCTGAAGATGGAAGGATAGTGCTGCTAGCTTCAATAAAGCAACAAGAGCCTCTTTCTGCTTTCTCAAAATAGTCGCCAAGATCGACTCTTCGCCCCTTAATGCGCTCAACCTGTGAACACCTCTTCAAACTCTCTTAAAGCTTCATTAGATCCTCTCACACTTACGTAGACATCGTCTGGGAGCACTTTTGCCAATGCCAGTTGCGTATTCATTAAAGCGAGTTAACACTAATGAAATTGCCTAGCCTTTTGCCACATAGACAATAGCGCCTACGTCGCTATGTAATTGGAGCCTCTTAACACCTTAATTAGTGAGAACCTGATCACAGTCACGTCATCGTCCAGCGTGAAGTCGCCATAAATGGATCTCAGCTCCCTGAAGAGGTTTATCAGGTTACTCAGGCCATCATCCTTAGCGTCCTCCTCCGTTAGCTCCCTCACCTTCTTTACTATAACCCCATCCACGCGCGCTAGGGCTACAGGTCTCCCTCTGCTGACGATCAAGATCGTTTTCTCATAAATCCTGTGCCTGCCGAGCCTTATAGTAGCCCTCTTCCTGCCGCTTAGTATGAGGTTTACGTACTTGCTCTTGAACGTGAGCACCCTGGCCTTATCAGTGCCCTCTCTCACTACGCCCCTAGCCTCCGTGACCTTGGGCTGACAGCCTTATAATCGTTTAAGGCGAGGGAAGCCCTCTCCATATGAATAACTTGAGCATAAGGTCAGATGAGCCGGGTACTCAGGTGAGCGGCCTGCCTCCAGTCCATTTCCTTAACTGTATTTACCAGCTGCTCGAATAGAGCTGGGTCGCACTTGCTGGCAAGCTGGATAGCCTCGCGTATTTCAAGCCGGTTAGTCGCGGCCACCTCGGCTATCTTCTTAGCTACGTCCGGGCTACACGACCTCCGCTTAACAAGCATGTTCTCTATTATGGCCCTCTCCTCATCTACAGTATACTCTTTGAACCCGATCTTAACGAAGCGGTTGAGCAGCTCCATAGGGATGCCGTCAATTCTATTGGCGGCGGCGATCACCCACACCTTGACGCGCCTCTCAACCTTCATGCCGTGTTGCGTTATCTCTAAGACGCCCGGATCCATGACGCTCAGCAAAACCGTGTAGTCCTGGGCGTTGCGCACTTTGTCAAGCTCGTCTATTAAGAGTATTGAGGGCGTGACAGGTGGCACACGGTCAATGAGTATGTCCCTAATGCCCGCCTT
>DAJS01000028.1:5269-7178 GCA_002496425.1 Acidilobaceae archaeon UBA162
CCGATCATGAGCACGTGGAACGGGTGCGGCGACGTGAGCGCCTCGTTAAGGAGGTATTTCGCTTTCTCATGGCCGACTATGATGTCAAAGAGGTCATTGGGCGCGCAGAAGTCGCCTAACCTCACTGGCGCCTCGGCCGGGCAGGTGCTCGGCGTCGGCACAACGCCCTGGCTGGCGTAGTGTAGCGCCGCGAGCATGATATCATGGGCATGTGCGTTTATCCAATATGTTACCACGCCCCTAGCGTTTTCAGATGCTCGCAACAGTCCGAGCCTAACCAAGTGGTCGGGGATTTCACGGTTAACGCCTATTTCCTTTACCGTACCGGCCGCCACGAAATTCGGGTCGTCCTTTCTGCCTAGGAGGACCTTCTGTTGCTGGTAAAACCTGACCAGCCGCGCAATGTTTGTCTTGGCCTCGGGGTCGTCATACATTAAACGCGCTACGGCCGCGGTTAGCTCCTCATCACTTGGCTCAGGCGGCAGGCCGCCCTCACTCAACCGGCTCTACCTTCCTTGTGGTTGCGGCGCCCTCCTTAAGTATCCTCTCTATTTCCCCGCCGATTCCTACGCCACACCCATTTTTGCTCTCTTCGCAGCCCTATCTGACAAAGTGAAAGGACAAGCCTTGCCTTTTAAGGCAGGGCAAGCCTTTAAGCCTTGCCCGAAGATGCCAGGTGGCTAACCAGTTCCCGCACACGTTAGTCAACGAGGGCCTTCCATAAAACTATAGTTTAACTTTATAATTGCTTTATTTTACCATATTTATGAAAACGTCTCCTATCTCCCACAGCTTCACAGTGTCATGCTCGTTAGGCCTAGGCCTCGTGGCGAGGTAGACCCCGTAAGGGTCATGCGTGCCGCCGCTACGAGGCCCGTAGGGCGAGAAGACTATGAACTCGTCAGCCTTCATCACTAACTTCCTTATGGCCCCATCTATGACCCTGTAGGCCTGACAGATCTCATTTAGGTCTTTAAGCTGAAGCCTCTCAAGTCCAGTTATGGCTGCCACCACGGGGGCCTCCTCAATGGCTTCAAGCACGTTAGTTGTAACTGCGTCGACCTCAGCCTCCAGAGGTGTTGTGGAGTCCATGGGGATGTTGAGCCTCCCGGCAGTGGGATTAGTTATTGGTATGTTAATGAGCACCGCCCCGCTCTCCTCCACTACCTTAAGGTTGATTGGTGACATCATGTAGCCCTGGACCTTCACTGGCTTCCCAGCAAGCACAGTGGCCCAGGCGCTTGCCGGGTGCACAAAGTCCCTGTTCTCGGTAACGCCCCTGTAAGTGCTGTCCAGCAGCGTCAGGAGGGCCCTGGCCTCACACTTCATGAAGTATTTGTACGTCAGCGAGTCGACTCCTAGCATCAAAGCCTTGACTCTAGCCATTGCACTCTCTCCTCCAGGACCTCCTCAGGCACAGCGCCTACCACCCTATCTACCTCCTCGCCGTCCAGCAGGAAGAGCACCGTAGGTAGGCTCATTACGAAGTACCTAGAGGCCGTTAATGGGCTCTCGTCAGCGTTGACACGTGCGAAGGCCACTTTTGTATGGGTCTGCGCCAGCTCATCTATTATCGGAGAAATTAGGAAACATGGGGCGCACCAGGGGGCCCAAAAGTCGACTACTATAGCCCTGTGAGCCCTAACGAACCCCTCAAAGGTCTTGTCATTAAGCTCCGCCACTTGGCCCTCCTGCTGCGCCTCTGTGGCCTGCCCATCCTCAGGACCCTGGGAGCTGATTTGGGCCATCAGCTCTTCCCTCTTTTTCTCCAGGATCCTCTTAAGCTCCTCGTCACCCTCTGACATGGCTTATGCATCAAAAAGGTAGTACTAGCTCCTAGCTTTTTTAAAAGTTTGCCTTTATCTATATCTATAATTAAAAGTGACTAAAACGGCCTTTTAAAGCATGG
>DAJS01000002.1:0-8684 GCA_002496425.1 Acidilobaceae archaeon UBA162
TATCAATAAGCCGCCTCGTCTCAGAGACCAAGGCCTTGGCAAGCTCTAATGCCCACATTACGCTTTCAGCAGTCCTAGGCGGTGCCTCAGGAAGGCCAAGCGTACATGGACCCACACAAGCCCTCAGCTCACCTGCGTATCCGGTCTCTGAAGCCCTCTTGGCCAGACCCTCACAGCCTGAGGTTGAAACAATAACCCCATCGACACTGCCCAGCCTGACCACTACGCCTGCGCAGACCTGGCCCTCACAGTGACTGACCAGTACCCTTGACTCCCCCTTCATTCACTCCTCCAGCTCCATTCCCTTAGCCTTGAGGGCTTCAAGGAGCTGAGACCTGAACTGCTCGTTGAGCTCCTTTATCCTATTAAGGGCCTCCTTGAGGACCTCCTTTATGTCGTAGCCCTCATCGAGGGTCACGTAGACCCTTATCTTCCTCTCAAGCGGATGAACGAGATCGTAATAGGCCAGCTTCACGCCCCTAAGACCCTGGAGCGTTGAGGCCAACAGGTTGCCCATAGTATGGTCTTCTTCAGGTATCTCTATCACGTAGTGGTTAGGCCTCGTACGCATTATCCTCAGCGACTCCTCTGACAAGGCTCACCTGCCTCCTCAGCTCCCTCAGGGCCTCTCTCCAGGGCCTTGAGCAGGTGACCCTTTTATCCTCTATGGAGAACAGGCCTGCGCTGATGCCAAGGCTCACAAGCTCCTTGACATGTAGGCCCGTCAGTGCCGAGGCTGCTGCGACGGTTCTCCTTACAGAGCTTGACAATCTGAGGCCTGGCACCTCCTCTGACATGGCTCTCTTCAATGCCTCCCAGGCCCTGTTGAAGACCTCCTGCGGAGCGTTGCTCAACAGCACGCCCTCAGATGACGCCTCGGACCTATAGGACATGTGCTTGAGGACCTCAGCTATAACGTCGGGTGGCACAGGGCTGCTCACCTTATACGAGAACCTGTAGAGCCTCTGGCTCTCCTGCGAGCCCAGCACTTGTTCCACGACCGCCTTGATCTGGCCGCTGCGCCTGGGCACACCGCGCAGGTCAAGCTCAACCTTGTTTCCCTTTATTCTAACTTTCGTCTCGGGCACTGGCAGTCTCTTGTAGAGCTCCTGCAGGAGTTCATCTATAGAGTCGAGGTCCCTGAGCTTGAATATGAACCTCAACGCCTTCCCCTCAGTGAGGGAGGGCCAGACGCCTTAGGTCTATCCTTAGTAGCCTTGAGGAGGCCAGAGGCGACATCTTCCTCTTCTCCACGTTACCGCAGCGCGGGCAGACGAAGGTACTCCCTGACGGGTTCATAAGCTCACCGCACTTAGAGCAAGTGGCGTAAATGACACCAAGCTGCTGCCCCCTCAGCGAGAGCAGGTATGGGCTTATTGAGCTCATAACCCTAGCAATTATAACATCAAGCGGCCTGACGTAGCTGTAGATGTCGTCCCTCCTATCCATCCCTATCTGCTCAGGCGTCAAGACTCCTGTGAGCGAGCCTGAGTACTCAAAGAGCCACCTCGGCCTTGGCTCGAGAGACACCTCACCCCACAGCTCTACGAAAGCCAGGTTCTCCCTAATCTCATAAACCATTCCAACCACAGTAGAACCCTTGAGCGGCGCCCGTAGCCTCCTTACGGGCTCCACATCAATAACCTTCTGAGAACTATTAGGCCTTGGGACTCCTACTACCGCTGATCTGAGAACCCCTGAGCTGTCAATGTAAGTGTTCTTACCATCCACGTATTCCTCCTCAACCCCAAGCACCTCACCTGGCACTATCCTCTCTGAGCTCAACCACGTCCACCTCGACCCTGACTATGCGGCTCCTGTGGTGGGGCATCGACGCAGGTATTGGAAAGCCGTACGTGCCTAATAAGCTGATCTTGTAGCCAAGACGTGACGCCAGCCTCCTATGGTACTCAATGTTACCGGACTTGACCACAGCAATTATAGCCTTAGGCCGCAGAGAGGCTGCGTACTCTATGAACTCTTTGTCGGCGCCTCTTCTCCATACTCCAAAGGGAGGATTCATGATTATTAGATCCACACTACCAGGCCTTAGAGGGCCTGCGAAGCTGCTCACGCGTGAGACCACATATGAGATCCTTTCCTCAAGTCCAAGCCTTGCGGCAGCTTCCAAGCATATTGGGGCAAGCCTGCCATCAGCGTCAACCGCTATCGCCCTTGACGCTCCTAACAGCAGCGCCGCTATGGCTAGACGACAGGTGCCTGCGCCGAGATCGGCGACCATTGAACCATCCAGGACTCCCTCAAGCAGAGCTCTGGACGCCACGACTACTGCTATCTCGGCTGGTGTCGTGTATTGCTCCAGGTTCCTTGAAGGATTAGGTATTGGAGGTACCTCTCTCTCAAGCAGCACCTTTAGCCTTCCCAGGCCTGGCGCCTTACCATGGGAACTGGTAACGCTCAAGGCTCCCACTTAGGGCCATTAAGGCCTCGCCGGGCGTTAGCACAGGCTTCTCATACTCATAGAGATCATCAATGGGTATCCGCGGGCAGGCTGTCACAGTAAAGGCCTGGAACCACGGGCTATCAACATTTCTGAGCGTGTATGTGCTTACTGTCTCGGCAGCTATGAGCCTGTAACGGCGGCTCTTCCTCCTCATTGCTGCTTCAAGCTTTTCTACCAGCCACGGCCTATACTGGCCTGTTCTTAGGCCTACTATAATTCCCCATCTAACTGCTTCTGAGGCCTGGTTTATCTTTTCGAGTCTTATCCTATAGAACCTTTCCCCCTCCGCTGTCAGATCCCTGGCATTACCCCTGTATGGGTCTAGCTGAACCACAGGTTTTAGCGTGGCCAGGTAAAGGCCTATGGCATGAAACAGGCCGCCGCTTACCATCACATACGCGTCGGCCCCTCTAGGCACGACCCTGTAGTCGCAGCCTATCACCTGGCCCTCCTCGAAGTAGGGCAGGTAGCGGCTTGACTCGAGGACCTCAAATCCTCTGAACCTGAGTTTCTCGACTACATCCCTGTAAACATTAGTGTGCTGTGCTGTGACTACAACAGCTACCCTTGAGGCGCCTCTGGATCTAAGGAGCGATGCTGCGCTCTCTATCGCCCCCTCTGGTATCTGCTGCGCGTACCTGACAGGCACATAGATCACCTTGACCCCTCCTCTTGGTGATGAGTATGGGGGATAGGCCAAGGCCTCAGGATAAGGTGTGTGCCCCAGGTGGACTATGGCAGCTGGCCTGATAGAGAGGTTTATCTGAGGATAGGCAATGTCACAGGCGCCATAGATGCTGTCGGCATGTATTATAACCTCAAAGCCGTAACTGGCCTCAAGACACTCAGCTATGGCTTCTGAGAACTGCTTGAGCCCGTCCGGAAGCTGAAGAACCACCCTTAAGCCCCTTAACGCCTCTAGCTCCTGCTCATTAACCTCAAGGTAGTACGGCATGTCGCCACAGTTGAGCCTTGTAAGGCCCAACCTCAGCTCTCCTCTGACGAGCTGGTCTGATGAGGCCTCTGTGGCGGAGGCCTTCTCCTATCAAGCTGTCTCTTGGCATGGGCCACCAGGTGCCCCACCAGGTCCTCAGGGCTCACGAACTTGGCAACCCTGCATATGGGGCACACCAAGAGGCCTGTGTCTCTGTCTCTGAGTGCATAGAACCTCTGGCCCTCCCACTCAATAAGCACCTGCTCTAGCCTCTCCTCGACATCCAAGGCCCTTCCACCACAGCTTTAACCTCCAGGAACTTAGGCTTGGATGGCCGATGAGCTGGCTGACCTGCTCTGAGGCTCAATGATGAGCACCGATCTCCGCGAGGCCTAGCGCTCCTCCACAAGCTGCCTGTACTGGAGCTCCGTGCTTGAAGCTGTAGCGGCCTCTGAGACCCTCTGGGCTATGCTCTTAAGCGCCTGGGCAGCCTCAGCTAGGGCCTTTAGTCCCTGCTCTGTGATCCTGTAAATCCCCTTCTCATCCCTAGCTATCAGACCCTTCTTCTCGAGCCTGTACATAATGGTATATAGGGTCACTGTTGGCGCGTTAAAGGAAAACCTATCCTTTATCAGCCCCTTGACACGGTATGGATAGGTAGGCTCATCCTTTAGGACTGCAAGGACGTAGACCCAGAGAACCCTCACCGATATGGACCTTATCAGCATCTCGACGGAGCCCTCCTGGCTCTCACTCAAGGCACTCAGCTACCTCCCTGGCCTAAATGATGGGCAAACCATATAAATGCTTCTCCCTTGAAACTAATGACGGTGCGGGGGTGCCCGAGCCTGGTCAAAGGGGTCGGGCTGAGGGCCCGATGGCGTAGGCCTGCGTGGGTTCAAAGCCCACCCCCCGCACCACTTCTTCGGCGTTAGCTTCTAACTTCTCTCTGTTGAGCAATTGACCTTACTATCCTCTCAGCCTTAGCTGCCACCTCAGAGTCTCTCTTCTCATAATCGTAGTAGCCTATCAGCTGGTAGAATTCCTGTCTGCTCATAAGCCTGTCAAGAATGTGCTTCTGTGTGCCCTTCTCCTTGAGCTCTACGAGCGTATCCTTTATGGCCTTGAGCGCCGCCCTGAAGGTAGTAACAGGGAATATCACTATCTTGTACCCTGCCTCCTTGAACTCCTGAGCCGTTATGTATGGTGTCTTGCCAAACTCAGTCATATTTGCCAACAGGGGTGCCTTGACCCTTTTCGCGAACTCCTTGAATTCATCAAGGCTCAACAGGGCCTCGGGGAATATTACGTCAGCGCCTGCCTCGACGTACATGTTAGCCCTCTCTATGGCAGCCTCTAGGCCCTCTACCTCTCTAGCATCAGTCCTGGCTATGATAACCATATCATGCCTTCTGGCCTCAGTAGCACTTACTATCTTCTTAATCATATCATCAGGGCTTACCACATGTTTGCCTGATAGGTGACCGCACTTCTTAGGCATCACCTGATCCTCTATCTGCACCGCAGCAGCACCTGCCTCCTCAAGCTCCTTTACAGTGCGATACACGTTGAGGGGTTCCCCGAAGCCAGTATCCGTGTCAACAATTAGTGGCAGATCGACTACCTCCATTATGCGTCTCGTGGCATCAAGGACCTCCAAGAACGTTATTACGCCTAGGTCGGGCATGGCAAGGCTTCCAGTCAGAGCGGCGCCAGACAGATATATTGCCTCGAAGCCGACGGATTCTGCTAGGAGCGCTGAGATAGGATCGAAGACCCCAGGGGCCATTATTATGTCACGCTCCTTGATTATCTTCCTTAGCCTTTGGGCTGGGTGCTCAGATCCCTTTGTCCTGTAGAGGTACGCCACTGAGCCCACCTCTGGGAGCTTATGCTGTAGGTGTCTAAATCTGTTGCAAGGGGCTTCACAAGCCAGGCCCAGCGCTTATTAGCCTAAGCCGACGCATGAGCACCGGGTGAGAATGATGGGTGGCAGGCAGAGGACCACGCTGTTTACTACCAAGGAGAAGAGCAGCTCGGGAAAGGGTGGGAGAAAGAAGCCTGAGAAGGAGGAAGGCTGAGTTGTGCTCAGCCTCCTGGCCCCCGACCAGGAGGAGCGTCCCTCTTGAAGTCGCCATACCTGGCAGCGTCCTTTCTGTTGAGCAGGACCTTAGGGACAAGACCTATAAGGTGGGCCTCATATCCCGAGCCCTAGCGGTCTTCAGGGTTGATGCAGTCCACATATATTACGATGAGGAGACCGAAGAGAATGACGTTGAGCTGTTCAAGGACCTGCTTGAGTACCACCTGACACCGCCTCACCTGAGGAAGGATCTCTTCCCGATTAGGGAGTCCCTCAGGTACGCCGGGCTAATGCCTCCTCTTAAGCTGCCTAACCATGTCGTGCCGACAAGGCTGAAGAATGGCGATGTAATAGACGGGCTTGTTAGGAGCAGAAGAGGTTATGAGTGCGAGGTCTATCTAGGCCGTGCTGGCGTCGGGACTCTAAAGCCATGTGAGGCAGAAAGAGGTTCGGTTGTGACGGTGTCGGTGGCCAGCGTTAGACCAAGGCTGCTCCTAAGGCGTGCCAGCTGGGGAAGAACCTATACCGGCTACGCCGTGAAGGTGGTCAAAGACCTTAGGGACCTAGTGAAACTAGCCAAGGAGGCAGGTTACCTAGTCATAGGCACCTCTAAGTACGGCTTACTGTCTATCCCATCTGCTATGTCCCAGTTAACCGGCAGGCCCCTCCTTGTTGCCTTTGGGGGTCCCTCTGAAGGACTCATGAACACTGTTGGCTCCAAGGTATTTGACATTATAATTAACGCCATACCTTATCAGGGTACCGAGAGTGTGCGAACCGAGGAAGCCCTCGAGGCCACGCTAGCCCTGATAAACGTGGTGGAAGGACCTTGAGCGGCAGCGAGCAGGGCCTAGAGGTCACGTGGTGCTTTCACTCCTACTTCGTGATATCGTACGAGGGCGTGAGCCTTGCCATAGATCCCCACGATGGTGGCAGCCTAAACCTACCAGAATGTCGCGTGGAGGCCACCTACGTCCTCGTCACACATGACCATTACGATCACAACGCTGTTGAGATGGCCAGCGGAAGAGGTACGGCTAAGGTGATCAGGTGGTCAAGGGGCTCGTGGGTGCTAGGGCCCTTTAAGGTGAGAGGCCTTAGGCTAAGCCATGGCAATGGATATGGCATTACCAACGCCTACGTTGTGGAGGCAGCAGGCCTAAGGGTAGCACACCTCGGCGATGTTGGGGAACCCCTTACCGAGGACCATGTTAAGACCATCGGCAGAGCCGATGTAGTAATGGTTCCAGCAGGCAATGTAACTACTGTCTCCCAGCGTGACGCTGTGACATGGGCCCTAGGTCTAGGGGCTAAGATAGTTATACCAATGCACTTCTGGGTGCCAGGCTCTACTGCTCCCCTTGATCCTATAGACTCAATGCTTGCTGAGTGGAGAGGCCATGCCATTATAAGATCTCAGACGTTCTCGCTACGCCTGAACCATGACTCCCTGCCTGCTGAACCCACATTAGTTCTCTTTCCCTACTAGCGCTGGGTGTTAGACTTGAAGCAGAAGAGACTGCCGCCCTTCGCCACTGGGAGCATAGTTAATGATTATAGTCCTCTCTACGCTTACTGGAGCTACGCCGAGTCTGTTGGACGTCAGGACGCGGCAAGGAGAGCTATGATTGACGAGGACGACTTTGAGTTCCTGAGGAAGCTAATTAGTAACACACGGCCCTTAACGCTCCTAGAGCTGATGGACGCTCTCAAGCTTAGGTCTCGCGAGAGAATCGATGGCGAGCTGGCCTCCAGGTCACTTGGCATGCCCCAGGAAGCAGCCGTGGAGGTCCTGTCGTCAATACTGGCGGGCTGGTTAATAGAGGCTGGTGAGACGTTCAAGCTGCTTGGGCTCAGACAGCGCTTCAGGCTCCCTGAGAGCTGATCGCCTCTTCGGCCTCCACGTGCCTTGAGGACATAGAGGCTAGGCCGGCCTTGGCTGCGAGCTCCGAAAGTCTCGTGGCCAGCTTAGGGTCAAGGACCCCCTTCTCAGAAGCCCACTCTATGTAATCCTTGATGCCACCCAGGAGCTCCTCAGCCACTATGTGCGAGACCTCCAGAGCCTCCTCAGGGCTAGCGGACTCCAACGCCCTCTCTATGACCCGGTCTGATGGGTGGGTCTCACCTCTGAGGTACTTACTTATGGCCGCGGGCGTCACGCCCAGCTCTGCTGCCAGCTTCCTAACCCCCCTTGAGGCCGCGAGCCTCTCTACAACCCTTCTTCTGGCATCCTTGCCCAATAGATGAACATATTTTGGCATACTACACCAGGACAAGCTGGCTAGCAGTCAGTATTAGGTTAAGAGAGTCCGAGACTGGGCCTCACGCTCTAAAAGTCCTGCCTAGCCCTCCTGGAGAGCTTCTGCCCCTTAACGGCGTCTTCAGCTCCACATCTATCCTGGCATCCATCATGGAGCTCTTGGCCTTGAGCTCCTGTATGGAGGACTCCACGAGGTCCTGAAGGCCTTTTGGTGCGCCCACCTTCTCTAGGGCCTCCCTGCCTGAGGACGATACCACGAGCTTCCTGTACCTTGGCTCTGTCTCAAGGAAACCCACGTATAGGAGTGCGACTATGTCGTTCTTGAGAGCTGGGCTGTAGGGTTCCTGCCCTATATTGAAGAACTGATAGCCTAAGTCAAAGCCCTTGCCCTGAATCTCATTCACTATCATGTGTAACGTCCTCTCATGTATGGGCCCTAGCCTGTTGACTAGATATATAAGGCCCATCATCTTAGGGTTCTGCATAACCTTATCCTTGTTAACTACCTGAAAGCTAGCTATCTTGAGCTCCTTGACAGAGCCCGCCTTCTCATCAATCTGTGCCTCCTTCAGCCTAGGCTGCTTACGCCCACCCATGTCTTTCACCTCAACCTAATAAGCCCCACCTGTTAGGATAGAGCCCGGGGTTTAAATTTGGGGGGCCGCCAAGCGCTTGCATTAATGCTGACAGTATTTATGATATTGACGTTGCTCCTAACTCTCACTTCATTGTCAAGCACCCTTGCGCTAAGCCAGGAAACACATTCATGGTCAAGGAGTACCTGGGTCCTGCTGCCAGCCGTCGTTGAAAATCCATCAGGCTACTCAGGCACGCTGGTTAACGCCACATTAACACTCTCATACCCTGGCACTGGACAGGTAGTTGTGTATAATGGTACCGGGATGGCCACGGGTTCCACGCTTTACAGCATGAAGATGGCGTT
>DAJS01000002.1:8726-9364 GCA_002496425.1 Acidilobaceae archaeon UBA162
GGACCTGTGTCAGGGCCCAGCGGCAGCTTTGCAATAATGCTAGCCACCTACGCGCTGGCCACGGGGATCTCGAGTGAGCCGCTGCATAGATATGCGATAACTGGGGCCGTGAGCCCCTCAGGGCTCTCAGGCCCCGTAGGAGGACTTGAGTACAAGTGTATGGCGGCCTCAGAAGGTCATGTAAGTATAATGTACCCGATTGGCGACCTAGTGAGTGGCTCCGAGTACTGCAGCAACGTCTCCTCGCTGCCCGTGTCGGGCATAATGAATGTCTTGGCCAGCGTGTATAACATAATGGAACCAACTCCCTCACTTAATATCACATTGGCCCCGTTTCAGGCAGTCATGAAGAACGTATCAGAACAGTTCATCAACTCAACCAACGGGCTTCTGGACTATCTCAACGGCCACCTGAGCAGACTCGATGGTAACAAAGTTCTCCTTAGTAACGCTACAGCGTTTGTCAACACCTCCCATGAGGATCTGTCCCTGGCGCTGAGGTACCTGGACTCCCTGCCCTACGCCAGCGCTAGTTACGCCTTTAACGCCTACTACTATGCACTGGCGGCTAACTACACGCTCTGGGCCTACGAGAGTCACCAGGAGGGAGTCTCCGTCACGCAGCCCTTAATTAAGAT
>DAJS01000002.1:9407-15995 GCA_002496425.1 Acidilobaceae archaeon UBA162
CTCTCATACTATGAGCTCCTGGCCACGGCAGCCGCCAGGATGGCTGACGCGCTCTACTACTCCCAATACGTCAGCTACCTGACCCAGGAGCCTGTCAACATTGATGATGCTTATGTACTGGCATACTACACGGCCCTGGCAAAAGCCAGGATCCCTAGCGCCCTAGGCTGGATCGAGACCGCTAAGGCTCTGAGCCATGAGCCGCCTAACATAACCCTTGGGCTCCTAAACTCGACCGCAGCAGCCCTTGAGGCCTACACTAACTTAACCGTCAGCTATGCCTCCTCTCTCATAGAGTACTACGCCTCCCAGTTCGAGTCTATAGGCGACGTCTCGGCGGCACAGGAGCTTTTGGCCATGGAAAGCGACCTTCAGTACCTGTTCTCGCTTGGTCAGAAGCTGGCTAACGGGTCTAACCTACTAGGCGCCATCGGAGCATTCCAGGATGCACTGACCCAGTCACTACAGATAATCTTCATAGAGGCCACGCAGAGCTTCTCAACACCATCCATCAGCTCAAGGGTCATAAGTTCTTACGCTGATGAACTCGTCCATGAGTATGATGTCATCTCATCTGCGCTGCTGATGCGCTCTTTGCCAAGCTACGTGGACAGCGCATACATGAACTATGCGCGCACATTGATGAATGTGGATCCGCAGAGCGCCATTTATATAATGGAGACAGCTGTTGTGGACAGCCTCAGCTGGTACCTTGGCTCTATAAGTTATTCGTCGGCTGCCCCGGCAGTTGTGGTTATGCCTTCGGAGGCCATAGAGGAAGGTGTTCCCACCACCTACTACGTCTCCATAGCGCTAGCCTCAGCCGCGCTTGGGGCCCTCCTGACCGCTGCTATAGCTCTGTGGTACTATAAGAGGTCCTATGCATCATAAAAGAGGTCTAGATAGCAAGGACCTTGGTAGCGGGGGGTGGATTTGAACCACCGACCTCGGGGTTATGAGCCCCGCGGGCTACCAGGCTGCCCTACCCCGCTGCCCTACCCCGCTAGGTCCTTGCCGGTATAGGAGACCTGGCAACTCCTAATAAAGCTTAGCTTCGTTATACAGCGTATATGGATTCCTCCATCAGGTATTTCTTTCTAGACAACTCCATCAGGTATCTCGTGAAGCCCAGGGCGAATACAACCACGAACATTGCAAATATCAGCGAGGCCCAGGAGGCTAACGCCAGGTTGCCCTCAAGGGTTGCCATGTCTAACATCTTCATCAGGCCATGGGAGACGTAGAGGTTTGTATTCCCATAAATGTTGGGCCAGTACTCGCCTACCATCAGGCCTCCCCAGGCGCTGTCTATAGTTGAGGTGAGCCCTGAGACCAGGTAAGGCATGGTGCCAGGAATCAATATCTTACGCAGCCTCCTGAAGAACCCCATCCTCAGGTTATCCATTAGTTCCATCACCTCCACAGGCACAGCCTTGACGCCTAGCCAGTAGGCGTAGAAGACGTAATAGAACGTGCTAATGAAGCCAAGGATTATAACGTAGAACTCGTTAGTCAGACCAGCGAAGAACCTGCCGACAATAAAGTACGTGGCTGCAAAGAGCAGTGGGAAGTAGGCGGGGGCTGGGAGGGCTGAGAGGGCCTGGATCACAGGTATTACAATGGCCTCTGCCCTCCTGTGCATTGCCAGCCAGTAGCCCACAAATACCGCAATAACAAAGGAGATCAAAGTTATGAAGGCGACCCTTGCATAGTCGTAGGCTAGCCCTATCAGTATCGTTGGCGTCTCTGAGATCAGGTAGCCCCATGTTGAGGGTGACGCACTCAATATCGCCCTAATCGCGCCATATGCTATCAGTACGAGCAGTGCCGCACCAACAGCCTTGATGACATTGTCGGCAGCGACGCTTCTGTGTCTACGGGTCTCAACCCTCCTCAGGGGTATGGTAGTGGCCATCCTGACTAGTGCCCTGCTGCCCAAACCCGCAAGGCTCTCCATAGGTCTCACCACAGGCCTGTAGTACCTGCTCAGCGTCCTCCACCTGCCCGGCCCTGACTTCCTTCTGCTCAGGGCCACCGCTGACTCCAAGGAGTACTTGGCTACGGTCCAGTTAGCAAACCTCCTGAGTCCTAGCACTACCAGAGCCACAACGGCCGCCAGTTCTGTCAGACCAACATAAACATCAGGCCAGAGGACCGGATTACTTGAGGCCTTAGAGATCAGCTCTGAAAGGAGCGCGCCTATGCCGAAAACCTTATACGTTGTAGTTCCTATAGCTATCACCTCGCTGACTGTTATGTAGAAGTAGCCGTCCGCAAAGCTGGGAAGTAGGTTAGCTGCTATCCTTGGCATTGAGTATGGTATGTAGAGCCTTGCCATCTTCTTAAAGAACCCATAGCCGAGGTTCTCAACTACCTCAAGCATGGATGCTGGGACTGTCTTGAAGGCCTGATATATGCCCATCCAGATGTTCCAGGTTACGGCGGTAAACACCAGGAAGTCAACCGCCAGCTCAACACCTATGTAGCCCCTCACGTACCATATGAAGAATATAAGCACTACGGGGAAGAATGAGATCACAGGCACCGACTCTAGGACTTCGCTCAGGCTTACATAAGCGTTTTCGAAGACTCTGCTCTTCAGTGAGAGGTACCCAAGCGCCCAGCCGGTAACTATTGAGAGAGCTATAGCCAGGAAGACCCTGCCTGTTGTAACTAACGTGGCTAGCATAAGTATTAGCGGCAGGGGAGTCATAGGCTCCCACCCTCCTTGGGCTCGCCTGTGGAACCTGGCGACACTATGTAGTCATAAAGCATGTCCGTATACTCGAGAAACCTAGAATCGCGACGACTCCGAGGCCTTGGAAGGTTAACCTTTATCTTACCAATTACTGTGGCAGGACGCCCATTCAGGATATAGACAACATCAGCAAGCTCTACCGCCTCGTCAAGGTTATGCGTTACCATAATCACGCCCCTCAGCGACGTGTTCACATTAAATAACATTCTGTACACTTCCCTTCTTAACACCTCTGCCGTGAGCTCGTCCAGGTGCGCAAATGGCTCGTCCATTAGGAGCACGATGGGATCAGCAGCCAGGGCTCTCGCTATCGCAACCCTCTGTCTCATGCCGCCGCTCAGCTCCTTTGGGTAGAAGTCCTCAAACCCCTTGAGCCCCACGACCTCTATCATTTGGAGAGCTACCTGCTTTGCCACCTCCTTAGGGAGTCCCCTCACCTCTGCTCCCATCATCACGTTGTCAAGAACGGTCATCCACGGGAACGTCACTATGGACTGGTGAATCATCATTATCTCTGGGGTGGGCCTGGTTATCTCCTTGCCATAGAGATAGACATGACCTACAGTGGGCCTCAGGAAGCCACCGAGTATCCTGAGCAGCGTTGACTTGCCAGCGCCCGAGGGGCCTACAATAACCACAAACTCGTTCTCTCTGACCTCTAGGTTCACGTCACTCAGCACGCTGAACTTGTCATATGAAAATGACACATCAACGGCCTCTAGTACCGTTCTTCCACCTTACCACCCTCTGCCCTTCAGCCCTTACTCCTACGTCTAGCTTGCTGAAGAGGAAGGGTTATAAAGCAGATTACAGTTATTAAATTAACACATCAGGTTCTCTAATAACTCAGTTTTAAATTTGAAAAAAGTAGTGTAAGCTCAGAAAGCACATGGAAGTAAGTTAGAGAGCGCATAGGAGAAGGCGTCGTAGAGGTCCTTGTCATAGGCAACTAATACAACTATCTTGGGGGGCCTGGAGGCGCTCCTGAGGAACTCAATGATCTCTGACACCATAGCCTTAGCGGCCTCATAGTAGTCTAGGCCTCCAACGCCAGTGCCCATGCCGGGGAAGGCTATCGAATTGACCCCGAGTTGCTCGGCTACGCTAAGCGCAGCCCTCACGGCTGCCCTGACATTATCAAGGGTGGCGGGTGATCCTGGCTCCTCCATTGTTGGTGCGTGGATAACGTACTTCGCCTTCAGCCTGCCAGCCCTTGTGTATATAGCCTCGCCAACCCTTACTGGTGCCTTAGACGTGGCCTCCCTCTCTATTTCAACCCCTCCCTTTCTCTTTATGGCGCCCGCAACGCCGCCCCCCATTATCATGTAAGAGTTAGCCGGATTGACTATGGCCTCGACCGCCTCCTCAGTTATGTCACCCTGTCTAACTTCTATTACGGAGTTTCCAATCGATGCCCTTAAGGGTCTGGACATGTTCCACGGACCTTGTTAGCTATGCGATTGCCAAGCTTATATTATCTCAGCTATCGTTAAAATGAGTGCTTGCCCTTGGCCTGGGCATTAGCAAAAAGATCAAATGAAATGAAAGCAGCCATGGGGCACTGTCACAACAGATTATCAGCTTCCTGCCTCCTGCTGGCCTTCCATGAACTCTATTGAGCTCTTGGCAGAGCCCTTTACCTCCTCAAGCTTATCTATTAGCTGATAGAGATCCGTGTAACTGGTGAGCATGAACAACAAGGATCCTTTTAGGGCCCTGTAGGCGCTGCTCGACAGTGTGTCCCTGTTAACCACTATTGCCTTAACGCCTAGTAACCTGAGGCCCTCAATTGCCGCCTCCTCGCCCATCTCCAGGGCTGGATTCTCGTATTGCTCTATTACCTTCTGCTCCTCATCTATGACCCCCAGTATTGAAGCTTCCATCAGTGGACGTAGCTTGTAGTCCTGGTCATAGAAGACCGCTATTCTCAAACCTATGCCATCTCAAGTGACTTTAGGGGTCGGACCTTTTAAGCTGAGATCAGAGTTTAGCCTCTCGAGAGACATCACGTCACAGAGAGTCTCAACCTTGATAGCTCCCAGTGCCCTAACCTGACCCTCGTCAAGCTCTATCTTGACGTCGCCCTTAACTAGGTAGACCCTAGAGATGCCGGCTGCCCTGAAGGCCATTAGATCATAAAGCGTATCCCCCACCGCAAACACCTCATGGGCCTCCAGGCCGGCCCTACGTAATGCGAGTACTACAGGCTCGGGATCGGGCTTACCCCTACTAACATCATCGCCTGCCACAAGCACGTCGGGCCTGACACCTATGGCTTTCAGCATTTCCTCTGCTGAGTTCCTTAGAGATGATGTAACTACTATGAACTTGCCGCCAGACCTCCTTATTGCCCTGTAGATCTCAAGTGCACATGGCATAGGCTCGACAATACTTGGAGCTAGTGCGCTGAAGGCCTCTGTCTTGAGCCTTATCAGCACAGGCACGAGGGATTCGTCGGCGCTTATCGCATGCACAAGCTCAACGGCTATATCATGAGCCCTACGGCCAAGCAGATGCCTAACATCGATCTGCGGTGTGCTGAAGCCCATTTCCCTTATGGCCTTAACCCATGCCTCAAGGTGAGCCCTGGCACTTGAGACCAGCGTACCGTCAAGGTCGAAGACCCCTGAGCTCGTCATCGATCTCACTAACTGCTGCGAAAGCTATATTATAAATTATTACGAACTTCTAAAGTCTATTATATAACTTCTCTCGCAAGCGCTGAATTTGCTGAAGCCGAGGGAACTAAGGCTTGAAGAGGGGCCTGCTCAGGGGGCTTGCCACGTTTATGATACTCGCAGAGCTGACGGAGGGCCCCAAGCGCGGCTATGAGATTGACCGGGCGCTCTCATCCAAGCTGGACGCTGGGCTACCACCCGGCTACATATATGTAATGTTGGAGCGCCTAGAGAGAAAGGGGTTAGTCAGGGCTGAGGGGGGCTCAGGCCGGAGGCGCCATAAGGCTTACTCGATAACAACTGAGGGCCTTAATTTCCTGTTGGAGCATGAGGAGCACATAAAGAGGTTAATGAGGTTGTTGCAAGACATAAGTATTGCATTGGAGACCATTAGGGAAAGGCTTCCTATCAGCCAAAGCACCGGAGACTTGCATGCTGAGGGGCATAAGGCTTAACTTCGCCCTACTGCCTTGCTGGAGGGGAAGCCGTAATGTCAGAGGAGCTTAAAGGGGAGCTAGCCAAGCTCACATCCGATCTAGTCAAGATAAACTCCAGCAACCCACCTGGGATCACAAGAGAAGTAGCTAACTTTCTGGTGGACTATCTGCAGCTTAATGGCTTCACGCCAGACTCCATAGAGGTCGTAGAAGGTAAGGCCAACGTAGTGGTCAGGGCTGGTTCTAGCCCCCCCACCATAATACTTGTCGGGCACATGGACGTAGTTCCACCCGGGAGCCTAGCAGGGTGGCATAGGGATCCGTTCAGCGGCGCCATAGAGGATGGTAAGGTTTTCGGTCGTGGCGCCACCGACATGAAGGGTGGCCTGGCCGTGATAACTAGAGTCTTCGTGGACCTAGCGTCCAAGCTTGAGTCAAAGGGTGTGGGCTCGCTGATGCTAGTGGCCACAGCAGATGAGGAGGTTGGCGGTGCCGCCGGTATGAAGGCGCTCGTGGAGCAGGAGCTAGTAAAGGGGGATGCAGCCATAGTGGCCGAGCCCTCAGGCATAGGATCTATAGCCATAGGAGAGAAGGGCTTATGCCAGATAGCGCTGAGGGTTAGAGGAAGACCTGCCCACGGCAGCGTTCCAATGCTTGGAGACAACGCCATATACAAGGCGTTCCAGGTGATAAACGTTCTGAGCGAGTTTATAGG
>DAJS01000002.1:16078-16749 GCA_002496425.1 Acidilobaceae archaeon UBA162
GCCGAGGAGGCCAGGACTGTACTTGAGGGAATAACGTTCAACCTCGGAGTAATGAAGGGGGGCTCTAAGGTTAATGTAGTCCCTGACCTCTGCGAGGCTGAGATAGACATGCGCCTACCACTCTCGCTGGCCAACATGCCTCAGCTAAGCCCCTGCTCATGGCTGATAGGCGAGATAAAGAGCTACCTTCCAATAGTCCTGGGAGAAGAGTCTAGCAGTGTGGAAATAGAGGTCATCAATGAGAGCAGGCCTAACTACACGCCTCCTGACAGCCCGCTTGTAGAGATTCTGAGCCGCAACGTGAGTAAGGTGCTTGGAAGGCCTCCAAGAGTGAAGGTGGAGACGGGTGCGACTGACGGGCGCTACCTAAGGGCCCTGGGCATACCTACTGTGGTCTATGGGCCTGGTGAGCCCTCCCTGGCCCACGCCTACAATGAATATGTGCTTGTAGATGACTTACTTGTATCCTATAAGGTGATAGCAGGCACTGTAAGCGACCTTACGGGCCTTAGTCCCTAGGTCGACCTCTCGCCCTTTAGGGCGAAAGTTCCTTTAGGCGACTCACGGGCCTTCGATTTAACCGCCTTCACCTTCATTGCATTATCACTGGTGACCGTTTCTACCTGATTTACTCACCTGGCAGTATACCATATGCTGGGCCTTCAGCCAGT
>DAJS01000002.1:16835-56142 GCA_002496425.1 Acidilobaceae archaeon UBA162
AACTAAGCTGGCAGGCCTAAACTTAAGCCCATAGCCCCATCTCAGCCATAAATGGCAAGGCCTTCAGCTGTAGGTGTTTCGAAGCCTTTTCCTAGTAGAAAACTATTTAAACTAGTCGACCCCTTAGCACTTGCGTGAGAGAATGGCAATTGAGGTAGGAGCTCCGGCCCCTGACTTCACGGCTAAAGCCTATTTCCCGGCTGAGAACCAGGTTAAGACAATAAAGCTCAGCGACTACAAGGGCAAGTGGGTCATACTTACGTTCCACCCTGGTGACTTCACCTTCGTCTGCGCCACCGACCTTGAGGCCTTCCAGGCCTATTATGACAAGTTCAAGGCTAACAACGCTGAGGTACTTGCAATCAGCACCGATAGCGTCTACTCTCATAAGGTCTGGGTCGAGACCAGCCCCAGGGTTAAGGGCGTCAAGTTCCCCCTAGTAGATGACATAAGCAAGACCATCTCAAGCGCCTACGGCTTCCTCAACACAGCTACTGGAATGACTAAGAGGGGCACCGTCATAATTAACCCTGACGGCATAGTTGAGTACATAGCAGTCTTCAACGACAGACTTGGCAAGGACGTCCCGCACATATACAACGCTTTCATCAACCTCAAGTACCTCTACGAACACCCGGCAACCCCGACAGAGTTCGACATAGTCGCTGCCAACAAGGGCGAGGGCCACAAGACGATCCACATAAGGATACCTGACGACATAGGCAAGCTGTGAAGGGCTGACCTAATTTATCTGCACTATTCATTTCTTTAATTATTTTTCACTTTGGTTTTTTCTAACATAAGGTTATTAAGGTAGTGCCGTATCGTGTATTGAGGGTTAGAGTTGTCTTTAGATCAAGGTAAAGGTGATGAGAGATCTAACAGGATGAGCCTGCCAAAGCGCCAGGCGCCTGAGGCAGCCCCAGGAGGAGGCCAGAGCTACAAGGAAATTGCAGCGCGCATGAAACAGGCACAGGAGGAGCAGAAGCTTGTAGTCAAGAGGATGAATGCCATACCGTACAAGGTTGCCATACTGAGCAACAAGGGGGGTGTCGGCAAGTCCTTCGTCACTGCCAACCTAGCTATGGCTCTCGCATCAATGGGGAAGATAGTTGGCGTTCTTGATGCGGACTTCCACGGCCCGAGCATGCCAATGATGTTAGGCCTAAGCAGTGTGAAGGGGCTTCTAGCTAAGGAGGATGGCAGTATAGTCCCTGCCGTAAACCCCTACGGCATTAGGCTTGTGTCGATAGGGCTCATGTTGCCCTCTGAGGACGCGCCCGTGATCTGGCGTGGCTCGCTCAAGACAACAGCGATAAGGCAGCTCCTGGCCTACACTGACTGGGAGGGGGCAGAGTACCTGCTAATAGATCTGCCCCCTGGAACCGGCGACGAGCAGCTCACTATAGCTCAGATGATACCAGGCCTTACAGGCTTCCTGCTAGTCACGATGCCCAGTGAGGTTTCAAAGGTGGTGGTGAAGAAGGCTGTGGTCTTTGCACAGAAGCTTAATGTGCCTGTAATAGGTATAATTGAGAACATGAGCTACTTCAGGTGCCCCGACGGCTCGGTGCAGTACATATTTGGCAAGGGGGCAGCTGAGGAGATAGCTAAGGAGTACAACATACCGTTCCTAGGCCAGATACCCCTGGACCCGCATATAAGGGAGGCTACAGACGAGGGCACGCCGTTCTTCATGGAGTACCCTGACAGCGAGGCGGCTAAGGCGTTCCTGGAGGTTGCTAAGAAGTTCGTAGACATAGTAGAAGAGAAGAAAGTGGCAGAACAAAAGCAGAGATCATCCGCCTAGGGTTATAATAGGCCAAGCTTGGCAGCCACGTCGCTAGCCTTGAACTCTTTTGACAGCCTCACGTAAGCCTTCTTCTCCCCCTTGGGCGTTATCAATGTGTTTACCCTATCCACCTTGATGCCCAATAGCGTTTCCACTGCGCGCTTCACGTCGTGCTTGTTGGCCTCTCTAGCCACTATCAGCGTCAGCACGTTCTGCTCCTCCATTAACCTCATGGCCTTCTCACTCATCACTGGCCTGACTATTACCTTGCCCAGCCACTCGGAGCTCATGTCTTAACACCCCCTAGGTACTTGGAAAACCTCTGGTTAAGAGCTTCGAGTGCCCCAGTAGTTATTACCGTCAGCCTCCCGGGCTCGCCTCCGGGCGCCAGCTCAAGAACACTGACGAGCTGCGGCTCAACAACGTCAACTCCTGGAAAGTTCTTCACAGCTCTGGCCAACGGGGAGCTGTAATCATCAACTATGAAGAGCACGCTAACCGGCTCTATGTACCTGCGGCCTCTCATCTTACCCTTGCCTGACCTTACCCTTGTGCCCTCGGCGGCCCTCTCTATGTCTGAATAGATGCCAAGCTTAGCCAACAGCCTCCTGGCCTCATAGGCCCTCTTTACAGATGTCAGCGCTGCAGAGTCTATAATCACTGGCACAGCCTTGGACTCGAACGCGTGTCCTCTGGCCCTCACCAGCTCAGCGTTAGCAGTGGCCGCGAGCGCGCTCATGGTTCCAAGAACCCTCTCGGCCTTATTGACATACTCATGTATGTTCTTGTCAGTACTTGGCGGGAACGCTAGCCTGCCACCCTTGACAAAGGGCGCCAGCCTGGCCCTGCTCGAGCCCTTGACCCTTGGAACCCTGGCAAGACCATGGTGTATCCCAAGGCTGACTGCAGTGGTCCTCTTGCCAGCCATGGGATCCCTGCCCTTGGGCTGAAGTGCGGCTGTAAGCTCGGCCCAGAAAACCCTGTGTATCACATCCCTTCTTAGCGGCACTCTGAACACATCTGGCAGCACAACCTGTCCTGTCTCGTTCCCCTCAGCATCATATTTGGGTGCTGAGATTGATGGGCCAAGGTAAAGCAGTGTGCCAAGGCCTATCTCCACTTCTCACACCCCCTGTTTGCTCTGCAGGCTTACGAACGTCACGGTTGGCTTTACCACGCCTAGCCTGAGGTACTGCGTGGGCGGCCTGATGGGGTACCTGAGCACTATCGGCCTCTTGACGGCACCAGGTATCGAGCCCTCCAGGATCACTACAGTGCTCTTAGGTATGCCGTAGTGTAAGAAGCCGCCGGCCGGCGTGTAGGAAAGCGCGTTGTCAGTTATGTCTATGATCCTCTTGTTATACTCTGTCCTCCTGTGGAAGCCCAGCTGCCCTGGCTGCGGTATCTCCCACCACGTGCCCTTGCCGTGGCTCCTGGCGCCGATGCCCCTGGCCTTCTTCCTCTGCTTGTTCCACTTGGGCTTTACTTTGACACCAAACCTCTTCACGTCGCCTTGGAATCCCTTGCCCTTAGTCACAGATATCACGTCAACAACCATGCCTGGTCTGAAGACATCAGTCACTGCCACCTGCTTGCCCAACAGCGATGAGGCGTACTGGAAGGCCTCCTTCAAGTTATTGTTTGGAGCGGCAACCTTAACCTCCAACAGGTCAGGTACCTTCTTGCTGAGGCCTCCGGTGAGCCTTGGCTGCGTGGCCACCAGGACCCTTATTTCCCTGAGCCTATCTAGCTCTGACTGGAGCCTCTCCAGGGCCTCTTCGGTGCTAAACTTGCCAAGCGTGCTTATGCGCCTCTCAAGCTGGAGCTCAAGTGGCGGCCTGGCCCACGCCTCATCGAGTGTGAAGAGCCCCCTGTTAATATCATAGGCATAGCCCCTCACTGCAAGTACATAGACTGGTGGGGTCTCAAGCACCGTGATAGGCCTGAAGATCTCTCTGCCAAAGGTCAGCGAGCCCTGACGGTTATCTATCATGAATACATGTGTCATGCCTACCTTGTAGCCCAGGAAGCCCAGTAGCGTCGGTTTCTCTATGCTTACTTCTGGCCACGTCTTAACCCTCGGGACGAACTCCGAGCTGCGTATCCTTGGCATGAAGCCTAGGCTGCCGCGTCTTGGCGCCGACTTCTTACGATGGCCCACTCCTTAGCACCCCAGCTGAGCCTAATGCCTTCTAGCCCCCTCTCCTAAGGATTTTAAAGCTAAGCGTTAGCCTTTGGTGACTCCTATAGGCCTCATCCTGGCAACTAGCCTGCCTATGCCAACCGCATGTGCGACCTGGGCGACCCTATCTACATCCTTGTAGGCCTCAGGCATCTCCTCTATTACTGTGGCCACGTTGCTGGCCCTGAGGTATATGCCCTTGCTCTCAAGCTCCTGAACTACCTCCTTGTAAGTCTTCTCCCTCTTGGCCCCTGACCTGCTCATCCAACGCCCGGCGCCGTGAGGCGCTGTGTACCAGCTCTTGACGCCTGTCTCCACGCCCGCCAGTACGTAGCTAGCAGTGCCCATGCTGCCTGGTATCAACACAGGCTGCCCGTAGGGCCTGTAGATGTCCGGTATCTCAGGGCTGCCAGGTGGGAAGGCTCTTGTGGCACCCTTCCTGTGTACTACAACCTTCTTCCTCTTGCCATCTATATCATACTCCTCTATCTTGGCTATGTTATGGGCCACGTCATAGACCAGGTGCATCCCAAGCTTCTCAGGGTCCACCTTGAAGACTTGCTGGAAGCTCTGTCTTACCCAGTGAGTTATTATCTGCCTGTTGGTCCAGGCGTAGTTGGCGGCGGCCGCCATGGCCTTGACGTAGTCCTGGGCCTCAGGCGTGTTGTAAGGTATGCTGGCTAGCTCCCTGTCAGGCGGTATGGTACCATATTTCCTCATGGCTCTCTCCATTATCTGTAGGTAGTCACTGGCAACCTGATGGCCCAGGCCCCTGCTACCGGTGTGAATCATTATGGTGACCTGACCCTCAAAGATGCCGAAGGCCTTGGCCAGGCGCTCGTCATAGACCTTATCAACCACCTGAACCTCGAGGAAGTGGTTGCCGCTACCCAGCGTGCCTATCTCAGGCGCCCCTCTCCTTTTGGCCACATTACTGACCTTGGTTGAGTCTGCCAGCTCCCAACTGCCCCTTTCCTCTATCCTCTCTATGTCCTCGTCCCAGCCATAGCCATTCTCAATAGCCCACCTCACGCCCCTATCAAGGACCTTGTCTAGCTCGGATATTGAAAGCCTCAGCTTGCCCGTGCTACCCAGGCCGCTTGGCACGTTCTCGTAGATGGCATCTATAAGCTCCTTTATCTTTGGCTTGACGTCTTTTACAGTCAGCTCGGTCCTTATCAGGCGCACGCCGCAGTTTATGTCGTAGCCGACGCCTCCAGGGCTTATGACCCCTTCCTCGTCGACAGCCATTGCAGCGACGCCGCCGATCGGGAAGCCATAGCCCTGGTGACCGTCAGGCATAACTATGCTGTACCTCTGTATGCCCTGGAGGCAGGCCACGTTGGCTGCCTGGAGTAGGGTCATGTCCTGCTTCATCTTCTCAATCAACAGGTCATCGGCATATATTATGGCTGGAACCCTCATGCAGCCCTTGAAGCCCCTGTCTATTGTCCATGTGTTCTGGTCAATGCGCTTGACCTGAACCTCGGGCACCATACCACCCCTCTCCTGCCGTGAGCTGAGCCTTATAGGGACGGCGTGAGGTTAGCCTTTTAAGAGCGTGGTCCTCTTGTCTGCAATGAAGGGGCCCGGCCCGAGGCCAAGCCGATGAGCGAAGGGCCAGGGGCCCTGCGGCCCGGGTAGCTCAGCTGGCTAGAGCGCCGGGCTGTGGACCCGGAGGTCCCGGGTTCGAATCCCGGCCCGGGCCCCTTCTGGCTTTTGTCATTTTAGTTAATGCAGTTCTAACTCTACAATGAATATGCGGCTGTTCCGTTGCCCTTCAGTTATCACTACCATTATGTGACCTGATTGTAGCTTTATAAACAGTTGGCAGATATTACCAAATAAAGTAGTAACAGGGGGTACCTTATGACACACAGGCAGAGAAGCCCTAGGTCCTTGAGCACTGCTGCCATAGCAGCAATAGTAGTTGTGGTCGTTGTCGTTGTTAGTGTTGGAGGCTACTACGCATATATCTCAATGAGGCCTAAGCCCGTCACCGTCTACCTCTACGTCTCGCTAGCCCCCTCAGAGCTTAGCTTCTACGAGAACACGCTAGTGCCTCAGTTCGAGAAGGAGCACCCACATGTGATACTCAAGGTCGTCCAGTTTTCAAGCGCCTCTGATGAGGCTGAGGAGGTTCTGACGCTCGAGAAGTCAGGCTCGGTGCCGCCCCTGCTGGTGCAGATAGACAACATGGTAGTGGGGCAGCTCCTATATGGGCCTAACGGCACAGTTCAGAGCGGCTATGTCATACCGCTTAACCCCTACCTCAGCCAGCTGCTCTCCAACGTGACCCTCGTGCCATCGGTACAGCATGTAATGAACTATGAGACCACGGCCTTTGGTGGCATCTACTTCATACCAGTGAGGCTTAACGTCCCGCTTGTGTTCTATAACGCTACTGTCTTCGCCAAATATGGCATCTCACCGCCTGAGACATGGGGCCAGCTCTTGAATGTAGCGGCCTTGATTTACAACAAGACCGGCGTGGCGCCTATAGACTTCCAAGGCCACGGCGGCGCCAGCACGCCCACTGAGCTCTTCCAGTGGATGACCCAGGCCGGCGGCAACCCACTACTGTTCAACGACAGTGGAGACGTCTACGCTATGGAGTTCCTGTACAACCTTAGCAAGTACTTCAGTCCAAGATACACTACAGGCTACTGGGGAAGCTATAAGGGCCTGGTGAGCGGTGTTTATTACATACTTGACTACCAGTGGCCCTACATCTATGGGGTCATGGAGAGTGAGGGCGTAAACATGAGCCACATAGGTGTCTACCCAGGGCCCAAGGGCCCAGTCAACGCTGCCCACCTGGCGGGCGGTGACGTGTTGGTCATACCTAAGAATGAGCCATCTGCCGACCTAAAGTATGTCCTCGATGTGGCCCAGTTACTCTTGTCAACCCCGGTGCAACATGATATGCTAGTGTCACTTGGCTGGCCAGTGGTGAACTCTGAGGCGTATACCAACATACCATCAAACATGAGCGTGCTCTATGATAACATAGAGGAGGCTATAGATGAGGGCCTGGTCTTCAGGCCCCCAGTGCCCTGGATAACTGAGTGGAACTCGCTCATGGACCGCGCATGGACCCAGATAATAGTCGACCATGCGCCGTATAACGAGATACCCTCGATATTGAGCTACTACAATCAGCAGATGTACGATTGGCTCAAGACAAATGTCGGTCCCCAGGTGGCTGAGGCCTACGAGAAGGGCTACTATGGGCCTCTGACGGGCTGAGCTCCTACAATAACCCATAAGTTAAGTGTTGTTTTTAATTCCCAGGTAGGCAGTTAACTGAGCAATAACTAGGAAATGTAAGGTGAGTATAAATGCGCCTGCAACGGGTTAGCCTGACAACGTTACTAATAATTCCGGCGCTGGCCTACGTGGCCGCTCTGGTGATCTACCCTGCTGCTTATGCTGTAGTCCACAGCTTCATAGGCCCCAACGGCAGGTTCACACTAGCCAACTACGAGGCCCTCGTGCCCTTAGGCCTTAAGCTCGCGATAATTACTACCCTTGTAGTATCCTTTGGGGCTATTTTCTTCCAGTTGCTCATAGCGCTGGCCGTTGCCTCAGTCATAGCTAAGCTAACCAGGGCCAGGTCAACGCTTATGACCTTGGTAATAATACCTATGGGAGTGGCTACCGTAGTCAGCGCCGTGCTATTCAGTTTCATATTCCAGTACCCAGGAGGCATAGCCAATGAGATAATGCGCTCTATAGGTCTTGCCCCAGTTTACTGGCTTAACCCAAAGCACCTGCCAATAGTTTACATGAGCCTAATAATAGCTGATAGCTGGAAGACGACGCCAATAATGATCTTGATACTTTACGCTGGTATGCTTAGGATACCCCAGGAACTTTATGAGTCTGCAGCCATAGACGGCGCCGGTCCTCTGAGAAGGTTCGCCAGGATAACGGTGCCTAACCTGAGGTCCTTCATAGGCATTTCACTGCTTATCAGAGGCGTCAGCGAGTTCAACATATTTGCGCTGCCTCTGATACTGGTCGGGTACAACCCGCCCTTCCTGACCACGCTGACCTATGAGCTCTACAGCTCGGCCATAACCGTTAACGAGTCTTATGCCTCCGCCACCATACTCTTGGCGCTGGCAGCGATACTGATAGCAATTGTGTACAGGGTTCAGGGTGGTCGGAGATGAGGCCCTGGCAGAAGGCCCTGATGTACATCCTTATCGTAGTAATATTGGCCTACTTCATGTTTCCCCTCTACGTCCTATTCCTCTATGCCTTCACTAACCCCCACTACACCTTCTTCCGCTCCTACCCATACCTATACCCTGTAAGGCTTACGCTGAAGAACCTACTGGAGGCCGCAGCACCCAGCCTCAGCGGGCCAGCGATAAAGAGCCTTGTTGTAGCCACGCTAGTTGGCCTCATAACCCTGGCGCTGGCACTACCGACAGCCTATGGACTCTCCAAGATTAACCCACTAATCTCGTATATGGTTATTGTGCTCCTGTTCATAACTAACCTCATGCCAAGCATAGTAATAGCCATACCTATCGCCTCTACCTTTGTCAGGCTAGGCCTCTATAACTCAGACATAGGCCTGGCCCTGGCCCAGACACTGATAACGCTGCCCATGGCAGCCTTCATACTTCTCGGCACCTTCCAGTCTATCCCTCCAGAGCTCGAGTGGCAGGCCAGGATAGACGGGGCCTCTCTCCTCAAGGCCTTTTACAAGGTACTGATGCCGCTGGCAGCGCCTAGCATAGCCGCCGTGTACATGCTCTCCTGGCTCTTCTCGTGGGACGAGTTTACCTTCGCTGTGCTCCTCTCACCCATATCACCTACCCTGCCTGTGGAGATCTACATATCAGTCGACAGGGGCAACCTACTGGCAGCCCTGGCGCTCTCGTTCGTGCTCACTATCCCAGCAATAGTACTTGTGGTGCTAATGCAGCGTTACCTCAGAGCTGAGTATCTAGCGGGAGGTCTCAAGGGCTAAAGTTGTCCTTGCCAACGCCGATATAATGGTCTATGCCATGGATTTCAAGGCTTATATTTCCCTTACTTGGTTACCTGTCATGTGGCCCCTTTGGTGCAGAACTATGTGGTGCTTAACGGTAACGTCGAGCTTCTCAGAGGTCTCACAATAGCTATCATCGGCTACGGCAACCAGGGCAGGGCGCAGGCAACCATAATGAGGGATAGCGGCCTGAAGGTTATAGTTGGCAACGTCAGAGATGAATACTGGGAGACTGCCAAAAGAGATGGCTTTGAGGTCTATGAGATAGGGGAGGCCGCCAGGAGGGCTGACGTAATAATGATGCTTCTACCTGACGAGGTTCAGCCATACGTCTTCAAGGAGCAGGTGGCGCCGGCTGTTAAGGATAGACGCGTAATCATAGACTTCGCCAGCGGCTACAACGTTGCCTTTGGACTCATAGAGCCGCCCAGGGAGGCTGACGTGGTCCTGGTGGCCCCAAGGATGATAGGAGCTGCTATGCTAGAACTGCACAGGCGCGGCAGAGGGTTCCCCGTCTTCCTCGGGGTTGCTAACGACGCCAGCGGCAGGGCCTGGGACTACGCCGCGGCGCTTGGGGCCGCCATAGGAGCCCTGGGGAAGCCTGGCGGCATTGGCATTAAGGTGACGTTCAAGCAGGAGGCGCTTGTAGACCTGCTTGATGAACATACCAACTGGCCTCTGCTCCTGGCCAGCTTAATGGCCTTCTATGATGTTACAGTGCACAAATACGGCGTGCCACCAGAGGCGGTGCTCCTGGAGATGTACGCCTCGGGCGAGATGGCTGAGGTCGCCAGCAGAATGGCTGAGATGGGGGTCTTCGACCAGCTCAGGCTTCACTCAACCACCAGCCAGTACGGGCAGCTGAGCAGGGCCCTGAAGTACTACGATTATGTGAGGCGTGTAGTTGAGGAGGAGGCCAGAGAGATATGGGAGGGAGACTTCGCCAGGGAGTGGGGTCTTGAGCAGCTGGCGGGCAGGCCCAAGTTCAGGGCCCTCTGGGACATAGTCACCTCAGGAGAGATGCACCAGGCCGAGAAGCGGCTGTTTGAGCTGATGGGCATGACCTTAGATAATAAGTAGCAAAACCTATTCCCTGTCTAATAGTTTCTAAGCAGCTACCATGAGGATCGAATGCCAAGCAGTTATGACACTAGGTTTTAGCCATGTCCAGCTTGTGAAAAGCCATGTGCAGGTGGAGGCCATTTAGCTACTATGGCCCAGAGCCCTATTGGTGACCACGATCATGGACAATATGACAAGGGCTCCTACCCAGCCCATTAATGCCTACTTTGTCCCTCATAGCTTGATCTATACGCAAGCGCGCTGGCGACGTCCTCCCACAGCTGGATCTACAGCGTTTCAGGAAAGCCCACCAGTAGAGGTCGGTGGCGCCGCGGCCGGGATTTGAACCCGGGTCACGGGCTTGACAGGCCCGCATACTATGCCGGGCTGTACTACCGCGGCGCACCATTGCCCATTAACCCAGCTGGCTAAATAAGTCTTGTGGAGCCTAGGCGACTGAGGCCAGGATGAGGCTGGTCGGCGAGCTGCTAGTTGTTGGCCCAGCGTCGCTAAAGCTCATTGATGGCAGGCTGGAGGTCCTAGGGGCCGAGATGAGCCCAGGGGGCTTAGTTGTGATACCTGCCGGCAGGCAGGTGGTCATCATCACTGACGGTGACGTTGAGCTCAGCGGCGCCGGAGGGGCTCCTCGGCCAGTCCCTGAGCGCTCGATCAAAGTGTTCATGGAAGCCCTTGAGGCCGCCCGCGGCAAGAACAGGCTCATGATAGTTGGACCCCCTGACGCTGGTAAGAGCACTATAGCTGCTTACCTGTACAATAAAGAAATAGCTGACCTAATTGTAACTACTGACGTGGGTCAGAATGAGATCTATTGCCCTGGCTTCGAGTCATCAGCATCGCCAGGGAGGCCCTTCGTGCCAGGCTCCTCGGCCACCGCGCTGCGCTCATGCTTCGTAGGTGGGTTCTCGCCCACAGTATCGGTAAGCTCCTACTCTCAATGCTTTGATAGGCTCACGGCTAGTGGCAAGAGGTTCATAGTCGACACTGATGGTTGGACCTCGCCTGAGGGCCTGGCACTTAAGGCGCGCCTGGCCCAGCAGGCGGCAGCTGACCTAGTGCTTGCTGTGGGCCTCAAGACCGAAGAGCTAAGGCCCTTCATAGATTTTGGCCTTGACGTGGCCAGCGTTGAGCCAGGGACTGTTAGGTCCAAGACTAGATATGAGAGGAGACTCCATAGGGACAGGCTGCTGGCCAGATGCCTTATGGGCGCCAGGCAGGTCAGAGCGGGCCCGGATGTGAAAGTAATAACTCTCAGCGAGCAGTCAAGGCCAGTAAGGGGGCAGCTCGCCGCCGTATCATCTAACGATCAAGACTACTTTGCAGTCATAACCAGATATAACGAGCGCGAGCAGGTCATAGGCCTTCTTACAAGCTACGAGGGTCCCGTGAGCTTAGTTAAGGTCGGCGCCGTAAGGATTAACCTAGAGGCCTTTCGTGGTATAATAGGCTAATTTCCTGCATCAGGTTTAATATTGCCCCTTGTCCAGGCCAGGTAGTGAAGCGCTTGGACAGGCGTCTGATTGCAGTCGTCGTGACGGTAGTTGTAGTGGTTGCGGCATCGGTGACCGCAGTCATAACGTTTCATCTTCATGCCAGCGCCCCCACTGCTACTCAGACACCTACCGGGTTCCCTGGCATGCTCGCCAGCAGCTCAGTGTCATCCATACTTGGTGGCAATTGGTCTATGCTAGCTAACAGCTCAGGGCTCTTCGAGTTCGGCAATGACAAAGTCAAGATTACATTCATCAATGGCACAACTATCACAAAGCCTCTCGGCCCTAACAACACGAGCAACTTTGAGCTCCTGGGCCCCTCAGGCCAGTCCAACGGGGGCCTGCCTGCGTGGAGCGCCTTTTACCTGTACTATTGGCACAACGCCTCAGCAAATGAGACCTACGTGATGCTGGTCGAGATCTTCAAGACAGTAAACAGCTCTCAGGCCAACTGGACCCTGGGCTCAGTGGCCAGTAAGTATGGCGTTACTCCAAACGAGAGTGATGGCCTCTCCATGATAGTAATTAGGCCCTATGCACCCTACTATGTAAACTATGCCTACGTGGTGGCAAGTTATAAAGGAGGCTCATATGTAATCCTAGTGGTCTACGAGGGCCCTGCCAGCTATCAGACCCTTGAGTCCTTGACCCAGAACGTGGCTCAGCAGCTGCCCTGAGGCCCCTTATTGGGTCCCTAGCTGTAGGAGTACAAGGGAGGCGTCACGCAGGACAAGGAGCAGGCCTATGCGAGCCTGAGGGCCAGGATCTCCAGCTGCTCCAAGTGCCCCCTTCACCTGACAAGGAGAAACGCTGTGCCGGGCGAGGGCAACCTGAACGCAGAGGTAATGTTTGTAGGCGAGGCCCCTGGAGCTAACGAGGACGATCAAGGAAGGCCCTTCGTTGGCGCCGCAGGTCAGCTGCTGACCCAGGCTATAAACAGCGCTGGCGTACAGCGCCAGGAGGTATACATAACTAATGTCGTGAAGTGCAGGCCTCCTGGCAATAGGACGCCAACGGACGAGGAGATAGACGCCTGCGTAGGCTACCTGTTTGAGGAGCTAGCCATGGTTAGGCCTAAGGTGGTGGTAGCGCTCGGCAATACAGCTGGGTCCACGCTGTTTAAGCTAGCAGGAAGGCAGTGGAGAGGCATAAGCGCCCACAGGGGGAAGCCTGTAAGACTCATAGTTAATGGGCAGGAGGTACTGGTGTATCCTACGTATCACCCTGCAGCTGCCATATACAAGCCTGACCTGCGTGACATGTTCATGTCAGACGTCCGTGAGGCCCTGGGCCTGGTAAGGCCGAGAGGACGGTCGAGGACCCTGCTGGACTTCATGAAGGGTGAAAGTAAGGCCTAAAACCACGTGAGCGTCCTAGCACATGACCTTGAAGGTCCTGGCGGCTGTCCTGGAGAGGTTCAACGGGCCCTTCTCTATACGTGAGGTGGATCTGAACGTAAGGCCTAACGACGTTGTGGTTAATGTCAAGTCAGTAGGCGTCTGCGGACGTGACGTGGTAGTGTGGCGCGGGGGCTTTAGGAACCTCAGGCCCCCACTGATACTCGGCCATGAGGTCTTTGGAGAGGTTGACGGGAGGCCAGTGGCGGTGTTCCCAGCTGAGGTCGATGAGTATTGCCTGACGGAGCACTCGGGCTCTGAGAACCTCTGCGAGTCATACTCAATACTTGGCGAGGGGAGGCCTGGGGGTTACGCGACCCGCATTGCCGTGCCTAGGTGGAACCTGATAGAGCTCCCTGACAGGGACTACGATAGGTACGCCGCCGCGGCCTGTGGCGTAGCTACGTTCATACATGCGTCCAAGGTTGCTGCTGTTACCAGGGAATCAAGGGTTCTGGTCACAGGGGCCACTGGGGGCGTTGGCATACATGGTGTTCAGTACCTGTCAAAGGTTGTTGGCGCCGAGGTCTACGCCTATGCCCGTAACCTGGAGAAGGCCAAGGCCCTTGAGGGCCTCGGAGTCCACACGGTCACAGACTTCTCCTTCTATAAGAAGGAGGGCAGGGTTGATGCTGTAATTGAGGTTGTCGGTGGGCCAACGATAAACAACAGCATTTTGGCCCTGAGGCCTCAAGGAACGTTGGTGCTTGTTGGGAACGTAACTGGCGAGGAGATTAGGCTTCAGAGGCCTGCCTTAGTAGTGATGAGAGAGCTGAAGATAACAGGCTCGGCAGCGTACACAAAGGCTGAGTATGAGGAGGCCATAAGGCTAATCCATGAGGGGCTCATAAGGCCCTTCTACAGGGCCTATAGGCTTGAGGAGGTTAACGAGGCCTACAGGGACATAGTTGAGGGAAGGGTCCTTGGCAGGGCCGTGCTCAGACCCTGAGCCTCAGGATAGGGATAAGGCCAAATGTGTGGTTGTAAATCCACACCCATACCTTAGCCCCAGGGCCCTCCACCAACGCTGAGGACCAGAGCCCAACTATCAGACCGGCTACTAGGTCCGAGAGCCAGTGGACCTGGAGCAGGAGCCTCGAGTACATTATGGCAGCAGCATAAACAGCTGCCAGGTAGGAGAGCCTTGACTTCCTGGTCTTAAATACCGCCATTATGTAGTATGCCAGTACTGTGACTCTCACCGCGTGGCCTGATGGAAAGGCAAAGTAGTCGGCGTTGATAAGGTTGCCAAGGAGCCCAAAGTAGGCCGGAGGTTCCAAGGGGCGGGGAACCATTATATATGCCTTAAGGATGGCGGTGACTATCATGGCAAATATTATTGCCACTGCAAATGAGACTACCTGCCTGCTCACGCTCCTGTGCAGCCCAGCGTCAATGAAGTACATTATGGCTGCCAGCAGCGCTATCGACTCTAGGCTGTCGCTGTAAGAGAATGCCTGCACGAACGTCGATTTATCTGGTACCACAGCCCTGAACACTTCGAGGTCAACCCATAGCACTCCGTCTTTCCGCCTTAGAACCTCGAGCACTATTGCCGCTGCTAGCAGGGCTGTCAGGACGTATATGGCCCTTGGCGACTTTAACCCCCCTGAGCCCTTCACTAAGTTGGCCCCATCGAGATCCAGACAAGTAGCTAACTAAAATAACTACTATTAGCCAACCGCGGCCGCGTTGAGAGCCCTTGGGCGGCCCTGGACAGAGCCGTCCTCGTAGGCCAGCTCCCCTCCCACAAAGACAGCCTTAGGCTCACCTACGAGCTCTTGCATGAACACGTGCCAGTACCTGGCCTTGCTATAGGTGGCTACGAAGCGGCGCCGCGCTTTCAAGTCAATAACTACTAGGTTGGCCCTGGCCCCAGGCCCTATGTAACCGTACTTGCTAAGTCCTAGCACCTTCGCTGGGCCAAAGGACGTCAGCCTCAGGAACTCCTGGAGATCCAGGTACCCCGTTACGACAAGCCTAAAGACAACCCACGGCCAGACCCCGAGCCACGGAATTCCAGGGGGGCAGAGCCCGTAGTCCATGCGCTTCTCCTCAGGCGAGTGAGGGGCGTGATCGCTGCCCAATGCGTCCACTAGGCCCTCCTTCAGGGCCTTGACCAGTTGCCAGCTGGAGTAGAGATCCCTCAGCGGCGGATTCACCTTGTAGTAGCACCCGTTGTCCACGGTGCGGTCAAGTAAAAGGTAGTGAGGGGTTGTGTCGGTAGTGTAGCCATAGCCCTTAGCCACGTACAGGGTCGAGGGACAGCTGACGTGAGTGACGTGAACCCTCAGGCCCTTCATGTCGTGGATCATGTGCACTGCCAACGCCTCGCTCCAACAGCCCCTGAGCTCAGCCCTAGAGACGTTGGTGTCAGCGAGCTGAGACCTTAGGTCAGCCTCGGGGGTCTCGGGGTGAACGACCACGAGGGCTCCCGTTGAGAGGGCCCTGGAGACTGAGGGCCTCTTGGCGTCCATGTCCTCAGGGTAGACCTTGAAGCCAAGCACCGGTTCGTTCAGCAGGTCGCTCACAGCTTCAGGCTTGTCAGGTATGCCGGCGTAGACGCCATAGTCTACGTAGGAGTTGTCGCTAAGGGCTCTGAGCTTTAACCTCACCGCCTCCCTGCTGGCCAGCCTGGGCACGGTGTTGGGCATATCTGCCACAAGCGTGATCCCCGACTCCAGGGCAGCCATGGTGCCCGTTCGCTCGTCCTCCTTGTAGGAGAGCCCCAGCCCCCTAAGGTGTACATGCAGGTCTATGAGACCCGGCGTCACAACCAGGCCATCGTTGTTGTACCTATAGATCTTGTTATACCTTGGTTCCTTTGTCACGGACTCTATGAAGCCATTATCATCTATATTAGCGCACCCCTCCCCTAGAAAGCCCCTATAGTCGTATAGCTTGCCACATATTGATGCTGACAAGGATCACTCGCCCGTCAGCTGCTTGCTGACGTCATCCTCGGTAAGCTCTGAGCCGCAGTAGTAGCACCTGAGGCGCAGGGGCTGCCTGCTTACAAGTATGAACTTGCTAGTGACAGGCTCGCCTGACTTACGTGATATACACGTTGGGTTAGGGCACCTGAGGATGCCCTCTATGAGTTTAGGCACCTCTACCTGGCCTTTCTGAACTACCTCATAGTCCCTTATGGTGTTTATTGTGGCCGTGGGGGCCACTAGGGCTATCTTGGTTATATCGTCAAACTTTGGGTAGAAGTTCTCAAGCTTCACTATGTCCTTTCTCCCCATCCTGGTGCTGTCAGCATTCATTACAATAGCCACCCTGAAGCCCTCGGAGCCCCTGATGTTAAGGATCCTTAGGACCAGCAGCGCCTTGCCAGCAGGTATGTGATCTATCACTGTACCGTCCCTTATCTTGCTCACCAATAGCTTCTCGCCCTTATCATCCTCCATTACGCATCGCCTCCCAACACGAGCGTGAGGAGTGCCATCCTAAGCGGCACCCCTAGCCTGGCCTGTAGGAAGTACGCCTGGAACTCAGTGCCGTCCACATCAGGGGTTAGCTCATCAACACGAGGCAGTGGGTGGAGAACCTTGGCGCTGCGCTTGGCATAGGTCTCAAGGAGCTTCCTGGTAACCTTGTAGCTCCCCTTTACCTTCTCGTACTCACTTGGATCAGGGAACCTCTCGCGCTGGATTCTCGTAACGTAGATAACATCCGCCTCCCTCAGCCCCTCCTCTATGCTAACCTCCCTCAGCTTGAGCCCCCTGGCCTCTAGGTCTGCTCTTACCTCGTCCCTGAGCCTGAGCTCAGACGGCGATGAAAGCATCACAGAGACCGGCCTGAAGAGGCTGAGCGCATAGAGGAGGCTTGAGACAGTCCTGGAATAGCGGAGGTCGCCAAGTATTAGATAGTTGAGGCCATCTATTGTCGAGAAAAGGCGCCTGACCGTGTAAAGGTCGAGCATCGCCTGGGTAGGATGGTGCTGCCTGCCGTCGCCGCCGTTTATCACTGGGGCCCTGGCTATCTCCGCCGCTAACAGCGCAGCGCCCTCATACCTGTGTCTAACCACTATCAGGTCTGAGTAAGAGTCAAGCATCCTTATTGTGTCAGCGAAGCTCTCGCCCTTGGCCACGCTCATTGCTTCCTCTGCTGTAAACACTATGGTTTCAGCCCCAAGCCTCTTAGCTGCCGCCTCAAAGCTCGTCCTGGTTCTGGTGGATGGCTCAAAGAATGCCAATGATATCAGCTTACCTTCAAGCCTTTTCTTAACGTTACCTGACTCTAGCTCATCCAACATCCTGTCGGCGGCCTCGAACAGTATCTCGAGATCCTCTCTGCTGAAGTCCCTGATGTCTACGACATCCCGTCCCTGCCAGGGCATTTTAGCCACCCCACAGCTCCCTCTCAATGGTTCTCTTGAGCTCTGGGGCAATTAGGCCCTGGCGGCCTGCAGCGTCAAGTAGATCCCTCAACGTAACTAGGCTCCTGAGCCTTACGCCCTCCTCGCTCAGCGCCTTAGCCGCGCCCTGCTCCCTGTCAACTATTACTAGGGCCTCCTCCACAGTAGCCGCCTCCGCCCTGAGCGCCCTCACCGCCGATACAAGGCTTGAGCCCGTGGTGGCTACATCATCTATAACAACAACGCTGCGCCCCTTGACCTCAGCACCCTCCACAGCCCTCTTGGTGCCGTACTCCTTCTTGGACCTCACGTATGCCATAGGCGCCCCTAAGAGCAGCGAGAGCGCTGAGGCCCATGGTATGCCGCCGATCGCGACCCCTGCAATTACCGCTCCAGCGCGGGCCTGGCCCTCGACCTCAGCCGCTAGGAGTGATGATACTAGCCTAAAGGTCCATGGAACCCCCGCTGCCCTCCTCATATCTATGTAGATATGACTGATGGTACCACTCGTCAGCCTGAACTCACCTGTGAGGATGCTGTTAACCCTAAACAGTGCTGACGCCAACAGGTCGGCTAGGCCCTGCACCTCTTAATCGCCTCCTCCTGGGCTCTCAACAGCTCCTCTGCAGCTACCCTAGGATTAGTGGCCTCAACTATTGAGCGTCCCACAATTTCATAGTCTGCCCCTGCGCAGAGGGCCGAGCCCGGCACAGCACCCTGCGTGCCAATGCCTGGTGCCAGTATTCTGAACTCGCTGCCTAGATCGTCCCTGAGCCTCCTGACTATCCAGGGCCTTGTAGCTGGCGCCACCAGGCCCCATGGCCTTAGCCTGGCTACCAGGGACTCTACAGATATTAGCTCCCTATCATAGAACTCGTACGAGCCTTCATGACTCATTGAGGTAACCAGAGCTAGCTTAAGCCCCTCCCTGTCAAGGTACTCCTTAAGCTTGTCTAAGGCTCCTGCATGACCTACGAAGGAGTGTGCTATTACCACATCCACATAACCCTTTAGAACCTCAGCAGTCCTGACCATTACGTCCCCTATGTCGGCTAGCTTCAGATCAGCTATTATCAATGAGTCACCGGCGGCGTCCCTGAGCTCCCTCAGCGCACCAATGCCCTTAGCTACCAGGACCGGCATGCCGACCTTGAAGCCAACCACGACATCCCTGAGTGAGCCAGCCAGGGGCCCCAGCTGAGCCCTAGGATTGTCCAGAGCCGCTATGAGCCTTGGCCCCTCGCCCAAAAGTGTACCTCATGATGTACTATAAGGATTAGATTTAAACTTAACGGCCTTAAATTAGCCCATGCTTCACCGGCTCCTCAACTTTGCGCGCTTTCGCCCTAACTTAATATTCTCCTGACGCTCTTGAGACTCCTGTAAGCGGTGGCTTGAGTGAACAGGGTAGCGGTTATAGGCCTGGGCAGGATGGGGCGTGGCATTGCCAAGAGGCTCCTAGTCAAGGGATATGACGTGCTAGGCTATGACATAAACCCCAACGCCTACGCTGACCTTAAGGGGCTTCCTCGCTTCATGGCACTCAGGAGCCTCTCTGAGACGGTGGGTGAGGCCCAATACGCGCTCCTGCTCCTGCCCAACGGCGATGCGGTCATGGGTTCCCTCCCGTTCCTCAAGGACTTTGGAGGTACTGTGATAAATATGACAACGATAGGCCTTGATGAGGAACTCAAGGTGGAGAACATGGTGCAGGACCTTCACAGCTCCCTGCTAACAGCTATGATTGAGGGAGGGCCGGCCAATGCCGAAGCAGGCACCATGGTTTTCTATGTTGGTGGGCCTGAGAACTTGTACCGTTCATCAGAGCAGCTGCTCAAGGACCTGGGGGTACCAATCTACGTTGGAAGTCACCGTGCGGCCGTGGCCCTTAAGCTGATAAGCACGCTCATACTCATGGCCAACACCGTAGTCCTGGCTGAGGTCTCTCAGGCGCTCCGTTCCCTAGGGATCGAGCCTGACCTGCTGGTCAAGGCCCTAAGTATGGGCGGCGCTGACTCGGCCCAGCTAAGGGCTAGGCTTCCCATCATACTGTCAGGCGAGTACCGTGAGCTGTTCTCAATAGAGCTTGGAGATTATGTGGCCAGGAAGGCCATAGAGGCCCTGAAGGAACTTGGGAGCTCCTTCGTGCCAGTGCTGTCTGAGGTCGTGGAGAGCCTCTCGGCCGCTAGAATGCTTGGCCTGGGCAGAAAGGACATAGCAGAGGTGGCCGAGCTCTACAGAGCCCTAGCCCTGAGCCAGGAAGGGGTCAAGAGTTAAATTCCCGAGTAACATGCCCTGCAGGGGCTTCGCCTTGAAGGAGGCCCTCTATACTGAGAAAGCTCCAAGGCCCGTAGGGCCCTACAGCCAGGCAATAAGAGCTGGTGACCTACTCTTTGTCTCAGGCCAGATACCTATAGATCCTACAACTGGCGCGCTTGTTAGTGATGATCTAGAGCAGCAGGTTAGGAGAGTGATGGATAACATAAAGGCGATACTAGAGGCTGATGGGTTAAGCCTTGACGATGTGGTCAAGGTCACGGCCTATCTCACTGACCCCAATAGGTTCCAGGACTTTAACCGCGTCTACTCTGAGTACTTTAAAGGACCATACCCTGCCAGAACCACAGTATTTGTGACGCGGCTGCCTGCCGGCGCACAGGTAGAAATAGAGGTCATAGCGCTAAGGCATAGAGCCTAAGCCTCTGCTGTCAAGTACCAAGGCTCCGACACCTGACGCAGACCTTAGCTATTATATCCCTTGACCCTCTCAGTCCATCAGAGAACTCGAGCTTAGAGGCAAACCTGACGACCTTTGGCCTCTTGCCAATCCTCCTGTAGATCTCTTCCACTAGCTCCTCCTCGTTCACGTTCTGATCAGGCCCTAGCACTATCACGTCTGGCTTGACCTCCTCTATGGGCTTTAGGTAGTCCTTCTCGTCTCCAAGCATCGCTCTGTAGACATACCTTATTGCTGATACCATTTTCAGTCTTGAGTTCTCGTCAAGGACTGGCTCCCTGCCCTTGTCCTTCACTACGTTTACGTCCCTGGCCACTACCACGAACAGCCTTCCAAAGCTTGCGGCATACTTTATGAGCTCCACGTGGCCTGGATGTAATATGTCAAAGGTGCCAGCGATAAAGACCTTCGACTGCTCAGTATTTTGAGTCCGCTCCACTTTGGGCAGAAGCCCCATCATGCCTAGCGCATCAAGCAGGCCCTCAGCATAGGCTACAGCCACCAGAGAGCTGGCCACATCACCCCTCTCAAGGTAGTACCTGGCGTCTGACAGGTAGGCCTTCACATTATCTATGACCGGCTCTATTGACGGATTTGATAGTGCTCCTGACGACTCTAGCCTGTTCAGAACCCCAGAGAGCGCCTCAATGTAGCGCCTAGCCCTCTCCTCTGCATCCTGGAAGAGCATAGGCCTTCCCAAGCGCCACCTTCTGCGCGCCTAGAGACCTAGGATTATTAGGTTCAGGCCGCGCCCTCCTGCTCAGCTGGCTTTACCTGATCTATTGGTATAGTGACAAGTAGGGGTGACTGACTGTCAAGCAGGTTCAGATCAACCTCGCCCTTCCTGACCTCAATTACCTTACCTCTCATGCCCTTGAATGGCCCTGCTATCACTATCACCTCATGTCCTTTCGCTATGTTCTCGGCGGCCACAGGCGGTTTGATAAGCTTGAGTACATCATCAATGGTGACCTGTAAGGGCCTCTTCCTCTTTATGTTCCTTACGCCTCTTATCAAGTGATACAGGTCATTAACATTACCAACCTCAACGAAGACAACTCCCTTAAGGTCCTTGCTGGCCACTACACTCCTCACGTCAAGCTTGAGCGTCTTGGCGCGTTCCCCAAGGACGAGGGCTATCTTCTCCTCATAGCCTCCTACAACGTAAATCACGTAGAACCTGCTGGGCTTCTGACCCTCCTGGCTACTCCCTTCGCCCTGCGCTGAAGACAAAACCCTTGTCACCCCACGAGCAGCACATATATCAGGTGAATTACGTAGGCTAGTGCGCCCACAACCAGGAACCCAATCAGTGTGAGCCTCGTCAACAATGCAAACTCATCGTCGTCAGGGCGCCTGGACAGCAGCAGTATCCTTTTCCATGAACCTATATGGCTCTTTAGTCTATCCTTGAGGCTCATCGCTCTCCCTGTCCCCTAGCGCGCCAGAACTTAAAAACCGCTAGATAGCCCTAGCAAGGTCTGCGGGGTCCACGTCTACTTCTCTGAGGGTCTGCTCATACTCGGCCGCCAGGTCCCTCCTACGAACCCTACCCTTTGGAGTCTCCTCAGTCCATGTTGCTGTCCTGAACCTGTAAACCTTAACCCTCTCGTCAAGCCAACAGTCAGGCCACAGACCAGCCTTTATGCAGGTCTCTGACAGAAACGTCTCCGCGTCCCACAAGTTCTCTACTGGAACCTCAGGCAGCAGGAGCCCCCTGTAGAAGCCTCTCTCCACCACCAGGCCGTCCCTGCCTATCTTAACGAATGACAGCCTCCCCCTCCTGTCCTTAGGCGCCTCCTCGAGCGCTGAGAGTACTGAGACCTCAAAGATGACGCTGTCCAGCTCCGACCTGTCCATAGGGACGAACCTAGGATCATTGACTGCAGCCTCAACGGCGACCTCTATGACAGATCTCACCAGAGGCCTCACGGGCTCAATGAAGCCAATGCAACCCCTAAGGCTCTTCCTGCCGCTCTCGTAGGTCTCTATGGTGACAAAGGCAGCGCCGGGCCTGTAGACAACCGAGGGCAGGCCCTCAGGCGTCAACATTATGGAACCCTTAGTGAGGTAGTGCTCAACGCTCTGCCTGGCTATTTTAACGAGAAGCTCACCAACATCATCACTTAGCTCAGCGGGGTCTACTGGGCGCTGCTCCAAGGCCGCTGTCCTCTAGCTGAAAGAGGCTAGAAAGGTTAAGAGCTCTAGCCAACATTATATGATATGATCAGAGGTAAGCAAAAAAACTCTAAGTAAGACTAGCCTCACGTAAGGAACTAACGCCAAATTAAGAGCGTGACGGTGAAAGGACATGCCGAGTGACGGTAATGAGATAGAGGTGCTCTGCCCTAAGTGTAAGGTTCCTATGAATTTTTACTCAAGGACTGAGAGGTCTACCAAGTCAGGCTCCGTAGAGACAAAAATAGTGAGGTACTACAGGTGCCCCGTGTGCGGTCGCGTAATAGTTGACGAGGAGCTAACAATAAGGATCGGTCCTGATGGAGCCTCGATAGTCAACAAGCATAACGGCCTCTCTAAGTCAGCAATAATTGTGGTGAAGCCTGTGTCTAGGGTCGGCTGAGCTGAAGCAGCGAAATGCCTGTTTTGTAGGCCAGGGGGCCGCAGTTCACAGGGGCCCCCATGGGTATCAGGCCCCTCTTAGCCTGGTCTCTGATGACCTTAGTTAGCACGTCTGCCAAAGCTGTAGGAGCGGGAAGCGCCAGGCCAGGCTTCATGAGCCCCTGCATGAGTCTCCATGCGTCTGGCAACGTTATCATGTTCCCAAGGCTCACGTAAAGCCTTCTTCCCTGGGAGTTAACTGCGATGAACCCAACCGCCTGGCCCTCAACGAATATGCAGGTCCCAAGTTCGCATTGACCGAGCTTACCGTAGAGCAGACCCTTAGCGACCCCTATCGAAGGCCTTGAAAAGACCACGCCTATGTGGGAGGCTAGCCCGAAGCCCCTTGGATGGGCGAGACCATGGCCGTCAGCAATTATCACCACCGAACCTGATAGTGAGCCCAGGAGTGTCATAAGGGGCCACGAGATCAGCTCCATCTCCCTGAAGGCAAGGTAGCCCGGCACGTAAGGTACAAGGACTCTGACTGCTAGGGCCCAGCAAGCCTCAGGCTCAAGGCTAGGGTACCCTAGGGAGACTGAGACCCCAACACCGTATGACGTGCTCCCTGCGCGCCAGTAAGAAGCATCCACGCCCACTATGTGCCTGGGCACGGCCTTCAGTGGCCTTAAGGAGATTAGGCGCCTGAGGCGCTCCTGCGCAAGCCTAGCCCTTGAGAAGTCAAAGAGGTCTGTGCGGCCCTCGCGAGGGTCAGGCCTCAACTACCCTCAGCCTTATGCTCCTCTCAGACACCTTGCCGTCGACACCTATCTTAAGCACATCAATGCCGTCACCGGTTGACGCGTCCCTCTCCATAGTTACCCTAAGCGAGTTCACGGCTAGCTGCTCAGCATCATCAAGACTAATGTCGTCACGGTATTGGCTTTCCATAAGTCCAAGGGCTGTCGTGGCGCCGCTACCAACCGCCATGTACTTGTCCTCCGAGATGGAGCCCAATGAGTCCAGCGTGTAGAGCCTTGGGGACCCATCCCTATCTATGCCGCCCACCACTACCTCTATCATGAACGGCAGGAGCTTGTAGGAGTAAAGTATGCCTGAGAGCAACTTGGCCACTGAGTAAAGGCTCATGGGCTTTTCGTTGCTTAGCTCGTAGTAGCGGGTCTCGGCGCTCAGCATCCTGACTATCGCGCCCACGTCAGCGTAGAGCCCACTCATAGCACCGCCAACCCTGTTGTTTATAACGAACAGCTTCTTGGCGTTCCTGCTCATCACGAAGGAGCCGTAGGCCATCCTCTTGTCTGTAGCCAAGACCACACCATCCTTAGCCCTAATGCCAACGGCTGTTCCCTGCAACAGCTCCTCAGCCAACTTGACTCCCAGCCCTACCAATCCCAGCGTCTTTAAAAAGGTTCGTAAGTCGAAGACGTAATACTTGGGCTCTCGCGCTAACACCCAGCAGCCGTTAAGCTATGCCACTGGAGGTCAAACGGAATGCCTGGAGTCGCCGACATCTTCAGGAGGGTTATCGGCCGGATATCAGGCTACAGCAATGAGGACTCGTATGCTGACGCCGCTTCGGGTGTGCAGGGGGATGGTATAAGCTATGATGATGTCTTAGCCCAGCTTCACATGGTCAAGGAGGAGATAGATAGGGCCAAGATAAGGCTCCAGGAGGAGATAATCAACTATCATGAGAGGCTCAAGAGCTCCCTCAAAAACAATGACCACGAATCCGTAATAATTAGCGCCTCCGAGCTCGCCCTTAAGAAGAAGGTCTACAAGGCTGTAGCTACCTACAGCAGCCTGCTGTCCCTGGCAATAGAGAGGATTAGGGACACCAGAAACCTTGAGACCATAGCCAAGACCATAGCCTCTGTGAGCTATGCCATGCAGCACATGAGTGAGTACCTCGGCACGATAACCCCGGAGGTCTCGGCCTCGCTGCTGGCAGCCGCTGAGCACACAGAGAGCGTGATAAGGAAGGCAGGCCTGCTCGGCAGCATAGTCTCCGACGTCAAGAGCGTCTCCATGCTAGACCAGGAGGCCAGGCAGCTCATAGCTGAGGCGGCGAAGGAGGCTGCTGAGGAGACGGAGAGGGTGACTCCAGCTGTGCCTGAGAGCTTTGACCCAACAGCCCTCGAAACCAGGCTTATAGAATACATAAGGGCTAGCGGCGGTGTCGTGAAGATCTCCAAGGCTGCTGAGTCGCTGGGAGTGCCACCTGGGGTCATCAGGGAGCTGTTGGCAAGACTTGAGGCTAAGGGGTTCATAAAGGTCGAACGCGTAGGAACCTATGTGCAGGGCGCCTGACCCTCTATAATTCTTTTAGTAAAGGCAATGTATGGCAAGCGGTGATGCTAATGACCGGCAGCCCAGTGCAGATGCTGGAGTCACTAGCACGGAAGAAGATAGAGGAGGCTCTGTGGTCCGAGAAGAACAAGGACTATCATACTGCCGCAGAGAAGTACAGGAGAGCCGCTGAGGTCCTAGAGGAGATAGTCAGGAACTATCCTGATCACCCACTTGTAGGGGTCTATAGGAAGATGCTTTCAGAGGTCTACAGCAGGATAAGGTATCTTGAGGCCAAGGCGGCACAGCCCCTCAGCGAGGGCGATGACCTTGTGAAAGTTGAGATAAAAGGGGATGAAAGGTCTGACAGCACTGAGCCACCAGAATTTGTGCTCAGGGAGAAGCCTAAGGTCACATTCAACGATATAGCTGGCCTCGAGGCTGCCAAACAGGCGATAAGGGAGGCCATAATATATCCAGTTACAAGACCAGAGCTCTTCCCTCTTGGGTGGCCCAGGGGGATCCTCCTCTACGGACCTCCTGGCACCGGGAAGACCATGCTAGCCGCCGCAGTGGCTAACGAGGTGGCTGGCGAGTTCCTCTACGTGGATGCTGCTAGCATAATGAGCAAGTGGCTTGGCGAGGGCGAGAAGAACGTCAAGAGGCTCTTCGACTACGCTAGATCAAGAGCCAGGTCCGGGGTGCCAGCCATAATATTCATTGACGAGGTTGACGCGCTCTTTGGTGTTCACTCTAACGAGGTGGGGGGAGAGGTCAGGGTGAGGAACCAGTTCCTGAAGGAGATGGATGGGCTTCAGGATAAGGGGGAGAGACTCCATGTCTACGTAATAGCTGCCACTAACAAACCATGGGCCCTTGACGAGCCATTCATAAGGAGGTTCCAGAAGAGGATCTACGTCCCTCTGCCTGACTTTAACGCCAGGAAGCAGCTGCTTGAGATGATGCTCTCTAAGCTTCCAACCCCCGTCAAGGTCGATATAGACGTGCTTGCCAACAAGCTAGATGGCTACTCAGGGAGCGACATAAGGGACCTTGTTCAGGACGCCTATATGAGGATAGTGAGGGAGTACTTCGAGCAGGGCTCTAAGGCCCTCAGACCACTGACAGCAGAGGACTTCGAGGAGGTCATTAACTCCAGGAGGCCAAGTGTAGACGCCAAGATGCTGAGAGCTTATGAGGAGTGGAGTGAGCGGTTCAAGGCGCTTTAAGTACTTACCCTGGTAGGCTTCCTAGCCACGATCCCCATCACTTTGGGCACATACCTCACATCCTCAAAGCCTGCTTCCTTAAGCCTTGAAGCAACTCTTGATGGGAAGCTGGCTCCCTTGGCCCTCCCGGGCTCACCAGTATAATGAAATAGCCTGCCACCAGGCCTCAAGACCCTATAGAGCTCCTGGTAGAAGCTAGTGCTGTAGAGGGGACCACTTGATGCCGTCAGCCTGGGAGGGTCGTGAAGGATGATGTCAAAGCGCTCATCCGCCAGCTGACCTACTATCTCGGCCGCGTCGCCATGAATCAAGCGCACCTTCTCAGAGCTAAGTCCGCGGCTCCAGGGGTTCCTCTCCGCCAGCCAGAGCACGTTCTCATCAACCTCTATAGTGATTATCAGCGAGGCCCCACTCTCGAGCGAGCTAATTGTTGTATAGCCGAGCCCTGTGCCTATCTCCAACACCCTTTGACCCCTCATGACCCCAAGGGCCCTTACCTTGGCCCTGGCATCCTCAAGCGGCGTGACGCCCTTGACCCTGTGCATGTGGATACCATTTATCTCAAGGGTCGGTGCCGAGCCCTCAACAGGAACCAACTTGTAGTAATTGTTGGACCTTACCTCGGCCTCATAATAGGCGCCGCCAGGCTCCACCAGTAGCACCGACCTCCTCGAGCTGTGCTCCTCAAGGACTTCAGCCGCGACATTGTATGCGACACCCTCAAGGCTGATCACGAAGTCAGAGATGGTCTTAACGCACTTGGCCCTGAACAGGCCCAGGCCTACCGTTACCTCCCCGTCAACACAGCTGAGCAGCTGGAGCGACTCCTGGGGCGAGAGCGCAAGAACCGGAGCCTGCCTGTACTCGAAGATCTCAATCAACGGGAGCCCTCGTTTACAGGCCCCAGTCCCTCATCATGTCCGCGGCGCTACGCCCTGAACTCCTTGACTGTGATTCCATCCACTCCTTAACTACGTCTACGTCACCGCCGCCCTTCTTACCCTCGCAGAGGTCTATCTTAACCACTGCCGGTAGCTTAACCATGCTTCCCAGCACCACGGCCTCGCCAGGATTAAGGGCTGGCAGCAAACCCGCTAGGTCCTCGCTCAGCTCCTCGCTGGCCTCCTGGACGTACGTTATGTCCTGGGGCTCTACCATGCGGAGTATGATCTTGTTATTGGTCTGGCTCAGCACGTTTGGATCAACGTTCCTCGGCCTCTGGCTCACAATAACAAGACCTATCCCGAACTTCCTGCCCTCCCTAGCCACCCTGCCGGCCCAGTACTTGGTCAAGGTGTCCCTGTCGCGAGGCACTAACACGTGAGCCTCCTCTATGAACACAATTATTGGCGTGGGGTAACCATCCTTGCCCTCAGTTACCTTATACCTCTTCCTCTCGATTAGTAGCCTCCTCAGATAGTGACTTACCACAGCGTCCGCCGCCCTCTCGTCAAGTCCGCTCAGGTCGAACACGTTCAGCATGTTAGGCTTTATGACTTTTGTAAGCTGGAGGGATACGCCATCCCTTATTACGTCGCCGTACTTATCGATCAAGTCATTAACTCTATTAAGGGCCCCCTGCGCCCCCTCATCATTCATTGCCTCAAGTCTTTTGCGAAGCTCATCAATGAGCGCTGGCTCGTTGTCGCTTGGCACGCTACTGAGTGGGCTCACCTTCTTTGTTGCACTCTTCCACGCTTCCCTCAGAGCCCTCTCTTGGTTTGTCGCGTTTCTTGGCAGGTCTATCAGCTCTATCAGCTCGTCAAAGCCCATAACCCATGGATTTATACCAGGCTTTGAAACCTCGTTGACTTTATCGTCTGGCAGGCCTAACTTGCCGTACTCACCATGCATGTCAAAGATAACCACTGTGCCTCCCAGCCCGTCCACGATCTTCCTAGCAAGGACGCAGACAGCGTTGCTCTTGCCGCCGCCGGTGACGGCAAGCACGGCCAGGTGCCTCGTCAGCCTATTAACGTTGATCCTGTACCTGACCTTCTCGTTAGCCAGCAAGTGCCCTATGTCTATCCAGGGCCCGCTATCCGACCGCTCGGCACCGAATACCCGTTCAAGCACCTCATCATTAACCTCATAGACCGTGGTGCCAGGCGTCGGAGGCACCTTGGGCAGCTGCACCAAGCCCTTTCCGAGCAGCTCGTCAAACATGCTGAGCCACCTCACGTTGCCCTTGACGTAGATTGACGCCATCTGCGGGTTCTCCCTTAGGAGCCTTATGGCCTCGCCCACCGACTCCGGGCTGTTGACATCGCTTGTCAGGAGGCCGCTGCCAGCAGTCACCGACTCCACGACGCCAAACACGCAACCCTTAGGGCTCTGCGACACGACGTATGTGCCCACCTGAGGTATTGAAGAACCCTTGAACAGGACCATGCTGACCTCTGTCCTGCTCTCGCCCACTATCCAGCCCAGCTCATTCCCCAGGTTCTTACAGGCCTCACTAGACGCCAAGTAGATCACCCCCTACAACCTTAACACGCTCCTGCTCTCAGGCACGAGCTCGATCCCAAGGGCCCTCATCAGTCCATCCATCTCCTCCTTACCTAGCCTTGCGTTGGCGTCGGCAGTTATGAGCGGTATTGGATAGCCCTCCCTTGACAGCGGCAGGGCCCTCACCCTTGACAGGGCATCCCTGGCTAGCTGGCCTGGGTCACTAACTTCAGACATGTCGTAGACCACGTCAACCCTGAGCACATAGCCCATCTCCTTCAGCCTAGCATAGGTAGCGACGACCCCAATCCTCTCGTAGAACTCCCTTAGGCCCAGCACCTCAGGGTAGAGGCGCCTCGAGACCTCAGACCTTTCCCTCACATTGACCTCAGGAAAGCCATAATAGGTGTACATGTCACCAGCGAACGCAATCACGTAGCCTGGCCCATGCTCGTGCCTTGAGGCCAGGTACATCTCGATCATGTGTACGTCTGGCACGTCTGTGTTACAGAGCTTGGTAGACCTGCTGGTCTTAACTATGAATACTGGCAGGGAGCCGTTGCGCAACACTGCCTCCAGGGCCTCCTTATAGGCGAGGAGGCGCTCCAAGGACTCAATGCTTGATATCCAAGAGTACCTCTCGGCTGGGGGCAGGCTTTGGCTCTTGATGACTTCAATGGTCACACTCTCAAGCGCTCCAGTCTTGGCCAGCTTCAACAGGAGGCGCGGCATCAGGGGTCTCTTGATGGCCTTAGCTATTATCTCAGCGGCGCAGTCCTCATCAACACTATTGCACGTGGCGTTGCTGAGCCCGTCCAAGATACCTCTCTCATACTTGGAGGCCTCCCTCACAGCTCTGGCCAGCGCCTTCAATGCGTCATCCCAGTTCAGCCTCTTGGAAATCTTGCCCCACATAAGTGGTGGGGATCCGTCGAAGAGAGCCACTCCACTTCTTGGTGCTGCCTGGGCGGCAACGTTGGCCTCAAGCACCTGCCTGTAGACAGCTATCCTGGCCCCCATCCTGTAGCTCTGAGGTACTAGGAGTCCGACGAACCCTCTCTCGAAGCGACTCGGCGACTCGGCGCTGGACTCGAAGCGGGCTGCCCACCCCTTTGCCGCCACCACGGTATATGTTCTCAGGTTGCGCCTGTCGTTACCTCCATCCTCCGCGGAGTACTGCTGCGCGTGAGGATAAGGGCTGGGAGCGTCGAGCCACGTTATCTCCCTCTCCTCATGGTTCTCGTCGTAGCACGCAGGCCTAGGGGATTTGACTAACAACGCGAGGGTCTCCCTGAACTCCCTGGCCTCGAGCAGGAGCGAGGGTGTCAGCATGCTAATCCTCCTCGCACAATATCTGGGACGCGCCCTGTGGGCCCTTCGAGACGTGACACGTGCGGTCCATGTAGTCCACAAGGTCGCTGTGATGAGTTATTATGAGCAGCTGTCTCACAAGCCCTTCCTCGGCCAGGTGGCCCAGTATCTCCATGAGGTGCCTCCTCCTCTCCTCGTCAAGCATGTCAGTGGGCTCATCAAGGAGCAGGAAGCCTATCTTGGACTGGAGCACCCTGTTGAGGGCTATTATATAGGCCAGGGATACCACTACCTGCTCGCCGCCGCTGAGGGATGAAAACTGCCTCTCGTTGCCCTGCCTGTCCAATATGGCGAACTCAAAGGAGTCCTCGGACTCCCTTACCTCTATGCTTGAGTAGTCAAGCCCAAACTGCTGGAATGCCTCATTCATGGCGTTTTCGAGGTCTATGAGCGCACGCCTGTAGAGGGCCCTGCCGAGCCTGTCAAAGGCTGTGAGGGCCCCCAGGCCGGCGTCAAGCTTATCAAGCGCCTTGCTGAGCTCCTGAACCCTAGCGTCAATGTCACTTAGCTCTTCATTCATCTTCTCCAGGCTGGCCTTGACTGAGGCTAGCTCTCTGCTCAGCTCGTCCCTTCTCTTGCCAATCTCGGCCAGCCTGTCCTGCAGCTTTGCGCATCTATTCTTAGCCTCCTTTAGGTCCGCCAGCTCCTTCTCCAAGTCCTTGACCCTGCCCTCTACCTGCTTTACCTCCTCCTCAATCTCCTTAACGCTACTTTGCGCGTCACGCAGCTGCTCCTCAAGGAGACCAACGCGGGCTGCCTCGGACTGCGCCTCCTGCACAGCCCTTCTGGCCTCAGCGAGGTCCTTGGCCTTAGTGGCTCTCAGGACCTCTGAGGTTAGCTGTTGAACAGTGTCCTCCAGCTCCTTGAGCTCCTCTTTCTTCCTCTCCAGCTCCTTGATAAGCGCTGGCACCTGCTCGACGCCGACGCCCAGGTCCTTCAGCCTCTGCTGAGCTGCCAGATACCTTGAGTTGAGGTCCTCAAGCTCCTTGACCCTTCTCTCCACCTCCTCCCTCTCCTTGCTCAGGCTGCTAAGCCTCTTCATGACATCATCAAGAGCCTCAAGTCCCTTGCTGAGCTCCGTGATATTGCTAAGTATCTCCCTCAGCTGCGCAATGGCTCTTCCAGCCCTGTCGAGCAGCTCCCTGCTCCTCCTCAGGATCTCCTCGTCGGCCGTGAGTTTGTCCCTGAGCCTGTGGAACTCCTCCTCTACCTCCTTCAGCTCGCCCGCGTACCTCTCCTTGAGCTCCTTCGCCTTCTCAGCCGTGAGCCTTGAACCGCAGACAGGGCAACTGGTCGAATCCTTAGCCGAAGTCAGCACGCCGAGTATCTCCCTTAGGTTCTCTGCTTGCGCGCTGAGCCTCTCGACCTGGGCACGCTCATCCTCAATAGCCTTTTCCATCGACTCCGCCTGTTCTCTCAGCGACTTCAGGCGTTCATCGGAGAGCCTGAGGACGTCCTCGAGAGAGGCTCCCGTGGGAAGGCCAAGCGCCTTGGCAAGCTCGTCAGCGAGTCCTCTGGCCCTGCCGATGAGCTCATCATAGCTCTTCTTCCTCGCCTCAAGGCTTCCTGCCTGCCCTGAGAGTGCCCTCTCCTCCTCCACTATCCTGGCAAGCTGGTCCCTGAGCCTCTCGTACTCCTTGTGCGCCTGCTCGAGCGAGCTGAACTGAATCCATGACCTCTCAACCTCTGAGAGCCTGTCAACCTCGGCCCTGAGCTTTAGGGCCCTTGACGTAAGGTCGTCGACCTTTAGCAGGCTGTCCTTAAGCGCCGCCAGTGTAGCACGCTCCTTTGCTCTACTAAGCTGGGCCTGCAGCTCCTGTTCCTTGCTCCTCGCACGCTTAAGCCCTTCCATTAGCTTCCTCAGCTGCTCCTGTAGTTCCCTGTAGTTAGACTCGATAACTTCATAGGAGGCAGCCCTATCGCAGATCTCCTTGGATTCCTGCTCGGCCTTCCTGAGCTCGTCCTCTACGCTTGAGAGCTCAGCACTGAGCTTTGTCTCACGGCCTCTCAGCTCCCTCAGGCCGTCAAGCAGGCGCTTCTTCTCATCCTTGGCACTGTCAAGGCTCTTTATTATGGTGTCCCTTCTCCTGGGCCCTATCTCTACGGCAAGTATTGGCATGCCCCTGACAGAGGCCTGCACTGTGTGGCCCTTGATGCTCTCCTGCGCAACTCTCAGGTGTGGTATCCCTATGGCGTTCTCAAGGAGCTCCTTCAGCCTCTTGCCTGACTGGGATATTATCGAGGACAGCTCGATAAGCCCTCCCTGCCTCACTATTATTGCCGTGTCGAGGAAGTCCCCATAGTTGACCGCGGCGCTTATGCCCAGTACTCTAGCGATCTCGGCCGGATAATCCTTGGCCGTGGCCGTAACGAGCTTTTGTCCTTCCTTCAGCGTAACGCTTGACGTGGCAGAGCCACGTCTGCCGCGCGCCGTAATTGACGCCGAGACCTCGACGACAGGATCCCTGTCGTTAATGTCCTCAAGGATCAGCCTGACCCTGGCACTAGAGGAGCCGGCCCTTATCAGGTCGGCCAACCTGCCCCTCCAGCCCCTCAGCGTAAGCGCGAAGTTTATCGCCTCGAGGATGCTGGTCTTCCCTGCCCCGTTCTCGCCTACCAGCGCTGTACTGCCCTCTGAGAGGTCAAGTACGGTCCTCCTATGGCTGAGAAAGTTCTCCAGCTCAACCCTCTTGATTATGTAAGTCATGATATCATCGCCCTCAAGGCCTCAAGGCTCTTCTGCCACGAGGCCAGCTTTTCAAGGGCCTTGTCTATCTCCTCGTCAGATCCTTCGGCAGCGGCCTCTAGGAGCTCCACAAGGACCTTAGCGGTGTAGGTGTCAAGACCTAGGTCCTCCTTCAGTATTCCCTCCAGGTCTAAGGACTCCCTGCCACTAGAAGAGGTTAGTGGTGGCCTGTTAGCCTTCCGATCTGCCACCCTAATTACGTGAGGTATTACTATAGCGTTCATCTTCGCCCCGACCTCGCTCGACTTGACCTCAATTAGCCTAGCCGACACGCCTGCTGAGGCTTTGACTCTGAGGTGTACGAGGGGTGGCTTAGAGTACTGGCCCTGCAGTCTTGATATGGCCTGGCTTATCCTCGTCTCCACGTCCTTAGGGTCATTTATCTCCACGTCAAGCACTTCGTGTCTCCTAATCTCAACCTTGAGTTCGTGAACTGTAGGTTCGTCAGAGCTAAGATCGACCAGGATGGGGCCACGAACATAGGGCCTGTTGCTCCGGCTCTCGATGCTCTTCTCCGCCTCGACCTCAGCTATATCAAGTGGATAAAGGGACCCTGGATATGCATAGGCCTTAATGTTCTCTTTGCCAGCACAGCTAATGCATCTGGCATGGACATGCCCTAAGGCCACGTAGTCCGCCCTGGGTAGGTCGCCGAGACTAGTCACGTAATCATAAGGAAATATAGGGTCAACCGAGAAGTGCGCCACAAAGACCGTCTTGTGCCCCTCAGACTTCTCCTGCTCGATTACAGCACGATACTTGTTGAGGAGGACCTGCGCCAGCTCACGGCGCTTCTCGACACTCTGCCTCTTGAACGGGTAGACGTGGAAAATGACGTTCTCCAGGCTTACTGTTGTTGACTTTATTATGTCAGCGTCGCTGACAGGGTTTATGACGGTTGGAGCGTAGAAGCCGTCTATGGCGCTCTCCATGATCATTAGACTTGAGGGCTCGCGCCTCCCGGGCGTGTCATGCTCTCCATGAGCTGCGATCACTTTAATTCCTGAGGCTGTAAGCTGCTTGAACTTGGCTATAGCATGCATAAGCGCGTCATTAGTTGGACGGGGGCTGTCAAACAGGTCCCCTGCTATTACTAGCACCTTGGGCCTCTCCTTCATTATTAGGTCTAGGGCCTCGTCAAATGCCTCAAATATGTCCTCGTATATGGTCGCCTCGCCATACCTCCTAGCGCCTAAGTGTATGTCGGCCAGATGCGCTATCAGCAAGCCGAGGGCCCCTGGCGCGCCACAGTATCTCTAACCTGTAGTACCTTAAAACCAGCAATAGTTAGCCTGACGTCGACCTTAAGGCCTCTAACTAACGAGCTTGGCACACATAGAAGGCGCCAGGGGCCAGACCAACGTTGAAAGCTAAAAACGTCCGAGCTGCCCAGGCCTCAGGATAAGCATGGCAGCTCTGCTTGACAGGCTCAACAAGTGCGGAGCCCTGCTTCAGATAGCCCTCGACTTCACCAGCCTGGAGGATGCGGTGAGGGTTGCGGTACTGAGCGGCATGAGGGGCCAGCTGATACTTGAGGCCGGGACCCCGCTCATAAAGGCTGAGGGAGTCAAGGCAGTCAAGGTGCTGAGGTCGCTACCCGGCTCGCACCTAGTCATGGCTGACACCAAGACCATGGACACTGGGGCCCTTGAGGCGGAGCTTATGTTAAGGGCTGGCGCTGATGCCGTAAGCGCTATGGTAGCCTCAAGCGAGGAGACCATAAGGGAGGCAGTCAGGGCCGCGGAGCAGTTGGGCGGGGTCGTTTATGCTGACATGATGGGCTTCACCGACCTGAGCCTCTGGGTCGAGAAGGCCAGAAGGGCCAACGCGCATGTCGTCCTGCTCCACACTGGCATAGACGTACAGAGGTCCCTTGGCATAACCGCCTCCCAGGCCCTTGACCTGATCAGGAAGGCCAAGGAGCTGTTCAAGGGGCCTGTGGCCGCTGCCGGGGGCATAAAGCCTGAGGACGTGCCTAAGGTTGTCGGTGCGGGAGCTGACATAGTCATCATAGGGTCAGCTATAACTAAGTCGTCTGACCCGGCCGCCGCTACCGCGTCAGCCCTGAAGGGGCTTGGGTCAGAGTGCTAGGGGGTACCATTATGCATGTTGACGAGAGCAGGCTGATCCGCCGTGCCGTCAAGCTCTACAACAGGTACAGGGCGCCCGAGGCGACCGCAAGGCTAGTCACTAGGAAGGGTGACACCTTTTACATAGCCTTTGACGGGACCTACTGCGAGACCTGCGGTCTCTACGACTGGATAGATGACATGAGGTACGTCATGAACGAGCTGGGGCTTGAGGCTGAGATTATAAAGCTGAACGAGCCGGAAGGGCCCGCTGGGAGCCTTAGAATCGCCGCATTCAGGGTCAGGAAGTCCTCAGGGCCTCAGCCTCCACAGCAGTGAGCCATTAACTATGACAGGCTCAACTGCCTCCCTGGACCTGAGGCAGCTTATGTAGCCCTCAACGGTAGTGCGCAACAGGAGCAGGTTGGCGGGCTCTAGCTCCTGGGGGCTGAAGGCCTTGACAAGTGATGCTACCAGCTGGTCAATGCCTATGGGCTCCCTGAGCGAGGACTCAATTAAGTTGGCGACCTCGTCAAGCCTCTTGATGTTAAGCTCTATTAACGCTGAGGCCTCGCTGCCCCTGACTACAGGCCCGTGGCCTGGAACTACGTACTCCAGCGAGGGGGCTAGGCGGGCCAGGCTCTCCAGGGACTCCCTGGCAGTACAGAGACGCCTGTGGTAAGGTATACCATACTTAGCTATGGTCCTGTCGCCGAATATGGCGTCCCCAGCGTGAAGCACGCCATCAGGCGTCAGCACCCCCATGTGACCTTCCGTGTGGCCTGGCAACGGTATCAGCCTGAGCCTGCCGTAGCTGCTCTCGGACGAGGCTGGGACTTCCTTTGTAACGGCTATCTGCGGGGCCCTGAACATCATCAGTTTATCATTAGGGTCTAGGTACATCCCGTAGGTAAGTGCCGCCCTTATGTCAGGCCTCCTAACTGCTGGGGAGTCCAGGTCAGTGGCCACGACCTCCACAGGGGTAAGCTTAGCTATGGCCTCTAGGTGATCGCTATGGTAGTGCGTGAGGACCACATGATATTCAGGGTTCCCAAGCTGCTCCAGGGACCTCTTTAGCCTCCTAGGTCTGTCCTCGCCCTGGCCTGGGTCTACTAGGTAGGCCCTGTTGAGCTCGTGGTCGTAGAATATTACCGTAGCCGGGCTGCCGCGCTCCACGTAGGATGAACCGACCAACCTGTCCATGGCATGCCTAGGCCAAGCGTGTCACCTAAAAATAAAGCCCTATGCTAAATGTGGGATTTTCTCTTAATTTTAGTAATAAGTTGCGCAAACTAAAGCACAGCCAGGTTCTGAGGCAGGCCAGCGAAGTGGTCATAGAGCTAGCTGACAGATGAAAAGGTGAGTCTAATAGGAAGTGAGCAAGAATCCTGATAAAAACCCTCCTGATTTTAATTAAGCCCACGAGGGCCTACAGACCGCCTAGAACTCCTCGCTCTCCTCGCCCTCCTCTGAGCCTCCACCGCGTGGCCTGCTGCCATAGCCTCCGTAGCGCCTAGGAGGCCTACCGCCTCCCCTACGAGGACCGCGACGGCTCCCAAAGCCCCCTCCCTGCGCCTTAGGCGTGTTCTCAGGTATGTCCTCTGGCTTGGGGACCTCCGTGTCCTCCAGCTTCTTAATGGCCCCTCTGCTGCCTATGTTCAGCTGAACCTCGCCCCTAAAGCTGGTCGTCCAGGCGCCCTGTAGCTCTACGGCGTCGCCCTCCTTCAGCTTGCCCGCCTGATTACCCCAGGCAGTCAGCTTGACCCTGCCAGTATCGTCACCAACTATAGCCTCACTTATCGTCCTATCGCCCCTCTGCGTGTGTATAACCTTTGGCGGCTCGGCGCTCAAAACACGAACCTTTACGTCCACGTTGTCCTCCCCCTCGCGAAGGTCAGCAACCTTGCGAGGGGCCGCTTCCTCTCCTGCCAACTTATGTACGCCCTCTCGATACGTTGGCCCCGTCCTGAGTTCAGAACGAGGCCAGATAGAGGCTTGGGCTGGGGTTTTTAAATTTAGGGGGTTAAGAGGAGCGAAGGCCCTCCTAATGCCCAACATGGGGTTTAGATTTAGGGCTTACGCTGATGAGCAAACCTTAAGGGCATTAGAGGTCCAGTTGAAGTTGACATGTGGTTATACAATACCCTGCTTTGGGCAAGTTCCTATTTCTATTCAAGGAAAGGAGGAAGGAGTAGAGGTTAAACTAGCCATTGGTCTAGACCTACGCGCGGCTCTCAGGGACAGATAGCCAAAAGGCCTTTACCCTACTCCTCACGCACCTGTTAGCCTCTTCACCAAGCTCCGCGGTTTGGTACCACGCACATAGCGACCATCAAGATAAATGTCTTAAAATTCTCGTCACGCGCAACCGACTGGGAGGGCCTGTGAGCACGGAGCTGTTGGCCAGGGACCTCATGAATGCGCCAGTGGTCACAGCGCTTCCCACAGCTACAGTGGCCGAGGCCGCGCAGCTGATGATTGACAGGGGCGTGGGGTCTCTGGTCATAGTTGACGACAGGGGCTCGCTCCTCGGTATTGTGACTAAGACTGACATAGTCCGCGAGGTAGTGGTCCGTGGCCTCCCCAGGAGCACGCAGGTGGGAGCCATAATGACTAGAAACCCTTACTACGTAATGGACACGGCAACCGTGCGCGAAGCGGCTGAACTGATGGGTTCTAAGAATATAGGGCACCTGCCCGTGCTCGACAGCAGCTACAGGCTCGTCGGCATGATATCGAGGCGTGACATACTTAGAATGTTTCCTCACCTGGTGACCGTCCTCTACATGATGGAGTCGCTGAGGAGGCCCTAGCCTGGCGCCGCTGGGCCTTGAACAGCCCTTGTGCTACTGAACTCCTGCGCCATTAGCATCCTTGCCCTATCAGCCAGCTTCCTTATGTTGACCCAGTGTCCTCCCTCCCAGTATACGTGGCCGCAGCGAGCGCACATGTAGAACTTGTTGTGCTTGGCTAGTGCTCCTGGCGGAACCCTGCCCCTTACCAGGTTTTTATCGGTGACCAGGACTAACCTGCCGTTGCAGATAGGGCACCTGCTCCTGCTGGGGTCGACGTCCAGAGATATGAGGCCCCGCGATGCCAGCTGGGCCAGGACCCTGGCCACGTCGCCCTCCTCGACCAACAGTGACATAAGCCCCCTCTTGAGGGCCCTCGCGTTAAGCCCCCTGTCATTAGTCACTATCAGTCTCGAAGTCCTCTGTGCTATCGCCAGTATCTGAGCATCGTTGTAAGCCTTGGAGTACAGAGTGTCATAGCCCAGTATGCGTAGCCACTTGGCGACGTTGCCGAGCATGGCGTCAACTATGAACTTCGTCTCCCTGCCCTGTTGGTCTCCCTGCTGTGGCATTGGTACCTAAGCTCTAACATGCGAGGGGCCTAATAAGCTGCCCTTAGCTAAGGGCTGAGGCCCGTAGAGGCCCACTCAGCGAAGGCCCTGACTGCCTCCTCGAACGGGGTATAAGTGAAGCTTCTAAGCACTCTGCTGACGTACTTATAGTTGAGCCTTAGCATGCGGGCCATCATGTCAAGCCCTCTCCCCGACACCTTAGACGCCAGCCCCAGTAGCCAGCCCAGGCCGACCCTCCTGCACCTGCGGCCCCTCATCGAGCACAGGACCTGGGCCACGTCCCCTAGGTCCCTGTCCTCAGGCCAGTTGACTATCACCCACCTACCGTCAAGTTCACCCCTGGCAGCCATCGCCATAACCCTTGCCACGTCGAGCGAGTAGACCATGTTCCTTGAACCAAAGTAGGGGGCTAGGCCAAGCCCTACCATTCTGTAGACTATGGCCCACTGGAGCTCATAGCCCCATGGGCCGAATATCAGTGAGGGCCTCACTATAGCCCACCTGCCATTGAGGGCCTTGGAGCTCGAGACCAGCAGCCTCTCTCCCTCGGACTTAGTCACCTCGTAGACCGTCGCCTGCCTAAACCTTGACCTATCCAGATGTTGCTCCTCTTCAGAGATGATAGAGCCCCTGGGCACGCCTATGGCCTCGCCCATTGAAGCCGTGGAGCTCGTGTAGATGACCCTTGAGCCTAGCTGTGACGCCGCCCCTATTACCTCGCGCAAAAGCTCAACGTGGGCCTGCCAGAAGGCCTCAGGAGGACCTATAACTACTCCAGCTATGTGGTGATATACGTCGCCGCCAAGTCTAGCCAGGGCCTCCATGTCAATACGCTCGACTACCCTTACATCCGCCCCGAGCCTGGTCAGCTCCCTGGCTATCCTTGGCCTCTTTCTGACTGAGCTTGGCCTGGCCACTACTACAACTTCGTCAGAATCAGCTAGCACCTGCGCGACGTTAACGCCGAGGAAGCCAACGCCTCCAACGAGCACGTGTTTCAAGCCTTATTCCAGGCTTTGCGATCAACTTGCGAGCCTTTAATAAGCTTTAAAATAGTTAGTTTACAAGCCAACACCTGACAGTAGTGTTGTCTCATGTTATGCTTTCTGAGATAGAGGTATTAATGTTAGCGCGATACCTTTAGGCAGTGAGTGGAAAC